>CAYVYM010000010.1:0-88879 GCA_964455705.1 uncultured Rikenella sp.
CTGGTTGCCCTCTTTGAGCAGGCAAGGGCAAATGGCAAAGGGAGTGATGATTACAAGGAAGTTGCTGTGGCGGCAGTTGAGGGACGGGTTGATACCCTTCTTGTTGAAGCCGACCGGATAATTCCTGTCAGGATTACAAATCTTGTAACGGGTAATACGCAGAAAAAAGATATGATAAATCCGATTGTAGATGACCTGCTCGACGATATGGGAGAATTGGTTATGAAGATGGGTGGACAGGTGATGGTTCTGCCAACCGGTAAGATGCCTTCTGAAACAGGGCTGGCAGCAATATTTCGTTATTAATTAAACATGAGGAAAATGCAAATACAGGTCAATACAGATAAAAATGTAACCGGGAGCGAAGGTCTTATAGCTTCGTCAACATCTTTAATATCACAAGAACTAAACAGGTACAGTCAACAGATAACAAGGGTGGAGGTACATTTCTCGGATGAAGATGGCAATAAAGACGGGGTCAACGATAAACGATGCCTGGTGGAAGCCAGACTGGCAGGTATGAAACCAATCGCAGTTTCCAACCTGGCAAACACCCATGAACAGGCTTTAACAGGCGCATTAGACAAATTGAACGCTTCTTTGGAAAGATTAACCGGTCGCTTGAAAGATTAATGAAATTGGGAAAGTAAACACAGGTGCCACCAGGGCAGACGTTAGCTCTGATAACTTTCCGCCTGGATTCACTGAATCAACCTGAGGCTCAACAGAATCAGCGGCAGGGTGATAACACTCAGAATGGTTGAAACAAAGACGTTCGCTGTTGCTATATCACCATCTTTCCCGAGAATATTGACCATGATCACAACATTTACCATGCATGGCATGGCAGCCTGCATCACCACTACATTCAGAACCTCACTCCGGAAAAGATCCGGAAAGAAATAATTCATCAGGGCAAATATCCCTATGAGCATGAACGGAACAAGCAGCAGCCTGTTAAATGATAACAGGTATACATTTCTGTTTCTCATCATCTTCCTGCCATCAGCATAATAAAGCACAGCCCCGATATATACCATCGAAAGATAGGTGGTGGTACTGCCCAGGGCCCCTACCGAATCAAGTATGATCGGCGGGAGCTTGACCGAAAGGAGAAACAGCACAAATCCTGTAATTATTGCTATGGTATTGATATTGAATAGCTTCACCAGGTTTTTCCTCAGTCCCGGCCTGTTGTCCGGGGTGATAATCGCAACCCCGACTGTCCACATAAGGATGTTTGAAACAAGCACAAAAAGACTGGCATAAAGCAGTCCTTCCTTACCAAACTGCGCAGCTATCAGGGGGAGTCCCAGGTAAATGATATTTCCCAGCATGCTGTGAAGCCTGAATATCGCCTCATGGCTGCCCTTAATCCCGGCAAGCCTCGCGGTAAGCGTTCCAATGAGCAGCATAAACAACAGAACGAAGAGTGAAAGCAATAATGTCTGCATACTTCCCGACAGAAGTTCCGGTGTCAGGTCCATCTTGCTGAAGTTTGTGAACAACAGGGCGGGCAGGGTCACATAAAAAATGATCTTCGCCAGCACATCCTTTGATACTGCGGTGATGACTTTCGCCCGCGAGGCGATGATCCCCACCAGAACCACGATTGCCAGCATTGCAATCTGCCTTAAAACCACTTCCACTGCCATATAAATGTTCTTACTGGTACGAATCGGTCTCCACTGTCAGAGGCGAAACTATGACGCAGATCCCGCAGCGAACCTATTTTTAAAAGTCCGAATTTAGGATTTTTATTGCTGATCCGGCCTTCCTGAGGAAATATAGCCTGAGTACATAATTGGCAGACGGGATAATATTTCACCATCTGCCCTTATATTTGGAGTAGAAAATGGTCCTTCCCAACATCTAAATCGAAGTGGCCCTCACAGAGTGCAATGAAAGAACAATTTGAAGTTGAAAATCCGGACTTCATCCTGAGTCCACATACCGGGATGACAAAAAAGCATTACATCGAGCTGGCCATGTACCTCCTTGAGCGTGCGTTCACCCACGTCCGCTCCCTGGATGACCCTCTCACCTTCCCCATCGTGCCGGGCAAGACTTACCCTCAGGAGGGGTCACCCGACTGGCGGTTCCGGTCACTGGAGTTCGAAGCTCTTGAAAGAACATTCACACTTGCGGGGCCATTGATTC
This sequence comes from uncultured Rikenella sp., assembly GCA_964455705.1. GTDB lineage: Bacteria > Bacteroidota > Bacteroidia > Bacteroidales > VadinHA17 > SR-FBR-E99. The sequence goes on from CAYVYM010000010.1 coordinate 2,161, forward strand.
ATGTTGATCCGGAAACGACAATCAATGGCATCAGGCTCCGCGATTACTATCATCTTCATCTCTACAACGCACTCACCCCGGGCCATCCTAATTCGCTCCCCATGCCTGAGGATCTCCCAGACTCAACATACCAGTTCACCTGCGAGTTCGGGGGGCTCTTCAAGACCCTCCTGCTGATGCCGGACACTCTCTGGTCGACATACACCCGGAAGGAAAAGGATGAGATGGCCGTGACAATCTCAGCATGGGGACACCACCGGACAACGCAGAATAACTGGAGGATATTCAACATCATAACCCTCTCATTCCTGAAGAAGCACGACTATGAGATAGACGATGACCTGCTGAAAAGCCACCTCCTCTGGGTAGCCTCCTACCACTCGGGCAATGGCTGGTACCTTGAACAGACATATAACTACTACTCGATCAGTCTTTTTATTGTCTATACGACTATCTGGAACAGGACTTTCGGTGATGAATGTTATCCGGAAATAGCCGAGATAATAGAAAGATCCGCTCAGAAGCTGATGGAATCACTGTCATGCTTCTTTGGCCGTGATGGTTACATAAACATGTGGTCAAGGAGCATCTGCTACAGGACATGGGTCTCGGGGGCGTTCCCTGTTGCCTTCATGCTGAAAGACAAGAGTCTGCTTGATCCGGGACTCGCACGCCGACTCTGCTCGGGATCGCTGTTGCAGTTTGTAGCCCGCAGGGAGTTTTATTACAATAATATCCCGAGCCTTGGTTTCTACGGCCACAGGGAATATATGGTCCAGGACTACAGCTGTCCGGCCAGTCCTTTCCTGATGTTCCTGCCGTTCATTTGCCTTGCCTTGCCTGATGACTCGCCCTTCTGGAGCGCAAAGGAAAATGAGGGATTCTGGGACGAACTTGGCGGCAGTTCAAAGGTCACGGTACTTGAGAATCCGGGGCTGGTGCTTGTCAATCACGGCAAGACCGGGGCATCCGAGATCATTCCGGGAAAAGTCTATTATGACGATCCCAACTATTCTAAGCTGACATACAACACTCATTTCCCATGGGAGGATCATGATCCGCAGGGGGGAACATCAATGGAGTACAGCTTCAGGAGCCTCGATCCGCGTGACGTCAGGGGTGACGATGTAAATTTTTACCTCACCGGTGCCACCCTGGCGAACACATCGGACAGGAGCAGATTCTACTCCACCTCTCAGAATATGGTCTACAACGGTGTCAGAGACGGTGTGATTTACCGCCAGGCACTGATGAGAAGGCCCCCAAATAACGGTGTGGGATATATCATTGACCTGGCTGACATCGTAATCCCCGGCGGGGTGATCAGGGTCGACCGCTGCCGGATGGCTTTCGAGCATGAGCTGACACTGGGACACTTCGGGCTGCCCCATATTGACGGAAAACCTGCTGAGATCAGCCAATACGAAGACGGCAACAGGAAGGTGATCATAGCATCTGTCAAAGGCAGGAGGATAGCCCTGATAACTTACTCCGGCTGGGACGACCTCTATTCCGTGACCCATACAAACCGTAACGCTGAGGCAGATGACAGCACCGTCATCTATGCCCACAGGAGACGAATGACAAAGAATCCGGCCATGGAGCTGATGATTGCAGTCTTCCTCCATAAAACCGATGATATCGAATGGACACAAGAGGAGCTTTCGCCAATCAGTAGTTTCAGGATAATGGACGTCACCCCGGCGTGGTCACCTCTCGGCGCAGAGATTACTCTGCATGATGGCACCATTCGAGAAGTATACTTCGAGGAGATGGACGGCAACAGGAGATGCTGACCACAACACACCTAAATATAAGAGAGTTAATCCGATTGAAATTAATCCCTTATCCAAAACAGGAAACGAACAATCAAATCAGCCTCCATGGTTTTCTGTAATCGTAATGTAGGAGCCTGGCTGCTGCACCGTCTGCGTCGTCAACAAATGTTTCAGATGAGGGATCCCACATGATGCTCCTTCCAAGCTCAATGGCGATATTACCCAGTGTGCATACTATACAGCTGCTGTGGCCGGTCTCAACCGGCACAACCGGGTCTGTACGTTTCCGAACCGCTTCGATAAAGTCGATAAGGTGCGGTATCTTCGTTTCATAAGGCCCTTCGGCAGCAGAGGAGGCAGGTGGCGGAGGTACCAGGTCCGGGTCGGACGAGGCAAAATGCTCCCGTGATATCTCCAGCCATCCCCTGTCGCCATTAAATCTGACCCCCCTGGTCCTCTTTTCGTTAAAGGGTTCAGAGGTCATGATTACACCGCTGGTATATTTCCATTTAATAAACTCCGAACCGTCGCCTACAGGTGAAACCTCCACCGGGCCGTTCCCGTCCATTCCCAGTCCCCACTGGGCAACGTCGAACATATGTGCACCCCAGTCGGTCGTGAAGCCGCCTCCCATCTCCTTGTACCATCGCCAGCCGGCCCAGAATTTCTCGTCCATTGGCGGGTCAATCGAAATCGGAGGATTCAGCTCCTTATTGTAATGTATGTTTGCCGGCAATGGCCCGAGCCAGAGATCCCAGTTGAGATCCGTAGGAAGCGGCTCTTCAGGAAGGTTATAGGGGATCGGGGGAGCGCCCACATAGGCATTTATTGATGTGACAGTGCCTATGGCACCTGTCTGGACAAGCCCGACTGCATGCTGGAAATTCGGGTCGGAACGCTGCTGACTGCCAACACCCAGCACCTTTCCTGTTTCACGGACAGTGGCGCGTAGCTGCTGGCCTTCATAAATTGTAAAGGTCATTGGCTTCTCAAGATAGACATCCTTGCCAGCCTTCAGCGCAGCTATGGCGATCATTGCATGTGCATGATCCGGAACAGTAATGATCACAGCATCAATATCCTCTCTTTCAAGCAGGTCATCATACTTTTCCAATGACGCCGCCTTTATCTTTTTGCCGGTTCCGGCATAATATTCATTGACACGCTTCTCGAACCGTTTCCGTTTTATGCCATACACATCACAGCCAACCACCACCTCAACATCATGTATCCGCATGAAGCCATCAAGCAGGTACATGGCCTGCTGGCCTAAACCAATGAATCCAAGCCTGATGAGGCCGGGAGATTTACGGCCCTGCCCTGTCCTGCCGCAGCCAAGGGAGGGAATGATCATAACTCCTGCAAAACCGGCCGCAGACGACCCTATAAAACGCCTTCTTGAAATAGTTTTCCTATTTTTGCTCATCGGAATTAATTTTATTCTAAAGATAAAATATAAAAGAGCATAAAAACAAACCGGCATCCCTAATGAGAATTCTGATAATTGAAGACGAACCCAGGGTAGCCTCCTTCATCAAGGAAGGGCTTGAAGAGAAGGGCTATGAAACGGAGGTGGCATATGACGGGCTGTCAGGTGAAAGGGCGGCGATGGGTGCTGGTATTGACCTTGTGATCCTTGACCTTATAATCCCCGGGAAAAGCGGAATTGAGGTATGTAAAAGCATAAAATCAGTTAATCCGGATCTCCCGGTCCTGATGCTGACCGCTCTGGGCACCACGGTCGACAAGGTTACCGGATTTGATGCCGGTGCCGACGATTATCTTGTCAAGCCATTTGATTTTCCCGAATTACTGGCAAGGATCAAATCGTTGCTTAAAAGGAAAACCCCCGCATCTCAGCAGCCGGAATCACTGAAGGTGGCTGATCTTGAACTTGACCTTCTCAGAAAAGTAGCCATACGTGGAGGCCGTATGATTGAGCTTACAGCCAAAGAATTTTCACTCCTTGAATACTTTATGCGTAACAGGGGGAGAGTCCTCTCGCGCGTTGACATATCGGAGAAGGTCTGGGAGATTTCCTATAATACAGGCACCAATGTTGTTGAGGTCTATGTCAATATCCTCCGGAAAAAGATCGACAGGGATTTTGAACCCAAATTGATACACACCAGGATAGGCCTGGGTTATATCTTCACTGACCAGTAATGAAAATACGCCAGAAACTGACTCTGCAGTTCTTCCTGATGGCAGGAATAATGTTGGTACTTTTTTCAATGACCGTCTATGTTTCATCGGCCAGGTACAGGCGCGACGATTTCTTCCAGAGGCTGGAGAGCAGGGCGAACAGTACCGCCCGGATGCTTATTGAGCTTGAGGAGATTGATGCGGAGCTGCTCAGAAAGATCGAAGAGGACAATCCGGTCAGCCTGCCTGATGAAAAAATAATAATCCTCGATAATAATAATAATGTCGTCTATACGACTGATACACGTAATGTCATATTGTATGATGAATCTCTCCTGGACAAAATAAGGCTTGAAGGCAAAGTCAGGACACATAGCGGCAGGTATGAGCTTATGGGAGTGCTCTATGCCGAAGAGGCAGACAGGTTTGTGGTTCTCTCTGCTGCCAGGGATATCTTTGGAGTGGATAAGCAGAAGAATCTCAGGATGGTACTCCTGCTCCTGAACGGGATCTTCCTGCTTCTATATTATCCGGCAGGCTGGCTTTTTGCTGCAAGAGCCTTCTCTCCCATCTCAAGGGTTGTTGCGAGAGTTGAGGAGATATCAATTACAAGTCTTAATCTGCGGCTCGATGAAGGTAACGGGAAAGATGAACTTGCCCACCTGGCTCACACCTTCAACCTGATGCTTGACAGGCTTGAGACTGCATTTGCAGTTCAGAAGGACTTCATCTCTAACGCATCACATGAGCTCCGCACCCCCCTTACGTCAATCACCGGACAGCTTGATGTGCTGTTGATGAAAGACCGCTCCACAAAGGAGTACCGCGATGCAACTGTTGCCGTACTTGAAGACATCAAAAATCTCAACAGGCTTATAGACAAACTCCTGCTGATGGCCCATGCAAGTTCCGAAAGCGCAAAGACCGGCTTCCGCGAAGTCAGGATAGATGAAATCCTCTGGCAGTCGCGTGACGAACTGATCAGGTATGAAAAGGGATACATCATAAACATTTCCCTTGACGAAACCATCTCTGACATAGAGAACATGATGGCTCTGGGTGATGATCAGTTATTGCGGTCAGCAGTGACCAATATAATGGAAAACGGATGCAAATACTCCCCTGACAGGTCGGTTGACGTTGATCTCAGTTTCTTTGGCAACAGGCTGTCTATCAAATTTAAAGACAGGGGACCAGGTATCGCTGAGGCAGACATCGAGCGGATCTTTGAGCCATTTTACCGCGGTACGGTGGCGGGGAGTATCAAGGGTCACGGGATAGGCCTGTCTCTTGCAAAAAAAATCATTGATATACACCAGGGAGAAATTACTGTTGTGTCAAAGCCTGGCATTGGCACGGAAATTACCATATCACTTCAGCCAGCGCCACCCGGGAAGATTTAAGGCAGACTCCACTCTTTCATGTACCATTCCGGTCCAGCCGGGCAGTTATTGAGCTAATATCACTGAGACAGGCTTGAGTCAGGCACCGCTAACACAGATTTTAATAGGAATTTAATGCGGATTTAATATCTTCTTTATCCCGTTGCAATATATTGCAGCGGCGGAGAGAGTCAATAGTGGAATCTCTTGCCGGGAGGACCTGAATCAAAAAGGCATCCGCTGCAGCCATGCGGAGCAAAAAAAATATTATCTGTTAATCAGTATTCTGTTTTTTAATTCTGTCATGAGGTGCGGGGTGCCGCACCTCTTTTTTTTTACCGTCCGGTTTGCTTCATCTCCCGGCTCTTGCTCCCCGAGCTTGAAAAGCCTTCCTTTTAATCCGGAATTAACCTCTTTTTAATCCTGGCTTAATATTGCCTTAATCCAAAATTTATACCATTGTGAAAGTAAAAACAGGATCCATGAAAAAAATGCACTCATTTTTAGCTATTCCACTTATCGCCTTACTGTCAAGCAGTTGTGCGACAGTATACAGATGCGGTGATACAAGGCCTGCCAACCAGCCGATTACCTGGAGCAAACGTCTGAAGACTGTGGTAAATGAAAGAGACAAGCTCTGCATAAATCTGTCCGCCAAGGAGAAAGAGAACACGGAACTGAAGAATAACCTGACAGATCTTACAGGACAGAAGAGAGAGCTTGACGGTCAGTACGCCAGTCTTTCAGGCAGATACGATGAACTGGAGGCCACCTACAACAACCTCATAGACGAAAAACTGTCTCAGGCAGAACAGTTCAACACCACCCTGAGAGCAAAGTCAGAGGAGCTCACAAGTAAGGAGATGCTGCTCTCAGAAAGGGAGAGAGCATTGCAGGAGATGCAGAAAGTAGTTGCCAGGCAGGATTCCATCACCAGGCAGTTAAACAACACGCTGAGAAATGCACTGCTTGGATTTAATTCCGATGAACTCTCGGTGGAAATCAAGAACGGAAAGGTATATGTCTCAATGTCAGATAAGCTACTCTTCAAATCCGGCAGCTCCAATGTGGAAGAAAAAGGCAAGGATGCTCTTAGCCTGCTGGGGGAGGTACTAAACAAAAACATGGATATTGATATCCTTGTGGAGGGTCATACTGACAATGTCCCCATCAAGACCGCCGTTTACAAGGATAACTGGGATCTCAGTGTCGCAAGGGCCACTTCTATTGTGAGGATTCTGACCAATGATTACAAGGTTGCCCCTACCCGTATTACGGCATCAGGTAAAGGAGAGTACTTTCCGCGGGCCGGCAATGACACCCCGGAGGGAAGGGCCCGGAACAGGAGGACTGAAATCATCCTTTCCCCAAAACTTGACGAACTCATGGAATTGCTGAAGCTTTAATACCTTATAAATACAGGCGGTACCTTATTCAGGTCCGGAGGGTATTCCTTCAACAAATAAATGTATCAGGCAGCCGGCTTGTTCTTCTGTGTGTGAAAATAGGTAAGTCCGTTCAGCTCAATCATACCAACAAGCTCCAGGCCAACCTCCTTGAGAAGACTTGTGACGGCTCTCTTTGTGAGGTACCTGTTTGTCTTCGAATCAATGAAGCTGTACATCCTGTTAATGAAGGGTATCCTCGACTCAATGCCGTTCTCATAGGCTTCGGCCTTTTCTGACTCCTGCCTTGTAAGGTTGTTGTATTTATCCGAAAATCCGTTCTGTGACTTGTTGTCTACAAAACAACCAATGAAATTACTGTTGTTGGGAAGAAGCTCCTTTATCTGTCTGAGAAAATCCCGGACCTCCCTTACATGGTTAAGCTGCCTCAGGGTAATGACCGTTTGTATTCCCCTCATATCCTCGGCATCATAGAAATAGTGTCGTGATGAAGGAATGACCAGCATACCCGACTCCCTTATCAGTCCGAGGCGGTCAAGGTAGTCTATCAGACTCTGACGTACTTCAATATCAAGCTCATCAAACAAGTGCATAAGCCCGCTGTCCCTCAATGACAATTTCCTCGGGCTTACCTTGATGATGGACTGGTCTCTGACTACGTCTGAATTCAAACCGATCACTTCTCTATCTGTTATCTTTTCAATATCCTTTCTCACTCAATTTCTGTGCCACTCTATTTAAACAATTATCCGGTACACGGAAATTAACATGTCGAAGTTATTGACTGTTTATAATAACGCCTAAACTATTTTGATGTTCACATGACACTCTTTGACTAACGGACGAAAAACGAAGATATGTAAAAAAAGATCACAAGTCAACTAAATCGTACAGGAGATTCTCAGTCCGCAACCGGGAAAATTCATAGCCTCGACAGAAGGGCGTCAGCGCACTTCCGGAGTCGTAAAAATCAGTGTTTAATACGGAATTCTCTGTGGCCCGCCGGTGGATGCTCGGTTACCTTCGCTGCATCGACAAAACCGATCCCAGGCCCCTTTCGGCACCAGGCAGCAAAGCCTGCAAGCTGCTCCCGGGTACCCTCGGCTTCGATAAAAACGCTTCCGTCAGGGAGATTCTTCACATAACCGGTAATATCCCTGCTCAATGCCTCGCGGGCTGCACTCCACCGGAAGCCCACACCCTGAACCATCCCGGTGATATGAATCCTGTAAAGTATTTTACTTTCTGGTCGCATTATGCAAAACAGGCTTGAACAGATGAAACTGCTTTTTGAAATTCACCTCCAATTTAAGTTAAATTTACACATTTTCCGGCTGGTTACTTTCACAGCCGGACAGGTTCAAATAATTGAGATGATGATCCGTTTAAAAAACAGATGGACCCACTGCGGATGAAGAAGAGATGGAAAATAATTATTGCGGCATCCGGAGTTATTGTGTTCATCCCGCTGTTCTTCCTCTTCTCTGTCTACGCAGGCATCCTGGGCAGACTGCCGGGCAAGAAGGAACTTCTTAATTACAAGAACACTACAGCTTCCGTTGTTCTGTCTGCTGAGGGGGAACTCATAGGCAAATTCTATTCCGAAAACAGGACAGAGGTCTCATTGGACCAGGTACCCCGCCACCTGACCGAGGCGCTGGTGGCAACCGAGGATGCCCGTTTCTATGATCATTCCGGTATCGATTCGAAGTCTCTCCTCAGGGTTTTTTTCAAAACTATCCTCTTCAACAACAGGAGCTCAGGTGGTGGAAGCACCCTCACGCAGCAGCTGGCGAAAAATATGTACGGAAGGAAAGATTACATCATTCTCCCGCTTTTTCTGAACAAGACCAGGGAGGCGCTTCTGGCGCGGAGAATTGAAAAAGTCTATTCCAAGGAAGAGATACTTACACTCTACCTGAACACCGTCTCCTTCGGTGAGAACCTGTATGGGACAGAGGCCGCATCACAAAGGTATTTCAGTAAAAAGACAGCTGATCTCAATATTGAGGAGGCAGCCGTCCTTGTAGGTATGCTTAAGGCTAATACCTCCTTTAATCCGCGTCTCTATCCTGTCAATGCACTTAACAGGAGGAACGTGGTGTTCAGACAGATGGAGAAATACGGTTATCTTGAGAAGCGGCTGGCCGACTCCCTCTCCACCCTGCCGCTTAACCTCAATTACAACAAGACCGATCTTTCCGGTCCGGCTGATTACTTCATGGTCAGGGTCAGAATCGAGGCAGACCGCATCCTCAGGGAGATCGCCCCGTATCGGGGTAACAACTGGGATATTGAAAGAGACGGACTAATAATCAACACCACACTGAGCCTCACATTGCAGAAGTCTGCCAGCCAGGCCTTTGCAATCCATCTGGCAAAGATGCAGAAAAGGCTTGACGACCAGTACCGCACCTCATCGGGTAAGCGGGCTCTGAAAGATATACCTGACAGTCTCAGGCAGATGATGACCACGCTTCACGCAGGACTCCTTGCCCTTGATCCGGCAACCGGTGCCGTAAGGGCATGGGCCGGAGGAATCGACTTCAGGACACAGCCTTATGATCAGATACTGGCCCGGAGACAGCTCGCATCGGTCTTCAAACCTTTCATATTTGCTGCAGCCCTGGAAGATGGAATGGATCCATGCCGCTACCTCGACAATGACTCCGTGACACTGTCAGGCTTCAACAACTGGAGCCCGGAGAACTATAACCACTCATACGGAGGCAAATATTCTCTTGCCGGGGCCCTGGCTCAATCGATGAACATCCCCACATTCAGCCTCTTTATGCTGATCGGTTTTGACCAGGTTGACAGGATGTGGAAAAAGATGGGGTTCTCATTTCCCCTGGTCAACTCACCGTCTCTGGCTATGGGCACAGCCGAGGCGAGCATCCTCGAGGTGGGGCTGGCCTATGCCTCATTCGCCAATGGAGGATTCCTGGTCACTCCCCGCTATATCGAATCAATCATGACCCCTGACGGCAGGTTGTTGTGGCAAAACCCTCCTCCCGCCGGGGGTGAGCGGGTATTGTCAGAAAGATCCGCTCTTCTCATGGGTGCAATGATGCAAAAGGCCATCCGGGAGGGAACCGGCTCTTCGGTGTACGGTGTCTTTGGCGTGAAAATCCCTCTCGCCGGTAAGACGGGCACCTCACAGAACTACGCCGACGCCTGGTTTGCCGCCTTTAACCCGGGCCTTGTGATAGTCAGCAGGGTGGGAGCCTCCTCTCCTTCAATACACTTCAACAGTGGCAGCAACGGCTCAGGCAGTGCACTTGCCCTGCCGCTCGTGGCCCTGACACTGAAGAAGGCGGAGACAGACCGTGAGCTGATGCAAATGATCAACAAACCCTTCCCGTTACTCCCTCCTGAGCTCGCCGGGGCACTTGACTGCCCCGACTTCAGGGATAAAACTTTCTTTGACCGGTTTATAGACATTTTCAGGGAGGATGAGATAGACTATGAAAGAACCGGCAAACGCAGACGCCCATTCCGGATCAGGATCATCCGGAGATAATATTCATCAAAACTTCATCGCGATTGGGTTACAACAGCACGGTATTTTGAGTTGACAAAAAAGTAACCGTCTGATTTGGTTTAAGATGAGCTGAATAAAGGCCGTGCTTCAAAGCGCGGCCTTTGTTTTTGATCTGAAAATTTGCTAAATTTGGGGGTTAACGCTGAAATGCCCCGGCCGGACTTTGAAACATTAAATCAAGGTACAAATGAAAAAAAAGAGAATCCCGTTCTACGCCGCGATGATGGCTGGAGCGCTGCTGGTAGTCATTTCCTGCGCGGTTAACCCCGTTACCGGGAAGAGGCAACTCATGTTAATGTCTGAAGCCCAGGAGATTGCACTCGGCATATCTTATGATCCCCAGGTCCTGTCTACGTTCGGGGTGTATGATGACCCTGAGCTGCAGGCATTCGTCCAGACCAGAGGCACTGAGATGGGTAAGATCTCGCATCGCCCTAACCTTGAGTACCATGTAAAGGTGGTGGACTCCCCTGTGGTGAATGCCTTTGCCGTGCCCGGCGGTTTTATTTACCTTACCCGGGGAATTCTTGCACAATTTAATAATGAAGCTGAACTGATGGGAGTTATAGGTCATGAGATGGGCCATATCACGGCTCGTCACTCCGTCAGCCAGATGTCAAAACAACAGCTTGGAACATTGCTTCTTATAGGCGGCATGATAGCCTCCGAGAAATTCGCCAATTATGCCCAGTATGCCATGCAGGGCATGGAGCTGCTCTTTCTCAGCTTCAGCCGTGACAACGAGCGTGAGGCAGATGCCCTTGGTTCTGAATATGCCACAAAGATGGCATATGACGGGACTAAGATGGCGGACTTCTTTCAGGTTCTCAACAAGATGAATATGGCCTCATCTCATGGCGGTGTTCCAACCTTCCTCTCAACCCATCCTGATCCGGGCGACCGCTACGATGCAGTCCTCAGGCACTCCAAAACCTGGCAGGACAGTCTGGACCTGCCATTATACAAGGTTAACGGCGACTCTTACCTGAAGCTAATTGACGGAATGATTTACGGAGAGGACCCCAAGCAGGGCTATACCGATGACAATACCTTCTTTCACCCGGAGCTGAAGTTTAAGTTTTCATATCCGGTTGGCTGGACTCTCACCAATGCACCCACGCATGTTACCGTACAACCTGCTGACGGCAAGGCACTGATACTCTTTACCCTCTCAAACCAGAAGTCGCTTCAGGCAGCTGCAGACTCAACCGTGGCACAGTACGGACTGAAACTGCAGCGGATTGAGAAAAGAACCGTCAATGGCATGCCTGCAATAATAGCCCTTTCGAAACAGGAGGGTAAGGACCAGTCTGGTGCTGTCAGTGTCACAGCCGTGCTCTCATATATCATAGAATACGGCTCGTTGTACTATGTGTTCCATAGTGTGGCAGCTGAAGCTGACTTCCCGAATTACGCCACTATCATGGAATCATCGATGAAGACATTTGCAAAACTGACAGATCCTCACAGGCTGAATGTCAAGCCAAAGAGAGTCAATGTGGAGACTGTTCAGCGTGCTGGCACCCTGGCCAGTGTATTCGCCTCCTACGGCGTCAGCCAGGAGATGATGAATGAACTGGCGCTGCTGAATAACATGGAACTCAATGACCAGGTGAAGGCAGGAAAACTTATAAAAATTGTATCAGAATAAAACCCCGGAAATTGGCAGAAACTTACTACAGAAACACAAGTCCCCAGGCCTGGATACAGAAAAACAGGCCGATGGTGAAATACGTCCTGACAGCCCTTGCTGTGATTTTTCTCCTTGTCACATCACTTTTCCAGATAGGCCCTGAAGAGGTTGGCATTATTACACGCTTTGGCAAGTATGTGAGAAAGGTGGAGCCTGGACTGAACCTTAAAGTCCCGATCGTTGAGCGTCTCTACAAGGTCGCTGTAGAACGGCAGCAGAAGGAAGAGTTTGGTTTCCGAACCACCCAGGCCGGGATAAAGTCGGAATATTCCAAGGTGGGCACGGCAGGTGAATCCCTTATGCTGACGGGTGATCTGAACCTTGCTGACGTGGAATGGATAGTCCAGTACCGGATTGAAGACCCGTTCAGCTATCTTTTCAGGGTCAGGGAGCCGGTGTCAACGCTCAGAGACATATCTGAAGCATCAATGCGCGAGATAGTCGGTGACCGTACCGTTAACGAAGTGCTGACGGTAGGAAGAGCTGAAATCGCCATGAGCGTACACCAGAAGGTACAGTCGTTATGCACGGAGTATTCCCTCGGGATAAGGATTGAGCAGGTGGTGCTCCAGGATGTCAACCCTCCTGACCCCGTCAAGGATGCTTTCAATGATGTCAACCAGGCCCAGCAGGAGAGAGAGACACTGATAAACCAGGCCCGGTCTGAATACAACAAGGTTATTCCCAAAGCAAAGGGTCAGGCCGAAGAGACCATCCAGCGCGCAGAAGGATATGCCACTGAGAGGGTGAACAATGCCCTCGGCGAATCTGCACGATTCAATGCCCTCTACTTCGAATATGTCAAGGCTCCCGAAGTGACCAAGAGAAGAATATATCTTGAGACAATGGAGGAGGTCATCCCCAAGCTGGGACATAAGATCATTACCGATGAAGGCGGGAACAATGTGTTGCCCCTTTTGCAGATGCAACTCACCTCAAACAAGTAACAGATGTCCCCGAAAAACACCAGAACAATAGTAGTTGTCTCCACAATGGCGGTTGTACTTCTGCTTCTTCTTGAATGCGTTTACAAGGTCATGGAGACGGAACAGGTAGTGATAACCCAGTTTGGCAAACCTGTCGGAGAGGCCAAAATAACACCGGGACTGAAGGTGAAGGCGCCTTTCATTCAGAAAACCAATTATTTCGAAAAGCGTTATATGGAATGGGACGGCGATCCCAACCAGGTTCCTACCAAGGATAAGAAATTCATCTTCGTTGATGCCTACGCACGCTGGCAGATAACCGATCCCCTGCAGTTCTTCAAGAGACTGACCGACGAGAGAGGAGCCCAGTCGAGGCTGGCTGACATCCTCGATGGCGAGACACGTGATTACATAGCAGGCCATAACCTGGAGGAGATAGTACGTTCAGTAAACAGAACCCCTACCTCGTCAGGACTGATAGGTGAAGAAGCGGGTGATACCCTCTCTGACATTGAGACCGGAAGACTTGCAATTGAAAAGATGATCCTGGTCTCCTCCAATGACAAGGTAAAGGACCTTGGGATAGTGATACTTGATGTCCGTATCAAGCGGCTGAACTACGTTGAGGAGGTGCGGACACAGATATATGAGAGGATGAAGAGCGAGCGTTACCGTATTGCCGAACGGTTCAGGTCAGAAGGTCAGGGTGAAGCTTCGAAGATTAACGGAGAGAAAGAGCGGGACCTGAAGACCATCCAGTCGGAAGCCTTTCGCAAGGCCGAAGAGATTCGCGGCCGCGCTGATGCCAGCGCAGCAGCCATCTATGCAAGCGCCTATGACAAGTCATCCTCCTCAAGAAGCCTGTACGGCTTCATGAAGTCGATGGAGGCCTTTCGCATGACCTTTGACTCTACTACCACGATTATTCTGTCTACCGACAGCGAACTTTACAGGTACCTGGTTGATTTTGACTAGGCACCCCTGCCTGCTGTCCGGGGAATTTTAAGCTGACCGATACCTTCCATGTCCAAGGATAGGCACTGTTGGTCAACACCTGGCTTCCGTATATCAAAACAAGCTTGGCAAATGACTGTTCCGGACTTACATTAGTCCTGAAAACAAGTGGTGAGCGGTTGTAAACCAATCACACGAGGAACAGAAATGAAACCATATTATCAGATAACAGCGGAAGAGATAGGAATTGTCCTGCTCCGGAAAAGAAAGATTGCTAAAGCACTTCGCAGGTGGTTGCGTGAAAAAGGTTTGTCCTACGAGTACAATTTTTACATCCAATAATCTTTCAGATACAGGTTCTGTTTAAATTTCCGGAGTTAAATGGGGGGTGTCTCATAAGGACACCCTCTTTTTCTTTGCTCTACCGTAAATACAAAAGGCCGCAGTCGGATACTGCAGCCCCTGATTTGTGATATTTGAATGCGCCACCCGGTTTATCCCCTGTCAGGGAAGAGCCTGCGCCACCAGTAATATTTCTTAATTCTTGCCATAATGTGACCGGGTGCAAAAGTGCACACAATTTCAATTACAACGAAAAAATTGTCATATTATTTTTTCAGAAGATCGCGTATTTCTTTCAGAAGAAGAACCTCATCACTCGGAGGAGGAGGAGCGGTTGGAGCAACCTCTTCCTTTCTCTTAAGACTGTTCATGGCTTTTATCACAATGAAAATACACAAGGCGACGATCACAAAGTCAATGATGTTCTGAATGAACATCCCGTAATTGATTGAGACATCGCTGACAGCAGGTTGAACTATGGTGGTTCCTTCCATCACAGCCTCCCGGCCTTTCTGAAGGATAACCTTAAGGTTCGTGAAATCGACCTTCCCCAGCAACATGCCCAGCGGCGGCATAAGCACGTCATTCACAAGAGATGTGATGACCTTGCCGAAGGCGACACCGATTATGATACCGACAGCCATGTCGAGCATGTTGCCCTTGACGGCAAACTCCTTGAATTCTTTTACTATTCCCATAATATTCAGGTTTTTGGTTAGATCATACGATCAGGTTAACATGACTCAAATATACAAAAATGAACCATAACCCTATTTGGTGGTTTAATGATTAACGGCTCATTGCATTTTATAGCTATGTAGCAAATTTTTATTACCTTACAGGTTCGTGTCACGAAAAGAAAATTTTTAGAAATTTGAATATTAACCAAACAAAGTTAAGATCATGGCAGTATTAAAAGTTATCGAACTCCTTGCATCATCACCCGTAAGCTGGGAAGATGCAACAGCCTCTGCCGTTAAGACGGCAGGCAAGACAGTAAAGGAAATACGTTCCGTATACGTTAAGGACCAGAGCGCGGTAGTAGTCAAGAACAAGATCACTGAATACCGTGTTGTGGTAAAGGTTTCATTTGAAGTAGTTTAATTAATGCTCACAAATCATGGGATTGATTTCATTCATTAAAAACGCAGGTGCCAAGGTCTTCAAATCGGAAGAAAAACGTGAAGAAGAAAAGGCGAATCTCATCATGGAACATATCAGAAAGTTCGGTTTCGACGTCAGTGCAGTCAAGGTGACCGTCGATGATGAGAAGGTTATTCTTCACGGTAAGGTAGACACACTTGCAAACAAAAACAAAATCATCGTAACGGCCGGGAACGTCAATGGCATCTCGGTGGTTGAAGATCATCTGCTCGTCATTGCACCTGAGCCTGTCAGGCCCCATGAACAGGAGAAACAGTTCTACACTGTTAAGAAAGGTGATTACCTCTCAAAGATTGCCAAAGAATTGTATGGTGATGCAAAGAAATACCCGATAATCTTTGAAGCCAACAAACCGATGCTTAAAGATCCTGATCTGATTTACCCGGGCCAGGTGCTTGTGATTCCGCCACTGAATTAAGAAATGAACAACCACGACTTTTTTTCCGGAGGGTGCCTCGTAAAGGCACCCTTTGTTTGTACAACATAATAAACCGGCATATCTTTTGTTATATTTGTACGCGTGAAAAATATCCGATCCATATCGCCCTTCATATCAGTGATACTAATGATGCTGATCGTGTCAGGCAGCTTTGGATATACCCTTATCCGTCATACCTGCCAGCATTGCGGAACAGACGAGGTGGTTGCCACTGTCGCCGGCAGCCCTGACGAGAGCAGTTACTGCTGTGGTCATGAGGCCGGTGACATATATCACCATCATAGTACTGGTGAAACAATCGTCACTGACGATTGCTGCTCGCATGAGGCCGAAAGGATTGTTACCGGTGAACTGGTACGGTCAGAAGTGCAGAATGAAATTCTACCCTATTTTCTGACAGCAACAATTGTTGCCGTAATAGAGGATCAGGTTCCCGGGAGCCCCCGGCTCAATTTCAATGACAATTACCTTAAGTGCGGGCGCGATCTGACTACAATGCATTGCCAGATCATCTCCTAAATCATTCATAGGGACAACGAATTGCGGAGGCAAGGTAAAACCCGGCTCCCCGCATAATGTTGTGCAAAGACCTGTGCAGAAGTTGCATACAACTTCTCTGCAGGTGGTATTCAACACTATTTACATTATACTTTTCCCTATGAACCAGATAAAAACAATAATATTAATATTAGTTATGTTCATCCCGGCCTCTCTCCTCGCTCAGGGCAGGATTGAGGGCAAGGTAATGATTGCAGGTGGAGGAGGCGGATCACCTGACAGCATAGCCCTTCCCGGTGCAAACGTCGTATGGGCAGGGACTGCCACAGGAGCATCAACAAATGCCGCCGGCTACTTCAGCCTCAGGAAAACAAGAGGTAATGACCTTCTGGTAGCAAGCTTTGTCGGTTACACTCCGGACACGGTCATGATCGCTCCCGGCGATGAGTATGTCGAAATTTTCCTTCATGAGAACAGCATGATAGGCGAGGTTACCATCATCGGTCGTGCCACCGGCGCACATCTTGACAGGGATGCAACCATCGCGACCGTAAACATCACCGCGGCAGAGTTATGCAAAGCAGCCTGCTGCAACCTCTCAGAGAGTTTCGTCACTAACCCGTCAGTTGACGTCAATTATGCCGATGCCGCCACAGGTGCGAAGCAGATACAACTGCTAGGCCTTGCCGGATCTTACGTTCAGATTCTCACTGAGAATATCCCGTCAATCTACGGCCTCGGGGCAGCTTACGGGCTGAGTTACATCCCTGGGCCATGGATGGAATCAATACAGGTCTCCAAGGGTACATCCTCGGTGCGCAATGGCAATGAGTCGATAACGGGACAGATCAATGTCGAGTACAAAAAACCGGCAACCAGCGAAATCGTGTTTGTCAACGGTTTTGTAAGCGATGCCGGCAGATTCGAATCCAACGCCAACGCCTCGGTTAAACTCAATGACTACTGGAGCACCATGATACTTGGCCACGGCGAGACACAATCGGGCGCCAGCGACCATAACAGCGACGGCTTCCGTGATGAACCGGATGTAAGGCAATACAGCTTCATGAACCGCTGGGACTATCTGAGCACAAACCTCACCTTCCGGGCCGGCATCAAATACATGCAGGAAGAGAGGATCGGCGGACAGTTTGAATATGACCGCACCAGTAACAATACCTGGGATAACGGATACGGTATCAACATCGGCACTGAACGCGGTGAAGCCTTCACCAAGCTCGGTGGCATGCTGGGACCCGGTGACAACATGTCGCTGGGCTGGATACAGAGCATGACTTTCCATGAGATGAACTCCTGGATGGGTTACAAACAATACAACGCCACGCAAAAGAGCTATTACACCAATCTCTTATACCAGTACTTCCCGGCAGAGAAGCACACCTTTGATGCGGGTGTAAGCTACCGTTATGACCATTATGACGAGATGAGCCTGGTGTATGATGAGCTGCTCAATCTGATAAGCTTCAATCCCTGGCGTGAGAATATTGAGTCGGTTCCGGGAGCCTTTCTGCAGTACACATACACGGACTCGGCAAAGGTGACCCTGCTCGTCGGTGTGAGGTATGACTTTTACCGCAACCATGGTACAAAGTTCACCCCGCGGATACATCTGCGGTACGGGTTAACCCCGAAGCTGACCCTGAGGGCATCAGCCGGCAAGGGTTACCGGACCGTCCACGTCATGGCCGAAAACCTTTACTACCTTGCCAGCAACAGGTCCATGCTTATTGCAGATGACCTTGACATTGAGGAGGCCTGGAATGCAGGAATAAACCTCACGGGATACATCCCGCTGGCAGGACGTGAGCTGAGACTGACAGGGGAAGCATACAGGACAACCTTCGTCAGGCAGATCGTGGCCGATCTCGATACCAGAGTCGACCAGATATTCTTCTACAACCTCGATGGGCAGTCGTGGTCAAACGTATTACAGATTGAGGCACAACTCCAGCCGGTGACAGGACTCGATATAACTGCCGCCTGGCGCTGGAATGATGTACGCCAGACAATCGGCGGCGAGCTCCGTGAGAAGCCGCTTACATCAAGGTACAAAGGCCTGCTGACTGCCTCCTATACCACACGCCTGAGAAAGTGGCAGGCTGACTATACACTTCAGTACAACGGACCCGGGAGAATTCCTTCAACAATGATAAATCCGGAGCCCTACAGGAGGCACGACTCCTTCACAGCATACCCGGTGATGAATGCCCAGATAACAAAGTACTTTAAGACGTGGAGCATTTACGTCGGTGCTGAAAATATAACCGGGTCAAGACAGCATGATCCTATTATCAGCGCAGAAGATCCTTTCGGCGAATATTTCGATGCAACAATGATCTGGGGACCGGTTCACGGCCGAAAGCTGTATGCAGGCTTCAGATTTGCCCTCGATCGTCCGGAAAACTAATAATCAATAGAAACCCATTAAAATGAAACTTGCATGAGCAAGAGCTCACAAAAAGATTTGATAATACTATTTCATGCAAGTTCCATTCGACCAAAAAAAAATAAATCCATACTCGAATGAAAACAAAAATCATCATCACAGCAGCGTTGCTTTTCCTCTTCTCATCAGTATCACTGTCAGGTCAGGAAAAGAATAAAAAGGAACTCGCCACAGTCAGGTTCGTAACAAGCATAGACTGCGACCATTGCGTCAGTACGATCATGAAGAACATCCCCTTTGAAAAGGGAGTGAAGGACGTGAAGTGTGATCTCAGCACCAAAGAGGTTACAATTCAGTATCAGAAGGACAAAAACAAGCCTGAGCAGCTGAAGAGGTCAATCGAAAAGCTTGGGTATACAGCTAAGGAGATCAAGGAAAAGGGGGAGGGGACTGAGGAAGGAAAATAATTTGATATCTTTATAGATCGATATCAAAACGCTATGAAAATCCTCCGACTATTTCCATCCATTGCCACTCTGCTTTTTCTCGGCGTCATTACAGGCTGTAACAATAAGGCACCCGAATCTACCGCATTGCCCCGCAGTACTCCCGAGGCTGAAGGTGTCTCGTCCGCAGGACTGATAACCTTCCTCGACTCAGCTGCTACAGGCAGTCATGAGTTTCACAGCATCATGATTGTCCGTCACGGGAAGGTGATAGCCGAGGGGTGGTGGGATCCCTATAAGCCTGAGCTGAGGCACACCCTCTACTCCACGAGCAAGAGCTTCGCCTCTACCGCTGTTGGTTTGGCCGTGAGCGATAGTCTGCTGAGCGTAGACGACAAGGTGGTGTCATTCTTCCCTGACCAGTTGCCGGATACCGTATCTCCCTATCTGGCTGAAATGACGGTGAAAGACCTGCTTACAATGTCGGTCGGGCAGTCGCCTGATCCCACCGGAAGCATCGCCTCCTCATCCAAGGAGTGGGTGAAGGATTTCTTTGCGATACCGGTACTAAAGGAGCCGGGCACAGAGTTTCTCTACAACTCCATGGCCACATTCATGCTCTCGGCCATAGTACAGAAGGTTACAGGTGAAAAGATTGCCGATTACCTCCGGCCAAGACTCTTCGAACCGCTGGGCATAGAGGGTTATGACTGGGAGGAGAGTCCTGAGGGAATCAACTCCGGAGGATGGGGCCTTCGTGTAAAAACAGAGGATATGGCGAAGTTCGGCCAGCTCTACCTTCAGAAAGGGATGTGGAACGGAAAGCAAATCATTCCAGCCGCGTGGGTTGAAGAGGCCACTGCCTTCAAGATTGATCAGGCCCCCGGTGCATTGCCTGAGGTAAAGGAAAAAAGCGACTGGACACAGGGCTACTGCTACCAGTTCTGGCGCTCGCGCAACAACGCCTACAGGGCTGACGGGGCCTTCGGACAGTATATTATCATAATGCCCGAAAAAGATGCCGTGGTGGCTATCACCGCGGAGTCGCCCGACATGCAGGGTGAAATCAACCTGGTATGGGATTATATCGTGCCGGCACTACTTGACGGCCCACTTGCGGAGGATAAGGAGAACCACGCACTCCTGCAGGAGAGGCTCTCTACGCTTGCTCTCCCGCTTCCGGAGGAGAGGGCTGACCCTCCCCTGGCCTCACAGATATCCGGAAAGAGGTTCCTGCCCTGGGACTACCCTCAAAGTCTGGGCTCCTTTTCAGCACTCTTTTCAAATGATACATGCAGTCTTTCGCTTGACATGAACGAACAAAAAAGTCTCCTGCTTTTGGGCAGGGGTAAATGGGTAATCTCAAAGACCAATCTGGCAGGTCCTAACCTTATAAGCAGGCCGGGAGAATCCGGGACGCATATAATCGCGGCAGCGTATGAATGGAGCGACGACAGGACTCTCGACATGATTGTCAGATACATCGAGAGCCCTCATCATATAAAGGTGAAGTGCATCTTTGAAGGTGATACCCTGATTATGAATTCCAGGCTGAGCCCGCCTCCGGGATATGACATACCCCCGATGAAGGCAATTCTGGAGCATTAGGTCTCTCCCCACCCCCACTCATACAGTATGAGTGGTTCCAGCCAGATCTCTGATCACCACCGAGGCACATACTATGCCAAAGGCGGCAGGCATGTATGACATGGTTCCTACACTTGATGCTCTATTGCTCTCCTCAGAACCACGTACTATCAGCTTCTTGTCTACCACTTCAGGACTGAACACTGCGGTGAAACCCTCATGCACCCCAAGTTTATGGAGTTTCTTGCGAAGCATGCGCGCAAGATTGCAGAAGTTTGTCTCAGAGATGTCAGCTACCCTGATGGTGGTAGGGTCAAACTTACCGCCCGCACCCATTGAGCTGACAATTTTAAGGCTGAGCCTTAAAGAGTGATAGACCAGGAATACCTTGGGCGAGAGCGTGTCAATGGCATCAACCACATAATCATATTTAAATTCCTCCAGGATGTCAATCATCCGCTGGTCGCGGATAAATTCCGCAATGACATTAAGCTTCAGTGATGGGTTTATGTCGAGGAGCCTCTCTCCCATCACCTCGGCCTTCTTTCGTCCCGTCGTGGAGGTCAGTGCAGGCAGCTGCCTGTTTTTATTGGCCGCAGTCACGGTATCGCCGTCTATAATTGTCATAGTCCCGATGCCGGCGCGGCATATCATCTCGGCAGCCCATGAACCCACTCCGCCCAGTCCTGCAATAAGCACATGCGAGTCCTTCAGCTTCTTCAGGGCCTCAGCTCCAAGCAGCATCTCCGTGCGTGACAGCCACTGTTCCATCAGACTCCGAACTTGAAAAGTGAATTGAAATTGCCCTTTACCAGAGAGGCAGCCGTCTCTTCGTCATACCCGGCCGTCAGTGCAAACAGCCTGTAGACATCATAAATTGACCCCCCGGAATCATCTGTCTCAAGAAAAATCGTGTCATGGCTGATAACCTTAAGGATCTCCCTGTTGACACCCTTTGCCCCCAGTGAAAACCAGAACCCGTCACCGGACAGTGAGGCTGCCAGCTTTGCATTCCCCCTGAACCCGTGGATGACCCACGGCCTCTCCGGGTTCACCTCACTGTGTGCACGACGCAGCTCCTCCCAGCCTCGGACACAATGGATCACCATGGGTTTGTCCATCTCCCGGGCAATGCCGGCCTGAAACAGAAAGAGGCTGTACTGCAGCTTTGTATCAGGTCCTTTCAGGCGGTCGAAACCGGCTTCCCCGATCATTACCACATGAGGATGTGCAGCTGTGAGCAACAGCTCTGTCCTCAACTGAGGCGCATTTTCTTCAGTAAGTTGCCAGGGATGAATGCCAGCGGAGAAGAGAGTGTCCTGCGAAAAGTCAGATGGCACATCATCCCCTGCCATGAGATTCATGATTGTAATAGTATCACCTCCTCCGCCTGGCTGGTGAGAATGAAAGTCAATGTATCTTATTTCCCTCCCGGGATTCATGACAGTGCCGGCAACAATCTGCGGATGCCGTTTTCAAGACGGCGGAGGGTCTCTTCCCTCCCGATGAGCTCAACGATGTCAAAAAGGTGAGGCCCCCTGGATGCCCCCACCATCAGGAGCCTGAAGAGGTTGAGGATGGTCCCTGTATTATAAGGGCTTCCGGCAATCCACTCCTTTACAGTTTTTTCAAGGGCCTCAGATGTAAATGACTCTGCACCGGCAACCACATCAATCAGCTCCTTCATCTGGAGGTGAGAATCGGCATTCCATCTCTTTCGTACAACCTCCGGGTCATAGCTCTCCGGAGCAACGAAGAAGAAGTCAGCCTCATGCCAGAGATCCTTCACAAAACCGGCCCGTTCCTTCACCAGTGAAATGATTTTTTTGAGCGTCTCAGGTGCAGGGCTGAAGCCTTTGTCATTGACCACAGGCATGAAGAGAGCAACCAACTCATCATCACTCTTCATCTGAAAATACCTGGTATTGAACCACTTTGCCTTCTCGGGATCGAAGCGCGACCCCGACTTGCCCACCCTGTCAATTGAGAAAGCCGCAATCAGTTCATCAATTGAGAATAATTCCTGTTCAGTGCCGGGGTTCCATCCCAGAAGCGCAAGCATATTTACGAATGCTTCGGGGAAATAGCCCTCCTCGCGGTATCCCGCAGCGGTTTCACCGTAGGGCCAGTAGAGCGGAAACACCGGGAAACCCATCCTGTCTCCGTCGCGTTTACTCAGTTTGCCTTTCCCCGTTGGTTTGAGCAGCAGGGGCAGATGCGCGAATGACGGTGCATCCCATCCGAAGCTCCTGTAAAGCATTACGTGCAGCGGCAATGACGGTAACCACTCTTCGCCTCTGATGACATGAGTGATCTCCATCAGGTGATCGTCAACTATGTTGGCCAGGTGATAGGTTGGCATGCCGTCGGATTTGTACAGAACCTTGTCATCAAGGGTTGATGAATTCACCACTATCTCTCCCCTGATCAGGTCTGTGAAATGGATATCCTCATTTTCCGGCATACGGTATCTGACAACGTATTGCTCTCCGGCAGCCAGTCTGTTATTCACCTCCTCTTCGCTCAGGGTGAGGGCGTTGCACATGTTCATCCGGGTAGCGCATCCGTAGTTGAAGGTTTCACCGCGCGACTCATATTCGTGTCTCAGCTTATCCAACTCTTCGGATGAGTCGAAGGCATAATAGGCGTCACCACTGCTGATCAGCTCGTCAGCATAGCGGTGGTAGATCTCTTTACGGTCACTCTGCCGGTAGGGCGCAAAGGGGCCTCCCTCTCTCACTCCTTCGTCAACCTTGATTCCTGCCCAGTCAAGCGAGTCCATTATATACTCTTCCGCGCCTTCAACCAGCCGTGCCTGGTCAGTATCCTCGATGCGCAGTATGAACGTGCCCCCGTGGTGTTTTGCAAACAGGTAGTTATACAGGGCAGTGCGCACTCCTCCGATATGAAGTGGTCCGGTAGGACTGGGGGCAAAGCGGACTCTTGGTTTTTTGTCTGTCATTTCTGTGACCTTTACTGTATATGGAAATAATTCATTTGCAGCAACGTGCAAAATGCCCGTGGATACAATGCACGGCAAAGATAAATATTATGTGATGACGGGCAATTTGCCTTCAGGTCTCACCTCATAAATCATATTTTGTAAATCTATTTTATATTACATTTACGACATAACGATTTAATCATCAGCCATTATGAACAAGATGAAAGCTCTCGTCAAGGCCAAGGCTGCCAAAGGGTTATGGATGCAGGATGTGCCTGTCCCGGAACCCGGATACAACGATGTCATCATAAAAGTCAAAAAGTCGGCTATATGCGGTACTGACCTGCATATTTACGAATGGAATGAATGGGCACAGAAAACTATAAAGGTGCCAATGACAATCGGCCACGAGTACATGGGTTATGTTGAAAAGGCCGGTCCCGGCGTTACAAATGTAAAAGTAGGCGACAGGGTCACGGGCGAAGGGCATCTGTTCTGCGGCACTTGCCGTAACTGCCGTAGGGGCAGGGAGCATGTATGCGAGAATACCGTCGGAATTGGAGTGCACATCGACGGCTCTTTTGCAGAGTACGTAAAGGTTCCCGCACGGAACGTGGTGCTGCTTGACCATCGAATCCCCGATGAGTGGGCCGCCATCATGGACCCGTTCGGCAATGCCACCCATACCGCTCTGGCGTTCCCGCTTCTGGGCGAAGATGTGCTGATCACCGGGTCAGGACTGATAGGAAGCATGGCTGTTGCCATCGCCAGGTTCGCCGGAGCCCGCCATGTGGTAGCAACCGATCTGAGCGAGTATCGCCTGGAGCTTGCAAGAAAGATGGGTGCAACAATGGTTATAAATCCTAAAAAAGGAGAGAAGATCCATGATGTACTCGAGCCCCTGAACATGAAGGGTTTTGATGTCGGTCTTGAAATGTCCGGGTCACCGGCTGCCTTCCGTGAGATGATAGAAAACATGTATAACGGATCCAATATTGCACTACTGGGCATCCTGCCCTCGAATTTCGAGGTGCCATGGAGTGACATAATATTCAAGGCACTTACACTGAAAGGAATATATGGTCGTGAGATGTGGGAGACATGGTACAAGATGCAGATGATGATCATCGGTGGAATCAATCTAGATCCTGTCATAACCCACCGCTTCCAGATTGATGACTTCCAGAAAGGCTTCGACGTAATGGAAGAGGGTAACTGCGGGAAAGTAATCCTGAGCTGGGATTGAGTAAGTCCTTAAAGTCCTTAAAGTCTGTAAAGTCCTTAAAGTCAATAAAGTTAATATGATAGGAAATGAAGATTGATAGGTTTGAGGATATTATTGCATGGCAGAAAGCAAAAATCCTGACCATACGACTATACTTGGTATTTAAAGAAAACAGGGACTTCAGTTTCAGGGATCAGATATGCCGGGCCTCTGCATCAGTAATGAATAATATTGCTGAAGGATTTGAAAGGAACTCAGACAAAGAATTTAAACACTTTCTGTACATAGCCAAAGGGTCATCGGGAGAAGTCAGATCTATGCTCTATCTTGCGGCTGATCTGAAATACATTGACAACGAATCATTTAATGAACTACTGGAGTCTGCCAATGAAGTATCCAGGCTACTCTCAGGACTGATAAAAACCCTCACCTGAATTTCGACTTTCGACTTTATGGACTTTCGACTTTACAGACTTTCGACTTTCCTTACTGCTATTCTATAAATTATTTTTATCTTGATGTCATTGAGTAGAACTATACCTGACATCTATGTCTGAGCATCCGTCGTATGAAGAACTGACCAGGGACTTCAACTGGTCCATCGCTGAAAAAGAACTTGAATACAATCCCGGAGACATAATAAACATAGGGTGGCATTGCTCTGACAGGATATGTCAGAAGGGCAAGGCCGGCAAAATCGCACTTTACTATGAGGGATTCGGGGGAATCCGGAAGAAATACACATTCAATGACATCAGGCTTGCTGGAAATACTATCGGCGCTTTCCTCCGAAGCCAGGGTATCGCCGGGGGAGACAGGGTCTGCCTCTTCATGGACAGGATTCCCGAACTATATCTTTCATTCCTGGGAATACTGAAGATGGGGGCCATCGTTCAGCCTCTCTTTTCAGCATTTGGAGATGAATCTCTTTTTGTGAGGCTCGAGAATGCAGGCACAAGAGCTGTCATAACTCAGAAAAAACACCTTTCCAAGGTAAGGAAGATCCGTTCATCTCTTCCCAATCTGGAATATGTTATTATTGTTGATAATGTCAAGCCTGCCGAGCTCGAACCCGGAGAGATCCTCTTCAGCCTTGAAAATGCTGAACCTGTCGAGCAGTTTGATATCTCTCCAACCCGTGCGGAGACCCCTTCGGTCCTTCATTACACCTCTGGTACTACAGGCCAGCCCAAGGGCGTAAAGCATGTCCATTATTCGATCATCTCACAATACCTGACCACAAAGTGGGTGCTTGATCTTCGTGATGATGATATATACTGGTGCACCGCTGACCCCGGCTGGGTGACCGGCACCTCATACGGGATAATCGGACCGTGGAGCCTGGGAGTGACGCAGTGTGTTCTTGATTCCGGATTTTCCGCCCAGACATGGTACCGGTTCATTGAGAATAACAGGATAACAGTCTGGTACTCTGCTCCCACTGCCATAAGGTCACTCATGAAAGCCGGAGACGATATTGTGAAGGAGTTTGATCTCTCTTCCCTCCGACACCTGGCAAGCGTCGGAGAACCGCTTAATTCAGAAGCGGTGATCTGGTCAGGAAGGGTGTTCGGGAAGCAGTTCCATGATACATTCTGGCAGACAGAAACGGGATCAATAATGATCACCAACTTCCCGGGGATGAAAATAAAACCCGGATCTATGGGAAAGACCTTCCCGGGAATAACGGGAGCAGTACTTGATCCTGTCACCTACACCCCGATTGAAGAGCCCGGCAGGGCAGGACTGATAGCCTTCAGGCCGGGCTGGCCCTCCATGATGAGAACATACTGGAGGAACGAGGAAAAATACAATGAAAAATTCGTGAACGGATGGTATCTGTCAGGCGACAGGTCAAGCATCGATAATGAAGGTTATTACTGGTTCATCGGCCGTGATGACGACGTAATAAATACCGGAGGGCACCTGGTGAGCCCGTTTGAAGTTGAATCCGCACTGCTTGAACATCCTGCCGTGGGTGAGTCAGGCGTCACATCAAAACCTGATGAAATAAACATGGAGGTGGTTAAAGCCTTCATCACCATTAAGCCTGGTTTTACTGCCAGTCCTGATCTGGAACTCGAGATTATGAACTTCATACGCAAGAAGCTCTCGCCCCTGGCAATGCCGCAGTCAGTTGAGTTCGTGGAAAGCCTCCCGAAGACACGCAGTGGCAAGATCATGAGAAGAGTGCTTCATGCCAGGGAATGGGGCGAGGATATAGGGGACATTTCAACCCTTGAAAATGATTAATATATAACTGTTAACTTCTTTATAAACTTCAAAATGAACCTGTTATGGAAGAGAATAATCTGAATGAGATGAAGGAGCTGATCCGGAACTATGTTATCAGGGAGTACATTGATGATGATGACGCCACGATAACTTATGATTCACCTCTTATATCGAGCGGTTATGTTGACTCGTTTTCAATGGTGTCACTTCTCGTTTTCCTCGAGAACAAATTCAAGATCAAGATCCCGCCAGGCAAGGCAACGCCTGAAGCTTTTGACAGCGTAAACAATATTGTTGCACTGGTAAACCAGTATATAAACAAATAACCCGGGGAGACAATGAGTTACTCTGAAAAAACAAGGGACCTTTATCTGTCACAGCTGGCAGATATCAGAAGTGCCGGCATATTCAAGGAGGAGCGGTTCATCCACAGTTCCCAGGCCGCCGATATCGAGGTTGAATTTCCTTCAGGCTCCGACCTGAAGAAGGTCATCAATATGTGTTCCAACAACTACCTGGGCCTGTCGAGCCACCCCGAGGTTATTAAGGCTGCTCATGACGGTCTTGAGACAAGAGGTTACGGAATGTCATCCGTCCGTTTTATATGCGGCACGCAGGATATCCACCGGGAGCTTGAAAACAAAGTGACTGAATTCCTGGGTACGGAAGACACAATACTGTTTCCTTCATGCATGGACGCCAATGCCGGTGTTTTTGAGGCGATACTCACCAGTGAGGACATTATGATATCTGACAGACTGGTACATGCCTCAATCATTGACGGCATGAGACTATGCAGCGCACAGCATGACACCTTCAAACACTCCAGCATGGAACACCTTGAGGAGAAGCTCCTGCTTCACTCTGACAAACGGCTCAAGCTGGTTATCACTGACGGGGTCTTTTCAATGGACGGCGACACGGCTAAACTCGACGAGATGGTCCGCCTGTGTGAAAAATACGATGCCCTGTTGCTGGTAGATGACTCTCATGCTACAGGCTTCATAGGCAAGACAGGTCGCGGGACCCATGAATTCTGCAATGTCATGGGTAAGATTGACATCATCACCACCACCTTTGGGAAAGCCATGGGCGGAGCATCGGGAGGCTGCGTCTCGGGAAGGAAGGAGATAGTGGAGATGTGCAGGCAGAAGGCCCGCCCCTACCTCTTCTCCAACACCATAGCTCCTGTTATAGTATCAGGGGTCCTGAAGGTTTTTGATATCCTTTCGGCAAGCACAGAAAGACGCGATAAGCTGGAGAAGAATGCAGCATTCTGGAGGGCAGGACTGACAGATGCGGGATTTATCCTCAAGGATGGCAATACCCCCATTGTTCCTGTCATGCTCTTCAATGCGAAACTTTCACAGGACTTTTCCAGGGAACTATTCGCCGAGGGTATATATGCAATAGGCTTCTTCTTCCCCGTTGTGCCAAACGGACAGGCGAGGATCCGAACCCAGATATCCGCCGGCCATGATATGCATCACCTCGAGGCAGCTCTTGAGAAATTCATTAAAGTGGGTAAGAAACTGGGAGTCCCGGGCCTTAAGAAAGATGAGATAATTGCAAAGTTCGGGACGTAAAATCCACGGAGAAATAATTTCATCTCTGCATAAATTTACTCTCCCGGAGATGATTATCATCATTGAATAGTCACTGCAAAACACCATCTTTGCATCCGTTTTAAGTGAATATTCACGCCGATGTACAATCAATACCATGATTATCTCATATCGCAGATCAGTGAGATAAAGGAAGCGGGGCTCTACAAGCATGAACGTGTCATTGTCTCACCCCAGGGTGCGGAGATAACACTTGACACCGGGCAGCGGGTGCTTAACTTCTGTGCCAACAACTATCTTGGACTCTCATCAAATGCCAGGCTTGTTGAGGCGGCAAAGGATGCGCTTGAGACTCATGGCTACGGAATGTCGTCAGTACGCTTCATCTGCGGTACCGGAGACCTCCATAAGGAACTGGAGCACAAACTGGCTGATTTTTTCGGAACGGAAGACACTATTCTCTATGCTGCCTGCTTTGATGCCAACGGAGGCGTATTTGAGCCCCTTCTCACCAGTGAAGATGCCATTTTATCCGACTCCCTGAATCATGCTTCCATCATTGATGGCGTACGTCTCTGCAAGGCACAGCGCTACCGTTATGAGAATGCAGACATGGAAGACCTTGAGACGCAGCTGCAACAGGCGCAGGAACAGCGCTTCAGGCTGATAGTAACCGACGGCGTCTTCTCAATGGACGGCAATGTGGCGCCACTCGACGAAATCTATGAGCTTGCCAACAGGTATGATGCCATGATCATGGTTGATGAGTCACACTCCGCCGGTGTAGTAGGTGATACAGGCCGCGGTGTAACAGAGCTCTATAACCTCAAGGGAAAAATCGAGATCATCACCGGCACTCTGGGCAAAGCATTCGGCGGAGCCATCGGCGGGTTCACCACCGGCAAGAGGGAGATAATTGAGATGCTGCGCCAGCGCTCGAGGCCATATCTCTTCAGTAACTCCATCCCTCCACTCGTGGCTGCTGCAGGGATAAAGATGGTTGAGATGATGACAGAGACCAACGAGTTGCAGGACAAGCTGCATTTCAATACAAAGTATTTTATGGAGAAGATGCTGAAGGCAGGTTTCGACATCAAACCCACCCGGTCAGCCATCTGCGCCGTCATGCTCTATGACGCCATACTTTCACAGGAGATGGCGGCGAAGCTGCTCGATGAGGGCATCTATGTCACCGGCTTCTATTTCCCCGTCGTACCTAAAGGACAGGCACGTATCAGGGTGCAGCTCTCGGCAGCTCATGAACCGGAACATCTCGATAAGGCCATTGATGCCTTCACCAAAGTCGGCAGGCAACTGGGAGTTTTGAAAGAAATATAAAATTTCTGCCTCAGGCCATTATAATAGAGTATAGAACAATTAATAATTTTTAAAAAAATCTAACATTTGTTTGATTTTATGAAATTATAATTATTTTTGCCCTTCACATTTACGAAATGAATTATCTGTCGTTAAATATTATTGCCCTCATTCTTATTATCGCCACGAGCGAATGATCGGGGAGTAATATTTAGCTAAGAATAATAATATACGAAAGCTTCCCGGAAAACCGGGAGGCTTTTTTTTTAATATGTCAGCAATGAAAAGAGAACTCAGGAGCCTGAGAACGATGACCGGAAGGACCATGGCCGGGGCAAGGAGCCTCTGGAGGGCAAACGGCATGAAGGAGCAACAATTCGGGAAACCGGTGATTGCGATTGTCAATTCATTCTCGCAGTTCGTGCCGGGCCATGTGCACCTGCATGCTGTCGGGCAGGCTATCAAGAAGGAGATTGAGGGTCTCGGCATGTTTGCGGCAGAGTTCAATACAATTGCAATCGATGACGGCATAGCTATGGGCCACGGAGGGATGCTCTATTCGCTCCCCTCGCGTGAGCTTATCGCAGACAGTGTCGAGTATGTCTGCAATGCCCATTGTGCTGATGCGATGATATGCATAAGCAACTGTGACAAGATCACCCCCGGGATGCTTATGGCTGCCATGCGCCTCAACATACCATCACTGTTCGTCTCCGGTGGACCGATGGAGGCCGGCAGGGTAGGAGAAAAAGCCGTCGACCTTATCAACGCCATGGTAGCTGCGGCTGACGACAGCGTCTCTGATGATAACCTGCTTGAGATAGAACGGTCAGCCTGCCCCACCTGCGGATCCTGCTCGGGCATGTTCACCGCCAACTCAATGAACTGCCTGACAGAGGCTCTCGGACTGGCACTGCCGGGCAACGGTACTGTGGTGGCCACTCACAGCAACAGGACGCAGCTCTTCGCCAGGGCCGCCCGGCTGATAACTGAGCTGGCAAATAGATACTACGAACAGGGTGACGAATCCGTCCTCCCCCGCTCGTTGGCCACCAGATCTGCCTTCATCAATGCCATGTCACTTGATATTGCGATGGGGGGCTCAACCAATACCGTTCTCCACCTCCTTGCCATAGCCCATGAGGCCGGGGTTGATTTTACAATGAAAGACATTGATGAACTCTCACGTAAAGTACCCAACATATGCAGGGTCTCCCCCTCCTCATCGTTCCATATGGAGGACATAAACCGTGCAGGAGGGGTTTTTGCCATCCTCGGAGAACTTGAACGTGCCGGACTGCTCGATCTCTCGGTGAGAAGGGTTGACTACCCCACCCTGCGACAGGCAATAAATGACTGGGATATAATGAGGCCGACCGCCCTGCCACAGGCTCTTCAGCTCTTCCTGAGCGCCCCCGGCGGGGTGAGGAGCACACTTGGCGGTACTGCCTCAGGCCTCTACAAGGAACACGATAAAGACAGG
This sequence comes from uncultured Rikenella sp., assembly GCA_964455705.1. Taxonomy (GTDB): domain Bacteria; phylum Bacteroidota; class Bacteroidia; order Bacteroidales; family VadinHA17; genus SR-FBR-E99. Next base: position 33,641 of record CAYVYM010000010.1, read on the forward strand.
GTCAACGGTGCGATAAGAGATGTCAGCCATCCGTATAGCACTGATGGCGGCCTGGCAGTGCTTTACGGCAATCTGGCACCGCAGGGATGCATAATTAAGACCGCCGGCATCGACAGTTCGATGTTCAGCTTCAGCGGCAGGGCGGTGACCTTTGACTCCCAGGAGGAGGCTGTAAGCGGAATACTGAACGGCAAGGTAAAAGAAGGCGATGTTGCAGTAATACGGTATGAGGGTCCGCGCGGGGGTCCGGGCATGCAGGAGATGCTCTACCCGACCTCATATCTTAAATCAAAGGGACTCGACAAAAAATGTGCACTCATAACCGACGGTCGTTTCTCGGGAGGCACGGCAGGACTCTCGGTGGGACATGTCTCACCCGAAGCCGCGGCCGGAGGTGCTATTGCGCTTATAAATGACGGAGATAGTATAGAGATTGACATCACGCGGAGACGTATCAGTCTGGCCGTCACGGACAAAACCATTGAGGAGAGGCGTAGCAAAGAAGAGAAAAAGGGAGACAGGGCTTTCACCCCCACAGGCAGAGAACGTATCATCTCCTCGTCACTGAAGGCCTATGCCATTCATGTCAGCTCGGCCGACAGGGGAGCAGTACGCATAGTTTAACCACTGAAAATGATTCATGAAAGAAAAGACAAAGACAACTGATATGCAGGATAGTGACAGCGAGCGATCGCAGGTCTCCGGAGCCGAGGCACTCCTTAAGTGTCTGATTGAAGAGGGCGTTGATACAATATTCGGTTATCCCGGGGGAGCGATAATGCCTGTCTACGACAAGCTGCTTGATTACAGTGACAGGCTACGGCACATCCTCACCCGCCATGAGCAGGGAGCTGCTCATGCCGCACAGGCATATGCCATGGTAACGGGAAGAGCCGGGGTATGCTTTGCGACATCAGGACCGGGAGCAACAAACCTGGTGACAGGAATAGCCAATGCCTTCCTCGACTCCGTGCCGGTTGTATTCATTACTGCACAGGTGACATCAGGGCTTATCGGTACTGACGCTTTTCAGGAGACTGATATCCTCGGTATTTCAATGCCTGTGACAAAGTGGAATGCCCAGGTCAAGAAGGCACAGGATATCCCCGAAGCCATCGCACGGGCCTTCTACATCGCCAGGTCGGGCCGGCCGGGCCCCGTACTGGTTGATATATCGAAGGATGCACAATTTGAAAGCCTCACCTATAGCTACCGGAAATGCACATATATAAGGAGCTATAACCCGGTGATCCCTCTTCACATCAGGGATATCGAATCGGCGGCAGTCATGATCAATCATGCGGAAATGCCTCTTATACTGGCAGGCCATGGGGTTATCCTCTCCGGTGCCGCTGATGAACTGAAAGCACTGGCTGAAAAGGGAGGTATCCCCGTTGCCGCAACACTTCTCGGACTTGCGGCTTTTCCTCATAAGCACAGGCTCTTTGCCGGTATGCTGGGGATGCATGGCAACTATGCCCCCAATGTACTCACCAACCAGGCAGACCTCATCATCGCCGTCGGAATGCGCTTTGATGACAGGGTCACGGGCAACCTCAAAAAGTATGCACCACAGGCCAGGATAATTCACATTGAGATAGATAAGGCGGAAATCAATAAAAATGTGAAGGTAGACCTCGAGATCAACAATGATGCACGGGAAGTGCTTACAGCTCTCTTTCCCCTTGTGCATGAGAGCAGCCGGGAGAAATGGATCAGGGAGTTCCGGATCCTCGACAGGGTGGAATATGAAAAGGTGATCAAACCGGAGACGGAGCCCGGCGAGGGTGAAATCAGAATGGGCGAGGTGGTGAAGGCAGTCTCTGACCTGACGGATGGCGATGCAGTCATAGTCACTGACGTGGGACAGCACCAGATGGCAGTGGCACGCTACTACCGCTTCAGTGAGAAGAGCACCCTGGTGACATCAGGCGGGATGGGCACCATGGGATTCGGCCTCCCGGCATCTCTGGGAGCAGCATCAGGAAATCCCGGCAAACCGGTTGTTGCCTTTATCGGCGACGGCGGCTTCCAGATGACACTGCAGGAGCTGGGTACCATAATGCAATATCAGATCCCCGTCAAAATAATACTCCTCAACAACAGCTTCCTTGGAATGGTACGCCAGTGGCAACAGATGTTCTTCAACGGAAGGTACGCCTCCACTGAAATGGCAAACCCCGATTTCGTGGCGCTGGCCGGAGCCTACGGCATTGAGGCCCGCAGAGTGACACACCGTGAGGAGCTCCGTACAGCAGTCAGGGCAATGCTTGCTGCCGAAGGCCCATACCTGATGGAGGTGGTCATCAGCAGCGAAGCAAATATCCTTCCCATGGTCGAACCCGGGGCCTCAGTCTCAGAAGTTACACTAACATACAGATAATCATTATGCAACAGGAATATACAATATCGCTCTTCACTGAAGACCATATAGGAATTCTCAGCCGGATAACACTTATCCTTACCCGGAGGCAGATAAACATAGAGAGCATCACTGCCTCGGAATCTGCCGTCAAAGGCGTACAGATGCTTACAATGGTGGTCACCACCACCCCTGACATGGTGAATAAGGTGGCAAGACAGATTGAAAAACTGGTCGATGTCATCAAGGTATTCGTGCACACCTCGTCTGAGATAATTTGCCAGGAGATAGCACTGTATAAAGTCACGACAAAGGGGCTCATGTCAGGCAGCATGATTGGCGATCTCGTGCGTAAACATCATGCCCGAATACTTGAAGTGACGCCCGAATATATCGTCGTGGAGAAGAGCGGCAATAAGGCGGAGATAACTGATCTCCTGGCTGTTCTTGAACCCTGCGGGGTACTTCAGTTCGTCAGGTCGGGCCGGATAGCAGTAACAAGACAGGTCAAGGAGCTGAATGCATACCTGAAGGAGATGGAGGAGGCTGAACGAGGCAGAACTGAAAAACTTGAAGTATATAATTAACTGAATTACACTAATCTAACAATAGACAATTATGGCACAAATCGATTTTGGAGGAGTAACTGAGACAGTTGTGACAAGGGAAGAGTTTCCACTTTCAAAGGCACGTGAAGTTTTAAAGGATGAAGTAGTCGCCGTCATAGGATACGGGGTTCAGGGGCCGGCACAGGCAATGAACATGAGAGACAACGGCATCAATGTGATTATCGGACAGGCGCCTGAATTCAAAAATGACTGGGAGAGGGCTGTGGCTGACGGGTTCGTTCCCGGGACCTCCCTCTTTGGCATTGAGGAGGCGGCAGAAAGAGGTACCGTCATCCAGTATCTGGTCTCCGATGCAGCCCAGCGGTTACTCTGGCCCCGCATAAAACCTCATCTTACGACCGGCAAGGCACTCTACTTCTCTCACGGCTTCTCCATCACATATAAGGAGCACACCGGGGTGATTCCTCCTTCGGATATTGACGTCATCCTCTGCGCACCAAAAGGTTCGGGAACCAGCGTAAGGCGCAACTTCCTCGCCGGAGCCGGCATCAACTCAAGCTTCTCCGTATTCCATGATCATACCGGCAGGGCTGAAGAGCGTGCTATTGCCCTCGGCATCGCCATTGGCTCAGGGTACCTCTTCCCCACCACCTTCGAGAAGGAGGTGTTCAGTGACCTGACCGGTGAGCGCGGTGTACTCATGGGCGCCCTCGAGGGTATCATGGAGGCGCAGTACAAGGTGCTGCGCGATAACGGCCACTCACCATCGGAAGCCTTTAACGAGACAGTCGAAGAACTTACACAGAGCCTCATACGACTTGTTGACGAGAAGGGTATGGACTGGATGTATGCCAACTGCAGTGCCACAGCCCAGCGTGGTGCGCTCGACTGGAAATCAAAATTCAGGGAAGCCACCCTGCCTGTCTTCAGGGATCTGTATGAAAAAGTCAGCTCGGGCGAAGAGTGTGTCAGGGTCCTCGCCTCAACGGGATCATCCGACTACCGCGAAAAGCTTGATGCGGAGCTCAGGGAAATGGGCGGATCAGAGCTCTGGAGAACAGGAGCAGCAGTGAGAAAACTGAGACCTCAGAAGTAACAATCACGAAACAGAAATCATGGAAAACAACAGGGTAATAATTTTTGACACAACCCTCCGTGACGGTGAACAGGTGCCGGGATGCCAGCTCAATACGGTTGAGAAGATTGAAGTTGCCAGGGCCCTCGAGGCGCTGGGGGTAGACGTGATAGAGGCAGGGTTCCCCGTTTCGAGTCCGGGCGACTTCAGGTCGGTGGTGGAGATATCAAAGGCAGTCCGTAACCCGGTCATCTGCGCCCTCACAAGAGCTGTGAAAAAAGACATTGAGGTAGCGGCCGAAGCATTAAAGTATGCAGAGAGAAAAAGGATCCATACCGGGATCGGTACATCACCCTACCATATCCAGTACAAGATAAAGACAACGCCCGAAGAGATAATCAGAAGGGCTGTCGATGCGGTTAAATACGCCAAAAAATTCGTTGATGACGTGGAATTCTATGCTGAGGATGCAGGCAGAAGTGACAACGCCTATCTCGCGAAGGTGATCGAAGCTGTAATAAAAGCAGGTGCAACCGTGGTTAACATACCTGACACAACGGGTTATTGCCTCCCGGAAGAATACGGCGCCAAGATCAGATACCTCGTCGAAAATGTCCCTGATATTGAAAAGGTGGTCATCTCAACCCATTGTCACAACGACCTCGGAATGGCGACCGCCAACACCATGTTGGGCATCATCAACGGAGCCCGGCAGGCAGAGGTGACAATCAATGGCATCGGCGAGAGGGCAGGCAATACCTCGCTTGAAGAGATTGCAATGATCATAAAGAGTCATCACGACCTGAACCTGTCAACCGGCATCAACCCTAAGCTGATATACAGCACCAGCAGGCTGGTCTCCACACTGATGAGCATGCCCGTACAGGCTAACAAGGCCATAGTTGGCAGAAATGCCTTTGCCCACTCGTCAGGTATACACCAGGACGGTGTTCTCAAGAACCGTGAAAACTATGAGATCATTGACCCTAAAGAGGTGGGTATAAGGGAATCATCAATCATACTCACGGCCCGTAGCGGAAGGGCGGCTCTTAATCACAGGCTCGACCTGCTGGGTATTAAGCTGGGAAAGGAGGAACTTGATGAGATCTACCACCGCTTCCTTCTCCTTGCCGACAAGAAGAAGGAGATCAATGACGAAGATATCAAGATCCTGTCAGGAGAGGTCTTCAGGGGGGAAAAGAGACTCAAGCTTGAATCATTGCAGGTTCTCTGCGGCAACTCGGTCACCCCGGTGGCTACCGTAGGCGTGAGGATCAACGGTGAGGTACATACCTCCACCGCCCCGGGGAACGGCCCCATTGATGCGGCTCTTACCGCCGTCAAACACCTGATCCATGAAAATGTACACCTCGAGGAGTTCCTGATTCAGGCAATCACACGGGGAAGCGATGACATCGGCAAGGTCCATATCCAGGTTGAGCATGACGGAAAGATCTTCTACGGTTTCTCAGCCAATACGGATATAATTACCGCCTCGGTTGAGGCGTTCATTGATGCTGTTTCAAGGATAGACAATGGAACCACGGACACTGTTTGACAAGATATGGGATTCGCATGTTGTGAAGTCTGTTGACGACGGTCCTGATGTGCTCTATATTGACCGTCACTATATCCATGAGGTCACCAGTCCTCAGGCCTTCCTGGGCCTGAAGAAGAGGGGCATCGGGGTCTTCAGGCCTGAAAGGACTACAGCCGTGGCAGACCACAACATACCCACCACAGATCAGCATCTTCCGATAAGGGATGTCGTCTCACGGGCGCAGGTGGAGGCACTGGCCGAAAACTGCAGGGTCAACGGCATCGAGTACTTCGGCATCGGTCATCAAAATAACGGTATTGTCCATGTCACAGGCCCCGAGCTTGGATATACACTACCGGGGATGACAATAGTATGCGGCGACAGTCACACATCAACCCACGGAGCCTTCGGCACCATAGCATTCGGCATAGGGACCAGCGAGGTGGAGATGGTGCTGGCGTCACAGTGTGTCCTTCAGACCAGACCGGCAAGAATGAGGATAACCGTCAACGGTTCACTCCGGAAGGGGGTGACCTCCAAGGATCTGATACTCTATATCATCTCCGCTATATCCACCGGCGGTGCAACGGGATACTTCGTTGAATATGCCGGCGAAGCCATCTCCCGCCTGAGCATGGAAGCCAGGATGACAGTGTGCAATATGAGTATTGAGATGGGGGCGCGCGGCGGCCTGATAGCACCTGACGCTGTCACCTTTGGTTACCTGTCGGAAATTCCCTCATTCAACAGTGAGCCGGATGGCATGCGCCTGCTTGAAAATTGGTTCTCACTGCGAACAGACCCGGGAGCACACTTTGATAAAGAACTTGAGTTTGATGCATCATCTGTACCGCCAATGATCACCTGGGGTACAAACCCCGGAATGGGAATGGCTGTAGATGGAGTAATCCCTGCTGAAGACCAGTTCAGCCCGGGCGACAACGGCTCTTACCTCAAGGCGCTTGATTACATGGGCTTTAAAACGGGAATGAAGCTCCTGGGCCACCCGGTAGATTATGTCTTCCTGGGTAGCTGCACCAACGGTCGCATAGAGGATCTCAGGGCTTTTGCCTGCATGGTGGAGGGGAGGAAGAAAGCCCCGGGGGTCACGGCACTGATAGTGCCCGGATCACAACAGGTTGCACGGCAGGCAGAAAAGGAAGGGCTTACAGAAATATTCAGAAATGCGGGGTTTGCCATGAGACAACCCGGATGCTCATCGTGCCTCGCTATGAATGATGACAAGATACCGGCCGGCAAATATGCGGTCTCAACTTCGAACCGCAACTTCGAAGGAAGACAGGGACCGGGGGCCAGGACCATCCTCGCAGGGCCGCTCACTGCTGCTGCGGCAGCGTTGACAGGAACGATAACTGATCCCCGGGAATTGTTGCGGATTTGCGAATGATAAATACCTGCAGGCAATGCAAAGAAAAAAATTTACAATACTGGAGTCAACATGTGTCCCACTGCCCAACGCCAATATAGACACTGATCAGATAATCCCTGCCAGGTTCCTGAACTCTGTCACCAGGGAGGGATTTGGTAAGAACCTCTTCCGCGACTGGAGATATGACAAGGAGGGTGAGATCAAAAAGGATTTCATCCTCAACAGACCGGAATACGAGGGCAGCATCCTGATTACAGGCAGCAATTTCGGATGCGGGTCAAGCAGGGAGCATGCCGTCTGGGCTATAGCTGACTACGGCTTCAGGGCTGTAGTGTCAGACTCCTTCGCGGATATATTCGGTAACAATGCCCTGAATAACGGTCTTCTGCCGGTGGTGATTCCCACAGAAACGCTTGGCAGACTTACGGAGCTGATAATCAGGAAACCGAAGACGAGAGTGAAGATTGACCTTGATAAGCAGCTCCTTTCTTCAGAAGAGGCCGGCATATCTGTCAGTTTTGCAATAAATGCATTTAAGAAGGAGTGTCTGTTAAAGGGTCTTGACAACGTAGACTATCTGCTCGGTATCAGCGATGAGATAACGGCATATGAAGAGAGAGGAGGTCGACATGAGAATTGAGATACTTGATACCACACTCAGGGATGGTGAACAGACACAGGGTGTGTCATATTCCCCCCTCGAAAAGCTGCATATAGCCACCATGCTCCTCAGGGACCTGAAGGTCGATCGGATCGAAGTGGCCTCGGCACGCGTCTCCGCCGGTGAACAGGAGGCTCTGCGGCTGATAACGAGATGGGCCGGACAGAACGGCATGCTTGACAAAGTTGAGGTGCTCGGATTCGTTGACGGCGACACCTCACTCAGATGGATCAGAGATGCAGGAGGGATGGTTGTCAACCTGCTCTGCAAGGGGTCATTGCGCCATCTTGAAAAACAATTGAGGAAAACCCCGGGAGAACATATTGACGATATAAGGAAGATCGTAAGACTGGCAAACGAAAACGGTATGCAGGTCAATATCTACCTTGAAGACTGGTCTAATGGCATGATCAATTCTGAGGAATATGTGCTCTTCATGATTGACTCACTCAGTGATGAAAACATAAAACGGTTTATGCTTCCTGATACCCTTGGCATTTTGAATCCCGACCAGGTTTACCGTTTCTGCAGACAGATGACTGAAAGATATAATTCACTCCACTTTGATTTTCATTCTCATAATGACTATGATCTGGCCGTGGCGAATGTCTATTCTGCCGTCAACGCGGGCATCAGGGGAGTACACACAACGGTCAACGGACTTGGTGAGAGAGCCGGCAACGCACCGTTATCCAGTGTGATCGGCCTGCTCAATGACCACCTCGGAGTGGAGACAGGAGTGAATGAGCTCGAGATCACAAGGGTTAGCCGCATCGTGGAGACATTCAGCGGCATAAGGATACCTGTGAACAAGCCAATCATAGGGGCAAATGTATTTACGCAGACATCAGGGATTCACGCTGACGGAGACAACAAGGATAACCTGTACTGCAGCAACCTGAGGCCGGAACGGTTCGGCAGAAAAAGAACCTACGCACTCGGCAAACAGTCAGGCAAGGCAACAATAAGAAAAAACCTTGAGGAGTTCGGGTTGGAGCTCAGCCAGGAGTCTCTGGCGAGGGTGACCGAAAGGGTTATTGAACTGGGCGACAAGAAGGAGACAGTCACCACTGAAGACCTTCCGTTCATCATCGCCGATGTGCTGGGCAACGACCGCTCAGCGTATAAAATATTCATAAAAAATTATTCCCTCACTCTCTCTTACGGACTTAAACCCTCAGCCAGCGTACAGGTAGAGATTGACGGCCTCCTCTACCAGGAGACATCGTCAGGCGACGGGCAGTATGACGCCTTTATGAAAGCTGTCAGGAAGATATATGACCGGATGGAGAGGGAACTGCCTGTTCTGACTGACTATGTGGTATCCATACCTCCGGGAGGTAAGACCGATGCTCTTGTTGAGACGGTTATCAGATGGAGCTACCAGGGGAGGGAGTTCAGGACCAGGGGCCTGGACGCCGACCAGACGGAATCTGCCATCAAGGCAACAGAAAAGATGCTCAACATAATCGAAAACAATGAGATCAAACCTGCATACAAAAACCTGATAACAATTTCTGATGGAATTTAAAATAGCTCTTCTTGCCGGCGACGGCATCGGACCCGAGGTGACTGAAGAGGCTTGCAAAGTGCTGCTGGCCACAGGAGAGAGGTTCGGTCACAAATTTCTCTTTAGCAGCGGACTGGTAGGTGCCGCTGCCATAGACAGAACCGGCAGCCCCCTGCCTGATGAGACTCTTGAACTGTGCAGGAAGTCTGACGCAGTATTGTTCGGCGCCATTGGTGACCCCAGGTATGACAATGATCCGGCAGCCAGGGTCAGGCCTGAACAGGGACTGCTGGCCATGCGACGTGAACTCGGCCTCTATGCCAACGTAAGACCGGTAAAAACATTCCCTGCCCTGATAGACATGTCACCGCTTAAAAGGGAAATAGCCCTGAACACGGATATTATCATGGTCCGTGAACTCATCGGGGGTATCTATTTCGGGAGACCGCAGGGAAGATCGGAAGACGGAAACACTGCCTACGACACATGCGTTTACAGCCGTTACGAGATAGAGCGGGTGGTGCGGCGTGGTTGCGATTATGCAATGCAGCGAAGGAAGAAGGTGACGGTGATAGATAAGGCAAACATATTGGCCACATCCAGATTGTGGCGCGAAACAGCCAGAGATATTGCCCGGGAATACCGGGATATAACAATGGATTTCATGTTCGTAGACAACGCTGCCATGCAGCTGATACGGTATCCCTCCTCTTTCGATGTTATTGTGACTGAAAACATGTTCGGTGACATCCTCTCCGATGAGGCCAGCGTCATTGCCGGCTCCATGGGGATGATGCCTTCAGCGTCAATCGGCATCTCAACATCAGTCTTCGAACCGATCCACGGATCATACCCCCAGGCAGCCGGGAAAAACATCGCCAATCCGGCCGGAACAATCCTCTCCGCCGCTATGATGCTCAATTTGGCCTTTGACCTGAAACAGGAGGCAGAGGCAATAACGGAGGCCGTCGGAAGGTCTGTTGAAGCCGGCTTTGTTACAGTTGATCTTGACCCGGTACATCCGAAATCAACTTCAGAGACCGGTGACTGGATTTCAGATTATATCAGAAGAAGTGTTTAACGAAAACTTTTTGTCCGGACGAATGTTTAAATAAAAAGCTATATTTGCTCCGGCATAGTTAACAATGTTTACAAAAAGTCTACATCATCATCATTTTCATACTTGCTCTCAGGCGAGAAGAAAATGATGTATGGTGACAACTGAATATCATAAACCCGTCTGAGCAGATCAGGCGGGTTTTTTGTTGCTCCGGGGTCTGTTCAGTAAAATAGAAGAGTTAAATGAGCATACTGAAAATTGCAATCCAGAAAAGCGGAAGACTGAGTGAAAACTCCCGCAAATTGTTTGAAGAGTGCGGCATAAAGATCACCAACGGCTCAGGCAGCCTGAAGGTCATCGCAGGCAATTTCCCCGTTGAGATACTCCTTCTCCGTGATGATGACATCCCCCAGTACGTTGAACAGCAGGTTGCTGACATCGGGATTGTGGGTGAAAACACAGTCTATGAAAAGAAGAAGGATGTAGATGTACTTGAACATCTGGGGTTTGCAGGCTGCCGCCTGAGCCTGGCCATCCCAAAGGACGAGGCATATACCGGTACGGGCTTCTTCATGAACAGGAAGGTGGCAACAAGCTATCCTGTGCTGCTGACAGAGTATTTCGCCGCAAGGAAAATCAACGCCGTGATAGAAGAGCTGAGCGGCAGCGTGGAGATAGCACCGGGAATAGGCCTCGCTGATGCGATATGTGATATCGTCAGCTCCGGCAGCACCCTGCTGACCAATGGCCTGCGCGAGGTGGAGACCATCATGAAGAGCCAGGCAGTTATAATAGCCAACCGGAACCTCAACGGCGAAAAGAAAAAGATACTTGAGAAGCTGCTTTTCCGCATCAGGGCTGTAAAGAACGCCAGGGAGAACAAGTACATACTGCTCAACGCCCCGGAAGAGGCGGTGTCGGAAATCTGCAGGATACTGCCGGGCATGAAGAGCCCGACGATATTGCCGTTGGCTGAGAAGGGATGGTGCAGCCTCCACTCCGTCGTTAAGGAGGATGAGTTCTGGGACAGGATCGACCAGCTCAGGGCTGCGGGAGCTGAAGGGATCCTGGTAATACCCATAGAAAAAATGATACTGTGATGAAGACATTCATGTATCCCCGACCGTCTGACATAAGTGCCGCCCTCAACAGGCCATCGGCAGGCAATGAAGATATTGACGGCACCGTAAAGGAGGTTCTTGCAAGGGTCAGGACAGAGGGTGATGCCGCCCTGCGCGAGTTCTCACAAAAATTTGACGGACAAGCACCTGCATCATTTAAGGTTGATGAGGGTTCGCTGCACGAGGCCGGGAAAAGTGTGCCAGTGGATCTCCGGAAAGCTATGCAGGATGCTCTTTCAAACATCACAGCTTTTCACTCTTCACAGCTGCACATGACAGAGCCGGTGATTACAGCAGACGGTGTGAAGTGCTGGAGCCGCGATGTGGCTATTGAGAAGGTGGGTCTGTATATCCCCGGAGGCACCGCACCGCTCTTCTCAACCGTTCTGATGCTGGCTATACCTGCACACCTTGCCGGATGCCGTGGCATTATCATGTGCACCCCTCCCGGTAAAGACGGAAGAGTCAACCCGTTGATTCTGTATGCAGCCACCCTGTCCGGTGTGACGGACATCTATGCAATAGGCGGCGCACAAGCAATAGCAGCCATGGCATACGGCACAGAGTCAATACCCTCAGTGCATAAAATATTCGGGCCGGGAAACAGGTATGTCACAAGGGCCAAGGAGCTTGTACAGCTTGAAGGAACACAAATCGACATGCCGGCCGGACCCAGCGAGGTGCTTGTAATTGCAGATGAAAGCGCCAACCCTGTCTTTGTTGCAGCAGACCTGCTCTCACAGGCAGAGCATGGCGCCGACAGTCAGGTTATAATGCTCACCGACAGCAGAATTATGATGGAACAGGTTAAAATTGAGCTTGAGCAACAGGCAGCGCTGCTCGAGAGAAACAGCTTCGCTGTGCAGTCGCTCGAAAACAGCTCACTGATACTGCTTGACAGCATTGATGAGTGCCTGAAGGTGAGCAACCTGTACGCCCCCGAACACCTGATCCTCGCTACTTCCGATCCATACCTCCATGCCGCTGCTGTGGTGGATGCCGGATCAGTATTCCTTGGGCATTACAGCAGCGAAAGCACAGGCGATTATATGACCGGACCCAATCATACCCTCCCCACCGGAGGATTTTCAAGAAGCTGCAGCGGTCTGACAACCGGCAGCTTCATGAAGAAGATCTTCTTCCAGGAGGTTACGGAACGCGGCTTGATGAATATAGGACCTGCAACTGAATTGCTGGCCGGCGCCGAGATGCTCGGAGGACACAGGAACGCAGTTTCCGTCAGACTAAAATATCTTAACGATGAACAGAACAGATCAACTGGTAAGGCCTAACGTGAGAGCTCTGGTGCCATACTCGTGCGCCAGGGATGAATATGAAGGAAAAGAGGGAATCTTCCTTGATGCCAATGAAAGTCCTTTCGGCCCTCTCAACAGGTACCCTGATCCCCGCCAGAGGGAGCTCAGGGCTGCCATCAGCAGCCTGAAGGGGATAGCTGAAGAAAATATCTTTCTTGGAAACGGAAGCGATGAAGTGATTGATCTCTGCTACAGGATCTTCTGTAACCCTGGAACCGACAGGGCCCTGATATTTCCGCCCACATACGGGATGTATCAGGTCTCAGCCGCAATCAATGACACTGAGATCATTAAGGTACCCCTGGATGAAAACTTCGATATTGACATTCCGGCTGTTACGCCTCTTCTTGAAGATGAGCTTCTGAAACTGATATTTATATGCTCACCGAACAACCCGACCGGCAACTGCATGGACTCCGGCAGGATAGAGTTCATTATCCGGAATTTTCATGGTATAGTGGTGCTGGACGAGGCTTATACCGACTTCAGCGGGAGACCGTCATTCATTGAAAAGACCCGGGTTTTTGACAACCTGCTCGTTATGCAGACCTTCAGCAAGGCCATGGGCATGGCGGCAGCCAGAATAGGGATGGCTTTCGCGGCTCCTGACATTCTGAAGTACTTCTTCCGGATGAAGCCTCCTTACAATATAAGTACACTGAACCAGGAGGCAGCCCTTGAAAAGCTTAAGGACATCAAACCCATAACCGTTCAGGCAGAGACCCTTGTAGCTGAGCGCAGGAGGCTTGCTGAAAAACTGGTGACGATTCCGATGGTTGAAAAGGTCTGGCCTTCTGATGCTAACTTCCTGCTGGTGAGGGTTAAGGATGCTGACGCTATTTATAACAAACTGATAGAAAACAGTATAATCGTCAGAAACAGAAGCCGCGAGGTAAGTGGCTGCCTGAGAATTACCACAGGCACCAGAAGCGAGAATGACAGGCTGCTGGATGAACTGAACAAAATAAGGATATAAAGCTCACATGATTACAGACACAAACAAGAATGAAAATACTCCGCTTATGAAAAAGGTGTTGTTTATAGACAGGGATGGAACCATACTGAAAGAACCGCCCGATGAGCAGGTTGACAGCCTGGAAAAACTGGAATTCATGCCGGGGGTCATTGGTGCTCTGTCAGCTATTACCCGCGAAACAGATTTCGAACTGGTAATGGTGACAAACCAGGACGGGCTTGGTACACCGGCATTCCCTGAAAATGAGTTCCTTCCCCCTCACAATAAGATGCTCTCCATACTTGAAGGTGAAGGGGTAACATTCGCGGCTCAGTTTATTGACCGCTCCTTCGAAGAGGATAACTCACCTAACCGGAAACCCGGGACGGCAATGCTGACCCAATACCTTGCACAGGGGGTTGACCTCGCATCATCATATGTCATCGGCGACCGCCTTACTGATATCGAACTGGCACGGAACCTGGGGTGCCATTCGATCTACATCAGCAGTGAAAAAAACGATGAGGCGGCTCTGTGTACCCGTCACTGGGATGAGATCCGCAGTTTCCTGAAAAAGATACCCAGAAGAGCGTCAGTGATCAGGAAGACCGGCGAGACAATGATTGAGACCGGGATAAACCTCGATGGCACGGGAAGGAGCAGCATTGCCACGGGCATAGGCTTCCTTGATCATATGCTTGACCAGCTGGCCCGTCATGGCAGCATTGATATAAGCGTGAAGGCCACGGGAGACCTCAGGGTTGATGAACACCATCTTGTTGAAGACGTGGCGATAGTACTGGGGGAGGCCTTTAACATCGCCCTGGGCAGTAAGAAAGGTATCGGACGGTATGGCTTCACCCTCCCCATGGATGACTCACTGGCGCAGGTGACGCTCGACTTCGGGGGGAGACCCTGGCTGACATGGGATGTCATCTACAGGTCAGAAAGAGTAGGTAACATAGCGTCGGAGATGTTCCCGCACTTCTTCCGATCATTCAGTGACAGTGCCAAATGCAACATCCATGTTCACGCAGCAGGTGAGAATGATCACCATAAGACCGAGGCCATCTTCAAGGCTTTTGCCAGGGCTGTAAGAATGGCTGTTGCAGCTACGGATAACGGAATCCTTCCATCAACAAAGGGACAGTTATGATAGCGATACTGAAATATGGTTCCGGAAATATTATGTCAGTCCGGGTGGCCCTCAAGAGGCTCGGTCATGATGCGGTCATCACTTCCGACCCCGATGTAATCAGCAGAGCGGAGAAGGTAATTATACCGGGGGTGGGCGAGGCAGGGTCAGCAATGAAACATCTCAGGGAGAGAAATCTTGACAGGGTAGTCGTCTCACTGAAGCAGCCCGTTCTTGGTATATGCCTCGGACTGCAGCTCATGTGCAGGTTCTCGGAGGAGAACAATACCCAATGCCTGGGGATATTTGATCTCGCTGTCAGAAAATTCCCGGCCGGAGCAAAGGTACCCCACATGGGATGGAATGATTTTGTCAGCCTGAATGATGATCCGCTTCTGAAAGGAATAAATCCTGCAGACGATGTATACTATGTCCACAGTTATTATACCGGGGTCAACGATTATACCACCGCCGTTTGCGATTACGGACTGCCATTCTCAGCGGCAATGCGCAAAGACAATTTCTTTGCCACACAGTTCCATCCTGAGAAATCAGCCGCGACAGGGGCCCGCGTCCTTGAAAACTTCCTGGCCTTATGAGAATAATTGCAGCCATGGATATTATTAACGGTGCCTGTGTCAGGCTGACCCAGGGCGACTATTCAAGGAAAACCGTCTACGGCAATGACCCTCTTGATGTGGCAAGGGAGCTGGAGGCACACGGAATAAAATACCTCCATCTGGTTGATCTTGATGGAGCCCGTGAAGGGAAAATCAGGAATAACGGGGTGCTTGAGGCCATCGCGGGCAATACCTCGCTGAAGGTGGACTTCAGCGGTGGCATAAGGTCCGACGGCGATATGCGCACTGCATTCAGTTGCGGAGCCTCTCAGGTCACATGCGGGAGCATAGCTGTAAAACAACCTCAGCTTTTTCTTCAGTGGCTGGCTGAATACGGCCCTGAAAAGATCATCCTCGGCGCTGACTTCAGGCAGAGAAAGGTAGCAACAGGAGGTTGGTTGTCCGAATCTGAAGCAGACGTATTAAGCTTCCTTCAGAACTACAGGTCGGAAGGCGTTGTCTACGCCATGTGTACAGACATTGAGAGGGATGGGATGCTGGGCGGACCATCAGTTGACATTTACAGGGAGATAGTTGAGATTGAGGGCCTTTCACTCATCGCAAGCGGTGGCATAACGTCGGCAGCAGACATCATGACCCTCAGGGAGGTACGATGTGAAGGCGCCATCATAGGCAAAGCTATTTATGAAGGTAAGATATCACTGAAGGAACTGGCTGAGCTATGCTGAAAAAAAGAATCATACCATGCCTTGACATAAGGGATGGCCGTACCGTCAAAGGGGTAAGCTTTGTCAACCTGAGAGATGCCGGTGACCCGGTGGAGCTGGCAGGGGCATATGCTGACCAGGCTGCCGACGAGATTGTCTTCCTTGATATAACGGCAACACATGAGAAGAGAAAGACACTGGCACCCCTGGTTGAAAAGATTGCCCTTGCCATAAACATCCCCTTTACTGTCGGGGGAGGCATCAGCACCAGAGAGGATGTATCGGTTCTCATCAGCTCAGGGGCAGACAAGGTAAGTGTCAACACTGCAGCCGTTCTTGAACCCCGACTGATAACAAGGCTGGCGGAGAGCTTTGGCAGCCAGTGCATAGTTGCTGCAATTGATGCCCGACTCATCGACGGTGAATGGCTGGTGTGCATCAACGGCGGCCGAACCGTCACCACGGTCAGGGCCCTGCAATGGGCTGAAGAGGTTGAGCAACGGGGTGCCGGGGAGATACTCCTTACCTCTGTCAACAGCGACGGCACAAAAATGGGTTTCTCAACAGATATAACCTCTGCCATAAGCGACAGGGTGAATATCCCCGTCATTGCCTCCGGCGGAGCAGGTACAATGGAACACTTCAAACAGGTCTTTGAAGAGACATCGTGCAGCGCTGCCCTGGCGGCTTCTGTATTTCACTTCGGAGAGATACTGATTCCTGATCTTAAAAGATTCCTGCTAAAAAATAACATTTACGTAAGATGCTGAAACCTCCATGTATTTGCATACATAAACACAATAATATAATAATCAACTACATGGAGGTTTCATCATACCATTAAAAATAAATTATTATATGATGAATATCAATTTTGATAAGGAGAACGGCCTGGTACCTGCCGTGATACAGGACAATGCCACATTGCAGGTGCTGATGGTCGGTTACATGAATGAGGAGGCTTACCTGAAGACTGTAAATGAAGGAAGGGTTACATTCTTCAGCCGCAGCCGGCAGAGACTGTGGACAAAGGGAGAGACCTCCGGGAACTTCCTCACCGTGGCCGGGATTTTGCCCGACTGTGACAATGATGCCCTGCTGATCAGGGTGATACCGGCCGGACCTGTATGTCACCTGGGAACATATTCATGCTTCGGAGACATGGAAACCAAAGGCTTTCTGTATAAGCTTGAGCATATCATCAACGAAAGGATAGATGCAGATGCATCTGATTCATATACAAACAAACTGTACAGGAAGGGTATCAATAAAATCGCACAGAAGGTGGGTGAGGAAGCTGTTGAACTTATTATAGAGGCAAAGGATGATGACATTAACCTGTTCAAAAATGAGGCTGCCGACCTGCTCTATCACCTGCTGGTGCTCCTCAGGGCCAGGTCAACAAATTTTGCGGAGATTGAAGCAGTTTTGGCAGGAAGGCATAAATCAAAATAATAGTTAAATCTGCATAAAGAGAAAAAAAAATTTGTTAATCAGGCATTGTGGTTTGGATTTTTCATTATGTTTGCACTGATGCAAGAATTCATGTTAAATAACTGGCGCTGGTGCAGCTCATAAGATGAAGCTGTGAATCACGTCATTATATAACTTATCAAGGATAATTATTTAAAGAGGCGCGCTGATCACAGCGCGCCTTTTGTATTGTATAACCCTAAACTTAAGGAACACATGGAAAAGATTACAAAGTTTTTACTGACTGAGAAAGAGATGCCCCGACAATGGTATAACATTGTGGCTGACATGCCCAACAAACCGTTGCCGCCGCTGAACCCTGTCACAGGCAAGCCGGCGGGGCCGGAGGACCTGGCGGCCATCTTCCCGATGGAGCTGATAAAACAGGAGGTCACCACCGAGAGGTACATTGACATCCCTGAAGAGGTCTTCGACCTGTACAGAACCTATCGTCCCTCCCCGCTTTTCAGGGCCCGCAATCTGGAAAAGACCCTGGGCACCAAAAGCAAAATTTATTACAAGTATGAGGGTGGCAACTATTCAGGTTCACACAAGGCCAACACCGCCATCCCGCAGGCATACTATAACAAGCTGGAGGGCGTGCGCCGCATGACCACGGAGACTGGTGCCGGCCAGTGGGGCAGCGCGATGAGCTTTGCATGCAATCACTTCGGGCTTGAGCTCCTTGTCTTCATGGTCAAGGTCAGCTTTCACCAGAAGCCGGGGCGCAAGCTGATGATGAATGCATATAACGCCAGGGTGGTACCTTCACCCAGCAACATGACCGCAGCAGGAAGAAAGGTTCTGGAGACTGACCCCGACTCCCCGGGCAGCCTTGGCATAGCAATCTCCGAAGCTATCGAGATCGCATTGCAGGATCCCTATACCAAATACTCACTGGGGAGCGTGCTGAACCATGTCTCTCTCCACCAGACCATTATTGGACAGGAAGCGCTGATACAGATGGAAAAGGCGAATGATTACCCTGATGTTGTCATCGGATGTTTCGGCGGAGGTTCAAATTTCTCCGGCATTTCATTCCCCTTCCTTCGCGAAAACATTGTTAACGGCAAGAAAACAAGGTTCGTTGCTGTTGAACCTGCCTCCTGCCCCAAGCTGACAAAAGGTAAATTCACCTACGACTTCGGTGATCAGTCAGGCATGACACCACTGCTCCCGATGTATACTCTGGGTCATAATTTCATCCCCGACAAGATTCATGCTGGTGGTCTGCGGTATCACGGGGCAGGTGTGCTTGTCAGCCAGCTGCGCAAAGACGGTTTTGTGGAAGCAAAATCCAAGTTCCAGCGTGAGTGCTTTGAAGGAGCCATACTCTTTGCACGTACGGAAGGGATACTGCCTGCACCGGAGTCGTCATACGCCATCGCCGGCGCTCTTGATGAGGCAAGAAGGGCCGATCTGGAGGGGGTATCGAAAACCATCCTTTTCAACCTGAGTGGTCACGGACATTTTGACATAACGGCATATGAGAAGTACTTCGAGGGCAACCTGCCTGACCATGAAGCCACGGCCGCAGAAATTGACCTGTCACTGGAAAATTCACCCATCCCGACATTCTGAAGGGAGGTCTGAAGGATTTTCGATTTCAGATTTTCGATTGTCGATTTAATCAAAATTCGCAAATCGCAAATCGCAAATACTTTTTACTGACTGGAAATTAAAATGGAGATGAGGCAATGCCTCCTCTCCATTTTGTCTGATATGGGATTATTTAAATCAGCTGCATTTTGATGCCCCGCAGTCGGAGCAACGAAGACATCCCTCCTGATATACCACCGCGGTCGATCCGCAGCTCTCGCACTTACCCTTAGCCTTGGTGCCGTTGGGTATATAACGTTTAAGTGAACGCTCCACCCCGTTCTTCCAGGTGTTGATTGACTCGTTGTCAAGTCTCATTGATGAAACCAGTTCAACCACGTCCTTCGCCGGCATGCCATAGCGCAGGACACCTGAGATGAGGCGGGCGTAGTTCCAGAACTCCGGCTTGAACATATGTGACAGCCCTCCCAGGGTGTTCTTATATCCGTACTTGTCAGTGTACTGGAAGTCATAGCGGGTGTTGCCTGCATCATCCTTGTTCTTGATGATACGGCCCTTGATGATGCTCTTGGGGATGGGGAACATCTCATCATCCTGCAGGCCGGTGAAGATTTCATAAGGCACACCGTCTTTCAGCCCTACGAACGCGATCCACTTTTCCTCATTGTTCTGGAAGCGTATCACATCAGCTTCGAGCACCTTCGGACGCAGTGGTGACCAGTCGTTCTTCTTCTCCTCCTTGTTGTTGGAAACGAGTACACCGGTCCGCGACCCGTCGCGATAGACAGTTGCACCCTTGCATCCCTCTTTCCAGGCAGTGAGGTACAACTCTGAAACCAGTTCCTCCCTGGCATCGGCGGGCAGGTTGATTGTCACGCTGATGGAGTGATCAACCCATTTCTGTATTGCTCCCTGCATCCGCACCTTGGCCACCCAGTCGACATCATTGGCGGTGGCCTTGTAATAGGGCGATTTCTCGACGATGGAGCTTATCATCTCCTCCGACATTTCCCTGACCTCCTCGTACTTATACCCGTTCACCCTCATCCAGTCAATGAACTTGTGATGGAACACCACGAACTCTTCCCAGTGGTCGCCCACTTCGTCGGTGAAGGTTACCTTGACATCCTGGTCATTGGGATTCACCTTGCGGCGGCGTTTATAGAAGGGCATGAAGACCGGCTCGATGCCGGAGGTTGTCTGGCTCATCAGGCTGGTGGAGCCTGTCGGGGCTATTGTCAGCAGGGCTATGTTGCGTCTGCCGTTCTTCTCCATCTCAGCAACCATCTCAGGATCAGCTTCTCTCAGGCGATTGATGAAGGGATTGTTCTTCTCTCTCTCGCTGCTGTAGATAGGAAACCGGCCCCTCTCGACAGCCATCACCGTTGATGCTCTGTATGCTTCTATGGCCAGGGTACGGTGTATGTTCACTGCAAAGTCCGTGGCCTCGTCGGTGCCATAGCGGAGCCCGAGTGCCGCCAGCATGTCACCCTCGGCAGTGATGCCGATGCCGGTACGTCTTCCCTCACCGGTCTTGTGTCTTATGTTCTCCCAGAGATTGCGTTCAACACTCTTCAGTTCCTGATCTTCGGGGTCAGCAACTATCTTGGCAATGATGGCATCAATCTTCTCCTGTTCAAGGTCTATGATGTCATCCATGATGCGCTGCGAGAGGTGCACATGTTTCGTGAAGAGATCAAAATCGAACGAGGCCTGCGAAGTAAAGGGATCATTCACGTATGCGAACAGGTTGATTGCTATCAGCCTGCAACTGTCATACGGGCAGAGGGGTATCTCACCGCACGGGTTTGTTGATACGGTCTCATATCCCAGATCAGCGTAACAGTCGGGAACACTTTCGTTCCTGATTGTATCCCAGAAGAGGACGCCGGGCTCAGCTGATTTCCAGGCGTTATGTACAATCTTGTTCCAGAGCTTGCGGGCGTCAATCTCTTTTGAATACTTTGGTTTCTCCGCCCTGATGGGGTATTGCTGGCGGAAGCTCTTACCCTCAACCACTGCCTCCATGAACTCGTTGGTTATCTTCACCGAGACATTGGCGCCGGTGACCTTGCCGGCCTCAAGCTTGGCATCGATAAAGCTTTCTGCATCAGGGTGCTTGATTGATATGGACAGCATCAGTGCTCCCCTGCGGCCATCCTGTGCCACCTCGCGGGTGGAGTTTGAATAGCGCTCCATGAAGGGTACCACACCCGTGGAGGTGAGGGCGCTGTTGAGCACAGGCGAGCCCTTGGGACGTATATGTGAGAGGTCATGGCCGACACCTCCGCGCCGTTTCATGAGTTGCACCTGCTCCTGGTCTATCTTCATGATACCACCATATGAATCCGAGTCGCCCTTGTTGCCGATCACAAAACAGTTTGAGAGAGAAGCTATCTGGTAGTCGTTGCCTATGCCGGTCATCGGTCCGCCCTGCGGGATGATATATTTGAAGTCCCTGAATGCCTCGTAGATGGCCTCTGCCGGCAGCGGGTTGGGATACTTCTGCTCAATGCGGTGTATCTCTGAAGCAAGGCGGCGGTGCATGTCATCCGGTGTCTTCTCATATAGATTGCCGAAGGAATCCTTGAGAGCGTATTTGCTTGCCCATACTTTAGCCGCGAGGTCATCACCCCCGAAATAATCGCGTGTTGCCTTTATGGCTTCGTCATACGCAAAAGTCTTTTTGCTGTTGGTTCCTGACGGTCGGATCCTCTTTTCCATCACCTCAGCTTCCTTCCTTGATTTTTTCTCCTCTTTTATTCCCAACTCCTTTTCGTTAGAGGCGACGGGGGCCGTATGGACAAGTGAATCTCCCATTGATGGTTAAAAAATATTAAAGTTTGAAAATAAGTTAGTTAGTCTACCTTCTGCTGTGACAAACCTGTTTTGCTAAAATAGTCACGCCGGGCAGAGGAGGCAAGAATAAAAGTTCTCACTTATCAACATACATATTAACTTTTTAAACCGGGAATGAACACATCAAAAAAAGGGTGCCGAATCACGGCACCCCTTCATTATCTGATTATCGATCTTCGCCTAGTTGAAAATATAGCGGAGTCCAACCTGTAGCCTCCAGACCTGACTGATATGCTCATAGGTTGAATAGGTCTGGGTCGGGTATTCACCGCCAACTTGTACCATTGAGTAGCTTGGTATGTTCCCTACCACGCTTCCTTCGTACCTCAGGATTCTGCCATTATTGCTGACAGCCATATTCTTGTACACTCCCCAGTTTGAATTTATCAGGTTGCCTGCGTTGAGAATGTCAACACTCAGCTGAAGTGTGTTTCTGGTATTTCCGGCTTTGACCGTGAAATCCTGTACGAAACGGAAATCAAACCTGTTCACCCAGGGTGCACGTGCAGAATATGCTTCAGCATATTCTCCCTTATGTTTTCTCAGGTACTTGTCCTGCTCAATGAAGTCAAAGAATGCGTTTTCGTCGGCAGCTGAAACAAAGAGTACTTCACCCTTTTCTTTCGGGATATAAATCAGGTCGTTTGTAATACCATCGCCGTTCATATCGTTGCTGTAGATGAAACTATTTCCGTAAGGAGTATATCCTGAATAGAACAGGCTGAAGTTCGAAGCCATATGATCATTCAGGTAAGGAATGCGGTATGATATTGCAGCGATTGCCCTATCAGGAACCACATACTGCGAACGCTGAACGGTGGCGTTGTTCGGGCCGTTAACAGTAACCAGGCCTGACCATGCCGAGTTGGCATTGCTACCGGGCATACCGGAGACTTCCTTCATCTCTGTTCTGGTATAGGCAGCCATAATATTCAGGTTCTCAACCGGCTCGGTATTAAGAGTCAGGTTCAGGGTATAACCGTAACCTTCGTTGGTATTGACAAGGACTGCGGCATCACGAACAGTGTTGTACAGATAGTCCGTCGGGAAAATATAACGGTTGTCAGGTCCTGAAAATTTCGCCCAGCTGTTGTCAGGATTTCTTACTGCATAATTCTCAAGCCTGATAGCGTTGATATTCTTGGTGAAGATACCTTCAGCAGTTAAATTGAAAGGGAAATCCAAGGGTAGTCTATAATCAACAGCTGCTGAAGTTTTCCAAACCTGGGGCATCCTGAAATCGGGATCCACGCCTGCAATTGAACTCGGCACGCTTCCGTCTTCGGGGGTTACCACGGTCTGGAAGTCAAGCCTGTCAATCATTTCAGAAACATCGGTAATCATATCACCTGCCAGCAGATCAAGCCGTGGATCTCTGTCTCTTACGGTACCGTCGGCCCAGAAACGGGTCTGGATTTTCATCAGCAACTGGTTCATACCGGCATTGGAAGGCATGTTAGTGAAGAATACCAATGGCAGGCGTCCGGTAAACATCCCGGTTCCGCCGCGAACTACGAGGGATCTATCCCCGTTTACATCCCAAGTAAAACCGACGCGGGGCGACAGGTTGATCTTGGGTGTGGGCCATTCTCCCGTATTGATATGGCGACCGCCAAAGTCAAGAGCCAGGATGGCATTATTGGTAATGATATCATCTATAAATGATAGATTGTCAGCGCGTAAACCAACCGTAAGTTTAAAATTCCGAACCGGGGTCCATTCATCCTGAACATATGCTCCTATCTGATTGAATTTGACAGCATTGGAAGGAACAAGCTCGCCGTTGGCCCCGTAGGTCAGTGCAAAGTCAACCGGTGCAGCTCCGCTCAGAAAATCACTCAGGCTGGCATAACGGTAATAACCCGTGCCGCTGCGCATATAGTTATTGTCAGCCATCTGATATTCAAAACTGGCACCTGCTGTCAGTTTATGAGCATCAACATAATAGGTGAAATTGTCGGTGGCAGTGATAATCTTGTTTTTAACACCGTTATTCCATGTAAACAATTCGTATCCGGCTGAGATATAAGGAGCTAATGCATCAATCCCGGTAGCAATATCTCCGCTCATGATATCAATGAACGGGAACGGCTCGGATGTCGATCCGCGAACGTCCTGAATATCTGAGTAGGTAACAAGCAGTTGATTGGACATGTTGTTAGAGAACCGGCTGTTCAATTCCAATGATCCGGAATTTACAATGTTGTCCATTGAATACATCGAATTGGCATAAGACATCGAGAATTCTCCGACACGGCTTTTAGTATTGTCACGGTAGCTGCCGTCTGTGGAGTTTCCGTTTGGTGGATTCCATGCAGTGTTCTTGGTGTGATTGAAACGCACGCTCAGTTTGTTGGCGTCGTTGATGTTCCAGTCGAGGCGAGCCAGGTACTTCAGGTTTGACTCGTCGGCGGGGAAATTTGTATAGGAACCTGTTTCGTAACCGTATTTCGATCTCAGGTAATCTGATACTGTCTGCAGATCGGCTTCAGTAGTACGTGAAATTGTTTGCTGATCGGAGATACCATCGGTTGAGGCACGCCAGCGGATTACCTGCTGCGGACTCTTTTCCATCTCAAGGTTTCCAAAGAAGAACAATTTATCCTTAATGATAGGGCCACCAACGGTAACGCCATAAATGGAGTTGGATTCTTTGGCACGGTCGCCGAAGTCGTGGTCACCAATCTTGTTACCCCGCATATTCTGGTTCGTGTAGTAAGTATAGGCCGAGGCCTTGAAGCTATTTGTCCCCGATTTGGTGATGGCGTTAATACCGCCACCGATAAAGTTGGTCTGGCGAACATCAAATGGAGCAATTACAACCTGCACCTCTTCAATGGCATCCAGAGAAATAGGATTGCCTCCTCCGGGCAGATTGCTGCCTAACCCAAAGTTGTTGTTGAGATTTGATCCATCCACAGTGAAATTAGTCGAACGTCCGTCACCACCGGCGAAACTCATTCCGTTTGTGTAAGGAGAAAATTTCGCCATGTCACTGATGCTTCTGCTAATGGTGGGTAACGCTACCATTTGTTCACCCGATATGTTGACAGTAGCACCTGTTTTTGTGGTGTTGAACTTTGAAGGTCTGGCTCCGACAACTACAATTTCGGTCACCTCTGTAACACTGCCTGACAGATTGGCATTTATGTTGAAGGTTTCTCCCAGAAAGAGGGTAATGTCAGTATAATCAAGGGTTTTGTAACCGACGAAACTCACGCTTACCGTGTAAGGACCGCCGGGACGCATCCCCTGAATGGAGAAGAGACCCTGATTGTTTGCCATGGCACCATACTTCGTTCCTGATGGCTGATGGGTGGCAAGAATGGTTGCACCCGGCAAAGGATCACCGTTGACTTCGGTAATCTTACCGCTGAGGGTGGAGGTTGTCGTCTGTGCCATCAGGGCATATGACCCGATGAACAGAGACAACAGAATGAATGTAAACTTTAGTTTTCGCATAATTTGAGTAGAGTTAGAATGTTTTTGGTTATTGTTCTTTGTAATATGCTGATTGTTAATCTATTGTGATTAGGGTTCGGTGTCACTGAGGGAGAGCGTTAAATTACATTTACGGGCAGAATTAGAGGGAATTGAGATTTTGTAATTATTAACAACTTTTTAACGGGTTTTTAATAAGTTGTAAGTCAGTTGTTTCATTAATAATTCGTTGCGTGCTTTGCTTGTATTTTATTAATTATCAGTGTTATATGAGGGTAATTAATTCCATTCTGCCGTAAGTGCCGTATTGTGAGGGAGATATTTATTAACAACTTCCGATAAAGTTACAAAACCGTCAAAGATGTTGGCGACTCCCCCTGCTGAAGGGTCGTCATCCCTGCGCAATCTGCCCGGTTTGCGATGAACCTCATCAGCCTCATGAGAAAAGCTTCTGAAAAGAGCCCCGGCGCCCGTCTCAAAGCTGTAAAAAGTAATGTTGGCCGTATAATAAATGGTATTCATTCTTCCCATATGACGGCCCAAAGGTAATAATCTCCTAATTTTGTATGAATTAAATTTTTGTTACAATGATACGCCTGATCGCCCTGTTCATATCAATTGTCCTGCAGATAGTTGCTGCAGGTATAGCGCTGAGGTTCATGAAGATAACCAGGTACAGGCTCTCATGGATCCTTCTCTCCACCTCCTTTGTGCTGATGGCTGTCCGCACTCTTATACAGCTCATTGAATACTTCCAGGGTAAGCCTTCTTTCGAACTCATGATGGTAGACGAGTGGATGAATGTGCTGATCTCGGTAATGATAATAACCGGGGTTGTCCTCATCAGGGAACTCTTCTACTCCCTTAAGCGGGCCGAGATTGACAGAGCCAGGTCAGAGCGCCGGCTTCTGAATGCGATCATCAACACTGAGGAAACGGAGAAAAAGAGGTTCGCCAAAGACCTTCACGACGGACTGGGTCCTCTCCTGTCTACGGTGAAGATGTCTCTCTCGGCGCTTAACACAAGAGTCACCGACCCGGTAGCCATAGAGATCCTTCACAACACCAGCCATGTGGTGAATGAAGCCCTCAGCACCATCAGGGAGATATCCAACAACATGAGTCCTCATGTGCTTGCGAACCTGGGAGTGGCCAGCGCCATCAGCACATTCGCCGCCAAGGTCAACTCCATGCGGAGTGTAAACATCGAGTTCAGAACAAACATGGAGGGAGAAAGATTTGACACAGATAAGGAAGTGGTTGTCTACAGGGCTGCCTGTGAACTGATAAACAACGGAATGAAACACTCAGGCGCCTCAAAGATAGAGATGGACCTTCGGCGACATCAAAAAATCATTACCTTGCAGTATCTTGACAACGGCCGCGGTTTTGACATGGAGACACTCTCGTCGGAGGAGATGACAGGGATGGGCATACCGAATATCGAGACCAGGGTAAGATCGGTTGACGGGGTGTTTGTCCTGGAGAGCTCAAAGGGGAAGGGAACCAGTGCACTGATCAGGGTGGACCAGTAGTAGGAATTTTCGATTTCAGATTTTCGATTGTCGATTAAATCAAATTTCGTAAATCGCAAATCCTTAAGACTTTACAGACTTTACGGACTTTCGACTTTATGGACTTTACGGACTTTACAGACTTTCGACTTTATAGACTTTATGGACTTTATGGACTTTTGACCTTCAGACCTTCAGACCTTCAGACCTTCAGACCATTTAATAAAATGACATGGATAAGATAAGGATAGCACTTGCTGATGACCATCAGCTCTTTCGAAACGGATTGAAGATACTTCTCGGCGCCTATGACGGGTTCGAGGTGGTTGCCGAAGCATCCAACGGTGCCGAGCTTCTGAAGATCCTCGAGGCCTGCCCGGCAGATATCGTCCTCATGGATATAAGCATGCCTGAGATGGACGGTGCTGAGGCTACTGCACAGCTCACACACCGGACACCGGATACAAAAGTCATTGCACTCTCAATGTACGGTGAGGAGGAATATTACTACCGTATGGTTGACGCAGGGGCTAAGGGATTCATCCTCAAGGATTCAGATATCTCCGACGTGCATGATGCCATCATTGCGGTGCACAGGGGGGGAAACTACTTCTCACAGGAGCTCCTGTATCATGTCATCAAAAGGATCAAGAACAGGGAACACGAGGAAAAGAGCTCAAGCCTCTCAAAGCGTGAGAAGGAGATCCTGCTCAAGATATGCGAGGGGCTGTCGAACCATGAGATCGCTGATACACTGTACATAAGCAAACGTACGGTTGACAAGCACAGGGCCAACCTTCTGGCTAAAACCGGGTCGAAAAACACTGCGAGCCTTATCCTCTACGCAATAAAGAACCGGCTCATTGAAGTCTGAAATGACCGACAGAATTTCAGAAAAACCGGCTCATTGAAGTCTGAATTTAACGACAGGTCATCACTGGGACGCAGGGGCGAAGAACTGGCTGCCGCATACCTCATGCAGAACGGTTATACGATCCGCGACAGGAACTGGAGATCGGGAAAAACCGAGATTGACATCATCGCTGAAAACAACAGCTTCATTATTTTTGTCGAGGTCAAGACCCGTTCTGCCGACTATCAGGTCCATCCGGCAGAGGCGGTCAATGTACCCAAGCAGAGAACAATAATCAATGCAGCCTCAAACTACATAGACCGAAACGGACTGGCAAAAGAGGCCAGGTTTGACATCATTACCATTATCATCAGCCAGGCCGGCCGGGAGGTTGACCACATTGAGAATGCATTCTATCCAACAATCTGATGATACGGTCTGTTACCAAGCCTGTTCAAAAACATTTCCGGGTTCAGATTATTTGAATATTTTTGATCTTTCCGCAAAACAGTTTAAAAAAGTTACATATGCAAAGAATTATTTACGCTTTAGTGGCAATGGCGCTGGTGATTACACCAATGCATGCACAGAAGGCAAAAAAGCAGGAGGAGGCTAAACCTGAAGGCTACAAATTCACCACAGTTGTCTCACTGCCTGCCACGCCGGTCAAAAACCAATCTGCTACGGGTACCTGCTGGTGCTTCGCAACAACCTCATTCATGGAGTCGGAGCTTCTCCGCCTCGGTAAGGGAGAATTTGACCTGTCAGAAATGTTCGTGGTCAGAAAGACATATGAAAACAGAATCAAGGATAACTACCTGCGTCAGGGGAAGGGAAACCTGGGCGAGGGGAGCCTCTCTCCTTCCTGGACAAGAGTGTTCAGGGAAGACGGGATGATGCCCCAGGAGGTATATTCGGGTATAAGTTACGATTCGCCGGTACATAACCACCGTGAACTGCAGTCATATATCGATGCCGTGACAACCATTCCGGTAAAGATGAAACGCCTCAGCAAGGAATCAGACGAGGTGACCGATGCCATTCTCGACATATACCTGGGTGACCAACCGGAGTCATTCACCTACAAGGGTCAGACCTATACCCCGAAATCATTCGCTGCCAGTCTGGGCCTGGATATGGATGATTATGTCCACATCACCTCATTCTCCCACTTCCCCTTCTATACTGAAGGCCTTCTGGAGGTGCCTGACAACTGGGAGATGAACCGCTTTCATAATGTCCCCCTCGACGAGCTCATTCAGATCATGGATTACGCTCTTAACAACGGATACACTGTCAACTGGGACGGCGATGTCAGTGAACGGGGCTTCTCACATGCCAACGGTGTGGCCGTCAATCCTGACATATCTAAAATGGATCTCCCTGCGATGACAGACCGTGCCCGGTTTGAAGGCGCCCAGGCAGACCGTACGCCCATTCCCGGAACCTTCGATAGACCTAACCCTGAAATTAATGTAACACAGGAGATCAGGCAGAAAGGTTATGAAACCTTTGTCACCACTGATGATCACCTGATGCACGTGACAGGCATCGTGAAAGACCAGAATGGAACAAAATACTATATCACCAAGAATTCATGGGGCACCGACAGGAACCCTCACGGCGGTTATCTGAATATGTCAGAGAGTTTCGTCAGGGCCAAGACCATCTACATCATGGTCCACAGGGATGCCATCCCGGGTGAGATCAAAACAAAACTCGGACTTTAAACCATTCCCACCTCCGGGTTCCCGGATGAAGTACCAGGAGGCATCAAGTCTGATTGTACTTACATAAATAGAGACCAGGGTCAGTAAATAAACCCTGGTTCTTTTTTTAGTGTCGGATAAAAATAAGCGTAGAAAAGCGAAAAGAACACGAACAGATCCTGTCCGGGCTGTGACTCCAGGGAGTTGTTGCCAAGGAAATTGACGAGGAAAACGACAAGGAACAGTATGAACATCAGTGATCTGTATGCTTTACTCTCAAAGACGAAGAAGACATAGAGCACCACCGTGATGATCAGTCCTGCCGCCCCCACCGTAAGCATAATATAAAGAAACTGGTTGTGCGGCTTCATGTTCAGTCCTGAAAGTGCAGATCCTGTCTGCCCCATTCCGTAGTCCATTGCCTTCAGTATGCTGCCGGTACCCCATCCCAGGAGAGGACGCTCCCTGAATGCCTCCCATGATGCCCTCCGGAGATCTATCCTTTTTGTCAGGGAGCCCCACTCTGTCATCTGCCGTGAGCTTTTATAATAGATATAGAGGCTCATCATCTCCTCGTAGGCTCTTACATAAAAACCGGGACGGTCAACGTTCAGATGGTTGGTGACACCTCTCTCTACTGCCGATATATCATTGTCAGTGAGCTTTATAAAGCCCTCTGAATCCTTCCGGAGGCCGAGTGATGACATGTACCTGAAGAGTGTAGCCCTGAGCTCCTGTCCCACCAGGTTCTCCCCGTCATAATCAAGGCTGCTCTTCTCATTCCAGGCTTCTCTCAACTCTTCGTCGGCAATGTAAAGGTAGACCAGGTTGCCGTTCTCCCTAATAATATTTAATGTATCATGCAAGTAGGGATTGCCCCTGCCTGTAAAACTGTCGAGGCTGCTGAGGTCAACAGGCGCCTCTGCATGCGTCTGCCTGTAGATGCCGATCATCGGCCTGATTGCAAGCGCCGTCAAGATTATGAAGATTGCCGGCAACAAAATCTTAACCAGTACCTTGTCTGACCTTGCTGCAAGAATTGTTGTCAGGCAGAGCAGGGAAGCAGCAAATGAGGCAACAGCCGACAGGGCCCTGAGGTGGAACAGGAAGAAGATCAGCCACGCCGCGATGGCCAGGCTTGCAATGAAGTATTTCCTGCTTATGGTACTCTCCTTCACCAGCAGCGGCAGCTGAAACGCTGCAATGATCACCATCAGTCCGAAATAGATACCGGGTATAAAGGGTGAAGCTTCACGGAATGAGATTGTCGGCTGCAACAGCCTGCTGAAGAAACCGATGAATGAAACTACCACTGCCGATGAGATGAAGAGCAGCATGATCACCCTGGTCATCTTCCTGCCGGGAAGAGCGCTGGTAGCCACAATGAGAGGCATGAACAGCGTGGGCAACTTATGGAGCAGGTCATGCGTTAATGCATAGCCCCGATCTTCGGACCATATTACTCCGATGACACTCAGAACATAGATCATTATAAAGGCTATGGCCGCCCTGTCAGAACGCAGCCTGCTGAATTTGGTCCTGAAACCGCCCTCTGCCACCCAGTTGACAGCCAGGATGATCTCACTCACTGACAGCATGTACCGTGATAATGGAAGAAAGACCGCGATAAGGCATAAGGAGGCAAGATATATCCCGCGGTGGATATCCCTCCGGATTATGTCGGAGTCAGTATCCATCTTCTGTGCCGCCCTTGCGTGACGGCTGGTCTTTCACTGCCAGCACGTCTCTTTTGATCGACTGGCATGAGTACCCGTGATTTTTAAGGTATTCACGGCACTCCCCGGCTGTTTTTTCATCGAACAACATCTCCTCATAGATGATTACCTCCGGAGAGATCCTGTCGAGGTCGAGCATTTTCAATATCTCATAGTCATAGCCCTCGGTATCTATTACAAGCAGGTCCGGTTCCCGTCCGTCAAACTTCTTCAGTAACGTCTCCGGGCTGATAGTGACTACCTCATCGCTGGTGATGCATTCATCATCGCTGGCGGGGAGGGTCACTCCCTGCCGGCGCATATTTCTCTCCATGCTGCCGTCTGTGAGCTTTTTCACCAGCACCTCCCTGTTGAAGCTTGACAGTCCGTGAGCCCACCGCTCATTGCTTATCGAAAGCTTGTAGAACGGCCTCGTGCCGTCATTACGGTCAAGGGCTGCATTGATGGCAGTGATCTCCGGTCTCTTCCTGTGCAGCCTGACAAGATATTCATCAAAAACGTCGGGCAGGGGCTCCAGGAGCACTCCCCGCCAGTTGTCCCTCTTAATGAAAATATGAAGCGGATCATTGATGAAACCGTCATTTGCCCCCACCTGGAGGAATGTTACAGGCTTGTGTTCCCCTGAATATTTGTCGAGGAATGCCTCTATGGTACCGGGCCGGGGCCTGTAAATATGCCTGCACCAGGCCAGCCAGAGCGGATTCTCTGAAGCACTGAGGTTGAAAATAAACTTTCTGTATGTCTTTCTGAGCCTGTATTTGAACCTCATGTTTCCTGCTGGTTAAGATATATCTGAATGGGTGCGGTGTCCTAAACTATGCTCCTGAACCGCTCCGGAATCCTGATCACCGGTTTTTCAGGAAGCATTCCCGGCTTATTGAGTGCAAAGAGCGGGCGGAACAGGCTCTCTCTCCTTCTTGCCTGTCTAAAGAAGGCATCCCCGTCAACAGGGGTCTTTTTTGTGACCAGGTCGAACAACTCATACCTCCTGTCAAGATGCCCGCGCCAGCCTGCATCGAGCAACGACTGATCTTCCATCTTCTTCTGTGAGATTTCATAATCGACCATCCCGAAATGGAACAGGAAGAGATTGGGATCGATGTGAAAGTTCCTGTGTCTCACCCTGTGAAACCCCGAACCCCATCTGAGTGGCCTGGTAGCCACCACGGCCTTGGTATAGCGTGCTGACACATGGGCGAAGCTCCTCTGCTCGAGAAACGGACGCGAGGGGTCGATTGGTTTTTCGAGATCAAGGTTCTGCCCCACATCCAGCCCGAGTGCAGAGAGGGAGGCGTATCTCACCGGCCGCTGCAGATAGTCAGCCAGCGGAAGGTTCTGATCGGGATCAACCACCAGCACCTCATCGATGTCATGTGCAATGATCAGGTCATATCTCAGGAACAGAGCCTTTGAGAAGTTGGAGATCAGGTCAATTCGGTTTCTGTCGCCCCTTGACCTGTTCAGCCTCTGGCCTGGTATCACTATCACGTTGATGGCTTCATGACCTTCGGGAAGAACCTGATCGTGCCCGTCGAGGAAAAGATAGAGGTTTTCATGTCCCAGCTCCCTCCCGTAATAATCAATCCATTTGGGAATAAAAAACTGATCATTCCTGGCCATAGACACTACTCCGATATTTTTTCGACTGCCTCCGGGCATCCGTCTGTAAATTTCTGGCTAAAATTGTATAAAAATATATAAAGCCGTAAATTTACAATAAAACAATGTCAGATAACAGAAATCCTGCCGGAAGCGGACCTATTGACGCGGTGATACTGTGGGTCGACGGCAGTGACGGGAGGCTTGCGGAGAAGAGGGAGCGTTACCTGACAAAGGAAAAAAAGAACGTTACGCACCCCGGAGCCCTCCCGACACGCTTCGCATCATCAAACGAAATAAGATACTGCGTCCTCTCAATTTTAACATTTGCATCCTTTGTCAGAAATATCTTCATCGTCACCGATGAGCAGAACCCCGGTCTCGATGATGAGGTCAGGGAGAGATTTCCTGCAAAGGCAGGCTGTCTGAAAATTGTTGACCACAGTGAGTTATTCCGCGGTTACGAGCAGTACCTGCCCACCTTCAACAGCTCCTCCATCCTGGCAATGGTATGGAGGATCAAAGGACTGTCGGAAAATTTCATCTACTTCAATGATGACACGATACTGATAAGGGAGACAATCGAGGAGGAGTGGTTCATCGGCGGCAGACCTGTCCTGAGGGGCAAATGGCTCCTGCCGCCTTTCAGGAAGATTGCCGGGAGCGCATGGAAGATGCTGCTGAACAGGAATATACGTCGCAACATGGATTACCGGCCCAGAATCTCATTTTATATCCGCCAGTGGAAGAGTGCCACCCTGGTCGGGATGAGATGGCGCTATTTCTTCCACTGTCATACCGCACATCCCATGAGGGTAAAAACCCTTGAGGAGTATTTCAGTGCCAACGGGGAGCTGTTGGAAAAGACCATATCATACCGCTTCAGGGATGCCGATCAGCTGCTCGCCACCTCAGTGGCGTATCACCTGGAGATTCTCGGCGGCAACAGGAATTTCGCAAGGCTTAACCTCGGGTATCTGCATCCATGGTATTCTGAAGCCCGTCTCAACAGACGGATCAGTCGTTGCACGAAAGACCCGCGTATAAAATCGGTCTGCATCCAGAGCATGGAGATGCTCGGCAGCGGGCAGCAGAAGAGGATATTCATCTGGCTCAAAGGGATATTAGGTCTGAAACATGAAAACTGAGAAACTACCGGTGGTTGCAAGTGAACCCATTGACGTGGTGATAGCCTGGGTTGACGGAGATGACCCTGTACATGCAGATAAAAGAAACAAATATTTTCAGGGGGGTGCCATAACGCTTGCATCAGGAGCTCACCCGACACGCTTTGCCTCATCAAATGAAATCCGCTACTGCGTATTGTCAATTCTGAAGTTTGCTCCATTTGTCAGGAACATATTCATTGTCACTGATGAGCAGGATCCGGGTATCAGCGCTGATGTGCGGAAATACTTTCCTGACAGGGCCGGTTCAATAAGGATTGTTGATCACAGGGAGATCTTCAAGGGATATGAGAATTACCTGCCAACCTTCAACAGTATCTCCATTGCAAATATGATCTGGAAAATCAAAGGTCTTTCCGACAATTTTGTCTATTTCAATGATGATGCGTTCCTTGTGAGAGAGATGAAACCCGAAGACTGGTTCCTGAACGGCAGACCTGTACTCCGCGGCAGGTGGGTGCCCGCACCGGTACCGAGAGTCATGTGGAACCACGTCAGAGTCTTCTTTAACAGGCATATACTTGGCAGGAAAAGGTATGAACCAAGGGCATCGTTTCATACGGGTCAGTGGAATGCAGCCTACTTGCTGGGATTCAGATTCAGATACTTTACGAACAGCCATACACCTCATCCGGTAACCCGGAAACCGGTTGAGGACTTTTTCGGCAAGAACGGAGTCCTTCTTGAAAAGAACATCTCATTCCGTTTCCGCGATAATTCACAATTCACTTTCATCTCTCTTTCAAATCATCTCCAGCTTATTGAAGGAAACAGAAATATTGCCGGGCCTGCCCTGGTATATCTGAAGCCTCAGGGCCGGGCTGCCGGTTATGTGCAAAAAAAGACCGCGCGGTGTGAGAGAGATCACACAACCAGGTATATGTGCATCCAGGGCCTTGAGATGTGCAGGGAAGAGGATCGCGACATGCTGTTTAACTGGATGGACAGGCAGCTGGGTCTCTGACTGCAACCTAGGTTATCAGCAGGCTGCATCCCCTGACATCAGAGTCATCATACCTCCCAAGCACCTCGAAACTGTTCTCCCCGTCCATCCTGCCAAGGTCTGAGGTAGCTATGAATGAGCATGACCATATGTTGGCCAGGTCAATGACGCTGATCCCGCCCGAGGCACCGACTTCATCTGTATGCGACATCGGGTCATGGCTGTCTCGTATCAGCACCTTCATCCACGACGGGGTTCGGAAGAGACCTCCGCCGCGCGAGTAAGCCTGGCTGAGCAGCTCCGTCATGCCGTACTCCGAGTGGACCGATGTCACCCCAAAGGCCTCCCTGATTATCTCGTGCACCTCATCCCTTATCATCTCCCTCCTCCTTCCTTTCATGCCGCCCGTCTCCATGATGATGACATCGCCGAGGTTGCCCGGGCAACTCTCCGCCATGTCAAGCAGGGCAAAGGTAACCCCTATAAGCAGAACCTTCAACCCGGAAGCCCGTGACTTTTCTATTGAGCGCAGTAGTCCGGCATAATCACCCGGGAAGAAACCGCCGTTGTCATTGCCCGAAAGGTCAATCAGCCTGCTGACCATGTAGATGAGTGAAGATCCTTCCCTCTCAATGTATGAAGGCAGGAGTCCCATTATGGCATAGCCCGACGGATCACCGTAGAAGATCCTGAACGCCCTCTCAAGGCTCTCGTGATATAGTGCCATGTCTTTGACCATATGTCTGCTCTGCCTCATGCCGGCAGTGCCGCTGCTGAGGAATATCCTTTCAGGCTCTCCTCCTCCTGTCATTACGGCATGATCTCTGAAGAAGGAAACAGGCATGAACGGTATTGAAAATATATCGGCAATACGTTCAGTGTCAATTCCCAGAAGGTTTATATACTCCCTGTAAACCGGGCATCGCGCAGTCTGAAAACGAAAGATCTCCAGAGCCATCTTCTCAAATGATTGAGAGTCGGTGACTTTGAAGATCTCGTCAGTCAACTGTGATTCCATAATTGCTAAGGGAATGTCGCTGTCCCGTCCGGCTGCCATACCCAATCAAACCTGCACGAGGCAAAATCGGGGTTTGCGTCAGTGTCAAGAACAACCTCAATGATCCTTATCTTGGCAAACTTATTATCACGTGTCCTCACAACCCATACCTGGTTATCTGCAAGCGGAGCTGCCAGATCTACATAGGTTAACGTCCCCGGGTTCTTCAGCCCGTCAAAGGATGTCTTTGCTTCACTCTCCGAAGCATAGGTGCCGATCAGGGCAAAAGGCGGGTCGAGTGTATTATTAGTAAGAAAAACCACTACCGGTCCCCCGGAAGTGACCGCGCCTGCCTGTACTGTGATGTCAGCCCTGTATTGGTCCGGGAGAGTAGGGACCGCCTTTGCCTCATCGAAGGAGAGTCCGAAAGCATAATAATAGGAACCGGCATCAAACAGCTCATTTGTCAGCATGATCGTTCCGGAGGTCTTCTGATCATCCTTACCACATGCTGCCAGCAGGAGTATGGCAATCATTGCCGGTATGAACCACCGTTTCATTATTCTCCCCTTATGGCCGTGATGCCGGGCAGCTTCCTGCCTTCCATGTATTCAAGCATAGCCCCGCCGCCGGTAGAGACATAGCTGATGCGGTCAGCAAGACCCATAATGTTGACTGCCGCCACGGAGTCGCCACCGCCGACAAGTGAGAAGGCACCCTCGTCTGTGGCTTCGGCCACTGCTTTGGCAATACCTTTGGTACCGTCATCGAACCTGGCCATCTCAAAAACTCCCATCGGGCCGTTCCAGAGGATTGTTTTCGACTTGCTTATCACCTGCGAAAAGAGCTCTATGCTCTCCTCCCCGATGTCAAGTCCCATCCACCCGTCGTTCACATTGTCAATGGCCGAGATGTAGACGTTGGCCTCCGGATCAAATTTGTCGGCGTTGACGCTGTCGACGGGGAAGATCAGGTTCACCCCCTTTTCCCTGGCCTTTTCAATGATGCCCTTGGCCATCTCCAGCCTGTCGTCCTCGCATAGCGAATTGCCTATCCTGCCTCCCATGACCTTGATGAAGGTGTATGTCATGCCTCCCCCGATGATGAGGTTGTCAACCCGGTCAAGCAGGTTCTCGATGACTGCTATCTTGTCTGAAACCTTTGCCCCGCCCATGATAGCCGTGAAGGGTTTCTCCGAGCTTCTGAGCACCTTGTCCATCGCCTTCAGTTCGCTGTTGATCAGAAAGCCGAACATCCTCTTATCTTCGGGGAAATAGTCAGCTATGACAGCCGTGGTGGCGTGGGCCCTGTGAGCTGTCCCAAAGGCGTCATTGACATATATGTCGGCATAGGTTGAGAGTTTCTTCGCCATCTCCTTCTGCTTCACCTTCAGTGCCGCCTTGGCGGCTTTCTTCTCCTCATCGGTGGCTGTCTCAGGCAGTACCGGCTTGCCCTCCTCCTCGGGATAGAACCTCACGTTCTCAAGCATCATCACCTCTCCGGGCTGCAACGCAGCAGCCATGGCAACTGCCTCATCACCAAGTGCGTCGGGGGCAAATGCCACCTTCATCCCAAGGTGCTTCTCAAGTACGGGAAGCACAGGCCTGAGGGAATACTTCTCCATAACACCCTCGGGCCTGCCGAGATGTGACATGAGAATGGCTGAGCCGCCGTCGCCGGTAATCTTCCTGATGGTCCTGAGTGCTCCGCGTATGCGATTGTCGTCGGTGACCTCACGCGTCTGCTTGTCGAGTGGAACGTTGAAATCGACCCTGACAATGGCTTTATGGCCTTTAAAATTGAAGTCGTCAATAAGTTTCATAAAATTTCATATTAATTGTTTGCGATTCATTTCCATCATGCAAAAATAATAAGTTAATGGCTATATAGGAAAACCCCGCTCAATAATGAGGGTTTATTTAAAATGTAAACAAATGCCGTCCGTGTTTGTTAAGTTTATAGTAAACAAAAAAATGTGTCCCACTGATGTGAAACCATGAAGATTTGATAACAATAAAGCTGACCGGTTACATTCAATGGAAGACAGACCAAATCAGAAAAACCAATAAAACAATTAAAACAAAATGGCAAAAATCACATTAAAAGGCAATCCCGTCAATACATACGGGGAACTTCCGGCAAAAGGCACCAGGGCACCTGGCTTCAAACTTGTTAAATCAGACCTGGGAGAACTCACACTTGACGAGCTGAAAGGCAGGAAGGTAATCCTTAATATTTCGCCCAGCCTCGACACCGGGATATGTGCCTCCGCCCTGCGGAAATTCAATGAGCTTGCATCAGGAATGGACAACACCGTTATCCTTGCCATTACAAAGGATCTCCCCTTTGCTCATGGCCGCTTCTGCTCAGCAGAGGGTATAACAAATGTGACAACTCTCTCAGGTTTCCGTGACAGCGCTTTTGGCAAGGACTACGGGATCGGGATTATTGACGGCGGGTTTGCCGGACTCTATGCCCGGAGCCTGGTGATTATTGACGAGCAGGGAGTGGTAAAATATACCCAGCTGGTCCCCGAGATCGCACAGGAACCTGATTACGACGCTGTTCTTGCAGCTCTCTGATCAGGCTCTTTCACTTTATTTTTACTATTTTTGCTCTCCGTCAGCGGCAGGGCAAGATGAATTTTTCACAGATACCAGGGCAACAGGCAGTAATTGACAGACTGAGAAACTCAGTTGCGGAGAACCGTGTCAGCCATGCACTCCTTTTCTATGGGCCCGGGGGGAGCGGCAAGTTTGCCATAGCCCTTGCCTTTGCGCGTTACATAAGCTGCGAGAACCGGACCCCTGAAGATGCCTGCGGTGTGTGTCCCTCATGCGTCAAATATGACAAGCTGATCCACCCTGACCTGCACTTCGTATTTCCCGTCATAAAGAAAAAGGCCGGATCGGAGCCGGTCAGCGACACATATATCTCACAGTGGCGTGCCATGGTTCTCAGATCGCTATGGTTCTCTCTGAGTACCTGGACAGAAGCGATGGAGGTGGCCAATGAACAGGCGCTGATTCCCGTTGCCGAGGCGGCGGAGATAATACGCAAGCTTAATCTCAAGTCGTTTGAATCCGACTTCAAGATCATGATCATCTGGCTCCCGGAGAAGATGAACTCCGAGACTGCAAACAAGCTTCTTAAAATGATAGAGGAGCCTCCTGCAAAAACCCTCTTCATCCTCGTCTCCGAGGAGGATGACAAGCTGCTGCCAACCATAACCTCACGCTGTCAGCATATCCGGATCCCGGCCATCTCCTCCGGTGATCTGAGCGCTTACCTTGAGAGGGTGGCCGGAATTGAGCCCGTGAGGGCTTCAGAGATAGCCGCCATTGCCAATGGTAACATGGTCAGGGCCATGGAGTTGACCCGTGATGATGACAATACCGCCGTGCACCTCGACCGCTTCACCAACCTCATGCGTAAAGCCTATACCCGTGACATACAGTCGCTGGTGACCTGGTCCGAGGAGACAGCCGCACTGGGAAGAGAGAGACAAAAGAGCTTCCTCACCTACGCCCTGAGGATGATACGTGAGAACTTTATCCTGAATTTCGGGGGTCGCGAAAATAAACTTGTCCATCTCACAGAGAGTGAAGACGACTTCTCCCAGAAATTTCATCCGTTCATCAATGAGAATAACATCAATGCCCTTAACAGGGAGTTCAACCTTGCCTTCGCTCACGTTGAGAGCAACGGCAACACCAAAATGATTTTCCTCGATCTGGCGCTGAAGACACTGAGACTTATCAGGTAACTGAGGGGAATCACTTGATAATAGCGCATTTATTCCTAATTTTGCAATCACCCTCCGGTTAAAGTGTCTTCTGACCCTTCATCCGGCAGAGATAACCTGACGTCATGACAAACGAAGATATACAGGCCCATGGAGGCGAAGAGCCTTCACCACCTGAAATTAAATACCATCCCGGTGCCAACAAGCTGAATGAATACAACTGGCTTGCCGGGCTGCCTTTCGACCCCAGGTACAACGAGGTCATCGAGGTTCGGTTCAAGAACACACGCAAGGGTTTTTACCGCAACACTAACGGGATGAGGCTTGAGGTTGATGACATCGTTGCCGTGGAGGCATCACCCGGCCATGACATCGGATACGTCTCCATGACCGGATTCCTTGTCATGGAACAGCTTAAAAAGATGAAGGTCAGGCCGGTCATTGATGAGATGAAGAAGGTCTACAGGAAGGCCAGACCAGTCGACCTTCAGAAGTGGGAAGAGGCCAGGAAGCTTGAGGATCACACAATGCTCAGGTCACGAAAGATAGCCGAGAACCTGGGGCTGGCAATGAAGATAGGCGACGTCGAGTACCAGGGAGACAAGACAAAGGCGATCTTCTACTACCTTGCCGATGAGAGGGTTGACTTCCGGCAGCTGATCAAAGTGCTTGCCGAGGAGTTTCATATCAGAATAGAGATGAGGCAGATAGGAGCCCGCCAGGAGGCAGGCCGGATAGGCGGCATAGGAACCTGCGGACGAGAACTATGCTGCTCGACTCATGTTACTAATTTCATGTCGGTGACCACATCGCATGCCCGCTACCAGGATCTGTCACTCAACCCCCAGAAGCTGGCCGGACAGTGCGGCAAGCTTAAGTGCTGTCTCACCTATGAGCTCGACTGTTACTTAGACGCACAGAAAGAATTCCCCTCGAAGGAGATAACACTTGAGCTGGCCGGAGGCACAGCCCACTTCATGAAGATGGAGGTCCACACCGGCATTTACTGGTACTCTGCAGACCCCCGCATGGCCGTCAACCTTACAGCAGTACCGGTAGCCCGGGTTCGCGAGATCATACTGCTCAACAGGAAAGGGATCAAGCCGGAGAACCTGCTGGCAAGCCAGGCAAACAACACCATTGGAAAAGGAAACGACCTGCTGCTGCAGAACAGCGGACTGACAAGATTCGAAACAAAAAGCAACCGTCGCGAAGGCAAGGGCAAAAACAAATCATATCACAGGAGAAATGAGAAAAGGCAGAAGTAGTATACTTATTGCCGGCATCATGCTGGCAGTAATCACCCTCTCATGTGACAGGAACACCCTCTTCTCAGAAAACTACAGGATTGATGACAGGCAGTGGAGTATGTATGACCCTGCAAGATATACCTGCACAATAGGGGATACAGTCAGTACATTCAATATTGACCTCTCGGTAAGGACATCGACAGACTACCCCTACCGTAACATGTATCTCTTCATAGTTACCACATTCCCGTCAGGCACCACAGTCACTGACACCCTGCAAGCCATGATCACCAATGAGAGAGGGATGTGGCTCGGAAGAGGTGCTGGCGACCTCCGTGAACTGACCATCCCGTATAAATCAAATGTCTTCTTCCCCGAAGAGGGCGAATACTACTTCACCATCATACATGGCATGAGAGACACCATCCTGAAGGGAGTGTATGACATGGGCATCAGGATATTCCTGAAGGAGAATCAGGGCAAATAAGAGAGGCGTTGGGAAAGGATAAACTGGCACGGTGGACTGAACTGAAAAGCTTCGACCATGTGATTGAGCCCTCATTTGAAGAGGCCTTCAGGCAGGACTACCCGCTGAAGGGAAGATGGCGAAGTGACTGGTTTGGTAACGACAATCCAATTATCCTTGAACTGGGCTGCGGCAAAGGCGAATACACTGTCGGGCTGGCCGGAAAATATCCGGACAGGAATTTCATAGGCATAGATATTAAGGGAGCCCGGATGTGGAGGGGAGCGAAGGACTCACACCAGAGGCAGATGCCGAACGCTGCCTTCCTGCGCATCCGCATCGAGTTTGCAGGCTCATTTTTTGCTCCAGGCGAGGTTGACGAAATATGGCTTACATTCCCTGACCCCCAGCCCAGGAGGAGGAGAGAAAAGAAAAGGCTGCCGTCACCCCTTTTCCTGAATCTCTACAGGCAGTTTCTGAAGGATAACGGCATCATTCACCTGAAGACAGACAGCAGGGAACTGTATGACTATACCCTGGCGGTGGTGCATGCCAACCGGCTGGAGATCATAGCGTCAGTGACGGATCTCTATTCACAGATGCCTGATGACCCGATGCTTTCCATAAGAACACACTACGAAGAGATCTTCCTGAATCAGGGAGTTCCAATCACATACCTGTCATTCAAACTTCCGAATGAGAAAGATATCATCACTACCCCCGGCTGACAACGATGGCTTCTTCAGCCTCGTCTACGATGTCACCCGGCAGATACCCCGCGGACGGATAACGTCATATGGTGCCATAGCCAGGTACCTGGGCACCGCACGATCAGCCAGGATGGTAGGCTGGGCACTCAACTCCTCGCACTCGCTGGCCGGATTCATCCCTGCGCACCGTGTTGTTAACCGCAACGGGATGCTCACCGGCAAACATCACTTCGGCAACTCGTCAACCATGCAACAGCTGCTTGAAAACGAGGGCTTCACGGTGAAGGAAGATGTGGTCGTCGAGTTCAGGGAGAGGTTCTGGGATCCCTCTGTTGAACTATAGAGGAACCAAGTATGTTAAGTGATTGGATAAAATAATCAGTAAGAACAGGATAATGAACAAGAAAAAGAATATCGAACAAGGAGCAGAATATTGAACAAGGAATGATGATTTAGGATTTTTGATGTGTTGTTTGCAGCTATCCGGAACTTCTTAAATCAAAAATCGGTGTTCCTTGTTCGTAAATCAATTCCTTGTTCGTAAATCATCCGACAAACAAAAAAGTTAAGTATCATGCATAAAAAAGAAGATATTCTCAAAGCACTTAGAATGGTCACTCATCCCGAAAAGGGCAGTGACATCGTCACCCTCGGGATGGTGGGTGATATTTCCGAAACGGCAGAAGGGATAACAATAGTGCTCGTCCCGGAAAAGTCAAATGACCCCTTCCTCACCTCTGTCAAGAGTAACTGTGTCAGGGCCGTAAAGGAGGTGCTGGGGCCTGATGTGGTCATCTCTTCCATTGAGGTCAGACCAAGGATCGTTGTTGAAAAGAAGACCCCTCCCAAAAGGGATATCCTGCCCGGCGTGAAGAACATCATCGCCATATCATCGGGCAAGGGCGGAGTAGGCAAGTCAACCGTGGCCGTCAACCTGGCGGTGGCGCTGGCACGCAAGGGTTATGCCACAGGACTCCTTGACGCGGACATCTTCGGTCCCTCGGTGCCGAGAATGTTCAATGCGGAGACCTACGCTCCCGACGTGCGCCAGGAAAGCGGCAATGATCTCATCATCCCGATGACAAAGTACGGTGTCAGGATACTCTCCATCGGTTTCTTCGTCAAAGGCAGCGAGGCAGTCATCTGGCGGGGTCCGATGGCAAGCAGTTTTCTCAAGCAGCTCATCACGCAGGGCGACTGGGGTGAGCTTGATTACCTCATCTTCGACCTGCCTCCCGGGACAAGTGACATCCATCTCACGCTGGTCCAGGAGGTGCCTGTCACCGGAGCAATAGTGGTGACTACTCCACAGGAAGTGGCGCTGGCCGACGCCCGCAAGGGGATAGCCATGTTCCGCAGTGAAGCCATCAATGTGCCTGTTCTTGGTCTCGTTGAGAACATGTCGTACTTCGTCGCTCCCGAGCTGCCCGGCCGAAAATACTACATCTTCGGCAAGGATGGCGGCAGCAGGCTCGCGGCCGAGAGTGGCACCGAACTGCTGGGTCAGATACCCATCGTCGAAAGCATATGCGACGGCAGTGACACGGGCACACCGGCGGCGCTGGATGACAGCGATACAGGGCTGGCTTTCATGACCCTTGCCGACACAATCGTCAGCCAGGTTGAGAAGCGTAACGCGGAGATGGCACCGACCAGGAGAGTGGAGATGAAATGAGCCTGCTGCCACGCCGGGCATCAGCGCCCCGTTTCTGGCCTCTTTTTCTTAACTTTGAATACTTTTAACGCACCTCTACAGTTATAGAATATAAACCGTCATTATTTGAGATTACGGCATAAAGAATTCATTGCAGCGGTGAGTATCATACTTACCCTGATTCTTGCCGGTTGTTCCGTGGAAAAGAACACCGGCGCTAGCCGTTTCTACAACTCACTGATCTCCAAATACAACATCTGGTTCAACGGGAACGAAGCCTATAAGGCGGGGGTGAAGAAGGTAAAGTCATCACACCGTGATGATTACAGCACCCTCATTCCGGTGTTCGAGTATTCCTCAGCCGAATCGGCCCGGGCAGCCTCGCCGGATATGGAACGGGCCATACAGAAAGCCTCGAAGGTTATCTCGCTCCACTCCATCACCGCCAGGCCGTCTGAGAAGGGTCGCAGGGGGGGTAATGCGCGCAGTGATGAGTTCTATAACAGGCGCGAGTACAATGAGTGGGTCGACGACGCTTATATGCTGATGGCCAAAGCTCAGTTTTACCAGAAGAATTTCATGGCCGCAAGGTCATCCCTGTCATATGCTGTGAGTATCACCACTGATACCGACATGG
Source organism: uncultured Rikenella sp. (assembly GCA_964455705.1). Classification (GTDB taxonomy): domain Bacteria; phylum Bacteroidota; class Bacteroidia; order Bacteroidales; family VadinHA17; genus SR-FBR-E99. Next base: position 77,956 of record CAYVYM010000010.1, read on the forward strand.
TGACCGAGGCAGGCATATGGATGGCCCGCATCCAGGCCGAGGAAGGGAACAACAGCGAGGCAACGCGACTGCTTCAGGATATAAATGACCCGGAAAACCTTTCAGGGGCACTCAGGGCCATGTACTACTCTACGCGCGCTGACATCCTGCTACGGCAGAAACGGTTCGGAGATGCCATGGAACCGCTGACAAAAGCTGCGGAGTTATCAGGAGACAAAGACACAAGGGTGCGCCTGACCTATCTCCTTGCCCAGGTATGCAAGGCAGCCGGAGAAAATGCACTCTCCACGCGCTGGTTCAGCCAGGTGATACGCATGAACCCCTCGTATGACCTGGAGTTCAATGCTGCCATAAACCTTGCCGGAGTAGCCGACATATCGCAAGGTGACGCTGATGACCTCAGGAAATCACTTCGCAGGATGCTGCGTGACTCAAAGAATAAGGACTACCTTGACCAGATCTATTTTGCCCTCGGCGAGCTTGAAAAGCGGACGGGCAACACTGACGAGGCCCTCAGGCTATGGTCGCAGTCAGCCGCCAGCACCACGGTTAACACCCGCCAGAAGGCGCGTTCATACCTCGCCCTGGGCGAACACTATTACGCCCTTCCGGAGTATATGACGGCATCACTATATTATGACAGCGTCTCCTCCCTGGTTGATGACCGGTTCCCTGATTATGCCAGTATCAGCCGCAGGGCTTCGGACCTGAGCGAGTATGCGGGTTTCCACAACGTGGTTGTCACCGAGGACAGCCTCCGCCGGGTGGCCGCGATGAACGCCTCAGAGCGTGACGCCCTTATTGCCGGAATCATCCGCTCCTATGAGGAAGCACAGACACAGGCCCGGACCGGTGACGGTGGCGACAGGTACAACATGGGCCTCTACTATGAGAATGAGCAGCGATACCGTGGAGCCATCTCCGCTGAGGGAGGATGGTATTTCTACAACCAGACGGCTCTCTCGTTCGGCCGTACCGAGTTCAAACGGCGCTGGGGCGACAGAAGGCTTGAAGACAACTGGCGAAGGTCGAACAAGGCACGGGCTGCATTCAGCAACGGTTCTCCGGCAGAAAACAATGATGAGAGACAACGGACCGACAGCACCGGCGCAGACCCGCAGCGGACCAAAGATTATTACCTGCGCAACCTCCCGCTGACAGACTCGCTCTTAAAAAGCTCCGCCAATGCAAGCGCTGCAGCACTGCTGGGAGAGGGAAAAACACTGGCATCAAGGCTGGCTGATACCCTCGCCGCTGCCAATTCGTTCGAGGAGGCTTCGCGCACAGGCAGTGATGACAATATCAGGGCTGAGGCCCTGTATGAACTCTACCGCCTGCTCCGCCTCTATGACCCTGCACGGGCCGACAGACGCAGGGCCGACCTGCTGGCTTCATACCCCGGTTCTGAGTTTGCACAGATTCTCTCTGACCCCGACTACGTCAGGAAACACCAGGAGATGGCCGCGAGGGCTTCCAGGAGCTATGAGACGGCATACCAGGCCTTCACTGAAGGACGCTACTCAGAGACACAGGCCATCGCCAACGAGGCAGTGAAGCTCTTCGCCGGTGAAGAGCTTGTTCCCAAATTCATGCTCCTTGACGCCATGGCCACTGGCGCTCTGTCAGGAGAGATGGCATACAAGGAAAAACTTGACTCCCTGGTGGCCAGGTTCCCCTCCACCCCGGAAGGACAACGGGCCGCAGAGATAAACGACTTCCTCAGGAAGGAGATTCCGGCCATAAAGATTGCAGAGGATACCCGCATCGCTGAGGAACTGTATCATGCTGACATGATGCAACCGCATTATGTTATTATCGTTGCCCGTAATTTCCAGGCAAACATGAACCAGATGGTGTTTGACCTCATCAACTATAACCTTGACAATTTCCCGGATAAGAACTATACCACGGAGGGCACTGTGGTTGACCTTGGCTATATCCTCACCTCAACCGGACCCTTTGCAAATGCCGGTGAAGCTGCCACATGGCTCAGCGCATTCAAACCGGAGGAAACCATCAGGGGCGCAGCCGAGGCCTCTCTGACACCTTACCTCATCAGCCGCGATAACCTGGCAAAACTCAGGGACGACAAGAATATTGACAGGTACAGCATCTTCCACGCCAGGGAGTATAATAACAACCGGTGACATGCGGGGAAGCCAATGAGACAGGTAAGGATATTATGGGTCGATGATGAGGTCGGGGTGCTCCGGTCTCATATCCTCTTCCTGAAGGAGAAGGGTTTCGAGACCGATACCTGCCAGTCAGGCAATGACGCGATCAACATGGTCAGTGACAGACCCTATGACATCATTTTCCTCGACGAGTACATGCCCGGGCTGAGCGGGATAGAGACGCTCCGCCGCATCAAGGCCATCAGACCTTCCATCCCCGTGGTCATGATAACCAAGAGCGAAGAGGAGGATATTATGGAAGCAGCAATAGGCTCTCAGATAGCTGATTACCTGATCAAACCCGTCAAACCGCAGCAGATACTGCTAACCCTCAAACGCATTCTCGATACAGGAGATATCGTCACTCGCCAGACGACCACTGTCTTCAGGGAAGAGTTCGGATCAATAGCCAACATGATCTCCTCGGCATCAACCTTCACACAGTGGACTGAGCTGTATCGCAGGCTCACCTTCTGGCAGGCCGAGCTGATAAGATCATCTGACACCGGCATGAGAGAGGTGCTGCGCATGCAGGAGTCGGATGCCAACCGGGCATTTGCAAAATACATTTCAACTAATTACCTGCAGTGGATCTCTGCCGATTCATCAGACAGGCCGCTCATCTCACCTGCAGTGATGTCAAAACGTATCTTTCCCCTTATCGGGAAGGGATCACCGCTCTTCTTCATCATCGTTGACAACATGCGCCTCGACCAGTGGCAGACAATTGCCGCGGACCTGAGTCATGTCATGCGCACCGTCTCCGAAGAGATCTACCTGAGTATTCTCCCCACCACGACGCAGTATTCGCGAAACGCGCTCTTTGCCGGGCTGATGCCTGCCGCCATCGGCGAGCTCATGCCGGAGTACTGGATAGGAGACAATGAAGACGAGGGCAAGAACCTCAACGAGGAGAAGCTGCTGGCGAAAAACCTCCAGAGGGCAGGGCTGGGATGCAGGTGGAGTTATAACAAGATCACCTCTGACGCCAGCGGAAGAAGCCTGAATGATAAAATACCACAGCTCCTGGCAAATGATTTTAATGTAGTGGTATATAACTTCGTTGACATGCTGAGCCATGCCCGGACAGAGATTGGCGTTATCCGTGACATGACCGGCGATGAAGCCGGATGGCTCTCACTGACACACTCGTGGTTCATCCACTCACCGCTGCTTGAACTCCTCAGGCAGGTATCTGCAAAGGGAGCACGGGTAGTGATCACCACCGACCACGGCTCGGTAAAGGTACAGAAACCTGTCAAGGTGGTGGGCGACAGGCAGACATCAATGAACCTGCGCTATAAAACCGGCAGGAACCTTGACTACAATGCACGCGACCTGTTTGAGATAACAGCACCGGCAAAGGCGGGACTGCCAATGACCAACATCACCTCGAGATACATCTTCGCATGCGGTAATGACTTCCTGGTCTATCCCAACAACTACAATCATATAGTCTCATACTACCGTGATTCGTTCCAGCATGGGGGCGTCTCGCTCCAGGAGATGATGCTGCCCCTCGTGACGCTTGAGCCGGTTTAAAAGCTATTTTTGCAGCATGAAGATCGTGATAACTGACAAAAGCCGGCTGCGCGACGCGGCGAGACACTTCCTCAGGGAGACGGCTGACAAAAGGATATTCGCCTTCTACGGGCAGATGGGGTCAGGCAAAACAACCTTCATCAGGGCATTATGCCATGAGATGGGTGTCACTGACACCGTCACCAGCCCCACCTTCACCCTCATCAATGAATACAGGCGCCCCGGCAACCTCCCGGTCTACCACTTCGATTTCTACAGGATAAAAAAAATCTCAGAGGTGCTCGACTTCGGCATCGAGGAGTACTTTGATTCTGCCTCCCCGTGTTTCATGGAATGGCCGGAGCTCATCGAGCCGCTGCTGCCGCCTGAAACACTCAGACTGTCAATAACCGTCACCGGTGACGGAGGCAGGATCATCGAAACCTTAGCCCCCGACAAGGAATAGCAGAAAGAGTTTTATCGAAACCATTACCTCCGTCAGGGGATAACAGTAACCTGATCGTCATAAACATCAGGCGGGTCATCAGGACTCTCTTAATTATCCGGAGTCAATTGCATCTCTCCGATTAAAATCTTAAATTTGATCTGCTGTTAATTAACTTCCGTTTAACCCCTTAAAACGATGCCAGATGAGTGAGCCGTCAAGAAGTGTGTTCATGCCGCGGGAAGAGCTGATTGAGAAGGCCGTGGGCAGGCGGCAGATGTCTGTCGGGATGCCGCATGACGTACATGATGATGAGAAGCGTATTGCACTTACCCCCGAAGCCGTCAAGATACTCACCGATGCTGGCCACGAGGTCTTCATGGAGAAAGGTGCCGGAGCGAGTTCGGGCTTTTCAGACAGGGAGTACAGTGACAACGGAGCCATTGTGGCCGACACATCGCAGAAGATATACAGCTGTGACATCGTCATAAAGATCGCCCCCTTCACCCAGAAGGAGGCCTCAATGCTCAGGGGCGGGCAGATAGTAATCTCATTCATGAATGCGGCTACAATGGGAGAGGAGACACTCTCGCAGATGATGCGCAAGCGTGTTACTGCACTGGCAAGTGAAAGGATAAAAGACAGCGACGGCATGTTCCCCGTTGTTGAATCGATGAGCGAGATAAGCGGTATCACGTCGGTTCTCCTCGCCTCGGAATACCTGAGCACAACCTCGGGAGGCAAGGGGGTCATGCTCGGCGGGGTGACCGGAGTGACACCGTCGGAGGTGGTAATAATAGGAGCCAACACAGCCGGGGAGTCTGCTGCCCGGGCTGCCCTGGGCCTGGGGGCCATAGTCAGGGTGTTCGACTCCTCGGTGCACCGTCTCCGTAATTTCCAGAATATGCTCGGACAGAGGCTCTATACCTCCACCTTCCATCCGCAGGTGCTTCAGAAAGCGCTGAAATCAGCCGATGTGCTGATAGGGGCTCTCTCAACGGATATACTGGTGCCATGGTTCTATGTGACCGAAGAGATGGTCAAGGGTATGAAACGCGGTTCTGTCATCGTTGACCTGAGTGTAGACACGGGCGGATGCGTCGAGACAGCAGAGCCGAGAGCAATCAAGGATCCTATCTACGAGAAGCACGGAGTGATACACTATTCGGCGTGGAACCTCCCCTCACGCGTTCCCAAGACTGCCTCAATTGCGCTGAGCAACGTCTTCAGACCGCTGATGCAGGTGATAGCCGACGCGGGCGGTATAACCCCGATGCTCAAGTTCAACAACGGATTGCGTGACGGAGTGTACATCTATAACGGCATCCTCACCAATGAGGTGCTTGGCCAGAAGTTCGGGATACTTTCAAAGGATATCAACCTGCTGCTGGCAGCATTCTGAGGCTGTCTACAGCCAGGTCAGAACGGCCTCGTTGCCTGCCTGCTCAATAGATGCGATTCGCCCAAGATAGATCGCCCTGTTATCACTTATATGCCCGGCCGGGAAATTGAAGAGCACCGGGTAACCGTAACCGCCGGCAACATTCATGACAACCTCCTCAACCGTCTGGTTGAAGACATGCTCTCCCTCAGTGATCTTTTCCATCCCTCCGACCAGCAGGGCAGACAGGTTTTTCAACATTCCCGTCATACGCATCGCCGTGAGCATCCGGTCAAGATGATAGAACTTCTCCCCGATCTCCTCGATGAAGAGTATCGCCCCCTCGGTGTCAGGCTGTGCCGCCGTTCCGTTCAGGCTGTAGATCAGTGATATGTTTCCGCCCGTGACCGGTCCGGTGAGGGTGAATGACCCCTTGTGCCCGGCTGTCCATCTCACAGGCTCCGCCTCGCCCTTCAGTGCCCTGACCATGGTCTCATAACATAACGGGGAGCATTCAGGATTGGAGTAGTTCAGTGGCATCTCAGCATGAAGGGAGGCTATACCGCATACACTGTTCAGCCACAGGTGCAATGAGGTGATATCGCTGTAACCCACATACCACTTGGGGTGACTCTTCAGCACAGAAAAATCTATCCTGTCCACTATTCTTGACATGCCATAGCCACCCCTGGAGCAGAGTACTGCTTTCACCTGGCGATCATCGGTTGCCTTCTGCAGATCATGAAGCCTCTCATCATCGCTTCCTGAAAAAGGCCCGCTTCTGGTGAAGACATGGTCACCAAGTGAAACCCTGAAACCGGACGTTTCAAGCATCTTCACTGCATCCTGAACAACATCCATTTCAATGTGACTTGCAGGCGTGACAATAGTGATCAGGTCTCCTTCATCAAGATATGGCGGAACAATAAGAGCTTTCATGACAGGTCTTTTGAGTTGGCAGTCCCAAATGTAGCCATTTTATGAGAAAAATCCGGCCGCCGCCGTGAAGAGCCGGTCGAAAGTCCGGTCAACCTCGTAAGAGCTGTCTCCGGCGAGAACGGGAAAAGGATTTTCATGTGTAAACGGATAATGGGGAGACCAGACCTCAGCGTCAGCACCCCGCAGCGTGGCAGAAACGGCCTCTGCGGGTATCACCCTGTCACCGGAAAATGTTATGGCCTTGAGCTTTCCTCCGGTATTTATGAATGGAGCTCCCAAGATATCCTTCAGCCTGCTGAGTGAGGTCATGGCATAGAAAGCCTCGCCCTCAGATGTGCCATTTAAAATCTGCATGAACGGGTCGCCATCGCTGCTCATCTTACCGTCAGGCCATTCGAGATAGAATGTCACCAGTCTCTCGAAGGCCCTGCTGTCCATTATCAGCTTCGAGGTGCCGTTCATAAGGCCGAAAGCACTGCCTCCGCAGAAAAGCAGCATGCGGCTCTCCGCGGGCAGAAGTGATGGTCTTGACAGCATCATCACCTGTGCTGCCAGGGCCCCTATCGAATAGGCGAATATGTCAACAGGCCCTCCTCCCGGCAGATGTGGGTGAGAACCCTCCCTTACAGTGCCGGTCAGGCTGGCAAGGTCCCTCAGGGTCTGGTACCCGGAGAGAAGGAAGCGCTGGGGAGATGAAGACATTCGGGTGCTCAGGGCCACGTTGACGAATGTTGACAGCTTTGTGTCCGGCAGCATGGTGGTACGCGCCGTCACCAGCGGCGTCATCAGATGCCTGTCTATCCAGCTGCGTGGTGAACGGTTCATATGATAGGCGCTTGGGAAGAGTATAACGGGCCTGCCTGTATCAGAAGCCAGCCTCATGCCCCACTGCATGTACTTGTTCCAGCTTCGCTCATTGAGGCCGTGAAGGAGGATGATGGCGCCCCTGCCGGCGCTGCCATCAGGGATGAGGAGGTAATAACGGAAATCATCATTTGAATGCTCCAGCTCCTTCGATCTGAAAAGAGAATGAAAGACGGATGCTACATTCTTTTCGTCGGAATAGCGGTAGCTGCCTGACGAATGAAACACCTCACTCACAATCCGTATTCCGGTACCCGGTACAAAGCCTTCCTCCACTCCCCCCCTGAAGTACGACGAGAATTCCCGCTCCTGCTGAGTGTATCCCATGACAGATTTTTCTGCAAACAAAACAGATACGGACTCGATGACAAAAAAATAGGTGCCCCCGCCCTTCCCCGGGGCCATAACCCTGTCATGAGGGGTAAAAAGGGCTCCTGAGGGGCGAAATCATGCGGCTGATTTTAACCTGAAACCCTTACTTCACCAAAAGTATTAATTTTGTTCCTGATAGCTGTGTGATGAACATCGACCTGAACTACAGACTGCCGGGATACTTTACGGAAAAGGGTAATATCGTTACGACAATCCTTTTTACAGCAGGCTTTGCGTTGCTCTTCCTTAACATATACACTCCCTTCGGGGTAACCACATGGTTTGAGGTCTCAAAACCGACGCTCTTCTTTTATGCCAGCGGGGTTATTCTTGCCGGGGTGCTTGTGGTCGCCGTCAGCAGGGTGATCATGTACCATGCCGTACGCCGGGGCCTGCAGCTGAAAGTATGGCACTACCTGGTCTGGGTCGCGGCGGAGATAGTTGCGATGGCGCTCTTCTTCACTCTATTTGAGATCGTGATACTTGATGATACCCGCACCTTTGCCGAGCTTCTCGGGAGGTCAGTGCGTCACACCTCACTCACCCTGGCTCTTCCCTATATCATTCTCTGGCTCTGGTTCTCATGGCACGACAGCAAGCTCAAACTTACCGGGATAAAAGAACAGGCAGAGGGTACGGGCCAGAAGCCGATGATTCCCCTAAGGGATGAGAAGGGAGTACTGAGGATGTCGCTGAAGCGCTCCGATATACTATATATGCAGGGAAGTGACAATTACGTCACTGTCTGGTACCAGGCGCAGGACAAGGTCACCAGGTTCATGCTTCGCAATACACTCAGGACCATGGAGGATGAGCTGAAACAGGAATCCATCATCCGTTGCCACCGCTCCTACCTGGTCAATGTTGAAAAGGTCAAACTGATCCGCAGGGAAAAGGAGGGGCTGGCGCTTGAGCTCGACAGCATTCCTCCCTCAATTGTACCTGTGTCAAGGACATATATGAACGAAGTGCTGACTGCCTTCGGCCAGGAGGGGTGATTTGCCATCCGGGCTCTACTCCAAAATCATTATATTTGCCGGGTTAACCACAGCAACAGCCATTCACAGATGAAGAAGTACAAGCGTCACCTTATCACATCGGCCCTGCCGTATGCCAACGGACCAATACATATCGGACACCTGGCAGGGGTTTATGTGCCGTCGGACATCTATACCCGGTACCTGAGGATGCGCGGCGAGGATGTCATCTCCATCTGCGGATCAGACGAACATGGAGTACCCATCACCCTCAAGGCACGGAAGGAGGGCATCACGCCACAGGAGGTGGTTGACCGCTATCATGAACTCAACAAGAAGGCCTTCAGCGACTTCGGGATATCATTTGACATCTATTCACGCACATCCAATAAGATTCATTACGAGACTGCCTCACAGTTCTTCCGCAAGCTTTATGACCAGGGTGAATTCATTGAGAAGACCGCCAGCCAGTACTATGACGAGGAGGCCTGCTGCTTCCTTGCAGACAGGTATATCACCGGTACCTGTCCTCATTGCTCCAATGAAAATGCCTACGGCGACCAGTGCGAGAAGTGCGGCACATCACTCAGTCCGACCGATCTTATCAACCCCCGCTCAACCATCAGCGGCGGTGCGCCGGTGATGCGTGACACGCTCCACTGGTACCTGCCTCTCGATAAATATGAGCCCTGGCTGAGAAAATGGATCCTCCACGAGCATACCGAGTGGAAAAGCAACGTTTACGGCCAGTGCAAGTCGTGGCTCGACCAGGGGTTGCAACCCAGGGCAGTAAGCCGTGACCTCGACTGGGGTGTGCCCGTGCCCGTTGAAGGAGCGGAAGGAAAAGTGCTCTATGTATGGTTTGACGCACCCATAGGATACATCTCCGCAACGAGGGAGCTGACCCCCGACTGGGAGAAATACTGGAAAGACCCCGAAACGCGCATGATTCACTTTATCGGCAAGGATAACATCGTCTTTCATTGTATCATCTTCCCGGCAATGCTCAAGGCAGAGGGGAGCTATATCCTTCCTGACAATGTGCCTGCCAATGAGTTCCTGAACCTCGAGTCGGACAAGATCTCCACGTCACGCAACTGGGCAGTCTGGCTGCACGAGTACCTCATTGACTTTCCCGGGAAGCAGGATTCTCTCAGGTATGCCCTCTGCGCCAGCGCCCCGGAGACCAAAGACAACGACTTTACCTGGAAGGAGTTCCAGGCCCGGAACAACAACGAGCTTGTAGCCATCCTGGGCAACTTCGTTAACCGCACCCTGGTCTTAACCAATAATTACTACAGGGGTCTGGTTCCTGCCCCGGGGGCAATGACTGACTATGACACTGCCACGGTGAGCTCTATCATGACATGCATGGAGAATGTCGAAAGCAACCTTGAGGCATTCAGGTTCCGGCAGGCGCTCGCCGAAGCCATGAACCTGGCACGCCTCGGCAACAAATACCTTGCAGATACGGAGCCGTGGAAGGTTGTAAAAACAGACCCCGAACGCGTCAAAACAATAATGTACGTCTCACTGCAGATAACCGCCAACCTTGCCATCCTGCTTGAACCCTTCCTTCCCTTCTCGATGGATAAGCTGAGGGGCTGGCTGGGTATCGGCGGCCTCAGCTGGGATGCCGCCGGCAGGTCAGATCTTCTCTCTCCCGGACACACGGTCTCTTCAGGCGAGCTGATGTTCAGCAAGGTTGAGGATGAGGAGATCGACAGACAGGTGAAAAAACTTCTTGATACCAAAACTGCGAATGCTGAGGAGAGTACTGTGGCGATAGCTCAGAAGGAGGATGTCAGCTTCGATGAGTTCACTCGTATGGATATCCGGACGGCCACCATTCTAGAGGCAGAGAAGGTCCCCAAAACGGCAAAGCTCATAAAGCTGAAGGTTGACACGGGAATTGATGTACGCACCATCGTGTCAGGCATCGCCGAATACTTCAGTCCGGAGGAGCTGCCGGGCAGGAGCATTTCGGTCATTGTCAACCTGGCACCACGTACAATCAAAGGCATCGAATCGAAAGGGATGGTTTTGCTGGCCGAGGACGAGAGCGGCAAACTGGTCTTCGTGGTCCCGGAGCAGAAGATAAAAAACGGCAGCCCAGTCAAATAAGTCGAAAGTCCAAAGGTCTGAAGGATTTGCGATTTGCGATTTGCGATTTGCGATTTGCGATTTGCGAATTTTGATTAAATCGACAATCGAAAATCTGAAATCGAAAATTCCTCTATTGCCTATTGCC
>CAYVYM010000011.1:0-5148 GCA_964455705.1 uncultured Rikenella sp.
CTTGCTTCGCTCCCCAGCTAGGACTTGAACCTAGGACCCCCTGATTAACAGTCAGGTGCTCTGACCAACTGAGCTACTGAGGAATATATCGCTCTTTTTGAGAGTCGCAAAATTAACCGCTTTAAACGAATTAAGCAATATCTTTGGCAAAAATTTCCTGATGAAGAAAATTATTGGCATCGGCAACGCCCTGGTCGACGTGATGACAATAGTGCCGGATGAGACCTGCCTCATCCGGTTCAGCCTCCCTAAAGGGAGTATGACAATGGTCGACGCCACCCGCTCTGGAGAGATAAAACAGGCTATCAACGGCTTGAAGAAAACCCTCGCCTCCGGCGGCTCGGCAGGCAACACCATGTACGGCCTCGGCATCATGGGAGTACACTCTTCATTCATTGGCAAAGTGGGCCGCGATGAACTCGGAAACTTCTACGAAAAGGATATGGTCGAAGCCGGACTGACACCCGTCCTGATACGCTCTCCCCAGTCGCCCACCGGCACCGCCGTGGCATTGGTGACACCCGACTCGGAACGCACCTTCGCCACCCACCTCGGGGCCGCAACAGAGCTTATAGCCGATGAACTACAGAGCGCATACTTCAAAGGATACCATGTTCTCTACCTCGAGGGATATCTTATATTCAACCTCCCACTGGTGGAACAGGCATGCCGCCTGGCAAAAGAAAACAGGATGTGCGTGGCCCTCGACCTGTCCAGCTTTAACGTGGTCAATGACATGCTGCCTGCATTCAAAAAAGTAGTGACAGAATATGTGGATATCATCTTCGCAAATGAGGAGGAGGCCCGCGCCTTTACCGGCCTCGGTCCCGTGGAGGCACTCGACGAAATTTCTAAAAAATGCCATATTGCAGTCGTTAAAACCGGTCCCGACGGATCATGGATCAAACGTGGTGACGAGGTCATCAAGGTTGACGCCCTGAAAGTCAAGGCGGTGGATACCACCGGCGCCGGAGACCTCTATTCGGCCGGATTCCTGTATGGCTTCTCAAACGGGTTCAGCCTCGATAAGTGCGGTATGTTCGGATCAATTCTGGCAGGTAAGGTCATAGAAATTATCGGAGCCCGCATGCCCGGGGAGAAATGGGCAGAGGCAAAAGCCATGATAGCCGAAGTGGCTGAAGAATGATAATCCTGGACACCGGCAAATCCATGATAGCCGAAGTGGCTGAAGAATGAATAATCCTGACCAGAGCCAAGAGATCTGATAAGATAAGGAGCTGAAGATTAGTGAAACCTCTTGCGCGGGCTGTTGTCATCCGGACAGTTGCATCTGCCCAGGTGGATGAACTGGTAACCCACCCCCAGCGTCATACCGGAATTGTACAAGGTCCGCGGATAATCTTCAGGAAAAAAATGAAGCAGGCTATACTGTGAGGCGCAGGCCCTGACCCGTATAAAAATATCAGATCTGAAATTATACTGGAATCCACCCCCCAGGGTAGCCCCCAGTCCTGTCATATTGTCAACATACGAACTCCCGGTCTGCAGAGATAAGATGGGTCCCGCATCAGCGAAGAACCACTTCAGGAAATCTACCCTGGCTGTCAGTGGTACCGCAAACAAACCGAAACTGCCCGGATGATCCTCACCGGGTATTCCCGGTGCCGGACTGGTGTAATAGTACTGCTGCGAATATGAGAGGCCCGTCCCAATGCTGAAATGATCACCGAGAAGCCTTCGCAGGTCGGCACCTGCAATCCAGGTGCCCGTCCCTGTCACGGAACCTGCACCTGTAAGCTCGTTGAACCTGAAGATATCATTGGTGCCTCCGCCTGCAAAAACCGAATACTCGCCCCACCAGGTCTTCTGTCCGCTGCAAATAGCTGAAGCTAACAGCAACGTAAAAGAGACTATAATTGTTTCATTTCTAAACATGCGAATGTTCATTATTTAGTAAATTTATGTAGCTCTTCGCCACTATTTAATGCATAATTTTCTTCGACTGTTACAACAAATAGTTTCGTAAATGGTGTTTTGAAACAGGCCGCAGAAGCCATTCCGTTCCAAATCTCAATTTATAAAACGATATATTTACATCTGTTAATATCTATTGGACCCATAAAATTTTAAGACATGCGTATCCTGTCCCTCATCCTGACCCTCCTCATCACATTCTCACTCTCACTGCAGCTGCAGGCACAACAAACGGAGGAACAGAACCTGCTTAAACACTTTCATTCAATCAGCAGCGAGGAGATAGCCGGCTGGATGACAGAGATATGCTCGCCGGAATTCAATGGAAGGCTGGCAGGCACACCTGAGTACCTGGCAGCAGCAGAATGGGCAGCGGGCAAACTGAGCGAATGGGGAATCAAGCCGGCAGGAGACAACGGATCTTTCTTCCAGTGGTTTGACCACCCTTACACGGTGGTGAATGACGTTGGGGCACTGCTGCTGCACCTGCCCCAGAAAGACGGGAAAGTCATTGTGAAAAACTATTCGGCACCGGCAGACTACTACCCGGGGATGAACTCGGGCAACGGGGAGGTGACTGCTGAAGTAGTATACGTCGGCTACGGAGTCAGCGCCCCGGAGCTGAACTATGACGATTACAAGGGCATAGACGTCAAGGGCAAAATAGTTTTGATGAACCGCGATGTCCCCTTCAAGGATGTACGCAACTCCGAATATGCAAAGTGGGTCAGGTACTGTTATCACCATTATAAGGTCGAAAATGCAGCTGCACACGGGGCGGCCGGGATGCTGTACATCGACGGCAACAGTGCCAACCCCAACATATCATACGTCGAAAATATGATAGTTTGCGGTATCGGCCCCGAACCACTGGCTGACATCTTCGCCGGTCTGGGCAAGGACAATACAAGCCTGCTTGCACAGACCGACAAATCATTCAGGCCTGCCTCATTTGCCACAGGGAAAACAATGACTATACGAGCGAACACAACCAGGCACCCTGAAGGCAGGACATGCAACGTAGCCGGAATGATTGAAGGTACAGACCCTATCCTTAAGGATGAGGTAATCATCATAGGCGGGCACCTTGACGCCGTGGGTAATGCCGGCGGACTGCTAGTTGACGGTGGACTCGACAATGCCAGCGGGGTCATTGATATAATGGCCGCGGCAAAAGCACTTACCTTATCAGGCATCAAGATGAAACGCACTGTGCTGTTCCTTATGATAGGAGGTGAAGAGACAGGCCTGCTGGGAAGCAAGTTCTATACAAAGAACCCCATATTCCCGAAAGAGAAGACTGTCACATACATCAACCTTGACATGGTTGGAAACGGCATCGGGCTGGCCGTAAGTGCATCGGCATCCTGCGCCGGCCTGACAGAGTATTTCAAATCAGCCAACAGCAAGTATATCCACAGGCCCATGAGAGTCTCAACCTCCGGCGGAGTGTTCTACGGCCGGCCGCGAAGCGACGGACTGGTTTTTCTGGCAGACGGATTCCGGACCATGAGCCTCTCAACCACTGATGGGGTCAAACCCGTATTTTACCACCTGCCGGGAGATGATGAGACAGCAGTCACGCCGGAGATAATGGAGGATGTTGCCAAGCTTATCTACCTGTCATTCATAGAAATGGCAAACGCTGATTCATTAAGCTTCTGAATCCCTCACCCGACTCAAAGGGTGCGAAGGCGAGGCGAGGCTCCCGGGGTGACAGTTTATTTTACTGCCAGACTTACATCAAGCTTTATCTCATCCCTTATGGCACTGTCGCCAAGGTTGGAGAAGAATTTGCCTGAACCGAACCTGACATCGTATAATGAACGGTCAAAGGTGATGGTTGCCTTGTAGGTAAGAAGATCACCTGATCTGGATTCCTGTACGGTAAACTCGACCGGGTGTGTTGCTTCCTTGATTGTCAGGCTGCCTTTAACAATTGCCTTGCCATCAGTGAATTGACTGCCACTTTCAAGGACCAGCTTCGACAAAGGAAATTTCTCAACACCAAAGAAGTCATCAGATTTTAGGTGCCCTTCCAGCTTTGCCCGGCTGCCTGCATCCTTTAAGTCCTCGTCCTTAATGCTGTTCATGTCAACGATGAACTCGCCTCCGGAGATCGATTTGCCGTCAGATGTCAGCCATCCCTCCTTAAGATCAATTGTGCCGGTGTGGTTGGCACCGACTATCTTTTCACCATGCCACTTTATCACTGTGGCCGATGGGTCGGCAACGTATCTCTTCTGCGCAGTCAGCTGTGTAGCCGCCAGGACTGCAATGAGCGCAATTAAACCTGCTTTTTTCATATTATTCCCTTGTTTGTTATAATCTTAACCATTGGCAATAGGATTTTGTTCAACAAAAGTTGAATAAAATCGCTTAGGAAATAAATTCTAAACTCTGGTGAACTGATTGTCAGATACCCTGGATGTTCATCCCGCCGCTGACCTCGAAGACGGTGCCGGCTGAAAATGGCCAGTCGCCCCGGGCAAGTGAAGCCACGGCTTTAGCCACATCCTCCGGCGTGCCCCATCTCTTCTGGGGTATCAGTCCTTCGGTGATGAGCCTGTCAAATTTATACTTGCTTCTCGTGGTCAGCTCTGTCCTGATGAGTCCGGGCCTGATCTCATATAC
This sequence comes from uncultured Rikenella sp., assembly GCA_964455705.1. Classification (GTDB taxonomy): domain Bacteria; phylum Bacteroidota; class Bacteroidia; order Bacteroidales; family VadinHA17; genus SR-FBR-E99. Next base: position 4,570 of record CAYVYM010000011.1, read on the forward strand.
ACAGATACCGTCTTCTGTGAGCCGGTCTGCGAAGACCTGAGCTGCCATGCTTAGCGCTGCCTTGGAGATGCATACATCCATGCCGTTTGTAAATGAGGTATAGGCAAGGAATGATGTTATGAACATTATTGATGGCCTGTAATCGTTCACCTGCTCCTTCATCCATATCATTTCCCTTGCCACTCTCCGTGCAAGGAACACGGGGCCCTTCAGGTTGACAGCCAGAACGCGGTCAAAGGTCTCCTCGTTCATGTCAAGGAGATCCTTGCGCTCTATCGGTGCGATTCCGGCGTTATTTACCAGTATATCTATCCGGCCATAGCGTTCAAGAATGCTTGAGATGGCCTCATCATGCAGATTGGTATGCGCCACGTCAAGCCCTACCGGGTAAAATTCTGCGCCAAGTTTCTCTATCTCGGGCTGAAGAGAGAGCATGCATTCGCTGTCAGGGGTGCGGGCGACAGCGGCAATGTCGTATCCTTCGGAAGCAAGCGCAAGCGATATGGCGCGGCCAATGCCCCTGCTGGCTCCCGTAATTATTGCTACCGGTTTTGAGTTCATATATAACCCTCTGATCAG
>CAYVYM010000011.1:5248-15120 GCA_964455705.1 uncultured Rikenella sp.
GCGCGTTCAACTCCCGCGGTGATCCATTTGGGGCAGATGCGAACCCTGCGGAAAAGCTTATCCTTATCCTGTATTCCGACCAGACCTTCCACAAAGGCATATAGCATTGCCGACGAGCCCCATCCGTCTGTCGGTTTTGCCTCAGGAGAGGTGCTGGTCTCCACCGTTGATGGTTTCCCGTCAGGGAAATACCACAGGTAGGTTTCACCGTTGCGTGAGATCAGGTCATAATAGCGCATCAGTATGTCAATTCCATACTGTTCAAAGCCGTACTCGAGGGCGGCTCGTGCAAGCTCACCGCCTGTAAGAGGCATTATGCCTCCGTTAACATATGCTCCGCGTGACAGCTTGTAATCACCGAAGATTCCTGCCGGGAATGGGGGATCAATGGAGAACCACTCGGCAAAAGCGGTTGTGGTCTCACGACGCTTCATGTATTCATTGATGATAGCATTGGCGATGCCCGGAGAGGCCGCGCCCCTGTTAATGGCGGCAGGATTGCTCAGGCTCAGCTGTGAGGCCTCGTCGACACCATCAATTGTAACGGGGGTCTGCTTCACAAAATGAGTATAGAACGAACCGTTAAAACAGTGTGTGTTAAGACTTTTGCGGAGCTTAAGGGCACGGTCGCGCCACTGTGCAGTCTTAACCTTGTCTCCAAACATGTTATACCAGTATGACATGAAATGGAAGGCCTCGTAATAACCGCTGTTATCACCGTGGAAGTAACCCCAAAAGGTATTATCATCTATCTGGAACTGCAGCCAGTCATGGTGTCCGGCATGGTAGGCAAAATCCCATGTGTCAATAGTATAGGGCCTGCGAAAAAGGAACTTGTCTTTGTCAAAATAGCGCCCCTCCATGACATATGCCAGGGCTCTCTCGAATGTGGGAATCAGTCTCTTTATGAAGTCATCATCACCTGTTGCCTGCCATGCCAGCCATGCCGCCTTGATGAACCTGAATTCAGTATCAGCCTCAACGGGTGACCTGACGTACTTGGTCCAGTTCTCCCGCTCACAGGGGAGTTTTTCGGGGAATGTCGTGAAATAGTCAAAGATACGTCCGTTGCGCGACTGGTTGTCGGCAAAATGCTTTACAACGCTCTTCAGATCAGCCTCCGAATAGCGAAGAGCCCTCATCATGTCGGAATAGTTCCTTATCCAAACCGACCTTGCATCAGGTGATCTGTAGCCCCTGATCTTTTCACCGTCGATATTCAGCTCAAGGAGATCCTGCTCGAGGAACCTGTTGATTCGCGGAATGAGCTCATCAAATGCCGGGATGCCGGTTCTGACGTACATTACTGGGCTTTTAGGTTAGTTTTTGCGGGTTTAAAAATAGCAATTAATTCAGTTGCTACGATGGCGGGCGCTCATTTTCTTCAGGTTGGTCATCCTCATCCTCCTCCTCCCTTTCATAGAAAGGAACCGGTCTCTGAGGCCCTTCGGCCCGATACCATACAGCCAGCAGCAATCCGGCAGCGACACCCAGCATATGGGACTCCCAGGAAATATCCATCCTGAACCCCGGGAAAATGCCCCACACCATCTCACCGTAAACAAATGCAACCAGCAGTGATAACCCCATCAGCGGAATATATCTCCTGATCAGGCCGCTGACAAACAGGAAGGAAGCCATGCCGTATACTATGCCGCTGGCACCGATATGCCACGCGGGCCGTCCAGTTATCCAGACGGCAAACCCGGTCAGAATCATGATCCAAAAAAGGACCCTGAATGATACCTGTGAATAGAGGTAAAACAATGCAGTGCCGAGAATAAAAAGCGGAATGGTGTTGTTGAAGAGGTGCCGGAAACCGGAGTGAATGAAAGGAGAGGTTACAATACCTGTGAGTGATGTCACCTGCCGGGGAAAGATCCCCAGGAAGTGAAAGTCAGTCTCAAAAAGCACCTCCGTGATCTTTATCAGCCACATGAAGCTGACACCCAGAAACGGGATAAGCATGCTTAGCAGCAATCGTCTCTTTTCTGTTGCGGCATCGCTTTCATCCATAATTCAGTCTCTGTGGTTCAGGGTCACTTGTCGCGCCCGGGGTATCTGATACCTGCCTTCATGCGTACCGCGTCGAGCGTCCGTGCGAGGGTGAGTGAGAATGACAGTGGAACCACGGCACTCTCTGTCAGCCCTTTGTCGAGACAGCTCATTACCTCCATTGCCTCATACTGGTATCCCTGTGCCGGTGGAGTAAAGATACGGTCATCCATGTCGCCGGGGTACTCTATCAGAAGATGCTGGTTGCGGTCTCGCCCCCTTGAAAGAACCATGTTTCCCTTTTCGCAGTTCAACTCGGTTGAGACCCCGCTCATGTTTGCAAACGAGCAATATGCTTCAGCCATCCGGCCGTCACTGAACTTAAAGATAACTGAGGTACTTTCGTCGGCGCCCGTCGGAGAGAGTACGGAAAATGCAGCTATTGATTCCGGCTCTCCCATGTACTTCAGGATATCCATTATGGGATAAATGCCTATGTCAAGCAGAGAACCTCCACCCAGCTCGAGATTGTAAGTTCTTAATTCAGGGTCATATGGAGATATGAATGCAAATTTGCTCCTCACATGATGAAGGTTGCCCATCTTGCCGCTCTTCAGGATCTCATCGGCCTTGAGGTAAGAGGGTTGAAACGGAGGCCACAGCGCCTCCATCAGAAAGAGACCCTGGCTGCGAGCCTCCTCAACCATCACCTTTACCTCCGCCTCGTTTATCGACATCGGCTTCTCGCAGAGAACATGCTTCCCGTTCCGGAGAGCCAGCAGTGTGTGCTCAAGATGATGTGTGTGAGGAGAAGATATGTAAACTACCTCCATCCCGGGGTCGGCAAACATCTCCTCATAACCCCCGAAGTGTTTGGTGAATCCAAACTCGGAGGCAAAATCTGCAGCCCTCTCTCCATCGCGTGATCCTACTGCATAAAGATTCGCGTTGTCGAGCAACATCAATGCCCGCGCGAATTTGTGAGCTATGTTGCCTGTGCCGAGAATTCCCCAGTTGTATGCCTTCATCGTAATTTGTTTGCATAAAGTTAGTGATTCCTGCCTATCTCGCGCCATCAAAAAACCGGTTCAGATGTCATAAAATAAAAATATTCTTAATTTTTTAGTTCTATGTATTGCATGGTATTAATTTTTGTTTATATATTTGCATTACAAAACTAATATGTATTAACAGGTACCTTATTATTAAGACAATGAAAGTAACGGTTAACGTCAATCTGGGGGGATACCCGTTCAATGTGGACGAGGATGCCTACGAACGTCTCCGGCAGTACATGAAGAGTCTGGAAAAAGAGTTTTCAGGAGAGTCAAGTGCTTCCGAGATCATGACAGATATTGAAGGAAGGATAGCGGAGTTGTTCAGAATGAGGCTCAATTCCTACAAGCAGGTCATCACAATGAAGGATGTTGAGGAGGTGATGGCCATACTCGGATCACCTGAGGTCATAAGTGGAAGCGGTGCTTCTGACGAAAGACCTCCGAGATCACAGCGCCGGATGTACCGCGATCCGGACAGACGGGTTTTCGGAGGTGTCTGTGCCGGTATATCGGCATACCTCGACTGGGATCCGCTGATTATGAGGATAATTTTTGCGGTCCTGATACTGGCCGGAGGTTTCGGACTGGGACTGTACCTCATTCTGTGGATCGTCTTGCCGGAAGCCAGAACAACGGCCCAGAAGCTGGAGATGAGGGGTGATCCGGTGACAATTGAGAACATCAAGGATTCCGTTAAGGATGAATTCGAGACAGTCAAAAAGAAAATGAATCTATGATTTGCGCCAATGGCGGACAATGCTGACAAAAATGGAAATGCTATGAATACGGACAACACAAAAGCACAGATGCGCAAGGGAATCCTCGAGTATTGCATCCTTGCAGTACTATCAAGGAATTCCTGCTACGCCGTCGACATCATCAATGAACTCAAGAAAGCCGAGGTGATAGTTGTTGAAGGCACACTCTACCCCCTTTTGACAAGGCAGAAGAATGCGGGTTTACTCAGCTACAGGTGGGAAGAATCGCCGCAGGGTCCCCCCCGTAAATACTATGAACTGACCGAACTTGGAAAGATCTACCTGAATGAGCTTGATAAAGCCTGGGAGGATCTTGTAGGGTCGGTCAACCAGATACGCGATAAGAAATAACGGCAGCCATGAAAAAGACTATAGACATAAATATTGCCGGGCAGCTATTCCGTATTGACGAGGAGGCCTGGGAGATGCTGAAACACTATCTGGCGCATGTCTCAGCCAGGTTCAGCTCCGAGCAGGGCGGTGATGAGACCGTAGCTGACATCGAAGCACGGGTAGCTGAGATTTTCGGCGGTGGGTATGAACCCCCCACTCTCATATCAAAGGATATGGTGAACAGTATGATCAACATCATGGGCGCACCCGAGGACTATTATGATGACAACACTGTCTCCGGTAAAAGCGCGGTCTACAGTCGCAAATCGATGTACGACCCGAACAGTCTGTCAGCCCGAACCGGCAAAGCTCTCTCAGAGTTTTTCAAGGCATTCGGAAAACTCATGTCGGCAATTTTCAGGGTGATAGCAATAATCCTGGGGGCAATCTTTACACTTATCGGTTTCACTCTGCTGTTCACATTCACAATACTTATCTTCTTCAATAACGCACCATTCCTGACATCTGTTTTTGAGCCGGAGTTAATGAATACACACACCCTCCTTTCCATTGTCCTCAACAGCAATATGGTATGGCCGGTTCTCATTCTAACGGCAATTGTCGTTCTTATTCCCCTTGGTGCTCTCACCTGGCTGGGAATCAAGATGATCTTCCAGATCAGGGAGAGATCCCGGATACTGAACATCGTGGCATTCGTCATCTGGATTGCTTCGCTTTGCGCACTTGGAGTCTTCCTCAGTCTTCAGCTCGCTGTCTATTCCAACAGGGAGTTTGTTGAAAAAAGAGTAAGCTTTGACCCGGCTCCTGAGATACTATGGATTGCATCAGGGGCGACACTGGAGGAGATAACTTATGACGAAACCGCTTCTGTTGAACACTTTACCTTCTACCTTGATAACAAAAACAACAGGCTTCATGGTACTCCCGAGCTAAATATTTACGGGAGCGAAAACGGCTCAGGATTTATCTCTGTCGATAAACGTGCCTGCAGCAACTCAGACAGTGAGGCACGGGAAAACGCCAGGGCGGTCGAATACGGCTGGAGGTTCTCGGGTGATACGCTCTACCTTGATGAATTCTTTTCATTGCCGGCAGGCACCAGATGGAACGGATCACTGGTGGACATCGATGTCACTCTTCCCGAGGGGACGGAGGTCCGGTGTGTGGCGGGAACCTCTCTGTCATCATGGATGCTGCGCAATCATGACCCCGAAGTAACTGCCTGGCACATTGAAGACGGACACCTCAGAAAGCTTTATGACTAAATAAATCAAATTTTCTGCACCACTGTTTTTTTACTCTTCATTATCCCGGTCTGAACAGCCGGGATTTTTTTATCTTTAGTGCCGTAACAGCACTGACAAAATGGAACTGGGTGTCCTTAAGGATATCGTTATCATCTTTGCACTCTCCACCTTTGTGAATTTTATCTTCACCCGGTTAAAGGTTCCCGCACTCATAGGGTATCTTATCACAGGTGTTATTGCAGGACCTTATCTTCTGAAGCTCATAAGCTCGCCGGACAACGTGGAGGTGATGGCCGAAATAGGCGTGATCCTCCTTATGTTTACAATCGGCCTCGAGTTTTCCCTGAACCATCTTCTGAAAATTCGTAAGATTGTTTTTTTAGGGGGCTTCATGCAGCTTCTCCTCACAGCCGGAGTGACGATGCTGGTGGCCAGGGTCTATGACTTTGCCTGGAATGAGGCAGTTTTTGTGGGTTTCCTCACAGCCCTCAGCAGTACTGCTGTAGTCCTGAAGCTGCTCCAGGAACGTTCTGAACTGACCACCCATTATGGAAAAACGATTGTCGGGATACTAATATTTCAGGATATTATCCTGATACCGCTGCTGCTGTTTACTCCCATTCTCGGAGGAGAGACTGCCGAGGTCGGACATGACCTGTTCCTCCTGATACTGAAGACAATAGGTATAATGATTTTCATCTGGGTCGGAACAAGGTGGCTCATGCCATGGCTGCTTCACCAGATAGCCATGACCCGGAGCCAGGAGCTCTTTCTGATGAGTCTCCTGCTCATCTGCCTCGCAGTGGCAATGCTTACACATGAGCTGGGCATGTCACTCGCCTTCGGGGCATTCCTCGCCGGCCTGATGATCTCCGACACAGAGTACAGCCACAGCGCCTTCGGTAACCTGATTCCCTTCAAGGATGTCTTTACAAGCTTCTTCTTCGTCTCAATAGGCATGCTCCTTGACCTTGGCTTTGTCGCAGAGCATCCCTGGCTGGTGCTTGTTACGGTACTCCTGGTAATACTGATTAAAACAGTTATAGCAGGTTTGACCGCTTTTACGCTGGGCCATACTTTCTTCGGAACGGTGGTGGTGGGCCTCTCACTGGCGCAGGTGGGTGAATTCTCATTTATACTTGCAGGATTGGGGCTTACTCATAAAATCATAGAACCATCTCACTTCCAGCTTTTCCTGGCGGTGGCCATTACCTCAATGGCCCTTTCGCCATTCCTGATTAAGGGTTCCAAGCCCCTCGCCAACCTCATCCTGAAGCTGCCATTGCCTCCGTTTCTGGTAAACGGACTCTTCCCGCTGAAGCAGGTGGCAATTCCGGAGATCAACAAGCATGTAGTCCTGATCGGTAAGGACTCCAGGGCTATAAACCTGGCTGCAATGATCAAAACAATGGGTTTGCCGTTTACATCAGTTGTGTTTGACACTGATATTGCCCGGTCAGAGATGGAGAAGGGCCATCTGGTTGTATTTGGTGATGCAACCTATGAGCCGGTTTTGAGGCAGGCATACGTTCATACCGCTGAAATGGTAGTTGTTTCTGTCGGAAACCTGATTACATCCATGTCAATTGTGGAACATATCAGGGCTATGAATAAACACGCCCATATTATAGTCCGGACAAGACATGTGGCTGATATCGAAGAGCTATACCGGCTCGGAGCAAATCAGGTCATTCCCGAAGAGTTCGAAACTGCAATTGACTTTTATGAGAGAATACTGGGCAAATACCTTCTCCCCAGGATGGATATAGAAAGAGCAATAGCCAGAACCAGGGCTGATAATTACGGCATATTCAGGGACAAGAGCAAGGTGGGTGGTTATTCGCTTCTGAAGGATATACCCGATATTGAGATTGCTGCGGTGAAGGTTGGGGAAAAATCCGTCTTCGCCGGTAAAACAATAGCAGAGACAGCCCTGAGAAAGACCTGCGGAGTCACCATGGTGGCCATAAAGCACGGTGAGATTATCTTCCCAAACCCCGAGCCGTCTACTGTAATAAACGCAAATGACATTGCTTACCTTCTGGGAAAACCCGAGATGATTGCAATTGCAACGGATCTGCTTCTGAAAGAGGTCGATCGTACTTAACTCCCGGTTGATTCTGACCTGTTTCCGAGAACAAAGAACCCGTGTCTTTGTTTCCATTCCGTCACCCGATGGTAAACATCGGAGCGTGACAATAAGATTAAAAGTAAAAACCTTTTGTTATGAACAATGCAATCTACTCTATTCACAGGCCTGAGAACGAGCCTGTTCTGACATACGCACCGGGCACTCCGGAACGAGCCGGGCTTGAGAAGGAACTTACAAGAATTTCTTCTGAAACCGTAGAGATACCTCTGATTATTGGTGGTAAGCCTGTTAAGACCGGGAAGCTGGGCAGGGTTGTCATGCCTCATGACCACGGTCATCTGCTTGCAAACTACCATCTTGCAGGCCCCGGGGAAGTGTCAGATGCCATTGAAGCGGCCATGAAGGCCAAGGAACAATGGCTGACGCTGTCGTGGATTGAGAGGGCATCGATAATGCTTAAGGTGGCCGAGCTCCTCTCAAAGAAATACCGGTACACAATCGTGGCCGCAACCATGCTGGGCCAGAGCAAGACGGTGCACCAGGCAGAGGTGGAGGCTGCATGCGAGACCATCGATTTTCTCAGGTTCAATGCCTATTTCGCAGGACAGATATACCAGGAGCAGCCACGATCGGCCGTTGACCAGATGAACAGGGTTGAGTACAGGTCGCTGGAGGGTTTCGTCTATACGATATCCCCGTTCAACTTCACCGCCATCGCCTCCAATCTCAACATGGCCGTCGCCATCATGGGCAACACGACGGTCTGGAAGCCAGCCACCGCCTCTCTGCTTTCAAGCTGGATATTGATGAAGGTTTTCATGGAAGCGGGTATGCCTGCAGGGGTCATCAACTTCCTGCCCGGACAGGGATCGGTCATAAGTTCGGTGGTGATGAACCACAGGGATCTCGGAGGAATCCACTTCACCGGCTCAAACGGTACCTTCAACTCGCTCTGGAAAACAGCTGCGGCGAACCTTGATAAATACAGGTCATATCCGCGGATTGTGGGGGAGACGGGCGGCAAGGACTTCATCATGATACACGGTTCGGCTTCCCCGCCGGAGGCAGCCACAGCCATCATACGCGGCTCATTTGAATACCAGGGACAGAAGTGTTCCGCCTCATCAAGGGTTTATATCCCAGGGTCGCTCTGGCCTGAGATAGCAGAGCATCTGAAGAGGCAGGCCTCACAGATAAAGGTGGGTGACCCTGCCGATTTCAGCAACTTCATGAATGCGGTCATTGACGAGAAGTCGTTTGATAATGCAATGAAATACATAGGGTTGGCGAAGTCATCTCCCGTCTGTGAGATTTTTCACGGAGGCAACGGTGACAAGAGCCGGGGCTGGTTCATTGAACCCACTATCATACTGACAACAGATCCTGACTTCGTAACAATGAAGGAGGAGATCTTCGGTCCTGTTGTGACACTCTACATCTACGAGGATGAAAAGTACGAGGAGACTCTTAATCTCTGCAATGAGACCTCGCCCTACGGGCTGACAGGATCAATTTTTTCAAATGACAGGCCGGCGACGGTCAAGGCCTGCCAGGTGCTTCGATTTGCAGCGGGTAACTTCTACATCAATGACAAGCCTACGGGAGCGATGGTTGGACTGCAGCCCTTTGGCGGGGCCAGGGCGTCGGGCACCAACGACAAGGCTGGCGGCCGGCTCAATCTTATCCGGTGGACCTCTCCGCGGACCATCAAGGAGACCTTCCTGCCGGCAACGGACTTCAGGTATCCGTATATGGACTAGAGTCTGAAAGTCGAAAGTCCGTAAAGTCTGTAAAGTCCGTAAAGTCTGTAAAGTCATAAGGATTTGCGATTTGCGAATGTTGATTAAATCGAAAATCGAAATTTCTCCTACTGCCAACTGAGGACTGAGGGCCGGGAATTGGTTTATGGTTCGGTTATCCACAATGTATGAGCGTCGGTTGATAAATTTGTTTAACGTTTGTTAACACTTTGTCATTTTATGGGTATATTGGGCCTCAGTTATCCCTTTTAAACCTAAATCTGATTTTAGATGAAAAGACTTCTTCTTTGTGTTGCAGCAGCAGCCATGCTGCTCGGAGCATGCGAGAGAGCTCCCGAAAACCTCGTCCAGGAAGATGATTACATCAAGACTTCCCTTGAGATTATCCCCGGCCAGTATGTCGTTCTGCTGAAAGGTGATTTTGGCTATGTCAAGTCAGAGGCAATGAGCTATGATGATGCTCAGATTGCCATGACCGGTGTTACAAAAAACCTTCTTGCCAAAGCGGGTATCTATGACCGTGAACCTCTTCAGGTGTATTCGGCAGGCATTCAGGGCTTTGCCGTTAAGCTAAGTGACAGTGAGCTTGCATCTCTCGAAAGGAACAC
>CAYVYM010000011.1:15220-80632 GCA_964455705.1 uncultured Rikenella sp.
CCCGTCGTACCCGTGAAGGTGCTCGACAAGCGCGGTTCAGGTGCATATTCGGTCATCATTGCCGGAGTTGACTATGTAACTGCCAATGGCGTTGCCGGTGATGCTGCCAACATGAGCCTGGGTGGTGGCGTTTACGAACCGCTTGACCTTAAAGTAGTTGCAATGGGAGCCAAAGGTATTTTCGTCGCACTTGCAGCAGGCAATGAAAGTGATAATGCAAACAATCACTCACCCGCACGCGCAAACGGTGCTAATGTCTTTACAATATCCGCGTGCGATAAGAATGATGTTTTTGCCTATTTCTCAAATTACGGGAATCCGCCGATAGATTACTGCGCTCCCGGAGTCAGCATTCTTTCAACTTATAATAACGGCGGTCTGGCAACAATGAGCGGCACCTCAATGGCAGCACCGCATGCCTGCGGCGTGCTGCTTGCAACAGGCGGCAATCCCAAAACAAGCGGTTACGTGATAAGTGATCCTGACGGCAACCCCGACCCGATCATCCACAAATAAGATTACGATTTTCTTCAAAAAAGACCCTCCGCACCCCGCGGGGGGTCTTTTTTCTATCCGAAGCCCACGGGGGTCGCAAGACAAAAGTCGCTAAAGTCGAAAGTCTGTAAAGTCTGAAGGATTGGCGATTTGGCCCTCAGCTTAGGTGACTCTTCCGGTATTCCTTCCTCAGCTCATCAATACAGACCAGTTTTCCTTCCCTCTCTGCATGCCAGTAACTCCAGCCGTTTGTACGCTCGCGCCCGGAAACAACAGTCCCTATCGAGTGAATTGATCCTGACTGACCGCTGAAAAGCAGCGAGCCCTCAGCCTGTATCTGTGCACGGTATCTTCTGTCAGCCGACCACAGGTACTCTCCTGGAATGACATATCCTGATTCAACCAGGTTTCCGAACGGGACCCTCGGAAGACGCCTCTCGGTCCGGTACTCGAGCAGCTGTCTGTTCAGGGGTGTGATCCTTCCGACTCTCTCCCTGGCAAGGTTAACATAAGACAACTCACGCTCAAAGGCAATGAAATTCCTTCCCAGCCTCTTTGCCACCGCCGCAGTGGTGCCGCTTCCCGCAAAAAGATCAACAATAAGTTCTCCGGGGTTCGTTGTACCCATGATGATCCTGTAAAGCAGCTCCTCAGGCTTCTGGGTAGGATGCGCCTTCTGTCCCTCCTCCCTGATCCTCTCAGGTCCCTTGCAGACAGGAATCAGCCAGTCGCTCCGCATCTGCAGGTCGTCATTAAATCCCTTCAGAGCCTGGTAATGAAAAGTGTATTTTGAATCCTTGGTTTTCGATGCCCAGATCAGGGTCTCATGCGCGTTGGCAAACCTCGTTCCCATAAAATTAGGCGTCGGGTTGGGCTTGACCCATATGATGTCATTGAGGATCCAGAATCCGGTGTCCTGCAAAATAGCCCCTACCCTGAAAATATTGTGGTATGTCCCTATCACCCAAATACATCCGGTATCCTTAATTACTCGGCGACATTCCAGCAACCAGGTGCAGGTGAAATCATCATACTCCCGGAACGAGTCAAATTTGTCCCACCCGTCATCAACGGCGCCGACAAGAGATCTGTCAGGTCTGAACAAATTTTTATGGAGCTGCAGGTTGTACGGCGGGTCGGCAAATATCAGATCTGCAGAGCTGTCAGGCATCTGCTGCAGCAACTCCAGGCAATCGCCATGATAGATCTCATTGATTGTCAGTCCACCTGGTTTCATTATCTCTTTTTCTCAAATTTACCGTATTAAATCATTCGCTGATCGTAAAATAAGCCCTGATGATCAAAAGAGCGCAGACGGGGCTGGAAAATTATTTATCTTTGGTTATCACAGACAGTGAGAAGGGCCAGGGGTTTTGATGCAGAACAGATGTAATTCACTGTCGGAGCATCCATAAATATCTACCATAATGAAAAGGCTCATTCCATTCCTGATCTCCCTGATGCTTATTACCGTATCGCTAAACCTCGATGCACAGAAAACCTACAAGGCGGTCTGCGACAGGAGTGATGGGGTGGTAAAAATTGTTGATGGAGAAGACCGGTCACCAAATCTTGTGCCTCTTAAGGGAGGGTTTCCCTTTTACCAGGTTGCTGAAAAATGGGTAAAGGAGAACTATCCCAACGGCAGATGTGACCCTGCAGCTGCGGCAGAGCAGAACAGGGCAGCGGCTAACGTCGCAGCACAGCCGTTGGCTCCGCCAACTCAGCCGGCAGCTGGTCCCGCAAAAACGCCTCCACCGGCCTCCTCCTACGGTGCTCCTGCAGGTCAGCCCCTTCCCATTGCGAGGGCCCCCGGATATCGAAACACTTCAATGTTCATCTCGTTTCTGTTCTCCGACTTCGGAAAGGTGTACAATATTGACCCGCCTCTGTTCCCGGGTGTGAGCATCGGTATCGACCAGGTGATTGGGGCAAAGTTTTACGGAGGCACCGGCATCCACATCAACTCACTGATAGGAAAGACGGCATTCGTCGACGGCATGAATGTGTTTTACAGCGTCAGGATGCCCTTTTTTGCAGGTTACAGGATGATCAGCGGCACCCGCTACTGGGGCGTTGACATTGGACTGGCGGCCAACACCATGCTGAAGCCACTGCCAGGTGATTCGAACCTCGCCGGGCAGACTGCTTCCGATGTCTCATTCAACTCTATGATGAGGGCAAGATTCGGGACCGAAAGAAAATCATTCGAACTGGGCGCTGACCTTTGGATCAATGACATCCTTACCTCTTATGAGGGTTACCAGATGATGATCGTCTCCTTTGGATACCGGTTTTACTTTTAAAAACTCCTTGAATGAAAACAATCAGTGCACGGGCTGCAGCCCTAACCGTCGCTATCCTGATACTCCTTGCCTTCACAGACAATATCCTTGCACAGTCTGGCAAAGCTTACCTGCAACTCACCGACGAGCAGAAAGAGACACTTGATGATGCCCTTTCGACTTCACAGGGGATGGTAACCGAGTCTCAGGAGAAGCTCACCCAAATGCTCGGTCAATGGCAGAAACTCAAGGATAATTTCCACACTCTGCCTCCCCGGCTCCAGAAGTCGATCAATGATGCCGATGAAGCCGGTCTCACGGCCAAGATAACCTACACCCTGGGAATGCTGAAGCAGTTTGAGGGCGAACTGAAAGATGTCATCGGTGTAAAGGAGGATATTGAAAAAGCAATTAATTTCTATCAGCGATATGCACCCGATGATCAGAATCCGTTTCGTTCACTCGAGGTGATGAGCAATTTTTTTAATGATGTTGAAACACTGCTCCCTGACGAAGATAAGTATGAAGCCTTCAAGTCTCCCGTAACATTCATGGTACGCACAGGCATAAGGTATTTCAGGGAAGGGATCGACCTGGCCCTGGGAGGTCTTAAGAATATCCAGAACCAGATCAGGGACAGGGCAGGTAACTGCATGGGTTATGTAGGAGGCGACGGCACGGCCGACAGCTCTGACCCCAGGCGGAAAGCCTTTACTGATCTCGGTACAGATGATGTGATTTGCTACACCGGCATACGTCCCATTGGCGGTGAGATATGGTGCGATGAGACAGGGAATGGCGTATATATCTGGAACTCGGGCAAATGGACTCGGCTGCAGACTGGGTTCGGACTGGTCACTGAAATCTTTTCAAACTGGAAGCTGGCCCATGAATCAATTATCCCTGCCGATGAGTTGATCAGATGGTGCAACAGCTATCAGAGACTCTATATTGAATCGCGCGACTGGGGGGGGAAAGAGTTTAACCGGCTCGCATCAATGGATGCATGCAGGGAAGAACTGCTTGAAAAACGAAGCCGGTACGGCGACTGGATGAACCTGATGGAGTCCGTCCATACTGACCGCCCGCTATTCGTGGCAAAATATATCTTCGACAAAGAGGGGATACGCGAGGCCACAAAGAGACTCACCGGCATTATGTATGACCAGGTCCTCTTCGAGGGTGTCATCGAAGATCAGGAGGGAAACAGAATCTCAGGCGCTTCGGTTACAATTAAAACCCCTGCAGGCACCAGGAGTGACCAGACTGTCAATGGCCGATACACGATGCTTATGGAGTATCCCGAGGCGGGCCGGAACAACTCTCCGATTGAGATAACTGTCTCCGCCACCGGCTATTCCGACCTGAAAGAAACTTCGGTGATTTGGAGACAGTGTATGGACCTGGGATTACTACGCCTTGATAAGGTGGGTCAGGATGAAGACCGGGACATCCAGTGCGGTCCCAATGAGGTCTATGACCCTGTCACAGAGGCCTGTATCTGCGTCGACGGCTATGTCAGAAATGATCAGGGTGTATGCGTTGAAGAGGAGGAGGATGAACCTGTGATACCGGATTGTCCGGACCCCAATGCTGAGCCGGTCTGGAACAGTGCCACGGGAGTGTATGACTGTGTCTGTAACGATTACTTTATCCCAGATCCGGTCACGGGAGTCTGCAAACCGGATGTACAGAAAATACTTAATGACTCGGACTGTTCCCAGTGGCCCAACACCCGGCCTCTCTGGGATTATGACAGGAACGAACCCTATTGCGACTGTCAGCCGGGATACTCCTGGAGGCCTGATAACCTCGGATGCGAGGAGACCGGCAAGCTGCTTGCCTCACAGGCCGACTGCTCAGGCTATCCCAATACACAAGGTGTGTGGGATGATGTCAGCAAGAAGGTCTATTGCGATTGTCTGCCGGGCTACGAATGGGATAAAGACAGGACAATGTGTATCCCCGAAGGGTTGACTCAATTTAGCAGCTTTAACTGTGACAATCTGCCCAACACCATGCGCATGTGGGATCCGGTGAGGAGAGAACCCTATTGCGACTGCCTCCCCGGTTATAAGTGGCGTGACGACTTTAACGGATGTGACCAGATCACGGCGACACAGATAGTACATGCCGATTGTTCCCAAATTCCTAACTCGCATCAGGTTTATGATCCGGCCAGTGACATGATGTTCTGCGACTGCATGCCGGGGTTCGTCTGGAACAGCACCAGAACTGCCTGTGAGCCTGAGAGAAGGAGACCTGCCATAGACATGAGTACCCTGGTTGATTTTATGACAGTCATCTCTGGTGCTATAACCGGTAATGTACCAGGCGGCCTGCCTTCAGGCAACACAAATGTGCCTGCCAACCAGCAGCCGCCCGTAGTACACCAGAGCCGGTGCAATGACACCCAGAAAGCCGGAGGTGACGCCCCCGAGGTACACCAGATTGACCTGGGAGTGACCACCGGGGTTTTCCGCTTTGATTACCAGACATTTAGTGTTAAAGATCAGATAATCATCTCACAGGGAGGTGTGACTATTTTCAATACCGGCTGCGTTGGTGAAAGCAGCTCAGTGCAGGTACGGTTTAACGGATACACTACGATGATCGAAGTAAGGGTCAATCCGAACTGCGGCGGATCAACAGGCACGGCCTGGAATTTCACCGTTCACTGTCCGTCAACGTATTAATTATCTGATATATACGATTAACTGAACTGACTTTATTGTAACCGCCCTGAAATGCAAATCTCTAATTAACAATGAATTTCACGCTGCGGCCGTCAGATGTGACAATGATGTAAAGACCCGGAGAGTAACGGCTGATATCAATCCCGATAACATCCCTGCCGGCAAACACCAGGTGACCCCCTGCAGAGTAAACCCGGCAGTCGACCTGCTCACTCAGCCTGATCATACCACCACTGGCAGGATTAGGCCATACAGTCAGTTTTTCTTCCTCAGGCCAGTCACCCGAGGAGGTTGGGTTATTTGTCCGGCCCGGAGTGGCTGCCGCAAGAAAGACTATTTCTTCACCTCCGTCAATCCTGCGCCCCATGCTTACATCCTCCCTCTGGAGACCAAATGAGAGGGTGTCAATAACCAGCAGATCGGCAGAATAGATGCCTATCTCCTCCCCCTCCTTCGCGAGCTTGAAGGAGGCATGCCCCGACCCCTGAGCGGTTGTTCCGTCAGCCCAGATTAGTATGAATCCGCCGGCGGGCAGGATCAAATCCGGCATCTGCCACTTGTCCGGTTTATTGAAATTATCAGTCAGGAAAAGATCGCCCAGAAACACATCCTCATCATCACCGTTAAATATCTCGATCCAGTCACCGTAATTTCCGTGCTCATCAGCAATTGTCTTCTCATTATCTGCCATGAACTCATTTATGAAAAGCAATGGAGTATCACCGGCAACCGGTCGAATGAACGCCAATTTACATGGAAGAATGGATACATCTCCTGACGCATCAGAAACCATAATCTGGTATTTTACCCATTTATCATCAGGGATATTCGCTAATGAAACAGTGAATCTCCCGCTGCCGTCACTTTCCATTGCTGCCTCAAGCAGTGTTCCTCCGTCGACGGTATAGAGCACCCTGACATTCACCGGCATGTCATCTGCCTCCACGGTTGTGCTTACAGTGACAGCCTGGCCAGCCTCCCTGTGATGCCTGATGTATTTTATAACCGGCATCATCGTACCAGGTTCGAGCTGTGCTGACATCGAAGCTTTTCTGGCTTCCAGGTACGGGTAGAGGCCCCACTTGACATGGGCTCCTGTGGCCGAGGTAAATGAATTCATGAAATCACCGTAGTCATACCCGTAATCAAGCGGATAAAATGGGTCAACTGCCACGTAGGGCGCTATCATAATCTTCCTCTCATCGATGGCCTGCACCAGTGAATCCATGTCAAGAACACTGTTTATGAGCTTGTCTGCGTACCGGCTGAACTGCTTCCTGAATACCGGGTGATTTACGATGCGGTCATACAACGGCCTGACCTCCGACCCTCCAGGCTGCCACTCGTAGATGTTACGTACAGCCCAGTCGATATTGAACCAGTCGATGCCGAAGGTATTGTCGACATCATATGGAATATATTCAAATTTGTCTGTTAACGTATTGTGATACAGATAGAAATTGTTTTTGTTGTAGAGATAGCCGTCCCAGTCGCCACAGAAGATCTGGGCCGCCATCACCTTAAGATAATCAAAGCTGTTGAACAGGGTATCAAGGTCGCATATTAGCTTCTCATCCGTGGAATTTTCAAGCACCCCGATAAAAGCCGCAAGGTCGGAGAAGTCATT
This sequence comes from uncultured Rikenella sp., assembly GCA_964455705.1. Taxonomy (GTDB): domain Bacteria; phylum Bacteroidota; class Bacteroidia; order Bacteroidales; family VadinHA17; genus SR-FBR-E99. The sequence goes on from CAYVYM010000011.1 coordinate 22,324, forward strand.
CTCATCCTCGTTGATCATCATCTCATAGACCCATCTTTCTCCGGCCCATATCCTGTAACTGTCAGGATCGGTACCTCTGTATGCCAGGTCAGCAGGCCACAGGCATTTGTACAGGTTGCCGTCCTTATTGCCAAAACGTGAAAGTGCAAACTCCTCGTCTATATGTTCGACATTAATGTAGAGGCCATGGTAATTTCCGTTGATATAGACCCTTACATGATTGGCCCTGGGAGCCGGTATATCCCACTTTCGAAGGATATCCCACATTACCTTTGACCTCATCACGGTAGGATCATTATGCTCGCCGTTAAGGTTCATCTTCTCTACACCATAGTATTTTCCGCCGGGAGTGAAAGTGTTGAAAGAAACCTTAAACGACTTCTTTTGGGACCATCGTGATGTGTTTCCCCGCAGGCGGAAGCCGACAGGATCTATTGTGTCTCGAACCACCCCGTTATCGAACACAAAGGTGGCATGAAACTCCCTGTCGCTCGTGGGGTTGGCATAGATCCATTGGAGCGTATCAGGATTGACTGTTATGTCAACCCGGGGTACCACGGTATCAACGAATAACTGTCCGTTATCCGGAAACACGGGCTGCGCCGACATGGTTCTGACTGCCAGAATTGCGGTCAGCAAGAAAGGAAGGATCCTTTTCATCATGCAATAATACTCATTTTAATACCTTTACTGTCCGAAATCTCACAGCTCATCACAATGGCAGGAAAGGAACTCAAACTTACTGACGGCAATGTCACTCTCCGGAATTTCAGACGCACTGACAAATACCGTATGGCCGAACTGGCGAATAATGAAAAGGTTGCCATAAACCTGCGCGATGCCTTTCCCCACCCCTATGCCCTTGCTGATGCTCAACTGTTCATCAACACCTTCATCGGACAGAATCCAATCCAGGTCTTTGCCATCGAATATCAGGGCAAATATGTAGGCAATATAGGCCTTCACAGGCAGGATGATGTATACAGCAAATCAGCCGAGCTTGGCTATTTTATCGGTGAACCCTACTGGAACAAGGGAATTACCACCCGTGCCGTGAATCTTATCTGTGAATACGGTTTTCGGGAGCTTGATGTTGTCAGGATCTACTCGGGGGTTTTCGAATTCAATCAGGCGTCTCAGAGAGTGCTTGAGAAGTGCGGGTTTGAAAGGGAGGCGGTGCTGAAGAGCGCAGTATGCAAGAAGGACAGGATCTTTGATGAGATCAGGTATGCAAAGGTGACCATGCCGTCGCACATTGCTGTTGTGTCAGGTGCCAAAGACAAGCAAATCACGGGCCCCGGGTCTGATCCGGCTAAGAAACAGTGGTACGAGGCACTTTTTGAGAACTACGGGAAGAAGTACGATTCTGAAACCTTTACTTCAGGGACCATGGGTGAGTGCGACTTCCTTGAGAAGGAGCTCGGCGGCAACAGATCATTGAAGATACTCGACATCGGCTGCGGCACCGGTCGTCATTCAATAGAGATGACAAAGAGGGGCTACAACGTCACGGGCATCGACCTGTCGGAGTCGCAGCTGCAACGAGCCGCAGAAAAGGCCGCTGCAGAGGGCCTGAACATAACCTTCCTGAGACATGATGCGAGAAGCCTTCCCTTCAGCGGCGAGTTTGATGTTGCCATTATGCTCTGCGAGGGCGGATTCCCGCTGATGGAGACAGATGAGATGAATTTTGAGATACTGCGGAGTGCGGCAAAAGCGTTGAAAAAGTCCGGCAGGTTCATATTCACAACGTTGAACGGCCTCTTTCCGCTTTACCATTCCGTTCAACAGTTCTGTGAAGACACATCGGGAGAAGGCAACGCTACTTACCACAGCAACACCTTCAACCTGATGACCTTCCGTGATCACAACATCACGGAGTTTGAGGATGACGACGGTAACAAAAAGACCCTCGACTGCAACGAACGCTACTACGTGCCAAGCGAAATCACCTGGCTGCTGAAATCACTGGGATTTAAAACGATTGATATTCTCGGTGCAAAACTCGGTGCCTACTCGCGTAATGACAGGCTGACCACCGAAGATTTTGAGATGCTGGTCATAGCATCTGATAAGGTATAGTGGTTTATAGCTTTGCCAGGGCATTTTTCAGTTTCTCCCCTACCTCGGCGGCCATTTCGATCAAACTGTTGTTACTGATGGCCATCATGGCAACCGTTGGATTGACTGCCGCAATTTCTATTTCGTTCTCACCCTGTTCAATTACAAGAACGTTGCACGGAAGCACTATCCCTGCTTTGTCTTCGGCCTGGAGGGCTTTGTAAGCGTAAGCCGGGTTACAGGCGCCAAGGATGCGGTATCTCTTGAAATCCACCCCCAGTTTGCTTTTAATTTTCTCATGCAGGTCAATCTCCGATATAACACCGAATCCCTCTGCCAGGAGGGCTGCTGTCACTTTTTCAACTGCATCGCCGAACGATGTCTGGAGTGTTTTTGAGAAGTAGTATGCCATAATTACAGGTTTTTTTATTTGCGATAGTCTAATGAATAATAAACAAAATAGCGGCGGTTTGGTTCGGGGAGCGTCTGGAAAGACTGCAGGGAAGCCTGGAGCATCCCCAACAAAAAAGCCGCACGAAGCGGCTTTTTCTGTTGACCCACAGGGGGGACCGAGCGTTAAAAAAATGTCCGGTGGACATTTTTAGCGAAGGGGACAGACTGCAGGGAGGGAATCTCTCCTCTCAAAACACCCGCAATCTCCAACGGAAAAAGCCGCACGAAGCGGCTTTTTCTGTTGACCCACAGGGGTTCGAACCCCGACTCTTCTGAACCAAAATCAGACGTGTTGCCAATTACACCATGGGTCAATCGGCGCCTGATAAGGCGGTGCAAAAATAGAAAAATTTTTGGATTTCAGGTCTGCTCCGTCTCGTAATAGATGAACGGACAATCTATGAACGAATGAATTATCTGACCCAGCTCATACAACTCATCATCACCCTTCTCATAATACCACTCTATCGACACCAGGTCACGCACATTGGGATAGAGTGCAAGCCTCTTGATAATGCCATAAACCCACTTGGTGGATGCGGTATTTATAAAATCAAACGAAATGACCACCCTGGTCCTTACCTCCGGCTGCTTTACATATTCAGCCACCCATACCTCGAGAGGCCTGTAAAAATCAGATGCGTTCTCAGGTATCGATCTCCCCTTGATCTCAAGATGCCCCTCAAGAAATAGCACCCCCGGCGTCACTTTTGTCGGTTCTATTTTAATGATATCCAATCCCATAAATGCCTGTGATAACGTTCTTCCCCGTTTCGCGGCATCACAAAAATAATAAAATAAGCCTTGCTGCTATCTTTTTCAGTTATTTTTCACATCGGGAGAGAAGAGGGTAAGTTCACCCTGTTCCCATAGCGAAGGATGTTCCGTCTCAAACCTGCCGACAATCGCCTGCATAATGGTCCGCCTCATGAAATCGGACTTACTCCGGACCCGAAACCGCTTGCAGTAGATGTTCAGAGCCCTCGCCTCCCTCTGGTTTAGCCTGAGAGTAAGAGTGGTCGTTCTCTTGATCTTGTCTTCAGTGACCGGGCCCCGCCTCATCAGATCCTGTTCAGTGCATTGAGGTCTTCAAACGCCTCTCTGAGTCTTGCAATGAATGTCTCCTGCCCTTTACGAAGCCATACCCTCGGGTCATAATACTTCTTATTGGGTTTATCTTCTCCGTCAGGATTGCCGATCTGGCCCTGGAGATATCCCTTCTTTGCCTCATAGTAATCCTTCACGCCTTCCCAGAATGCCCACTGCATGTCCGTGTCAATATTCATCTTGACGGCCCCGTACTTTATAGCCTCGGTGATCAGGTGCTTCTCAGAGCCTGAGCCCCCGTGGAACACGAAATTTACCGGGTTCGGACCCGTATTATATTTCTTCTGTATGTAGTCCTGGCTGTTCCTGAGGATCTCCGGTCTGAGAGTAACATTGCCCGGCTTGTATACTCCGTGAACGTTGCCGAAAGAGGCTGCAATTGTGAAGTTGGGCGAGACCTTCAGCAGCTCCTCGTAGGCATAGGCAACATCCTCGGGCTGAGTGTAGAGCCTCGAGCTGTCGACATCGCTGTTATCAACACCGTCTTCCTCGCCGCCGGTCACGCCAAGCTCTATCTCAAGGGTCATACCCATCTTGTCCATCCGCTCCAGGTAACGCTTGCAAGTCTCAAGGTTCTCATTCAGCGGCTCCTCGGACAGATCAAGCATGTGTGAACTGAAGAGCGGCTTGCCATTGGTCTCATAGAACTCCTCCCCGGCTTCAAGCAGGGCATCAATCCACGGTAGAAGCTTGCGTGCAGCATGGTCAGTATGAAGAATGACAGGCACTCCGTAGTACTCGGCAACATTATGCACATGAAGAGCACCCGAGATACCTCCTGCAATTGCCCCGACATGACCCTCCCTGGGAAGCCCCTGGCCCGCAAAAAAATGTGCTCCTCCGTTCGAAAACTGAATTATTACCGGAGAATTGACCTCGCGGGCGGTCTCCAGGACCGCATTCACCGAGTCGGTTCCAACAACATTGACTGCAGGAATAGCAAAATCATTCTTGTTGGCATAGTCAAACAATTTCTTTACATCGTCGCCGCTGATAACACCGGGCTCCAGATTTAATCCTTTGTTACTCATTATCTTATCTGTTAAATTAATAATCTCCTGTTAAGCTGCGCAAAGATATATAAAAATGCATGACGCATCATGCCTGCCTGATGCAGCATCATAATATCCTTCCTGTCTTTAGATTTTACTGATCAAATATCTATCTTAGTAGCTTCATTTAATGCCATTATTGAAAAACATGAAAAGAAAGATCCTCTCTCTGGGCTTAATTATGCTGTTGACTCCGATGGCACTGATGTCACAGCAGAAAGCATGGACTCTTGAGGAGGCCATTGCTCATGCTCTTCAGAATAACATCAGCATTAAGCAGCAGGAGATAATGACCGAATACCAGGTTTCTGCCCTGGAACAGTCAAAGCTGAACCTGCTTCCCACCCTGAACGGAAGTGCTTCACATAATTATGCTTTCGGGCGTGCACTTGACGAGACCACCTACGAATTCACGGAAAACCAGACGGTGCAGTCGAATAACTTCTATGCCGGCAGCAATGTGACGCTCTTCAGGGGGCTCGTAAATTACAATACCATCCAAAAGAACAAATACCAGGTACTTGCCAGTGAACAGGATCTGGCGCGGTTCAGGGATGAAATCTCTCTCAGCATTGCGCTAGGGTATCTTCAGATCCTTCTCAACCAGGAACTTGTCAGCGCCACCGAGGCCCAGATTGACCTTACCATGCAGCAGATTGAGCGGACCGGAAGGCTGGTCGATGCCGGTAGTCTTGCCAGGGGCAGCCTGCTGGAGATCGAGGCGCAGGCTGCACGCGAAGAGTTGCAGCTCGTTAACATTCAAAACCAGCTGACGATTTCCCTGCTGACACTGGCCCAGATGCTAGAGCTTCCAAATGCAGACGAATTTGCGGTGGCAATACCGGTCATCACCGTTGATGATGCCTCAGTAAAAGGCGATCCGGTCAATATATACTCAATTGCGGAGAAAATGAGGCCTGAAATCCTCAGCGCCGAATATCAGCTGAAAAGCGCAGAATACGATCTCGCCATCGCCAAGGGCAACAGAAGTCCCCGCCTGAGCCTCGGCGCATCAATGTCAACGGCCTTTTCAGACAACAGGGTCAGGCCCGTCACCTTTGACGCATATCCCTTTAAAGAACAGCTGAATGACAACCTCAACTACGGCCTGGGCTTCTCTCTCAACATACCTATCCTCAATGGGTGGCAGGTCAACACGGGTATAAAGAATTCGAAACTGGGCATTGAAAATTCAAAATATGCCCTCGAAAACACCAAAAAGCAGCTCTATAAAAGCATCCAGCAGGCATATACCGATGCCACCGGCGCCATGAAGAAATATTCCGCCAGCAAAAAAGCTGTTGATGCTATGGAGGAGGCCTTCAGGTATGCTGAGCAGAAACTTGGTGTCGGAATGGTGACTGCGGTTGAATATAACCAGTCCAAGACACTGCTTCTGAATGCACAGAGCGAGATGGCTCAGGCAAAGTACGAATATGTGTTTAAGTCAAAGGTGCTCGATTTTTACCGGGGTATTCCGCTTACTCTTCAGCATATAACACTACTGGCCAGATAAACATGTAAACAATACCAAAATGAAAGATAATAAGACTCTTAAGATCCTGTTACCCGCTATCATCCTGCTGATCATTGTTGCAGTCATAGGTAAAAAGAAAGGCTGGTTTGGCCAGGAAGTCAGGGTCAAGGTTGCAACCGAAAAGGTGGCAGTCAATCCTATCATTGAGTCTGTCACCGCCAACGGAAAAATCCAGCCCGAGACAGAAGTTAAGATAAGCCCCGATGTTTCCGGCGAGATAGTTGAACTTCATGTGAAGGAGGGTGACTTTGTACAGAAGGGTGTCCTCCTCTTCAGGATCAAACCGGAAATCTACATCTCTTCACGTGACCGCTCCGCCGCCGTACTCAACTCAACCAAATCGAGACTGGCCCAGGCGGAGGCACAGCTGATACAGGCCGAACTGGCATTTAACAGAAGCAAAAAGCTGTTCGAGGAAAACACCATCTCACAGTCGGACTTTGAACAGGCGGAGTCACAATACAAGGTGGCAAAAGCCGAGAAGGAGAGCGCCGAATTCTCTGTCAAAAGCTCCGAGGCATCACTCAAGGAGGCGAATGAAAACCTAGTAAAAACGACTGTCTATGCACCTATGACCGGCACCATATCGAGGCTTGCAGTTGAGCTCGGTGAAAGAGTCATCGGGGCGAACATGATGACGGGTACCGAGGTGCTTCGCGTGGCTGACATGAACCGGATGGAGGTAGTTGTAAATGTCAACGAGAATGATATCATAATGGTGAAGCAGGGGGACACGGCCACAGTTGAGGTTGATGCCTATCTTGACCGCGACTTCACAGGGGTGGTGACCGAAATAGCCAACTCTGCAAACACCCTGGGAACAACCTCTGATCAGGTGACCAACTTTGAGGTCAGTATCCTGATACTCAAGGAATCATATGAAGATCTGATAAGTGAAACGAACCCCAGCCCATTCAGACCCGGCATGTCGGCATCAGTGGATATCTTCACAAGCCGCAAGACAGATGTCATGACGGTTCCGATCCAGGCGGTGACAACCCGTACCGACACCACAAAGACAGACCCTGCGGCCTTAAAGGATATACGTACGCTCGTGTTTGTCTCCGACGGAACCTATGCTCTTGCACGCGACGTGAAGACGGGTATCCAGGATAATGTCAACATTGAGATCATCAGCGGTCTGACAGGGGACGAAGATGTGATTGTGCAGCCATTCAGCGCCATCTCGAAAAAGCTGGCTGACTCAACCCTCATCGAGGTTGTTGATAAGGAGGTGCTCTTCAGCACCGAAAAGAAGAAAAAGTAGAATCATCACAGACTGACACCGCCAATGATCCTATGCATCGAGACAGCCACAGGCGTCTGTTCGGCAGCATTGTGCGATGAAAACAGCGTCATCATGGTGGAAGAGGCACCATCGGGCAGGTCTCACGCCGCAATGCTGACAGTCTTGATTCAAAAGCTTCTTGAGCAAACCGCTGTGAAAGCAACTGACCTTGACGCCGTGGCGGTCAGCAAGGGCCCCGGGTCTTACACCGGATTGCGGATTGGTGTCTCGGCAGCAAAGGGTATGGCTTATGGCGCCGCGATACCCCTGATTGGCATCAACACACTGACAGCCATGTGCAGCGGCTACCTGACACTTCATCCGCAACAGTCATCTGATGACACCCTGCTCTGCCCTATGATCGATGCGAGACGGATGGAGGTCTACAACGCTCTCTTCACAGGTGATGGCGTGATGGTCAGGGAGACAGCGGCCGATATAATAGACGCGATGTCATTCAGCGATATCCTGGAGTCAAAAAAGATAATCTTCTTCGGTACAGGGGCGGAAAAATGCAGCGGCACCCTGAGGCACCCCAATGCCCTCTTTGAGGAGGGATTTGCCATGTCGGCATCAAATTTGCACATCCCCTCCGTAAATGCGCTGAAGGACATGCATTTTGAGGATGTTGCATATTTTGAGCCTTACTACCTCAAGGAGTTCATTGCTACCATCCCGGGAAAGCTGTTCCTCTGACAATTCAGATTGCATCATGAGAAAAAGAATACTTATAGTTCTGACAATCATCGCTGCCTTCGTCCAACTGCTGTCTGCACAGAAACAGCCCTACATGCCCGGAGAGAGGGTGACATACCAGATAAGATACGGACTCGTAGGCAGCGGACAGGCTCTCCTTGAGATGAAGGAAGCCTACCACAAGGGTCAGCCGGTGTGGCATGCCGTGATCATAGGGCAGACAACAGGACTGGCGGACAAATTATACAAGGTCAGGGATATCTACGAGAGTTATATCGACCCCACCACAGACCTGCCCGTTTTTTCAATAAGGAACATCTCGGAAGGCCGGTACCGCAAGTATAACGAAGTGGGATTTGACCAGGTGGCCCGAAAGGACTCCACTCTTGTCTTCAGTGACCTCACGGGAAACCACACCGGGCCGAAGGGATTACTGGATATAGTATCCTGTTTCTACTGGTTCCGGAAGTATTACCTGGCTACAACTGATACCCTGGTTCCGGGGGAGACCTACAAGATGATGACATGGTTCGCTGATGAACTTTACCCTGTCATACTGCGATACAAAGGCACTGAAGTCATCAGAACCAAAGGGGGAAAGTTAAAATGTCACCGATTCCACCCTGTGACGGAGGTGGGCAGAGTCTTTGAATCAGAGGAAGATATGGTTATGTGGTTCAGTGCTGATGAAAATTTTTTACCGGTTAAGATACGTTTTGATATATTTGTGGGGTCATTTCACGTGGATATGACAAGTTATGAAGGGCTTACAACGCCCCTGAAATATAATGACCAATAAACAGAACTGAAGAGATTTTTTATGGCTACAACATCAGATTTCAGAAACGGGATGGTGATCGAATATAACAATGACCTTTATACCATCGTTCAGTTTCAGCATGTTAAACCGGGCAAAGGCCCGGCATTCGTACGCACCAAACTGAAGAACGTAACTACCGGCAAGGTCCTTGAAAATACATTCAACTCAGGCGTGAAGGTAAACGTGGCGCGAGTCGAACGCAGACCCCATCAGTACCTTTACAATGATGATATGGGCTACCATCTGATGCACAATGAGACTTTCGAACAGATTACGGTACCTGAATCGATGCTGGAAAACAGCGACCTCCTCAAGGAGGGCGATACCGTTGAGGTGGTTGTGCATGCAGACACCGAGAATGTCCTCCTCGTCGATCTCCCTGTCAACGTGGTGATGGAGGTGACCTATACCGAACCCGGACTAAGGGGCGACACGGCCACAAACACGCTTAAGCCGGCAACCATTGAGAGCGGGTCAACCATTATGGTGCCTCTCTTTGTTAGTGTGGGCGACAGGATCCGCATTGACACACGTGACCGCTCATACATAGAACGGGTTAAAGGCTGACGTGGCAATGATGAGTGAGAGCAGGCTTCCGACAGACAGACTTAAGATGTCGAAATTCAAACTCGACGCCCTGCTTGACATAACCCTTTCCATCAACGCCAATCTCTCCACCTCCGAACTTCTCCACAAATACGAATCGATCCTGCGCGATGACCTCGGCATTGGGAAAATTTTGCTTTACAAATACGGTGAACACTGGGAGGCATTGCTGAACTCCGGCTTCCCTGACACACTGCGCAAAATCATTGATGTTGAGAAGGACCTCATCCCCTTCAGGGAAATCCAGACCGAAGTGACCCGGAAGCCCTTCGTGGCGGTTGATTTCATAATTCCCGTCCTGAACAACAATATCCCTTCGGCGTACGTGCTGATAGGCGATATAGACGAGGAGGGCGAAGGGATGAGCCCGCTGATAAAGCATCTTAATTTCATCCAGACAATCTCGGGAATCATCGTCGTTGCCATCGAAAACCAGCGGTTATTCAGGGAGTCACTCAGGCAGGAGGCCTTCCGCAGAGAGCTGGAGCTGGCAGCACGCATGCAGATGATGCTCATCCCTGATAATACCAGGCTGCCGGATAATGGCACTATCAGTGCGCAGGGATTCTATTACCCACATTATGAGGTTGGTGGTGATTATTATGATTTCCTCCCCCTGGCAGACAATGTTGTCGGTTTCTGTATGGCAGACGTATCAGGAAAAGGAATATCGGCTGCTCTCCTGATGTCGAACTTTCAGGCCAGTTTGCGGGCCATCTTTGCGGCTGAGGGCAGCCTTGAGGAGATGATAAGGAAACTGAACACACTGGTGGTGGTCAACTCTGCGGGCGAACGGTTCATCACACTGTTCCTCGCACGATACAATATGAAGACCCGCGTTCTCGAATATGTCAACGCGGCCCATAACCCGCCGGTACTTATAGACCTGCTGACAAACCGTTCTTCAGTGCTGAGACAGTCATGCGTGGGAGTAGGCATGCTTGACGAGATGCCATGGGTAAGAACCGACTATGTCACTCTCAGAAACCCTACAAAGATCATATGTTACACTGACGGGCTCTCCGAACTTAAGGACGAGCAGGACGCCGAGCTTGGCATCTCACCCCTGATAAAGCATTTTTCCAACAGGAACTCCCTCTCGGAGAACATCAGCTCTATGATTGAGGATTTTGAAATAACCACAGCCAACCAGAGACTGTTCGACGACGTTTCGATACTTGCCGTCGAGACAAGGTAACCCTTACTGCTTTGTCAGGAGATTTCCTCTTACACTATTCAGGTCTTTTGCCACAATTATGGCAATAAATCCCCACCACAGCGCCGCAATCTTGTCAGAATCGAGGAAGCTGTTCATAATTCCGTGAATGACATAGGTCATCAGTCCTGCCACAATCGCCAGCATAAAGTATCCTTCCGCCCCCCTCTTTTCCCTGTACCATACCCTTATGCCTGTTATAACAGCTGTGATGGTGATGAGCAGGTATAACAGGGCACCGGGCAGGCCTGACTCGCTCAGGGCACCCAGGTATTCGCTGTGGGCGTTCCCGGCATCGCCAAAGTCTGTGCTGATGGCCGTCCTCTCAGATGCCTTCTGGAAGGGCCCGTAACTGAACTGGTAGGTGCCCGGCCCCCAGCCCGTAAGAGGTCTCTCTCCAAACATCCTGAGGGCGCACTTCCAGCGGTTTATTCGTTCAAGATTCGACTGGTCAGTGGAAATATTGGAAGCCGAACGCAAATGCTGCCCAAGATCTGCCGAAGAATCCTCGGTGGTACTGTCCATTCTCTGCCATATCCATCCTGCCGAGAGCACCAGCGCCAGTACAAAAACGGAGGCTGTTACTGCAAGAAGCCTCACGGGTAACCTGATCCACAAGATGCCGGCAAGCGCGGCTGCTGCTATCAGGCTGACCCAGGCTGCCCGGCTGTACGAGAGAACAAAACCGGCAAGAAAGAGCATGATCAGGGCGGCAAGCATCATCCTGCCTGCCAGTCCGGTCTCCTTCCTGAAGAGGATCACTGCCAGGGGTGGGAGGATAAAAGCCATTGAGGCGCCAAACGAAGTATGATCCTTGTAAAACGGATAACAGGCCGAGTGAGCGAACTGCTGGTTCAGAAGGCCTGCTCCATGCACCCTCACGATGAAATATATCACTACTATTGCCAGTCCTGCGGCATAGGCTGTTATGTATCTGCGGCTGAACCGGCCACTGCCGGCCAGCTGGGCTGCCACGAGATAAAACCCTGCTGTGAACCACAGACGATAGGCCAGGGTCTTGAATGATACCCCGGGTATGGTCGAGGTGATTGAAGTCACAAGTGTCCATAGGAGATACAGGCCAACCATGACAGTCATGGGGTGCCTGAGCAGCCTGACAGAAAATTCTCGTGTGACGATAAGCTTGAACAGCGTAACGAAAAGCAACAGCGCCATAACAGGTTCTGTGGGAACGGAGAGGTCAAACCCGGTAACTCCGGTGATCTGACTCATCTGCAATGACAACGGGGTAAAGAAAAGTGTCAGCAGCAGGAGATGTTCCAGTGACAGAAGTGCCAGGAGGCCAAAGGCCAGGGCCGCCGGCACAAGCAATATCAGCAGTTCACTGCCTGCCATCAGCGGGGTGCAGCTTCACGCCCTCGATCACGAACAGTGTCAGCGCCAGTAAAATAAGCACAGAAACTGTTGATGTAATGACAATAAGGCTCCGGCGCGGAAAGATCTTCTTCTCTGCTACCATCGCCCTGTCGACTACCAGGGTGTAGGGCATGGTCTGCTGGCTCAGGGCAAGCGCTTCAAGATATCTCCCCCGTATCAGGCCGAGGTATTCAGTCTCCGTTTCAAGGGTAGACCATGTCTTGAGGGCGGCAGCCCCCTGCAGTGTGCTGAGCGTGTCTTCATACCTTCTGACAAGCCGGTCCTGAGCTTCATAGCTGCGGCTGATCTCAGTAAGCATCAGAGTGGCGGCGTTGCGCTGAAGGTTATTGAAGATAGTGTCGGCACGCGAGGCCATGTCGTTTGCCATTGCGCAGGCAATCTCCCTGTCGCGGTCACGGACCTTTATCTCTACTGATCCGAATGATGTCTTAGAACAGCGGATGTACCTGTCCATCTTTTCTGAGATGACGGTGTTTGGATACCTCTCGCCGGGCTTTATATTGTAGTGCGATTCAAGGTCATAGGTATGCCTCAGCCAATCGCTGACCTGGTCACTGTTGATCACCTGTATAAGCTTTTCCGTTGCCTCCTCATCACCGAAGAGAGCTGTCTTCGACGTTGCTTCACCAAGCAGGGTGCGCGCCTCGGTGATGTTCGACGAAGGATAGAGGGTGACCGTTGATTCGTACAGGGGTTTTATCAGCAGGGAGATGACAGCAGATAAAACTGCTGCAACCACTCCGGCGATCATGAACTTCCGGAAGTGTCTGATGACAAAATTTATCAGGTCGGCGGAATCCGGCTTGAATTCAGCTTTAATGTCTCTTTTCATCACTTCCGGTTATTTGTTTATATCACCCTGATAAGAAAATAGCTCTTCTTGCCCTTTTGAAGCAGGAGGTACCTCTTGTTCAGGAGCTGGTCGGCAGATACGGTCATGTCAGCATTGTCGACCCTGCCCTTGTTGAGGCTGACTCCTCCTCCCTGGATAAGGCGTCTCAGTTCTCCCTTCGACTCCGCGATAGTAGTGTGTACCGCGCAGAGGTCAGCAATGGTGACTCCTGATGCCAGTATGGCTGAGCTTACGTCAAACATCGGCACCCCTTCAAACACTGCAAGAAAGGTGCTCTCATCCATGCGGCGGAGTTGTTCAGTGGACCCCTTGCCAAAAAGTATCTGTGAAGCCTCCACGGCCGCGTCATAATCCTCCCTGGAGTGCGCCATTACCGTCACCTCTTCAGCGAGGCGCTTCTGTAGCATACGGAGATGAGGTTCCTCCCGGTGGGCCCTGATCAGATCATCGATCTCGGTCTGAGAAAGAACCGTAAAGATTTTTATGAATTTTTCCGCGTCTACATCTGCCACATTAAGCCAGAACTGGTAAAACTGATAGGGGGTGGTCCTGGCAGGGTCAAGCCATACGTTTCCGCTCTCGGTCTTGCCGAATTTCTGACCGTCGCTCCTGGTCATAAGTGGCCATGTCAGGGCATAGGCCTCACCTCCTGCCTTTCGCCTGATCAGCTCCGTGCCGGTGACGATGTTGCCCCACTGATCTGACCCTCCCATCTGCAGGCAGCAGCCGTGATTTGTATAGAGGAAAAGATAGTCTGTGCCCTGAACCAGCTGGTATGTGAACTCAGTGAAAGACATTCCCTGGCCACTTTCCGGATTCAGTCTCTTTTTGACTGAATCCTTTGCCATCATGTAATTGACAGTGATGTGCTTTCCTATCTCCCTGATGAAGCCAAGGAAGGAGTACTCCTTCATCCAGTCGTAGTTGTTGACCATCACCGCAGCATTCGGGGCTGAGGAGTTAAAGTCGATGAATTTCTCAAACTGTTTTTTCAGACACTCCTGGTTATGGCGAAGCGTCTCCTCACTGAGCAGGTTGCGCTCCTCGGATTTGCCGGAAGGATCTCCGATCATCCCTGTGGCGCCTCCGACAAGAACTATGGGAGTATGGCCGGCGTTCTGAAAATGCCTCAGCATCATTACCCCTACCAGGTGCCCTATATGCAGGGAGTCTGCTGTAGGGTCAAAACCAACATAAGCCGGGCTCTTCTCCTTAAGCAGAAACTCCTCTGTGCCGGGCATGATGTCATGTATCATCCCTCTCCATCTCAGCTCTTCAACAAAGTTCTTCATCAACTTGATTTTTGGTGCCGCAAAGATATCAAAACCACTCAGATGGTCGCATCCCGTGGCTTCTTTTTGTGGCGGTTGAAGCTGTCAATCAGGTCGCCTCCTTCAACCATCGGGAAAATGGCAGGAACCAGGTCGGCAATGGGATTATAGAGAAATGATCTGGCAATAGTTGATGACGGCAGGAAATGCCTCTTCTCATTGATAGTGTTCAGAAATACAAATAACACGCTCAGGATAAGTGCTGTCTTTAGCACTCCGAAGACTGCGCCGAGGACTTTTACAACGAACCCCAGTGATATGGCCTTCATGAATGAATCTATCAGTTTGCCGACGAGGTAGATGATGATCACAATGGCTATGAATGTTACAGCAAAGGCTACTATTCCGGTCCATGACGATTGCATGTCAAACCATTCCGAGAGCCTGACTCCGGTCCACCCTGAAAAGTGTATCGCCCCGTAGATGCCAAGTACCAGGGCTGCAAGCTGTGCAATCTCGATTACCAGTCCGTCAATGAATCCCTGTATCAGGCCGAAGGCAAGGACTGCAAGTATTATGAGGTCAATCCAGTTCATTGTTGGTGAATTTAAGAGTATGAAGTTAAGAAAAGGATAAGCAGCAGGCAATAGTTCAGTCGGCAATCTTCAATCGGCAGTCGGCAGTCGGCTGTCAGTAGTAAAAATAAGAATTAAGAACTGATAATTAGTCCTTTAGACTGAAAACAAAGAGCTGAGGGCTGAGGACTGTAGACTGTAGACTGATTTGCACAATTGACTGAACCAATTACTATCTTTGAATTGTTATATGATAAACGATAGTAAAATATGGATGTGATAGCCATTTTCGATGTGGGGCATAGCAGTAAAAGACTCCTCCTTTTTGACTACGGACTAAATATTGTACACCAGGAAGAGAAACTGTTCCTGGAAATTCATGACGGCAGGGGCGTCCCCTGCGATGATGTCAGTGTTATTTCCTCATGGATGAACGCCCGCCTCACTGACGTGATCCAGAGAGGCGATTATGAGATAAAAGGATTAAATTTTACCGGTGCAAGATCATGCCTGATCCATCTTAATGAGGCAGGTAACTGGGTAGGCTCCGAAGCGGAGGGCAGTCTGCCGGATAAAACCAAAGCGGAGGTTTTTGAAATCAACCTTGAGGGAAAATCAATCAGGACCGGCTATGGAGTGAGGAATACCTCCGCATCAATGATACCGTACCTGAAGGGCACCGACGAGCCATTCATCCTGGTCTCCACCGGAACCTGGTGCAACTTCATGAATCCTTTCAATACGGAACCGCTGACAGAAGAAGAGTTGGCCAATGAGAATATCTCCCTGGTAAATATCGAAGGGAAGAAGGTGAAGACCTCCCGCGCTGTCCTGGGCGAGGTACACGACCTTAATGTCGCAAGGTTCGATGACCGCTTCGGCGTGACCGGCGAACTGTTTAAGACAATCAGGATCAAGAGCAAGAAGATACGCAAGATGATGGCTAACAGGCACGGAAGGATTTTCTTTCGTCACGGGATACCTGAAGGCTTTGTCGACAACGAAGCCAACCTGTCACACTTCCTGACTTATGCTGATGCCTATCACCAGATGATTTATGACCTGGTCGATCTCTGCCTGGATTCATACAGGGGGGTAATACCCGCCATAGATACCACCGAGGTTGTATACATCACCGGTGGCTTCGCCCGGAATGACACATTTGTGCGCGTCCTGGCCGCACGGATACCTGAAAAGAGGGTTTTTGCCAGTACAGTGGAGAATGCTACCGCACTGGGCGCTGCTATTAAAATCTATGAAAGCGCCTTCGGCACCGGCCTTCCGCCAGTCTACCTCGGCCTGAAAGCAATAATTGATAATGACTGATCAATGATCAAGAAATCTATTCTCTCACTTGCACTGTTTATGCTATTCCTGGCCCTGCCGGCACAGGTTGCAGTAACCGGACTGCTTACTGAAAACATGACTGATCCGATTGGCATAGATGCTGACTATCCGCGGTTCTCCTGGCAACTGGTGACAGATAAAAGGAATGTCACACAGACAGCATATGAACTCAGGGTGACCGACGGTACTAAAACAGTCTGGAACACCGGTATGGTGAATTCAGATCAGTCGGTTCATGTTGCCTATGCCGGAGGACCTCTGAAATCAGGTACGCATTACACCTGGCAGGTCAGGGTGTGGGACAACAACGGAAAACGGTCTGCCTGGAGCAAACCGGCAGGATTCCGGACTGGCTTTCTGGACGATGCCGGCTGGAAAGCCAAGTGGATTGAGCCGGGCTTTACCGAGGATACAGTGATGAGGCCCAGCCCGCTGATGAGAAAGGAGTTCACACTTGCGGGTAAGATTTCCAGAGCCACCGCATACATTACCGCTCATGGGATGTACGAGGCAGAGCTTAATGGGCAGCGCATAGGAGACGCCCTCCTGACACCCGGATGGACCTCCTATGGCAAGCGCCTGCAATACCAGGCATATGATGTTACCGGACTGCTCAGAAGCGGCCCGAACGCCATAGGGGTGATGCTTGGCAGCGGTTGGTACCGCGGTAATATTGGCTTCAGCAACAGTGTCAACTTTTATGGAAGGGATATTGCCCTCCTGTGCCAGATTGATATCACCTTTTCCGACGGCTCCTCCGATAGTATAATCTCTGACGGCTCCTGGAAATCGTCCACCGGGCCTGTCCGGTACTCAGAGATCTATCACGGGGAAATATATGACGCCCGTCTTGAGAAAAAGGGATGGACACTTCCCGGATACGATGATACCGCCTGGGATGGAGTGAAAACTGCCGTGCATGACATGAACGTGCTGATAGCCACACAAAATGAGCCGGTAAAAAAGCATGAAACCTTCGTTCCCGTAAAAATCCTGCAGACACCTGAGGGCGACCAGGTAATTGACTTTGGCCAGAACCTTGTCGGGTGGGTCAGGATGAAAGTAACAGGCAATGCCGGCGATAGCGTCATCCTTTCACACGCCGAGGTGCTTGACCGGGAAGATAATTTTTACACCGCAAACCTGCGTGCGGCAAGAGCTCAGGATACATATGTCATTAAGGGCGAAGGGGAGGAGTTTTTTGAACCACGTTTCACCTGGCACGGGTTCAGGTACCTGAAGGTTGAAGGCTATCCCGGTGAGATAAGGCCTGAGAACTTCACCGCCGTTGCCATCTATTCCGCAATGAAGCCCACAGGCTCCTTCATAACATCAGACAGCCTTATAAACAGGTTGCAACACAACATACAATGGGGACAGAAGGGTAACTTCCTTGATGTGCCCACCGACTGTCCGCAGCGCGACGAGAGGCTTGGCTGGACGGGTGATGCGCAGGCCTTCTCACGCACTGCCGCCTTCAACATGAATGTAAACAGTTTTTTTGCCAAATGGCTGAAAGATGTGGAGGCAGACCAGGTTGAAGGCAAGGTGCCGCACGTGGTGCCCAATGTACTTGGACCGCAATCGGTAAACAGCACCGGGTGGTCCGATGTGGCAACGATAGCTCCATGGAATATGTACCTGGTCTACGGCGACCGGCAGCTGCTTGAACAGCAGTACCCCTCGATGAAAGCATACGTTGAGAGTATCAGGAAGACGGCCCGGGATGACCTCTGGAATTCCGGCTTCCATTACGGCGACTGGCTCTTCTACAGGCCTGACGATGACAACATCGGAATGGCTGCAGTGACTGACAAGCACCTCATTGCACAGTGCTTCTATGCTCACTCGGTGCAGCTGCTGATAAACGCCGCTGACGTACTGGGAATGACAGAAGATGCAGCCTCCTACAGTAAACTGCTTGGCCGTATCAGGGAAGCATTCATGGAGGAGTATGTGACTCCGGGCGGCCGCCTGGTATCGGGAACACAGACCGCCTATGTTCTGGCCCTTAACTTCGACATGCTGCCGGAAGAGCAGCGACACCAGGCAGCAGAACGTCTTGTGGCAAACGTTAAAAGCTACGGACACCTGACCACAGGCTTCCTTGGCACACCCTATCTCTGCCATGTGCTGTCGCGTTTTGGACATACCGACCTGGCATATGACCTTCTGTTACGCAAGAAATACCCGTCATGGCTCTATCCGGTGACAATGGGAGCTACCACTATCTGGGAGAGATGGGACGGACAGAAACCTGACGGTAACTTCCAGACACCCGGCATGAACTCCTTTAATCACTATGCATATGGAGCAATTGGTGACTGGATGTATCGTGTTGTGGCAGGACTGGACACACGGGCAGAGGGGGCGGGATACAGGCAAAGCACGATAAAGCCCCACATCGGCGGAGGGCTGACCCATGTCTCGGCAAGTCTTGACACCTACTACGGCAAGCTAAGCAACTCCTGGATAGTCAGCGGTGATAAACTCGTAATGGATGTTGAGATTCCGGCCAATACAACTGCAACAGTGTTTATCCCCGCAGATGATCCGGAAGCCATCCTCGAAAGCGGCCATCCTCTCACACAGGTAAAAGAAATTCAGGTTATCGGCAGTGAGGATGGTTATCTCGTGGTGAAGCTTGGGTCAGGACGGTACAGCTTTGAGCGGGAAGATTTATTGAACAAATGAACAGAAATCGCCAGCCCGCAGGCTACCCTTTGCTCATTTCAGTTTCTTCTTATATTCAATGATCTTCAGCAGATCGGGAATATGTTCCTCCCGGCTCAATACAAGCCCTACAGGATACAGTGTGCCGAACGGGCTGGCCTTTTTCAGCTCCTGCTTGATGCTGTCATCGATCTCCAGCTCATGGATACCCTGGCAATGCCTTTCCACAAAGTAAAATCCTGCCTTGAAAAAGCCATCCCAGACTGAAAGCCAGAAAATCGTCTTCTTTTTGTATACAATCTTACATAACCAGGCCTTGCCGTCATTGTAGTATCTCCATTCAGGTATCAGCCCGAATTCTTCTCCGGTTATTATTTCCAGCATTTTCCTGTATGCATGGAAACTTTCTCCCAGGTATTGCTGAAGCACCACATCCGAAACGGGGATGTCTTTATCATTTAATAACGGCCTGTCCATATATCTTCACTGCTTTTATTTGTATACTAAGATATATCATTTACTGATAATTTATTCTGTCAGCTCATTCCCTCCGGTAAGAAATCTGTCAATTCCCTGAGCCGCCCTTCTCCCTGAGGCAATTGCCCTGACAATCAGAGTAGGACCACTGACAAAATCTCCGGCTGCAAAAACACCACTCAGGTCTGAGTGATCTTCATTGATGATTATATTTTTGCCGTTACCGTAATGCATTCCCAATTCATCAGGCAAGCTGTCAGCAGCTTTGTGCATAAATCCCAGCGCCAGTAAAACCATATCCGCCTCAATGACCCTGGCAGATCCGGGAACAGCAGACATGGTCATACCCTCTGCTGTCTCTTTCCATTCAACATCTGCTATCTCTGCACCCGTCACTGTACCTTCCGTTCCGGTAAACCTCAAAGCTGATACCGACCAGAGTCTGGTACACCCCTCTTCATGTGATGTGCTGGTTTTCAGCACTTTTGCATAATAAGGCCAGGGATTATTTATAGTTCTGGTTACCGGCGGCTCTGGCATTATCTCAATCTGGGTCACACTTACCGCCTGTTGTCTTATTGCTGTACCTACACAATCCGATCCGGTATCTCCCCCGCCGATAACAAGCACCCTTTTCCCGTTTGCGTTGATTCCCATTCCCGGATAAGACCACTCACCTGAATTGATTTTGTTCTGTGCAGTAAGATAATCAAGTGCAAAATGAATTCCCCCCAGCTCACGGCCATCAATCTGAAGATCACGGGAGTAAGTTGCTCCGGTTGCAATGCAAACGGCATCATACTGTGTCGATAAATCAGCCAGGGAATAGTCTTTACCTATGTTCACATTTGTCTTCACGATGACTCCCTCGGCCATCATTAATCTGACCCTCCTGTCAACTACCGATTTGCTGAGTTTGAAATCAGGTACACCATATCTCAACAGTCCGCCTGCCCTTGTTTCTCTCTCAAAAACAGTTACTTCATGACCCGCTTTATTCAGGAGGTCGGCTGCAGCCAACCCGGCAGGACCGCTGCCTATGACAGCCACTTTCCTGCCGCTGCGTCTTACCGGGGGCTCAGGTCTGATAAAACCTTCTGCAAATGCTCTTTCTGTGATTGCAACTTCATTTTCCCTGATTGTCACCGTGTCACCTGTAATGTTCATTACACACCCGTGTTCGCAGGGGGCCGGACAGATCCTGCCGGTGAATTCCGGGAAATTGTTTGTCCTGGCAAGTCGTTGGTAAGCGCCTCTCCAGTCACCCCGGTGAAGAAGATCATTCCATTCCGGGATCAGATTATCAACAGGACAGCTCCAGTGACAGAAAGGCACTCCGCAATCCATGCATCGTGAAGCCTGTAGCATCCTGTCTTCACTGTTAAGAATCTGTTCTATCTCACTGTAATCTGAGATTCTTTCCACAACAGGCCTGTTGCCTGCCTCTTTTCGTTTTACCTTCAGAAATCCTGTTATATCACCCATGATGTCTCATTCTTTAATTTTTATCGCCCATCTCAACGTCCATTTCCACCTCTGCCATCTTTTTCTTTATTTCTTCGAGTTTTTGCTCCTCTATGATTCGCTTATAATCGTAAGGAGTGACCTTGATGAACATGGGTATATACTCGTGCTGATTGTCAAGAATCCGTTTGGCTTTCCCGCTGCCTGTATGCCTGTAATGATCAGTAATAAGTCCGGTTAGTTCGGCTATGTCTTTACTGTTCTCGACTAGTGAGAGTTCAACCATTCCCATATTACAGTAATAATCAAAATCCCCTTCCTCATTGAAGACGTATGCAATTCCCCCGCTCATCCCTGCAGCGAAGTTATTGCCGGTGGTTCCGAGGACCACAACGCGACCTCCTGTCATATATTCGCAACAGTGATTTCCTGCCCCTTCAACAACGGCTATGGCTCCGCTGTTTCGGACCGCGAATCTCTCCCCGGCGATTCCCGAAATGAATACCTCACCGCTGGTTGCACCGTAAAGAGCCGTATTGCCGATGATAATGTTTTTGTCTGCATCAAAAACAGAGCCTTCTGGAGGGGCCACTATTATCCGGCCACCCGAGAGTCCTTTGCCCAGGAAATCATTTGCCTCACCGTCAAGATGAAACTCCACTCCTGCGGCAAGGAAAGCGCCAAAGCTCTGGCCTGCAGAACCATTGAAGCGGCATGATATAGTATGGTCAGGCAGGCCTTTTGATCCGTATCGTTCAGCAATCCTTCCCGAAAGCATGGCTCCTGTGGCACGATCAGTATTGCGAATTGACCTGACCAGCTCTACCGGCAGGAGGTTGACAAGGGCTGTTTCAGAATCAGCAATCAGGCTCACATCCATTACCTCATTAAGGTTGTAAATATTCCTGCCCGTGCAACAGACAGCGTTGATGCCTGCCTCATCAGGAACCTTAAGAAGATCAGAGAGGTCTAAGTTTCTTGTTTTCCAGTTACTCACGGCATCATTGCGTTCTATCAGGTCAGACCGTCCAATAATGCTATTCATGTTCCTGAATCCCATAGATGCAAGGTGCTCTCTGATCTCTTCGGCAAGAAACCTGAAAAAAGTGATCAGGTTTTCAGTTTTACCCCTGTATCTATTCCTTAACTCCGGATTCTGTGTGGCAATTCCTACAGGGCAAGTATTAAGATGGCATTTGCGCATCATCACACATCCCAGGACTACAAGGGCAGCAGTGGCAAATCCGTATTCCTCAGCACCCAGCAGGGCAGCAATGATAACATCTTTCCCCGTCTTCAGCTGGCCGTCTGCCTGAAGTCTTACCTTGCCCCGGAGGTTATTCATGACAAGGGTCTGGTGCGCCTCTGCCAGTCCGAGTTCAAGAGGAAGTCCGGCATGCCTGATTGATGATGATGGCGAGGCACCCGTTCCCCCCTCGAACCCCGAGATGGTTATTATATCGGCACCGGCTTTTGCAACACCGGCAGCAACCGTTCCCACTCCTGTTTCAGATACAAGCTTTACACTTATGTCAGCACGCGGATTTACATTCCTTAGATCGAAAATCAACTGTGCCAGGTCTTCAATTGAATATATATCATGATGCGGAGGAGGAGAAATGAGAGAGATACCCGGGATAGAGTATCTTGTTCTGGCGATGATTGAATCTACCTTGTGGCCGGGAAGCTGACCCCCTTCACCCGGTTTTGCTCCCTGCGCAATCTTGATCTGTATCTCATCAGCGTTGACAAGATATTCAGTTGTTACCCCGAACCTTCCGCTGGCCACCTGCTTTATGGAACTCCGTGAACTGGATCCGTCAGCACGCGGCAGGAAGCGGGCCGGGTCTTCCCCTCCCTCACCGGTATTACTTCGTCCGCCGATAGAGTTCATGGCAAGTGCCAGGCACTCATGAGCCTCCCTGCTTATTGAACCGAAAGACATGGCTCCTGTAACAAACCGTTTCATTATCTCCTCTGCCGGTTCAACTTCATCAATGGCGATGGGATTAGTCCTGATCTTAAACAGGCCCCTTATAAACAACGGATGAGCTGTATCAGCATCTGCCCTTTGTGAATATTCACTGAAGAGTCTTTTATTATTTGTAGAGGTACTCCACTGGAGCAATGCGATGGTCTCGGGGTTCCAGGCATGTTTCTCACCATGCTTTCGGTAAGAGTAGACTCCTTCAGTCAGTACTTCACTGTTTCGTGTCCCGCTGAAAGCCCTTCGATGAGGAATCAGAAGCTCAGTGGCTATCTCCTCCATGCCAATACCGCCGATTCTGGTGGCTGTCCCCTTGAAATATCTGTCTATGACATCATGATGAATACCCACCGCTTCAAAGAGTTGTGCTGAGCGATAGCTTCTTAAAGTGCTTATCCCCATTTTTGACATAATCTTAAGCAGGCCTTTTTGCACCGAGTTGATATAATTCTCCTCAGCTTTCTGATAATCAAGCTGAAGTGCCTTTTCGCTGACCATCCTTTCAATTACTGCAAACACCATGTACGGATTAATTACACTTGCACCATATCCGAAAAGTAGGGCAAAATGCATAACTTCCCTGGGCTCGGCGCTCTCTATGACAAGGTCTATCTGCATTCTTTTACGTGTGCGGATAAGATGATGATGAACTGCAGAAACGGCAAGAAGAGAGGGTACAGGGGCTGTGTTAAGGTCTATTCCCCTGTCTGATAGTATTATATAATTCTTCCCCTCGTCAACTGCCCTCTCTGCTTCAATGCACAGGCGGTCAATAGCGGATGTCAGGCCGGCTGCCCCGCTGCCGGCTTCAAAATTCATCTTAAGTATCGCTGCCGAAAATCCCTTATATCTGAGGTTTTTCACAATCTGGAAAGAGGTGTTTGATATGACCGGATTCCGGAACCTGACCATCTTGACATGGTCCGGGCTTTCATCAAGAATATTTTTCTGCAGTGAACCAAGATATCCTGATAGTGTCATAACAAGCTCCTCCCTTATCGGGTCTATAGGCGGATTTGTCACCTGTGCAAAGTGTTGCTTGAAATAGTTGAACAGGCGATAGGGTTTCACTGACAACATAGCCAGCGGAACATCATTTCCCATTGATCCTATGGGCTCTTTCCCTGAAGACGCCATCTCTTTAATTATTCTTTCCAGGTCTTCAACCGAATAATTAAACGCCTCCAGATAGCTTTTATAGTCAGACCCGAGGTCAGGTGGTTCTATATGCCCCTGTTCAATATCCTCAAGATTAACCATATTCTGTCTGATCCATTTCCCGTAAGGAAATTCGCCGGCAAGTTGTTCCTTTAGCTCTCTGTCAAGTAACAGTTTTCCTTCCTGTGTATCAACAAGCAGCATTTTTCCGGGTTTCAGACGACCTTTTTCGCGGATCTGGCCGGGAGCAAACCTGAGTACTCCCGCTTCCGAAGCCATCACTATAAGGTCATTTGAAGTGATGATATAGCGTGATGGCCTCAGACCGTTCCTGTCAAGCATTCCGCCTATATATCTGCCGTCAGAGAATATCAGTGATGCCGGGCCATCCCAGGATTCCATGATTGTGGAATAGTAATGGTAAAAGTCCCTGAGCTCTTCAGGTATGGGATTTTTGGCATTGATTGATTCCGGTATAAGGATGGCCATCGCATAGGGCAGGCTTTTACCACTCATCAACAGAAACTCAAGCACATTATCAAGTGATGCCGAATCGCTTTTGCCCGGCTCAATGACCGGGTAAATGCGGGAGAGGTCACCAAGGACTTCAGACTTAAGCAGCGACTCTCTCGCCTCCATCCACAATCTGTTCCCCCTGATTGTGTTTATTTCGCCGTTGTGCCCGAGAAACCTGAATGGTTGAGCCAGATCCCAACTGGGGAATGTGTTTGTACTAAACCTTGAATGAACCAATGCGATGGCGCTCTGCATCCGTATGTCGGTCAGATCACTGTAATATTCCCTTAGCTGAAGCGATGTAAGCATTCCTTTATAAACAAGGGTTCTTGCAGAGAGGCTTGGGACATAGAAATATGATTTCTGAGTAAGATCTGAATCCCTGATTGCCTTCTCAGTCCTTTTCCTGATAATATAAAGCTTTCGTTCCAGGTCGTCAGACGGGAGGTCTGATCTGAGGAAGATCTGTCTGATGACAGGCTCGGTAGCCCTGGCTATTTCACCGAGGATCTTACTGTTCCTGGGTACCTCCCTGAAGCCTATCAATGAAAGGCATTCTTCGGAAGCCATCTCCAGGAGGGTTCTGGTACAATCCTCAGCCTCCCTCTCATCAGTCGGTAAGAAAAGCAGCCCGGTTCCATACCGGCCTTCAGGTGGCAGATGGAATCCCTGCTCCAGATAGTAATCACGGGGAAGCTGAATCAATATCCCGGCTCCGTCTCCGGTTTTCTTATCAGCGCCCTCTGCCCCCCTGTGGGTCATATTCTCAAGGATATCAAGGCCCTGCGCAATTATAGAATGAGACTTTTCGCCTTTAATATGAGCCACAAAGCCTATTCCGCAGCTGTCATGCTCAAAGTCGCTTCTGTATAACCCGGTAGTATTTTTAAGCTCCGATCTGTACTTCATATCAATCTCCTGTTAAAAAATAACCGCTCCCCGGTTTTCCTGAGAGCGGCTAAATCAATAAATGACCACAAATGCCGATCTCACCCGGAGCTAATTAGCCTGGAGCCAAGACCAAACAATATAAACATACTAATCCCTGTCATCTCAAACGTCAATACGCAAATATATCAGAAATTTAATAAATCGGGGGGAAATAAGCATAAATACAATATTTTTTTAAACAAAACGGAGATTTTTGTTAATAAACCAATCGGGCCGATGGCTCTTTTAGTCATTCGTAATGCCGGAATTCACAGAAAGGATCTGAGGTTTGAGCTTCCGGGTAAGTGCTTGTCAGAGCAGGTTAAGGCCGATGTTTTTCAGCTCCTGGCGGAGCTGGTCAGGCGATTGGAAATGGATGGCATGAAACCCCAGCTCACCGGCTGCATCTGCATTGGGCTTATTGTCATCAATATAGACTGATTCGGCAGGATTGATATTATATCTTTCAATCAGCACCCGGTAGATGGCATGACCAGGCTTCAGAAGTTTCTCATAACCTGATACCACAAGTCCATCGAACTCCTTCATGAAGTCATAACGCTCATAAGCCACCGGGAAGGCCTCATGTGACCAGTTGGAAAGCGCGTAGAGGGGCATTCCGGTCGATTTAAGCTCACGGAATAACTTCACCGTCCCTTCTATTTCCCCTCCAAGCATCTCGGTCCAGCGGCCGTAATACATGGCAATTTTGTCACTGTACTCCGGGTATTTCGCTGAGAGCTCGGCAGAAGCCACGCTGAACAGCTTACCACCGTCCTGCTGGACGTTCCATTCATATGTGCAGATGTTGGTGAGGAACCATTCCATCTCCTCCTCTCTGTTAAAAACTTTCCTGAACAAATGCCTGGGGTTCCAGTCAATCAGTACTCCCCCTATGTCAAAGACTACGCTGGTAATTTTTCTCATGGCAGGGTTATTACTCCTGAGGAGCTGAGGGAAGCAGCATCATCAGCCCCGAGCTTCCAGTTTTCATCAAAGGTACCCGCGCTGATTGCATTATCCGGACTCTCGCGGAACAGGATGAAATCACCGAAATTCTTCAATACCTCAACCCTGGAGCCCATGAATGTCAGACCGCCCTGTCCGGGTGCTTGCTTCGGAGGAGTCCACCAGGGAAGTCCTGAGTTTATCAGCATATAATGCCGGTTCATCGGGAAAATATAGACAAGGCCGTAACCTTCCGCATTGGCATTCAGGTGCATTGGCAGTTTATCGGAGAATTGTTCAATGATGGCATTGGTCTCCCTCGTGCCAAAGAGAATCAGGTTTGATGTGACATAGTCGCTTTGCCTTACCTCCTTGTCCGAAACTACGCGCGGGAACACCATTATCCGTCCTCCGCGGCCTGACCAGTCGGCGGCGAGGGCGGCCTGTTCCCTCCTGGCAGCAAGCTCTTCCTGTGAGGGATTGCCACCGGTGCCGTAAACATACAGGTGACTGCCCGCAACAGCCTCATAAAGAGGCCCTTCTGCTCCCGGCTGTTTTGAGTTTAGCCCCGGGGTGAATTTCCTGTTTTCCCATCGGGTTCCGGACCGGGTAAAGGAAACTGCATCGGCACTCCTGACATTAAACGACTGCCCGTCAACTTTTACGGCCAGTTTTTTGCCGGCATTGAACTGTGGATGGCCGTTGATATTAAGGGTGAAGGCCGGCACTCCGGATGTTTTCACCTCAACCGTGTTGGCACCGGTAAACTTAGCATCCACGGCAGCCATCTCTCCCGGAACGAGGTCATCAATTTTTACCCAGTAAGCCTTGTTGTATCTGAACCACTTTGTACTGAATTTAACCTGCCCGGGGAACAGATCGCGTTTGAACTGTGAGAACCATTCAAAAATGAACCCGTCTTTATAAGCCCACTCCCAGCTGTTATGACCAACGCCGGGATATTCAACGTAGTCGAGGCGAAGGGCTGAACCCTCCAGCTTTCCCTTCCACTCCTGCGCAGTCTGAAACAGGAAATCCTTATCACCGATGAAAAGATGCACCGGCATATTCGTTGCATTCCCTGCAATCTCAAGGGTGCTCTGCGGCGGGGCGGGACAGACGGGAGCGATGGCAGCCCATATGTCAGGACGCGTCAGACCGAGCCAGAGAGTGCCGCCGCCGCCCATCGAGAGGCCCGTAAGGTAGATCCGGTCATCATCTATCAGAAAGCGCGACTTAAGGTCATCTAACATGTCGTAGACATCCTGTTCCGGGATTCCCTGGTATCCGGCTGTGCCTCGTGCCAGGGGAGCTGCAGCTATATAACCAACCGGCCTGAACTCCGGCCAGTATCTCGTTGCTTCGACATCATTCTCAAATGGCACGTTGCCGGGTTTGATGAAGTCATACCCCTGGCTGTTACCTACGCCAAAGAGGCGCCTCAGGCCAAGGCGGTGGTTTGACCATGCACCGTGAAGAAAAACGACAAGGGGATAACGTTTCGACTCATCGAAATTATCAGGGATATAGACAGAATAGGGCTGATCAGTATCATCAACAGATGAAAAGAATGAGAGATCCTGGGGCCCGGGTTTGAGGCGCTGAGCCTCTGAATTAATAACTCCGATGACTGCCACCAACAAAGTGGATAAGACAACGCGTCTGATAAAGTTCCCTGGTTTCATATTCATTACGTTTAGCGCTGTAAATTAATACAGTTTTGGCAAACGACAGGTACTTGTCGCCATCTTTGAAAATTTTTCAGGCTACATAATTCGTAGAATGCCCTGCCAGGGTAATTTTCCTCCCTCTTCACATTTAAAATAGGATAAAAGGGAGATGTGGGTTATCTTTGAGGCCCTGCAATTTTGAACAAAGTGAATGTCCCTGAAAACGAACTGGTTGAAAGGCTGAAGAAGGGAGACCTCGAAGCTTTTGACAAGATCTATGGCATCTACGCAGGCAGGCTTCATGCTTTTGGAATGAGATACCTTAAGTCGACGGCCGAGGCAGAAGAGCTGGTGCAGTCCGTCTTTCTGAAATTATGGGAGAATCACAGCAGGATTGATCTCGCACTTTCATTCCGCTCATACCTTTTCACCATTGCATATAACGATATCTGCAAGCTCTTCCGCAGACAGGGCTACCTGCAGAAATATGTGCTTGAAACATTGTACGAAAACAGACAATCATCAAACACAGCCGAGGAGGGGACAGAATACCGGTCCGTGCTTGAGGAGGTTCAGAGATTATTGGGCACTCTCCCGGAATCGCAGAAAAAGGCTTTCATTATGAGTAAAATAGAGGGTAAGACCTCAAAGGAGGTGGCAACTCAACTCGGGCTCTCCCCGGGAACTGTAGATAATTATATCTCAGGCGCTCTTAAGATGTTAAGGGGAAAGATCACCGACAAAAACCTGCCGGTCATCCTTTTTATCATTCTCTTCCTGACCTGACAGCCTGCAGCTCAACCCTGACCTGTCAGGCTTTAACTGACCCGGGAGCATCAAACTGACCCGGGAGCATCGAACTCACCAGAGAGGAAAGAATTAATATTCTGACAAAATTCTTTCATTTAATGTGAGATTTTTTATCGCCGTGGATATTATATAAACAGGGGCAGGGAAATTCACCCGGGAAGTAATTCAGAACATAATGAAATCAGGGAAAGAAGAAGAAAGGAAAATTTTAAGTTACCTCAATGGCATGGCCGGGTGGAAGGACTCAGAGTATGTCAGGTCGGTGTTTTCAACCGGTGAGGACAATGAAAGCCTGAAGCGCTTCATTGAAAACGACTGGAATGAGTTTATGAAAAATGAACCTGATGCAGAGACAGGTCTCAATCCTCTGCTTGACAATATACATCATCAGATCAGGCTCAGTGAGTATAAAAGGAGCAAATCCTTCATAAGGAGGTTATCGGGTTTCTATGCAAAGGCCGCTGCAATCATCCTGATTCCGCTCCTGGCAGGCACCGGAATTTTACTGCACAGGGTGATGATGCAGGATGCAGGGCAGCCTTCCGTTGCCTCAATATATGCCCCTCATGGTGCACGTGTTGCTTTTTCTTTGCCAGACGGCACCAAGGGGATGCTCAACAGCGGTTCAACACTTGAATACTCACTTCCCTTCTCCGGGAAGCGGGATGTTACTCTGACAGGTGAGGCATGGTTTGAGGTGACACATGATGAGAAACATCCTTTCAGTGTCGACGCCGGCAACCTCGATCTTACCGTGCTTGGCACTGCCTTCAATGTCAGCGCATACCCTGATGAAAATTATACAGAGGTGGTGCTGGAGAACGGGAGCATACTGGTTAACAGTGACCTGTATGCAGAGGGCATGGTGATGATGCCTTCCGAGAGATTCGTCCTGCAGGATGGCAAGGCCTCGAGAAGCCTGACAGATCCGGACAAATATTCATCATGGAAAGAGGGTAAGCTTGTTTTCAGAAGTGATTCAATGTCGGAAGTGGCCCGCAGGATAGAACGTTGGTATAATGTGAATGTGGAGTTGGTTGACAGCGAGCTTGAAAATTACTCCTTCCGTGCAACATTTGAGGATGACCCCCTGGAAGAGGTACTTAAATTCCTGAGTATGACCTCTCCTATCAGATACGAGATCACACCGAGGGAAATTACTTCAGACTCAATCGTTGCAAAGAGAATTGTTAAAATATACCTGAAATAAGAAATCCTTAACTAAAGAAACGTCAGCCATCATGAAAAATATCCACAGCCCGTAGACATAAAAAAAGGAAATCGCTGTAACGACTTCCTTAAAAAACATCTTTAACGACATTTTTTAACCGAAAACTTTCAAAGTTATGAAAAAAACCAAAACCCGGGGGAGAGCATTAACCCATCCCCTGAAAAAAATTCTTCTAACGATGCGTATAGTATTTGCACTTCTGGCACTTGGGATCGTGCAGGCGCATGCGACAGACGCATACTCCCAGAAGACCAGACTGTCACTCAACGTCACCGATGCCCAGCTTGTGACGGTGCTCGACAAAATTGAGGATGAAACCGAATTCTTCTTCCTCTATAACGAAAAGCTCCTTGACACCGAAAGGAAGGTCTCCATCACGGCGGATAACCAGGTGATTGATGTTATCCTCGACAGGCTTTTTGCAGGGACTGACGTTACACATACCATCATTGACCGCAAGATCATCCTTGCACCTGTGTACCTGACGGAAGTAAACGGGAGGCAGCAGGCAGGAGTGACCGGGAAAGTGACGGGCACCAAGGGGGAGCCTCTCCCGGGTGTGACTGTCACTGTACGCGGAAAAATACAGGGGACGGCTACCGATATGGACGGGTCGTTCTCACTTGACAATGTCATGTCAACAGACGTCCTGGTATTCTCTTTTATCGGCATGAAGAACGAGGTGGTTCCCGTCGGATCGCAGACCTACTTTGAGGTAGTGATGGCTGAAGAACTTATCGGTATGGATGCCGTCATCGTAACAGCCCTGGGAATAAAAAGAGAGGAGAAGGCTCTCGGATATGCCGTTCAGAAAGTGGCAGGTGATGCTGTCACAACAGTCAAGGGGATTGACGTGGGAACATCACTGACGGGTAAAGTTGCCGGCCTCATGGTCAGAAACAGCAGTGAGTTCACGGCAGAACCCCAGATCCTTCTGCGCGGTGAGACTCCCCTGATAGTGATAGATGGAGTGCCATACGGCAATATGTCTCTGCGTGACATACCATCAGACGATATTGAAGACATCAGCGTGCTGAAAGGTTCTACCGCCTCAGCCCTCTACGGTTACAGGGGAGGAAGCGGTGCAATTATGATCACAACCAAAAGAGGGGGAGCGGCAAAGGGACTAACAGTCTCGGTCAACAGCAACTCAATGTTCACCGCCGGATTCCTGGCAATACCTGAAAGGCAGTCAACATACGGCCGCGTTGTCAACACTACAACCAACACTTATGTGCGTTCGGGAGACGGTGCGTGGGGCGCCCCCCTTGAAGGACAGACAGTAATTCAGTGGGATCCGGCCTCAAAAACCATGACTGAGATGCCATTTATTGCCCGCGGGAAGGACAATTTCAGTAATTTCCTTGAGCAGGGTTATATACTTAACAACAACGTCAACCTGGCACAACAGAGCGAATATGGAAATATCCGTTCCTCCGTTTCATGGGTTGAGAACAAGGGTATTTATCCCAACTCTCAGTTCCGGAAACTGACCTACAGCCTGGGGGGCGACATGAAAATAGATAAGTTTAC
The DNA here is from genome assembly GCA_964455705.1 of uncultured Rikenella sp. GTDB lineage: Bacteria > Bacteroidota > Bacteroidia > Bacteroidales > VadinHA17 > SR-FBR-E99. Next base: position 54,001 of record CAYVYM010000011.1, read on the forward strand.
ACTCTCATCAGGCGTGGCTTACAACAAGCACTCCTCCCCCAATGTGGGCTTTAGCGGATATACCGGTTATGACCCGATGTACGCACTCCTGATATGGTCAGCACCCGACTGGGACATACGCGATTACCATGATTACTGGGTAGTTCCCAATGAGGTTCAGAACAGCAGCTACACTGCCGGAAACAATAACCCATATTTTGACAGGTACGAGAGACTGCACAGTGTCAATAAAGACATATTCAACGGTACACTGGCACTTACCTATGATTTCAGCCAGTGGCTGTCGGCGACAGTACGCACCGGCTATGACACCTATAGCAATAAACAGGATATCACTGTCTCAAAAGGGTCATTCCAGGGTGCAGGTAACGGAACGGTAATTCCGGGTGGAACGGAGGTCTGGGGCGAATCGCAGAAGGGCTCATATAATATCGGGCTGGCAAGGGGATTCAGCATTAATAATGATCTGATCATTTCAGCAAATCATAAAATCAACGACTTCACCCTTGACGGATTCGTCGGCGGATCTCTCTATTACTGGCAGGATGAGGGCATTGAGGCCAAGACAAGAGGCGGAATCTCAATGCCTGCCTACTATTCACTCAAGGCCTCCATTGACCCTGTAGTAACTGCCTCAAGGATTTACAGAAGACAGGTTAACAGCCTATACGGCCGGGTAGGCTTTGCGTACAAAAGCATTGCCTTCGTGGAAGCAACCCTGCGTAACGACTGGGTCTCGACACTCTCCGAATCAACCAGGTCATATGCATATCCTTCAGTATCTGCAAGCTTCATTTTCTCTGAGGTGCTGCCGGATATTGACTGGCTGTCATTATGGAAGCTACGTGGTTCATGGGTAACGGTTAAGACTCCCGCTGACGTGTATCAGATAAACTCCGTGTTTGCAGTCCTCAACAATACATGGGGCACCCTGAGTTCGGCCACTTACCCGACCTCTATCAGGGGTACTGATGTGCTTCCTGAATCGGCCTCAACATTTGAGATTGGCACCGTGGCGAATTTCTATAACAACAGGGCGTCTGTTGACCTGACATACTATTCAAAACGCATGTTCGACTTCCTGAGGTCAACAGGTATAACACCTGCCTCAGGATATACCTCGCGATACATTAACATCGACGAGGAGATAACCCGTCGGGGTGTGGAGATAACCCTCAACGGCACACCCGTCAAGACAAACGACTGGCTTTGGGATCTGTCGCTGAACTGGTCGAAATTTGCACGGTATTACACCAAACTTGACTCTCTCTATTCGGCAGACAAACCATGGGTTGCCGTCGGAGCCAGGGCTGATGCTTACGTGTTGCGCGATTATCTGAAGGACCCGGAAGGTAATATAATCCATAACGCCAGCGGACTGCCCGTCTACTCTTCTTATGACTCCAAATATGGCAATGCAGATCCTGACTGGATATGGGGACTGAGTTCGATGCTGAAATATAAAGACTTCTCCTTTTCTGTTTCCGTAGATGGACGCGTAGGCGGTCTTGCACAGACGATAACGGAGATGTACATGTGGCGTTCAGGCAACCATCCCCTGTCAGTGGTTCCCGAAAGATACCTTGACGCAACCATTGCCGGAAGCAAAAATTACCTGGGTGAAGGCGTTAAGGTGGTGGAAGGAACCGTTACCTATGATACATACGGGAACATAACCAGTGACACAAGGGTATTTGCACCGAATGATGTATTCACGACATATAAAAGCTATGTTGAGGGTTATCACAAAGGCACTGCCTGGGGAGGATCTCCCTCACCCGTCGACCTTTATGACGCCACCTTCTTCAAGATCAGGGAGGTAGCTTTCACCTACTCTCTGCCCAGGGAACTTGCATCAAAGATCAGGGCAAGAGAGGTGGCAGTCTCGGCAGTCGGACAAAATGTTTTCCTCTGGGCAAAACAGTTCAAGTATTCCGATCCTGACGGTGGTTCAGAAAACTTCCTTGATCCCTCATTGCGCTACCTGGGACTGAATCTGAAAATCGGATTCTGATGACAGGTGAGATCCGAATTGAAAACACAAATAACTTAAGAGAAGATGAAAAAGATAATATACAAAGCAGGTACAGTTGCGATCCTTATGCTGATCCTTTTTACCGGGTGCAGTAAATTCGAGGATATAAATACTAACCCTGATGCAATCACCCAGGCCAGCTCATCAATGATTGCCACCAGCGTAATCCTGACCAACATAAAGTTCAACGGAAGGGATGCTCACGCATACCTTCAGCCGAATGCCCTCGCCAAGTACATTGGCTATGCCAACCAGAGCCAGATGTCAACCCAGTACAACAAGATTGAAAATACCGGATTCGGCTCGATGACAATCCTCCCGAACATCGATAAGATGGTTGAATATGCGGAAGGATCCGTGATGGAGAACTCCTATAAGGGTATAGCTAAATTCTCTCGTGCATGGATGTTTTTTAACACTACCATGCAGGTGGGCGATATCCCTTACAGCCAGACAAACAGAGGAATGGTTGGCGAATACCGCCCCGCATATGACAGCCAGGAAGATGTCTTTATCGGCATCCTTAATGAACTGGATGAGGCTGATGCATTTTTTGCCCAGGGGGTGACTTTCACAGGTGATCCCACACCGTACAACGGAGACCCTAATAAATGGAGAAGAGCTTCCAATGCACTTGCACTGAAAGTCCTCATGACCCTGAGCAAGAAGGCTGACATAGCTTCACTTAACGTCCGGAACAGGTTTGCCGCCATTGTTGCAGGAGGTTACCTGCTTGAGCCGGCAACAGGCTTCCTGGGACTGAATTATTCAGCTACCAATATGCATCCCATGTCGGGAACAAATGATCTCTTCACAAGCAGAACAGACATCAGTTCACTCATGATAGACAACCTTAAGCTCCTCACTGACCGCAGGCTCTTCTACATTGCCGACCCATCAGCTTCGCAGATACTTGGCGGCCTGACTGAGTCTGACTGGGATGCATATGTAGGCGCAGATGTCTCAATGAGTTACGATGACCTGACAGCAGAACATCTTTTAGGTAATTTTTCACTCATTAATTCAAGATACCTGAAGGAGGCAACCAGTGAGCCCAGGATGATGATGACCTATGCCGAGCAGCAGCTGATCCTGGCCGAGGCAATCATACTGGGATGGATAACAACCGGCACCGCACAGGAATATTATGAGTCGGGTGTCAAATCCGCCCTGGCGGCATATATATCAATGAACAGTACCTACGCCCACGGTATGGCCATTGACCAGGCTTACATTGACGGGTATTTTACAGGCGAGGCAGCGTTTAAATCAACAACAGAAGATCAATTGAGGCAGATATGGATGCAGCGGTATATTCTGAATTTCATGCAGAATCCCGAATCAAGCTACTATGAGTACCGGCGTAATAATTATCCGCTGTTCCCCATCAATCCGCTGACAAACCTTAATGAGAACAATCCCGATGGGATGCCGATGAGGTGGCTCTATCCGACTTCTGAAACAAATTACAACCGCGAGAACCTGATTGAAGCGTTGAATGCGCAATATGAAGGTTATGACGAGGTTAACAAGCTTATGTGGTTATTGAAATAGATTGGTTTGGAGTTAGTTAGTGGTTCCGTCATCTGACGGACTGGTTTGAGTGAAGGGTGTCCCGCTTTGAATCGGGACACCCTTTTCTGCTTTTCTGCGGCTGTTCATCACCCGGAGTAAACTCTGTCTTCCGTAATTAAACTGAACCAATTATATGTTCTTTATTCGACCTTTTATACAGATAATGAATGAAAATCATTTGAATATGTGTATATTATAAAATAGTAATGTCAGATTTCACAATACATTCTTATTTAAATCAGACCGGCGTAACGCCTTTTATGAGAATAATATTTCCATACTTTGCCGTCTCCCCGGTCATCACTATGGCAAAGGCGGTTTTCGCCCTGTCATAGAAAGCATAGCGGTCAATCTTTTTAATCGCAGGCAGTCCGGGGTTCGTCACCATAATGCTTTTCCTGTACGAGGCCTCAACCTGCGGATCGGCCTGGTCACCGGCGACCGGCTCCATCATTATCACCGGGTGCGGAACATAGCTGTCAAGCTCGAAGAGAGGGAGTATGGCTTCCAGCAGGTCAGATATCCGGAGGCCGTCAGCCCTGATCACCCTTTTACCCAGGCTCTCGCCCGGGAAATGCGCATCAGCCAGCACCAGCTCGTCGCCATGACCCATACGCGTCATCACCTCAAGCAGCTGAGGTGAAATAAGCGGAGAAATTCCCTTTAACATGATTGCGGTTTTAATACAGGGAGTGAATTTAATCTATTGAGAGCAAAAATGATGACCTGGGATAACTTTTTCTTGCCAATGCAGGCTATACAATGGCATCCACATTGTTTTACTCCGAAGGCGTTATAGTATTGTAGGACCATGTTAAAACAAAAACGCCTTTTCCCCCGGAGCGGATCAACAATTTTCTGATACGACGGTTATTAAGATAGTAAACACTCACATATTAAACCACATTATGAAAAGCACCGATTTCTTCACACTGGCCAACGGGGTTAAAATTCCGGCAATTGGTTTTGGCACCTGGCAAATTCCTTCAGGTGACATTACCTATAACTCGGTAAAAGAGGCCCTTAAGGCAGGATATCAACATATTGACACAGCCCAGGCTTACGGCAACGAGGCAAGCGTTGGAAAAGCCATACTAGACTCCGGGATTGACAGGAGTGAGATCTTTGTCACCTCAAAGCTTCCTGCAGAAATTAAATCATACAGGACCGCACAGATTGCTTCAAGTATGACAATGAAGAAGATCGGACTTGACTATATTGATCTTTATCTCATACATGCCCCCTGGCCATGGAATGAGATTGGAACCGACTATACCAAAGAAAATATTGAGGTTTGGAAGGCAATGGAAGAGTTTTATGAAAATGGCAAGACCCGCTCAATTGGTATATCTAACTTCTATGTAAAAGACATAGACGCCATTCTCGGCTCATGCCGGATAAAACCGATGGTAAATCAGATAAAGCTTCACATAAGCCACCCACAGGAAGATATTGTCAATCACTGCGTTAAGAATGACATTATAGTGGAGGGGTATTCCCCCCTTGCGACGGGAAAACTACTTAAGAACGCGGAGCTGACAGCCATTGCCAAACAATACGGTAAAAGCGCTGCCCAGCTCTCAATCCGTTATGTGCTGCAGAAAGGGGCACTTCCCCTTCCCAAATCAACCCATCCTGAGTATATTAAACAAAACCTTGATGTCGACTTTGTGATCAGTTTTGAAGACATGCAATATCTTGACAGTCTGAAATAAAACAACCCGGGATTATCTCCCGGGCTATTTCATTCCGTTGTGCGGAACTGTGTTGCATCGCTCCCTCTATACCCTGAGCCCTGAGCCCCGGGCTGTTTGTAGCCCCACCAGGAATCGAACCTGGATTTCAGGTTTAGGAAACCCGCGTTCTATCCATTGAACTATAGGGCCGCGCGTTTGCAGCCGCAAATGTAAATTATTTTTCGGTTATCGCAAAAAATCAGCAGCCGCCTGCCGGCTTCTTTTTGGCCTTCGAAGTAACAGCAGGCCTGACAGCCTGAACTGCCGGTGCCGCACTCTCAGTGCTTATCACACCACCGCCACCCAGGGCAGCTGCAGCGCTCTTGCGGAAGTCGTACTTCGCGAACTCCTCATTGGGACTTGTTACCGATGGTGCTGCCGGTGAGAGTATGTTGCCAAACCAGTAGTTCAGCCCCCCTTCCATCACAAAGTTGTTCTCATACCCCAGCTGCCGCGTTATCATCCAGGCCTGGTTCGCATAGACAGAACCATTTGAATAGAAGACATTCATGTAGGCATCCTGGTGCAATATGTCAGTATACTCATCTGCCAGCATGTTGCTGAGAGGAATATTTATTGCGCCGGGCATGCTGTATGCATCAAACTCCTCGGGGGTCCGCACATCGATAAGGCGAAGTGAAGGATCCTTCTGAACAAGCATGTCAGCCACAACGTCGGGAGAGATGAACTGCACACCCGCCCCGGCCTCCTGAAGGAGCTCACCGGCGGTAAGCTGAAAGTGCTTTACCCGGTCAGCCGGAACGGCTGCAATAATTATTCCGAGAGGAATGACTATAAGCGCAAGTAGTTTTAACGGTTTCATGATTATTATTTTTTACTGTTCTTAAGTTTCGTATCTCATGCAACTCCACATCCTTGTTAACAGGCAGGTGATGCATAATGTTTTATGTCAGTATTCTTCCCTCGGGAATTTCTTCTCAGCCCATTCGGCTACAATAAACATGCCGATTGCCGCCACAATGAGCAGCAGACCAAATAGTCCGTCCTTCATGCCCAGGGTTTCGCTGATCTTCGGTTCACCGAGGTATTTTGCGAAAAAGAGCTTCTCCCACAGTCCATAGGTGAATGCAAATCCATAAACGCCTATAAAGAGTCCGACGATAAATACCATAGCATCAATCTTCCCTATAGCCGCACCGCAGAAGCTTGTGCCCGGGCAGAAGCCGCCCATGATGAAGCCGGCTCCCATGATCACACCGCCTACAATGGCAGAGGTGAGGTATGTAGGGTTGACATATACCAGGTCGAGATCGATCCACCCAAAGAGGCTCATGAAGAGCAGTCCGAGCATGGCAGTGATGGCGCCGGTGAAGAAGACCTTCAAAACCACGGTGTCATAACCGTAGAAGATGCCTGCCAGCTTGCGGCTCGACGAGAAGCCGGAACTCTCGAGTACCCAGCCGAATGCTATGCCTATGAAGAATGCAAGGAGAAAGTTTGTGTTCTCCGATATGATTTCGTATGGTGCTAATGGTCCCATTGTTTCTCCTTTCCTTAGATCCAGTTTCTCCTGAAGAAGTATGCCAGTGCGAAGGCGGTACCGAAGATCGCCATCATGGTGATGAAGCCCCCGAGTGAGAGCACGGCCATACCGCTTAGTGCCGAGCCGCTGGTGCAGCCCCGTCCTACCTGTGAGCCCAGGCCGAAGAGGATACCCCCGGCCAGTGCAAATATCAGCCTTCGCCTGGAGGTGATCCTGGGTGAATGCTCCACCTTAAGTTTGAGCCGGCCGGCAATGGCACCTGAGAGGAAGCCGCCCACAATCACCCCAAGCATCTGGAAGACAAGCCATGATCTCATCGGGCTGCCGCTGTGTGACTCAGCATACTCGGCCATGAATGGCATTGTGTTGACTGCATCGCTTTTCACCGTCTCAATAGATGTGGCCACGACGCTCTTAATGGCGCCGCTGGCTCCCAGACCCCTGCCCGAGATAAAATTAGCTGCAAGCAGGACGAGACCCAGAAGTACACCGCCGACATACGGGTTAAGATACCTCCTGCCCTTCTCTTTTATTGTAGTATTGCTCATATTGTTATGTATTTTATTGTGATCAGTATAACCAGCGGCTCACCTGGCCGGCAAAGACAAAAACGAAACGGAATGCGAAACTGCCCATCAGTACAAGTACCCCTGGAATCAGGGCCGGGATATGTCTTCCGCGCAGTTCCATCATGTCAAGAATTCCGGGAATGATGATGCCCAGCACAACCACGAAGATCCAGAATACCATTGTGTAAGGCCCGCCAAGGAAAAGCTGCGCGGCCTCTATCTGCACCTGGGTGCTTGCAAGAAAACCCATGAACATGTGAACTATCAGGAAGAGTTCCGCCCCAAGGATGATAAGGTCGATCTTCGTAAAGAGCAGCCGCTCCTCGTGGTTCTTTGATGCAAGTACAATGCTTGCAGCCCCGGCTGAGAGCCCGGAGGCAAGGAACAACGGACCAAGTACCGATGTGTTCCAGAGCGGCCTGGCATTGAAAGCGGAAAGCAGGATCCCGGTGTAAACCCCCGTGATGATGGCAAAGATCAGCATCACCCATGCAAGAGATTTCTTGTTTTTGTTAAAGAATGCCTCAATATCCTTCAGCCACTTATACTTCCAGTCCCAGTCCGGAAATAACTCCCTGATATGCAGGGCACACCAGATGAAGGAGGCGGTAGTGATGACAAGCAGTGTCCATGCACCCCATGACATTGGCGACTGGATCCTGATTGTGGTATAAAGCTGCCAGAAAAAGGCTTTGTGGTTCAGGTCGTAAAAGAGGGCGGCAAGGCCTAAAACAAGCACTATCGGGGCAATAAACGGCACCCTGCGCACAGCAGACCTGTACTGCTCTTCCTTCCCAAGAAGGTAAAAGAGTGCTGCAAAGAACAACACCCCTGCCGCCAAGCCTCCCAGGAACAGGTACAACGGTATGGGCCAGTGCCATATATGCAGTTGCGGGTCAACCATCAGGTTCTCTCTTCCGCTGATAATAAGCTCTTCGTTCATCGTCTGCTCAGATTAGAAAGTATAACTGTGGTTGTGTCCCCGCCTCGGGGATGAGGGTCTTTGCCTTCCGTTTTTTGAGTATTACACTCACCTCACTGTTCGGGTCGTCGAGATCACCGAAGTACATGCATTTTGTTGGGCAGACTGCCACGCATGCGGGTTTCATTCCCTCCCTGACCCGATGAATGCAGAAGGTACATTTATCGACATATCCTTTGGGATGGGGATAGCGGGCGTCATAGGGGCATGAGGCGATGCATGCCCCGCAGCCGATGCACTTGTTCGGCTTGACAAGCACGATTCCGCCCCCGACTATATGACTTGCACCTGTAGGACAGCATCTGACGCAGGGAGCATTGTTACAGTGATTACACCTTTCAGACCTCAACTCGATCTCAAGCTGAGGGTATGTGCCATCCATCACCTCCACCACCCAGTCGCGGCAGAAGCCAATGGGCACATTGTTCTCCGTCTGGCATGCCACGACACAGTCTGAGCATCCCACACATTTTTTGGTATCTACAGCCATTGCATATCTCATGACACCACCTCCTCTCCTGAAAGATCAGTAATGAAGGTCACGAAGTTGCCGCGCATGCCGGTGCCACCCATGACCGGGTCGACAAGCACTTTTGTGATAAGGTTGGTGTCGCTGGCTCCCTTGCCGTAACATCGTCGCAGTCTCTTGTCGTCATGGCCAAATCCGTGAACCATGTAAACAGAGTCCCAGCGGATACGTTCGGTCACCCTCACCTTTATCGGGAACTCGGACCTCCTGCCGTCCTGGTTGATGAGGTGTACATACTGGCCGGTGCTGAGGCCCCACTCTTTAGCAACACGGGGATTGACCCACACGCTGTTTTCGTCCATCAGGTCAGTCAGGTTCGGGTTGTTGGCCGTCCGACTGAAGGTATGCATGGGTGCACGTCCGTAGTTAAGACGGTAAAAACCTGCCGGAGGCTCCTCGTGCCTTGTATACCGGGGCAACGGATCATAACCGGCATCGGCCATAGCCGTTGAATAGAGTTCGATCTTGCCGGTGGGGGTGTAAAACTCAACATCCTCGTCAGGATAAAAATAGAGGTCATCGGCTGTCCGGTCAAAGGTCTTAACCCCTATCCTTTTCATCTCCTCCAGGCTGCTGCCCACCTGCTTCAGTTGCCAGTCGAGCTGATCCTCCATCTTCTCAAACGGGAAATATTCGATTACCCCGAGCCTCTTTGCCAGTTCCCTGGCCATCCAGTAGGCCGGTTTTGTGTTGTTTGCCGGTTCGGCGGCAGGGGCTCTGAGGGCTATCTGAGGTTTGCGGTGCGGGCCGACCCTGAGGTCGTCATACCTCTCAAGGTATGTACATTCGGGAAGCACCACATCAGCCCAGCCGGTTATCTCCATGGGCATAGTGTCTATTACCACAAGCAGTTGCAGAGCCTGTATGGCCTCAATTGTATTTTTCTGGTTCGGAAGCGTCTCAATGAGGTTGGTGCCGTTGACTATCCATGCCTGGAACTGGCAGTGACGGCTGGGGTCAGGAATGGTGGCGTCACATACGCCATTGGCCAGAACCGTGTCGGCAAGCTTGTACAAATCGGGGAACTCGGTTCGCCATGACCTCTTAGGCGTCGGGAATGGAGGGTGTTGTGGCTCGGGAAGCTCGAAGCTCTCGGGGCGGAAGAAGCCTCCCCTGCGGCCCCATGAGCCGAGCAGGGCGTTCAGTATCGCCACCGCCCTCAGCCGCTGCGTGTCGTCTCCGTACCATGTGACATGGCGGCCGGGATGAACGATTACCGCGGGAGCGGCATTGGCCATCTCACGGGCTGTCTCGCGAATGACAGTCGGATCAATTGTAGTGATGCCATAAGCCCACTCGGGTGTCATGGTCTTTACATGTTCCTTCAGGTATTCAAAGCCATAGGTGTATTTCTCAACATATGCCCTGTCATACAACTCCTCGTTGATGATGACGTTTATCCATGCCAGCAGAAGCGCCAGGTCGGTGGCCGGCTTGATCGGAAGCCAGAATTTTGATTTGCCCGCGGCGGTTGAAAAACGCGGGTCAACGGTGATGATTGTTGCCCCCTTATCGATGGCGTCAGACATTTCCTGCACCTGTCCGTTGTGCATGTTCTCACCTATGTGGCTGCCAATAAGAACCAGGCACCTGGTGTCACGTATGTCAGTCCGCTCAGGACTCTCAATGGCTTCCCCGAAGGTAGCCTGGAAGGCAACCTCGCGTGGTCCGCGGCACTGAGCGTATGAGGGGGCCGCAATATGCGGTGACCCGAGGGCACGCAGCAGTGTTGAGAAATATTTACCCCCCGATCCATGGGTGAAGAGTGCAACACACTCAGACCCGTGTTCGGCGGAGATCACTTTTATCTTTTCGGCAATGTAATCAAAGGCCTCCTCCCATGTGGCTTCACGGAAGCTCTGTTTGCCCCGCTCTTCAACACGAATCAGAGGGTTACGGAGCCGGTCCTCATCGTGATACATGCCAACCCCTCCTGTGCCACGCGGACAGAAGCGGCCACTGCAGTTCAGATCCTCGCTGTTGCCTGTGATCTTTTTTATAGAACCCTTGTCATCCTTGTAGACCCATCCGGCACACTTCCAGAAACATACTTCACAATATGTGGGTGTACGACCTGTGAGCGCGGCAAGGGTAGCCTTCTGTCCGTCAGTCAGCTCCGAAGCCAGCAGCCTGAGGCCGGCCGCTCCGGCCAGGACCGCCCCGGCTCCCATGGTTGAGATCCTGATGAATTGCCTGCGTGTTGCCATCCTATATGTTTGTTTTGCAAGTATTTGAGAGTGTTGCCCAGGCAGACCTGCGGATCTGTCAGCCTGTCGTAATCTGACAATAGGCGAAGGTACTGTTTTTAGAATAACAGTCCGCTTTAGATGATTTATATGATAGTTTCTTTGCCGCAGAAAGAGCTCAGGAGAGCCTTTTATACTTCATTCTGACAGGCCCGGCATTAGCGGTACGCTTGCGAAAGTTCTCGTCATATTCCGAGAAGCTGCCCTCAAACCACACCACCCTGGAGTCGCCCTCAAAGGCAAGTATATGTGTGGCCACACGGTCAAGGAACCAGCGGTCGTGCGAAATAATGACAGCACATCCCGCAAAGTTATCAAGCCCCTCTTCAAGGGCCCGAAGGGTATTGACATCTATATCGTTAGTGGGTTCGTCAAGCAGCAGTACGTTTGCTCCGCTCTTTAGCGTCAGCGCCAGGTGGAGCCTGTTACGCTCACCTCCGGAAAGCACCCCGCACTTCTTCTCCTGGTCCGCGCCGGTGAAGTTGAAGCGTGCGGCATAGGCCCGTGCATTCACCGGCCTGTTGCCAACCATGACCTCGTCAACGCCTCCTGAGATGACCTCATATACGCTCTTCTTCGGATCAATATCAGTATGGGCCTGATCAACGTAACCCAGTGTCACAGTCCCGCCAACCTCAAAGGTGCCTTTGTCAACCTCCTCCTGCCCCATGATCATCCTGAAAAGCGTTGTCTTACCAGCGCCGTTGGGTCCTATGACACCTACGATGCCATTCGGGGGCAGGTTGAACTCCAGCTCTTCAAAGAGGATTTTATCACCGAATGCCTTTGAGACTCCCTTTGCGCGGATGACCTTGTCTCCCAGTCTTGGACCGTTGGGGATGAATATCTCCAGCTTCTCCTCCTTCTGCTTCACATCCTGGTTGAGGAGGTTCTCGTATGCGCTCAGGCGGGCCTTTGACTTGGCCCGGCGCGCTTTTGGTGACATGCGGACCCATTCCAGTTCATGCTCCAGGGTCTTGCGGCGCCTTACATTGCCTTTCTCCTCGAGCTCGAGCCTCTTTGACTTCTGCTCAAGCCATGATGTATAATTGCCCTTCCATGGTATGCCTTCTCCACGGTCAAGCTCCAGTATCCATCCCGCCACGTTATCAAGGAAATACCTGTCATGCGTGATACAGATGACCGTGCCGGCATACTGTTTAAGGTGGGTCTCGAGCCATTGTACGCTCTCGGCATCAAGGTGGTTGGTGGGCTCATCGAGGAGGAGCACGTCAGGCTGCAGCAGGAGCAAGCGGCACAGCGCCACGCGGCGGCGCTCGCCCCCGGAGAGGATGTTCACGGGAGTGGAGGGATCAGGACAGTTCAGGGCGTCCATGGCACGTTCAAGCCTGTGCTCAAGGTTCCAGCCGTCGAGAGCTTCGATCTTCTCCTGCAACGACGCCTGCCGGGCTATGAGCTTCTCCATGGCATCAGGGTTCTCATAGACCTCCGGCTCGCCAAAGCGGAGGTTGATCTCTTCGTATTCCCTGAGCGCTGTAACCACTTCGGCTGCACCCTCTTCGACGATCTCGAGGACGGTTCGTTTTTCATCCATGAGCGGATCCTGCGGCAGGTGGCCCACTGTGTACCCGGGTGAAAAAACGACTTCGCCCTGGTATTCCTTTTCTATGCCCGCAATTATCTTAAGCAGTGTCGACTTCCCCGAACCGTTGAGACCGATAATACCGATCTTAGCGCCCAGAAAGAAGGAGAGGGAAATGTCTTTAATAACTTGTTTATGTGGGGGGTAGGTTTTGTTAACCCTGAACATTGAAAAAATGATCTTCTTGTCGTCGGCCATCATTGTATATATTAGCGACGACAAAAATAATCATTTTGTCAGCCTGAAAGCAGCAAGGGAACTTCTTAAAGAGTATCCGGAGTTTTCGGGCAGCCTTTTTCAAAAAGCGAGACTGTTTCTGACTGCACCAGCACCCAGATTATATAGACCCCCTTCAGGGTTCCGATGGGAATGTTGAGGAGACCTATTGCCCCCATGACAAGGGTAAGGATCCGTGCCCAGGGTTTGCACGATAACAGTCCTACTCCTCCGGCAATCATCGCTCCGCCGAAAAGCAGAAAAAGAACTACCATGGGTGTTCCGACCAGTCCCAGTACCTTTATTGCGGTGGGATCATCAACAAACTGATCCACAAAGCCAAAGGCGAAGGCAATCGCCATCGCGATTATGACATTAAGCGATCCGAAGACTATCTGCAGGATAGCTGCAACATTTATGTGCTTTTTCATCCTGTTCTCTTCAACGGTGACCGGTGCCTGTGAGTTTGTAATCTCTTCCATGATGTAAGGATTTTGGATTTGCCTTGTTGTTCAGTTTAAGGACTCTAATTTATGAAAAATGTTGCACCCCTGTGATTATACTATTTTTTAAAGTTTGTCGTTTTATATGGGAAAAGATGAAAAAATGAAACTGCTTTATATTGCCTGCCTGTTATTAATTACATGTTCCTTTACCTCATGCGACATACTTGGTGACGGATGCCAGACCTGCCAGACCATCTCATATGAAAACGACAATCCCATTGCCTGGGGTACGGAGGCCGAATATTGTGACCAGGAGCTTCTCGCCATAAAGGCCATTGCCCCAACCACCATCAACGGTGTCACCACACAGTGGGAGTGCAATTGATCATGCTCTGACGCTCATTATCTGAGCATTAACTTCCCCTTCATTTCTTGTTTATAAGTTGTTGTTAATAAGTTGTTCTTAAAGTTGAAATTTGAGGATATTTTACTTAACCTTTGTTAGCCTCTGCCGGATACCTTTACGCTGAGTTCGGAACATAAACCCCGGGTTCACTTTATACATGATGCTGAATATTACAGGTAAAAGGATTGCGATAGTCGAAGACGATGTTGCATCCCTGAGGTACTACGAAACACTGCTGAAGGAGACCGGCGCAGAAGTCTCTGTTTACCGCAACGGAAAGGAGTTTGTTGATGCCATCACCACCGGCAGGGCTCAGTTTGACCTGGTATTCATGGATTTTCTTGTTCCCCTTGTCAACGGGATCGACTGTACCCGGGCATTTCGCCAGGTGAACCGGTCGGCACCGGTTATACTGGTCACCGCCTATTACTCCGAGCAGACCAGGAATGAGGCTTATATAGCGGGATGCACCGAGTATAACCTCAAGCCCGTCTTTCCTGACAAGATCCACCTGATTTTAGAGAAATATCTCGCCCCAAGGCCGGCGTTTCAGGCATTCGACTGACCCTCTCAGTCTTCAGTCGGCAGTCGGCAGTCCTCAGTCGGCAGTCTTCAGTCCTCAGTCCACAGTCCCCAGTCCAGTCTAAGAGACTGACTATCAATTCTTAATTCTTAACTCTTAATTCTTAATTTTGACTGCCTATTCCCTCTATTGAATCACCACTACATACCTGGCATAGAGCTCGTTAAATCTGGCATTCAGCTCTTCTGCCAGAGCCGTCAGGCCGTTGTCATAGCACATCTGCATGACCGGTGACACCATCTGAAGACCGTTGGCAATCTCCGAAACGGCATAGAGCCTGACAGAGGGCTTCTGGTCAAGCAGGTATCCTGAACGCCCGAGGTAATAATCCGAGAATTCCCGCGCAAGCGTTGCCGCCCTCCCGGTGTCGCCTGCAGCGAAGCAGGCCGAAATTATCTCCGGAAAATAGAAGTCATATCCGAGTTTTGACACAGGGAAGATCTCAAGACATCTGTCAATGACCGCTCTGGCCCTGGCAGTGTCACCATCTGCCGCAAGCACCCTGGCCAGCTTTGCATGATTAAGCCTTGCCCTGATAACTGTCAGAGTGCGTTGGTGGTAGTAATCGACATAGACATCCGGTTCGGCAGCACCCCTCCACATGAAACGGTTCATCATATTATCGTAGAGTATCTCCGTGTCTATGCGGCCGTAATCAAGCCATCCCCTGTTAACACCTTTTACCGGTACCAGGCGATAGGCAAGCCCCTCAAGCTGGAAATATTCTTCCAGCCCCATGGCATCATCATGCATGCCGGCTACAAAATAAAGCGGTCTCTCCCAGTCGTTATGGGCAATGATGTCCAGCACAATCAGCTGGCTCTTCATTATCCACGAGCCCTTTAGCTGTATGTCGATATATGGCACAATCTTATCCGCATCCTCAGGTCTTACAGTGCCGTTGGCAATCACTTTAGCCGCGTCCACAGGTATGCGGACAGTCCGTGTCGGGATGTAGTAGATATCTTCACCGTACATCTTCAGTTTTGACACATCACTGCCGCTGCTGATGAATTTCATCACCTCCTTTGCGCTGGCCGGCTCGCTGACACGCTCATAAACAGCCACCTGGTTATTTATTCCGTCGTAGTAAAGTGATGTAGGGAGACTAACGGGTAGTGGTTCGGATGAATAGGCTTTCATCTTCATCTGGTCAATATACCAGTCGGTGTTGAGGAGCATCAGGTTGCAGACCCGCACGTCAGTGCGCACCCCCTCCACCTCCTGTGCATACCAGAGGGGGAAGGTGTCATTGTCACCGCCTGTGAATATTATTGCCTGCGGCTTGCATGTGTTCAGGTAGTTGTAGGCCACATCCCTGGCAAGATATCTTTCTGAGCGGTCATGGTCGTCCCAGTTCTCAGCTCCCATCACTGCAGGCACTGCCGCAAAGGTCAGAAGCGAGGCAACTATGGCTGCAAGTTTCTCACCGGTAACCTTTCGCAGCAGTTCAAAGAGAGCCAGCACTCCCAGGCCTATCCAGACGGTGAAGGCATAGAATGAGGCCGCGTATGCATAATCGCGCTCACGCGGCTGGTTCGGACTTTGATTGAGGTAAATAACTATGGCTATCCCGGTCATTATAAACAGCAGAAGTACAATCCACCAGTTTCTGACATCGCGGTTGAAATGCCACAGGAATCCCACGAGCCCCAGCAGCAGCGGCAACAGAAAATAGGTGTTTCGTGACGGGGCGTTTTTCATGTCATCAGGCATACCTTTCAGGGTTCCTACCCGTGGCGCATCAAGAAAGTTTAGCCCCGTGATCCAGTTGCCGTTTACCGGCCCGCCAAGGCTCTGGATATCGTTCTGCCGGCCGCTGAAGTTCCACATGAAATACCTGAAGTACATAAAACCGAACTGGTATCGGAACATGAATTTAAGGTTCTGCCCGAAGGTGGGCACACGCAACGTTTCCGGATCTCCCGTCTGTGGGTTGGTGATCCTGACCGGCGTCCCGCTGCCCCCGGTATACTCTACATAAACTCTTATGTGATCAGGCGAATCACTCCACATTCTCGGAAATATAGTAGTGAACCTTTCATCATATTCGCGCTTTGTCTCGCGATTGGTTATCACATATTTGCCATCAATTGGATTATAAGTTGGTTTGCCTTTCACATAATCAGTCACCGGGGCATTGTAATAGGGGCCATGGACGAGCGGACGCTGCCCGTACTGCTCACGGTTGAGGTAATAGAGAAGAGCGAAGGGATTGGAAGGGTTGTTTTCATTCATGGGGGGATTCGCCGTCGATCTGATGACTATGACAGCAAAGGATGAATAACCGATGATGATCACCAGCATGGCTGTCATTATTGTGTTCAGCACAACCCTTTTACGGGTTGAAAGGTACCATGCGCCATAGATAATGACTGCAAGGATGGCCAGGTCAAGGAAAACCGAGCTGGTGAGCAACCAGATGCCGGATAGCAGAAACGCCAGCGCGGCAAGCAGGAACCCTGTTTTCCCATCGTGATGGGTAAATGTATACCAGACCGAGAGAAGAAGTGCCGTGACTAGGAGGAGCAGGTGAATATACATCCCGCTGTTAAAGGGCATTCCGAGGCTGTTTACGAAGAAGAGCTCAAAACGCGATGTGACCGTAAAGATGCCGGGTATGATCCCGTACATTATGAAAATCAGAATGACAATTGAGACGCCCAGCGATGCCGCCATCCCTTTCCATGAGAACTCATACTTGCGGAAATACCAGACAATAACAATCGCCGGAATAGCCAGGAGGTTGAGCAGGTGCACCCCAAGTGAAAGCCCCATCAGGTAGGCAATAAGGATAATCCACCTGTCGGCGTGAGGTTCGTCGGCCACATCCTCCCACCTGAGCATGGCCCAGAAAACAGCGGCCGTAAAGAGCGATGAGGTGGCATACACCTCTCCCTCAACTGCTGAGAACCAGAAGGTATCGGAGAAGGCATAAGCCATGGCTCCCGTCAGACCTGCACCCAGAACAGCTATTATCCTTCCGGCAGTGTAGTCTGACTCCTGCTTCAGGAATATCCTGCGGGCAAGATGGGTGATGGTCCAGAAAAGAAAGAGTATCGTCAACGCGCTTGCCAGTCCTGACATCGCATTGACCATCATTGCAACCTTTGTGACGTCACCGCCAGCAAAATTTGCGAAGAATCTTGCAAGGATCATGAAGAAAGGGGCTCCCGGAGGATGGCCCACCTCAAGCTTGAAGGCAGAGGCGATGAACTCCCCGCAGTCCCAGAGACTGGTAGTAGGTTCAATGGTCATCAGGTATGTCACGGCGGCTACAGTGAATGCCGTCCAGCCGAGTATGTTATCCCAGAGCCTGTATTTCTTTATCATAACAGTATATTTCCGTTCCCTTGTTATTCCGCACGAAAATAATAAGATTTTGCAGGGAAGCCGAAGATATTGGCCGATTTTGGTATTTTTGGACAAACTGCCCTGCATGAGAAAAAGCATTATTATGCTCCTGATGAGCCTGATGACGGTTGCTACTGGCCGGGCACAGTATTACGACACGGGGCAGGATCCGGCTTCATTCAGATGGCGCCAGATTAATACACCTAACTTCCGGGTAATCTTCCCGGAGGATTTTGAAGACGGTGCAAAGGACTATGCAATCCTTCTTGAGCAGTCATTCAACAGGCTGTCAACTCTTTACCCCGACGGAAGATCAAGGATACCCGTGATCATTCATAACCACTCCATGTCATCTAACGGATATGTGAGCTGGGCCCCCCGCAGGATGGAGCTCTATCCTCTCCCCGGCCAGGATAACCTCCCCATGTGGCCTGCGGAGCAGCTCGCAGTGCATGAGACCGCGCACGTACTCCAGCTCTCCTCACTTAACAGGACGGGGCTGGGCAGGGCGCTCTGGTACCTCCTGGGTGAGCAGGCTGTGGGCCTCAACGCCGTGGAAATACCCATGTGGGCTTTCGAAGGCGATGCCGTCTTTGCCGAGACCGCCACCACTCTGTCAGGAAGGGGGCGCAGCAACGCCTTCACACAGAGAGCCAGGGCGCTGGCAACAGGCCCGCATGGAATTTACGGATATGATAAGATGCTCTCCGGCTCATACCGGAACTATACGCCTGATCATTATGTCTTCGGATACCTGATGATGAACCACCTGCGCAACACCGACAGCACCGCATGGACCAAAACCATCAGAAAGGTGTCATCAGGCTATCCGTTCAACCCAATCAACCACACCCTGAAAAAAGAGACCGGACTAACAAAAAAGAAACTGTATGAGTCAACCTTTGCCGCGCTTGAAAGATCATGGAAGGCTAATGAGGCAGAAGGCTTAAGGGAGTATCCGGCCCTGAACATCACTGAGAAAAGAGATTATGTCAGTCACTATTCGCCTCACAGGACCAATGACGGGAAAATTATCTCACTCAGGACCTCCATGTCGGATCCTTCACGTTTTGTCATTACTGACCCGGCAAATGGCACAGAACATGTTCTGACCACCACCGGATATATATATCCATATTTCTTCTCATATTCTGACGGCACCATGGTGTGGTCTGAGTTGCACCCTGATATCAGATGGGAAAACCGCGAATATTCGGTAATAAAGCGAATGGAGATAACCGGCGGGCCTGTCAGACAACTGACTTACCGTACAAGGTATACAGCACCCGATCTCTCCCCTGACGGGAAAACCATTGTCGCCGTCTCAACCACCCCGGAGCTGCGATGTTCACTGGTCTTCCTCGATGCCTTCACCGGTGAGGTATTGATGAATCTGGTACCGCCTGATAACCTCATCCTTCAGCGACCGGCCTGGTCATCTGACGGCCAGGCTGTGACGATGGTTACCCTGAGCCGCGATGGTGAAGGTATAAGGACATACAGTCCCACGGGCAAGAGATGGATCATAAACAAGGCTGAAGGCGCTACCGACATAATACAGGCGAAGATACACGACAAAATCCTCTATTACCTGGCACAGGGAGACGGGTCCGACAACATCTACCGAATAACGGACGATACTCTTGTCTCCCGCATGACAGAGTCACGTTTTGGAATTTCGGGTTTCTCCATTGCCGGTGACGAGATACTCTTCTCGGATTACACTGATGACGGGTTCATCATTGCCTCAGAAAACACAGGGGCAACTGCCAGGGTGGCAGGAACCGGTATGTACAGCGTCTTACCCGCCATTGCTCCAATGCCCACCCTCACTGCTCCTGCGGAACAGCCTGCACCACTGAACCTGGCGTCAAGACCCTATCGCAAGGGAGCCCACCTGTTCAACTTTCACAGCTGGTTCCCCCTGTACGCTGATATTGATGAGATCAAAACCGATCCCACAGCCATCAACCCGGGTGTGACACTGTTGTCACAGAATCACCTGAGCACCCTCATCACGACTGTGGGTTATGAGTACAGTGGCGGCGACCACCGTCTTCATTCCGGCATAAAATGGAGCGGATGGCACCCGGTAATAGAGGCTGACATTACCTTCGGAGGAGACCGGATAATAAGCAAAGACACTACTGCTCTTCCTGATCCTGCCGATCTGAAAGCCGACATGATAATTAACGCAAGCATTTATGACCAGCTCCTGTTTGCCTACGGTAAATTCAGGCAGCTTGTCATGCCTGCCCTCTATGTCAATTATCGCAACAGATACACCTGGTTAAGTGATGAAGAACAATACGATAAGGGAGTTGCCCTGATCACCGGAAGACTATATTTTTCAAATACCTTCCGTATGGCATACCGCGACATTTTTCCCAGATGGGGTCAGGTGGCAGATGTCAGGCTGACGTCAGCCCCCTGGGATAAGGATCTCTATGGCAGGAGGAAATATGCCAGGGGAACTCTTTATCTGCCCGGCCTCTTCAGAAACCACAGCCTGGTAGTCAGGGCAGGGTACGAGGATCAGTCTCCCTTTGGCAAGATGCTTTACAATAATTCCCTTCCCTATCCGAGGGGATATAATGAGACGATTGTTTCCGAAAAGCTGTTCTCCCTCTCTGCAGACTATACAATGCCTCTGCTCTATCCTGACCTCACTGCCGGCAGCCTTCTTTACCTGAAGAGAATCAGGGGGTCAGCCTTCCTTGACGGCTCAACCGGATGGAAGATATATAATTACGGGACGAGGAGGCTTGATGAGGGTTCAACCGACTTTGGTTCTTTTGGGGCAGAGCTACTTGCCGACTTCTACCTGCTGCGGTTTCCCTTTGAGATCAGCGCCGGTGCCACTGCCGGTTATATCCCGGTGCAGGAGCGGTTTTTCATAAACGGTACAATCTCAGTGAATATCTACGGCACCGTTCTCGGCAGAGAGCGCTGAGGCTTTTTCTCTGATGATATCCCAGGCGTTCACTACATGTTTCTCCGTCACATATGTCTGTGCCGTCACCATGCGAAGTACATACTTTCCGTCTAGTTTCGTGTGGGTGAGATAGAGCTTGCCCGTGTCATTCAGGGCATGATTGAGCTTCTCATTCAGCCCGTTGGCCTCCGTATCACTCATCCCCTCCGGCAGGTAACGGAAACAGACCGTGTTCAGCGGTACCGGAGCCATGAGGATAAAGTTTTTCTCAGCCTCAATCAGACCGGCAAGCATCTTTGCAAGTCTTATATGCTCCCTGATCATTGCCTGCAGCCTTTCAACGCCATAGGTACGTATGACAGCCCAGAGCTTCAGGGCCCTGAAACGCCTGCCCAGCGGTATGCCCCAGTCGCGGTAGTCGTTGACCATCCCTCTGGTCCGTGTCTTAAGATACTCGGGCAGTATCTCAAAGGTCCGTATGAGTGAGGCGGCATCACGGACAAAATATGCCGAACAGTCGAAGTTTGTGAACATCCACTTGTGCGGGTTGAAGACTATCGAGTCGACAAACTCCATGCCGTCGGCCATCCATCTCATCTCGGGCAGTAACAGTGCCGTCCCGCCAAGTGCCCCGTCAACATGCAGCCATATATTTTTTTCGTGGCATATTTCCCCTACCGCCTGCAGGTTGTCTATTGCGGTTGTACCGGTTGTGCCCATGGTGGCCACCACACAGCATGGAACATAACCCGCAATGAGATCCTCCTCTATCGCTTCCTTCAGGGCTTCAGCATCTATCGAATAGTCTTTTCTGACCGCGATCCTCACCAGGTTCTCCCTCCCGAAGCCTGCAACGCCGGCACCCTTCTCAACGGATGAGTGGGCCTGCGCTGAGGCGTAGATGCGCAGACGGCCTGCACCTTGCAGACCCTCCATGTTCGACCTGAATCGGGTAACCTTCTCACGCGCGGTGATCAATGCCGCCAGTGTGGCTGACGAAGCACTGTCATGTATTACCCCTTCAAATGATCCGGGCAGCCCGGTCATGCCGCGCAGCCACTCCATCATCCTCTCCTCAAGCTCAGCCGCCGCCGGCGAGGTCTCCCAGATCATGCACTGCGCACCAAGGGCCGCCGTGAGCATCTCGGCAAGCACGGAGGGGGGACTGCTGTTTGCAGGGAAGTAGGCAAAGAAATTGGGGCTCTGCCAGTGGGTCATGCCGGGCATGACTATCCTGTCAAAGTCATTCAGGAAGTGATCAAAAGACTCACTGCCGGCAGGAGGTATTTCAGGAAGGGCGTTTTTAACGGTTCCCGGGGTCACACGCGATTTGACCGGGAGTTGTTCAACGGCTTCAAAATAGCGGGCTATCCATTCAACAATCTCGTGACCATATCTGCGGAACTCGTCACTCTCCATCAGCTTCAGCTTTCTTTGACGGAGTCGGCCAACAGGATGATCCTGTTCTTCTTCACCTCCACCACGCCGCCGGTGATCTCAAACTTTACCTCCTTCCCCTCCTCGTCGGCTATGATCACTATGCCGGCCTCGAGGGTTGATATGATGGGGGCATGGTCCTTCAGCACCTGGAAGGAGCCCTTTCTACCGGGCACTCTCACTGAGCGCACCTCCCCTGAATAGATTTTTTTGTCTGGTGTGATTATCTCGATCTTCACGTCTCAGCTTGTTTCGCATTACTTGCTCTCGGCAATCATCTTCTCGCCCTTCTCTATGGCGTCTTCGATGGTTCCGACCAGCATAAAGGCTGCCTCCGGATACTGGTCTACGCCACCGTCTATGATCATGTTGAATCCCCTGATAGTGTCTTCTATTGAGACAAGCTTGCCGGGAATGTTCGTGAACTGCTCGGCCACGTGGAAGGGCTGTGAGAGGAATCTCTGCACCCTGCGTGCACGGTTCACCACCAGCTTGTCCTCCTCTGAGAGCTCATCCATACCCAGGATTGCGATGATATCCTGAAGCTCGTTGTACCTCTGCAGTATCTCCTTCACCCTCTGGGCGCAGCGGTAGTGCTCCTCGCCCACAATCTCCGGGGAGAGAATCCTTGAGGTAGAGTCAAGCGGGTCAACGGCAGGATAGATACCAAGCTCTGAGATCTTACGGCTGAGAACCGTTGTGGCATCAAGATGTGCGAATGTTGTTGCCGGAGCGGGGTCGGTAAGGTCATCAGCCGGCACATAAACGGCCTGCACCGAGGTGATAGAGCCGTGACGTGTTGAGGTGATCCTCTCCTGCATCACACCCATCTCTGAGGCCAGGGTAGGCTGGTAGCCCACTGCCGACGGCATTCGTCCGAGCAGCGCAGAAACCTCTGACCCTGCCTGGGTGAAACGGAAGACGTTATCCATGAAGAAGAGTATATCCCTTCCCGTCCCTTCACCTTCACCGTCACGGAAGTACTCAGCGACGGACAGTCCTGACAGTGCCACGCGTGCGCGTGCCCCGGGAGGCTCATTCATCTGGCCGAATACCAGGGCCAGCTTTGACTCTTTAAGCGCTTCATGATCAACGAGCTCAAGGTCCCATCCTCCCTTCTCCATGTTCTCCATGAACTCCTTACCGTATGAGATGACATTTGCCTCAAGCATTTCGCGGAGGAGATCATTTCCCTCCCTTGTTCTTTCGCCTACGCCGGCGAAGACGGAAAGTCCGGAATAGGCCTTTGCAATGTTGTTTATAAGCTCCAGGATGACAACTGTCTTTCCCACACCTGCTCCGCCAAAGAGGCCAATCTTTCCTCCTTTGGAATAGGGCTCAATGAGGTCAATGACCTTAATACCGGTGTAAAGCACCTCCTTATCAGTCGACAGATCTTCATATTTCGGAGGTTTGCGGTGTATTGGATAACCACCCTTTTTATCAAGCGGACCGATACCGTCGATTGGCATGCCGGTGACATTCATCAGCCTGCCCCGTATCTGTTCGCCCACGGGCATGACTATCGGAAGTCCGGTAGCCACAACCTCTGTCCCCCGCTGCAGCCCGTCAGTAGAGTCCATGGCTATTGCCCTGACGGTTTTTTCACCTATGTGCTGCTGACATTCCACTACGAGCACCGAACCGTCCTGACGCGTTATCTCAAGTGCATCAAGTATGTTCGGCATCTCTGTCCCTGCCTTATCAAAGGTAACGTCAACCACAGGTCCGATGACCTGACTAACCACTCCTGTTTTCTTTGCCATCTCTCTGACTTAAATCTGTTTCAATATTTTTTGATAGTGTTCGTTCCAAGTGTACTCCGGCTGTTGCAGCCAGGTCTATTTTACTCTCCCTATGAGGTTCACTGCCATTTGCTTAATCTCTTTCTTGCGTTCTGCATTTACAGTCACCTGGTCAAGAGCCTGGAACGACCTGTTAAAATAGTCGTAAGCCAGGTTTTCAGCATGAAGCCGTATCTCCAGTTCATCATAGAGCGTCTTCACTGCCTGTACCTTCTCATCCGGGTTATCATTTCCTTCTTCCAGCAGTTTTTTCAGCCGGCGGAGTTTCTCGCCTCCGGCCATCTCCATGGCCTTGACAAGCAGGTATGTCTTTTTATTGGCCACGATATCGCTTCCCGTCTTCTTGCCAAACATCTTTGTGTCACCATAGGTATCAAGCACATCATCCTGGATCTGGAAAGCTATCCCCAGGCATCTTCCGAACTCATAGAGCAGGTCCTGGTCTTTTTCCGACGCCTCGCCGATGATTGCACCGGTCTTCAGTGCCGCTGCGATCAGAACGGCTGTTTTCAGCTCGATCATCCGGAGGTATTCTGTCTCTGATACGATGCCTTTCTTCTCGTAATCAAGATCGAGCTGCTGTCCGATGCATACCTGTATTGCCGTCCGGTTGAACAGCTTCAGTGTCTTCGCCAGCACCTTTTCGGGAGCTTGTCCTATGCACTCCCCTGCCACGAAGGCCATCACGTCACCTGAGAGGAGCGCCTGGTCATGGCCCCATTTCGAGTGGACCGTCTGGGAGCCTCTGCGGAGATCAGCCTTGTCAATAATATCGTCGTGTATGAGGGTGAAGTTATGGAACACCTCGATGCCCACTGCCGGCATAACTGCCTCATCGATCTTATCCTTGAAGAGGTTGCATGACAGCAGACACATCACCGGCCTCAGTCTCTTTCCCCCGATGGCGAGGATATATCTCACAGGTGCAAAGAGTCTGTCAGCTTCGGCTGATACGCCAAGGCCTGTGATAGCCTTGTCTGACAGTTCTCTGAGGTAATCGCTGGTGAACATTTTGTTTTTGGTTAACCGTTAAGTGCTTCAGCGCCACTCACCACTTCGAGCAGCTGATTGGTGATGGCCGCCTGGCGTGCCTTGTTGTACTGCAGTGTAAGATCCCTGATGAGATCGGTGGCGTTGTCTGTTGCCTGGTGCATGGCCGTCATGCGTGCCCCGTGTTCAGCGGCAAATGAGTCACGCAGGGCTTTGTAGAGCTTGATACGCAATGTCTTGGGGATCAGTTCGGCGACTATGCTTACCTGGTCGGGCTCATAGATGTAGTCAGTGGAAACCGCTCCCTCCTTGCCTGTCTCGGCCACCGAAACAGGCAGGTATATCTCCTCAGTGAGTTTCTGCACGGCAGCATTTTTGAACTGGTTGTATACTAACTCTATCACATCAAACTCGCCGGCCAGGTAGAGTTCCGTGAGTCTGTCGGCCACCAGCGCTACTCTTTCAAATGAGAGTCCTGTGTAGAGATCGTTGTGATCTTCAAGGATATTGCATTTCATCTTCCTGAGGACGTCATGACCCTTCTTTCCTACCGGCAGGAACCAGAGGTCGCCTTTACGCATCTGTTCACTGTATTTCTCGGTCATCAGACGCCTGACATCCCTTATCACATTGGCGTTGAATGCCCCGCAGAGCCCCTTGTTGGAGGTTACCACCACCAACAGGACCTTACCGTTGCCATTCTTTCTTTCTGCGTAGATATTCTCGATCTCAGTATCGCGGAGAGCAGCGCTTAGTCCTGCCTGTATTTCATTGAGCTTATCGGCATAAGGTCTGAGCTGTATTATGGCATCCTGTGCCTTGCGAAGCTTGGAGGCCGCCACCATCTTCATAGCTGAAGTGATCTGGCGCGTTGATTTGACCGAGCTGAGTCTGACCCTTATTGCCTTTAGGTTTGCCATCTTACTTAACCTGATTTAATGCTACTTTGACGAATAGCGGCCTGAAATGTCTGCGGCTGCAGCGTCAAGAACAGCAGTAACCTCATTGTCTAATACGCCACCGGCGATCTTCTCAAGCACATCAGCATGATTGCTCCGGAGGAAAGCCAGGTAGTCATTTTCAAAGTCCTTCACCTTATTCACCGGCACACTCTTCAGCAGTCCCTTTGTGCCACAGTATATGATGGCAACCTGGTCTTCCACCTTCATTGGCGAGAAGAGGTTCTGCTTAAGTATCTCGACATTCTTTGCCCCCTTGTCTAGAACCGCAAGCGTGGCAGGGTCGAGATCGGACCCGAACTTGGAAAAAGCCTCCAGCTCACGGTACTGCGCCTGGTCAACCTTCAGCGTCCCGGCCACCTTTTTCATTGATTTTATCTGGGCGTTGCCGCCTACCCTGGAGACAGAGATACCCACGTTGATGGCGGGCCTGATGCCTGCATTGAAGAGGCTCGACTCAAGGAAGATCTGCCCGTCAGTGATTGAGATCACGTTGGTTGGGATATAGGCCGAAACGTCACCGGCCTGTGTCTCGATGATAGGCAGTGCGGTCAGTGACCCGCCGCCCTTTACTAAATGCCTGATAGATTCAGGTATGTCATTCATGCGCTGCGCCACCTCGTCTGACTCTATGATCTTTGCAGCTCTCTCAAGGAGGCGTGAGTGTAGGTAGAAGACGTCACCCGGGTAGGCCTCGCGGCCGGGCGGCCGGCGCAGCAGCA
>CAYVYM010000012.1:0-64945 GCA_964455705.1 uncultured Rikenella sp.
ATCTACCTCGCCATATCCAAAAAACTCGAGCCCCCACTACTCCTTCCCATGGGCTTCGGAGCCATCCTGGTTAACCTGCCCCTGTCAGGTGCCCTCGATCAGGACCTGCCGGGCATAGGCCAGGTAAGCGGTATCATCGACTGGCTCTTCGACGTGGGCATCGAGGCATCAGAGGCAATGCCTATCCTGCTCTTCATCGGCATAGGCGCCATGATCGACTTCGGACCGCTGCTCTCTAACCCGCGCCTGCTCTTCTTTGGCGCAGCTGCACAGTTCGGGATTTTCATTACAGTCACAGCGGCCGTGCTTCTGGGATTCGAACTGAAAGATGCCGCATCAATAGGAATAATAGGGGCAGCGGACGGACCTACATCAATCCTGGTGTCACAGGTACTCAAAAGCAAATACATAGGTCCAATAGCCGTCGCCGCCTACTCATATATGGCCCTGGTGCCGATAATACAGCCCTTTGCCATCAAACTTGTCACGACGGAAAAGGAACGGAAGATAAGAATGAAATACAATCCGAAAAGTGTTACCAGAATGACACGAATTCTTTTCCCCATTATAGTGACGGTGATATCAGGACTGGTAGCCCCGGCATCCATAGCACTGGTAGGATTCCTGATGTTCGGGAACCTCATCAGGGAGTGCGGCGTGCTGGGGACCTTATCGGATTCGGCCCAGAAGGAACTGGTCAACCTTATAACCCTTCTGCTCGGCATCACCATCTCCGCCAGCATGAGGGCCGATCTCTTCGTGACAGTTCAGACGATGATGATCATGGGCCTCGGCCTCCTGGCATTCATCTTTGACACCATCGCCGGGGTGACATTCGCCAAGATCATGAACCTCTTCCTGAAGACAAAGATGAACCCCATGGTGGGCGCGGCAGGGATATCAGCCTTCCCGATGTCGGCAAGAGTGGTGCAACGCATGGGACTGGAAGCTGACCCGCAGAACCACCTGCTGATGCATGCCGTGGGGGCAAACGTGGCAGGACAGATTGCCTCGGTGATAGCCGGGGGTGTGATAATAGGACTAATGGCAGGATTAATCTAGGAGGAAAAGAGATGAACACAGATCTGATAAGCTCATTTAAGCTGATGGGAATGGGGATGGCCGCCATCTTCACTGTTATAATGATAATATACGTGGCTGTAGTGATCATGCTCAGAGTCACCAGCTCCCGCGAGGAGGGGAAGGATGGCATTGCCCAACAGTAATGCAGGAGAGCAGCTTTTGCAGCGGCATAATAATTTTATACCTTTAACGGTGGAACAACAATTCAGTACATGAACCAGTTGGTGGTGCGCGATAAGGCACAGGAATTCGTGTCCCGATTCCTGGGAGGACTTCTGCTGCTGGCAGTAGGCCTGCAGCTCTTCACCTATAGCCCGAGAAGTGGCATGTTCTGGATTCTTGCAATTGTATTCATACTGGTGGCACTCTCCTTTTTCACGCATCACTTCGGCATCCTGATCATCAGACTGACCTCCCATGCAGGGATCCTCACCATCCGCTGGAACACCCGGCTCTTCAGCAGGCGTGTGCCCATTTATGAGATAACCGCGATAACAGAGGACAAGCGATGCATCCGCATAGTGCTGAAAAGCGGCAAAAGCATCCGACTGCCGGTCAGACTGATGGATCCCGATAAACGGAGGGCAGTCCGCAAATTCCTGAAGGAAAACACCGGCTTCTAATACAACACAAAACCCGCGGCATCTTCATACACCACGACACAGTGACCGCGGCAACTTCCGGCACTCCACCACATTGACCGCGGCAACTACCGACACCGCAATACCCCGCGGCGTCTTCCGACACTACAACACAAACCCGACAGCAACTTTTGGCACAATATATTATCTTTACTGTGGATTTAGTCCCCATCATGAAACAACTCGTGCTCCGAAATACAACCTACGAAAAGATCCACAGGGCCCTTGGCATTGTCATACTGGTGATGCTTATCATCATAATCATTACCGGAGATACATCAACCTGGGTCTTCTGGATCCAGGTGCTTGCCCTGCTCCTGCTGGCCGGAGCATTCCTCAGCCTTAACTTCGGGACACTGGTGAACAGGCTGACGGTGGAGGGAGGGAAGCTGACGATCCGGTGGTACAACCGTCCTGCAAGAGTGACGGTGAGCATAGAAGATATCCAGGAGATCCGTGCAGATGAGAACTTCGTACGGATTATTCTGAGAACAGGCAGGATCATCCGGCTGCCGACAGGCATGCTGGAGTTCGAAGAGAAACGCGCCATCCGCAAATTCCTGAAGGAGGCCACGGGAGTCTGACAATTATGCGCACCACCCTCTCTCTTTTGCTCATGCTGCTTGCAGTTGCCATACCCGCAGCAGCGCAGAAGGTAACTGTCAGCGGCTTCGTCACCGACGCCGGCAGCGGTGAACGGATGATAGACGCCACCGTCTATGAAAAGGCATCGTTTGCCGGTACAACCACAAACAACTACGGCTTTTACAGCCTCCCTCTCCGGCGCGGGGGATCGGTAATCATCGTCTCATACCTGGGTTATGACCCCATAACGGTAGAGCTAAACCTCACGCGAGACACGGTGATGAACTTCAGCCTGGTGATGTCATCAAGCGAGATAGGCGCCGTCACTATTACCGCATCCGGCAGACAGTCGAAGATAGAGAGCCCCCAGATGAGCATGATAGATATACCGGTTGAGAAATTCCTCAAGCTACCCGTGATATTCGGCGAGGCCGACGTGCTCAAGGTGATACAGCTGCTCCCCGGCGTGCAGTCGGGCACCGAAGGCTCCACAGGTATTTATGTCAGGGGAGGAGGCCCTGACCAGAACCTCTTCCTGCTCGACGGCGTGCCGGTGTACAACGCCAGCCACCTCTTCGGCTTCATGTCAGTGTTCAATCCTGATGCCGTAAAATCGGTACAGCTTTACAAGGGAGGCTTTCCGGCGAGGTACGGCGAGCGCCTCTCGTCGGTTGTGGATATACGCATGAAGGAGGGCAACCAGAAGGAGTTTCACGGTAACTTCGCCATAGGGCTGATCTCTTCAAAACTGTCGCTTGAAGGTCCCATCATCAAAGACAAGACCTCATACATCATCTCGGCACGCCGCACCTACTATGACGTGCTGGCCCAGCCGTTCATCC
The DNA here is from genome assembly GCA_964455705.1 of uncultured Rikenella sp. GTDB lineage: Bacteria > Bacteroidota > Bacteroidia > Bacteroidales > VadinHA17 > SR-FBR-E99. The sequence goes on from CAYVYM010000012.1 coordinate 3,152, forward strand.
TGGCGCTGAATGAAGACAAAGACTCACGAACCACGGGGGGGTATTATTTCTACGATCTCAATGCCAAGATCAACCACAGGTTCTCTGACAGAAGCCGTCTTTACCTGAGCTCGTACCTCGGGCGTGACAGGGCCTTCACCAGAAACAGAAGCAAACCCGACTTCTATGATGAGAACAATGACAGGTATGAATTCAAGGACAGCTACGGGCTGGGATGGGGTAACATCATCACCTCACTCAGGTGGAACTATCTTATCACCAACAAGCTCTTCAGCAACACAACGCTGACATACAGCAAGTACGACTTCGACGTAACCATTGAATCCTCCACGGAAAACCTGACTACCAGAGCGAAGGAGGTTGATTACTTCAGGTATTTCTCAGGTATCGGGGATGTGGGAGCGAAGATCGACTTTGATTATTATCCCTCCACAAGCCACTCGGTTAAGTTCGGGGCGGGATACACCTGGCACAATTTCAAGCCCGGCGTGACCACCTTCAGGTATTATCCGATGTATGAGGATGTGGGTATTGACACTACCTTCGGTGATGTTAAGATCAGGGCCAGCGAGTTCATCGCCTACGGTGAAGACAACTTTGACATCACCCCCCGCATTAAGATGAATGCCGGCATACGGCTGTCGCTCTTCAATGTGCAGGACACAAGCTATTTCGTTTTCCAGCCACGGGTCTCGCTTCGCTATCTTGCCACGGACGACCTCTCTTTCAAGGTCTCCTACAGCAAGATGGCCCAGTTCGTACATCTGCTGACCACCTCGGCCATCAGCCTCCCTACCGACCTGTGGCTGCCGGTGACACGAAGGTTTGAGCCACCCATTTCTCACCAGGTGGCCATCGGCTCCAGCTTCAGGCTGCCGGGAGATCTGGAGATGACCATTGAGGCTTTTTACAAGACCATGGACAACCTCATTGAATACAAGGAGGGAGCCTTTTTCGGGGGCACTGGGGCAGGATGGGAGGCGAAGGTTGAGAAGGGCAGGGGATGGGCTTACGGGGCGGAGTTTTTGATAGAGAAAAACTTCGGCAAGCTGACAGGATGGGTCGGATATACGTTGTCATGGACAGAACGCCAGTTTGAAAACCTCAACTTTGGGAATGTCTTCCCGGCCAAGTATGACCGGAGGCATGACATAAGCGTAGCCCTGACACATACCTTCAGCGAAAAGGTTGATGCAGGGCTTGTGTGGGTCTACGGCACAGGCAATGCTGCCACGCTGGGCATCAATGAATATCCGCCAGAGGATTTCATGGACGGTGATTACTATTATTCAAACATAACTGAGTATCCCGGCCGCAACAACTACCGTACACCCTCTTATCACAGGCTTGACCTGGGCGTCAACCTGCACAAGCAAAAGAAGCACGGGATACGTACATGGAGCTTCTCAGTCTATAATGCATACTCACGCCACAACCCGTTCTTCATTTACTGGAGCACGGAGTACTATTCGGAACCCGATCCGGACAACCCCGGCGAAATGATCTACTACACCAAGCCGGTTCTGAAGAAGGTCAGCATCTTCCCGATAATCCCGTCGGTTTCATACTCATTTAAATTCTGACGGCCGTGGAGATGAAGAAACTGATAATTTGCGTTCCGGCTGTGGTGGTTATGTTACTCTCAACCGTCTCATGCGAGAGTGTGATAGAGTTCAGGGGTTCGGAGACTGAGCCGAAGACAGTCATCTACTCCCTGTTGCATCCTGACAGCCTGATCAGGGTCTCTGTTGCAGTAAGCCATGCCATCTTCGAGGAAAGGTATGAGCCGAAACAGATTAAAGATGCCGTTGTACGCGTGTTCCGCGACGGCCTGCTAATTGAGACGCTGGCCTATGTTACTCCCGAGCCTCGGCAAGACTGGTATCCGGCAGACTCATATTCAAGATATGAGTCGGTGACTACCAGACCAGATTATGGAAGCACTTACAGGATTGAGGTTGAGATACCGGGATTAAAAGCTGCTTCAGGAGAAGCGATATTGCCTGAACCGGTACCCGTTATCCGGATTGATACGGGGTCAGTGATAAGAGAATGGGGTGAAAGGCAACTGGAGGTCAAGGTGAAATTCCGGGATCCGGCCGGGGAAGAAAACTTCTACAGGATGACGGCCCGGGGAACAGGAGGTGAGTATTTCGGGAGCAAGGACGAACCCTATCGGCCTTTTAATCCTGTTATGGTCACGGAGGCAGACCTGAGTTACGGTTTATGGGGTGAACCCCTGATCACGCCGAAGCAGGAGGATGATATCTTCGGCATGTACCTGCAGAACACTTACAGCCTTTTCAGTGATGAACTGATAGCAGGTAAAGAGTATGACCTGACACTCCGGTACAATTACAAGCGGCCTGATACCAAATACTACGAGTTTGCGCACGCATATTTCATGCTGCATTCGATAAGCCGGGATCTGTATCTCTACCTCAAGTCGTTTTCAGCGCATACACAGACCAGGGAAAACTTTCTGGCAGAACCGGTTATGGTATATACCAATATCATAAACGGACTTGGCGTTGTTGGAGCTATGTCTACATATACAGATTCCTTCAAAACAGGAGAGTACCCGGTTGAGGGAGTGTACTATGAGTACTATCAGTACAACAGGTAGGAAAGGCCGGGGACAGGGGCAGGCGCCTGGTGGTAAAAACGGTCAGCAACGTAATCCTCACCCGTAGCAGTCCTAAATTCCTATCCCGGCCTTTTGCAGATCCTCCCGCGTGAGAGTCGGATCTTCCCCGTTTCTCAGTCGTTCCACCACAATTTTCCCTGCCCTTCTGGCATCTCTGCTCTTCTCAAAGGGTTTCATGCCTTCAACGGCAGGGATGTAGGGCTGCCAGATAACTACCTTACCTAGGGCGGTAACAGAATAGCCCCAACCACACTCCGACCTGAAGGTTGTAAGCCCTGTATCATCCCTGCCTGTGAAGAAGACAACAAAAAACAACGCTGCAAGAGATGAAAGCAGCGCTGGAGCGAAGTATCTCTTAATTGTTTGTATCATATTCCTGGTCGGGAAGGAATTCCCACATATCGTCAAAACGGTAGCTGCTGCTTCTGCCTGTGAGCACGAAGCCGCGGGTAGAGGTATGTATGGTCACTGTACCGGTCCGGGCTGTGCCCTCGAACGCGGTTGTTGCCTCCCAGAGGTCAGAAGCCGGATCGTATTCCCAGGTGTCTGACCGCAGCGAGCCACTCTCTCCGCATGTTATGAATATCCTGCTACCAATGATTAGCGCCAGGGCATTGGCACGGGCAATATTGTAATCATCGTCATAATCATCGTCGGTCTTGTTTGATATGTCTCTCAGGGCTGTCCATGTCTCTGTGCCCGGATCAAATTTCCAGAAGTCGGTGATATGCGATCCGTTATTCACTCCACAGACCACATAGCCGTACCCTCCGCTGACAAAGGCTGTAGCATTATTACGTTTCGAACCTCCGACACTGACGATCTGAGTCCAGGTATCGGATACGGAGTTGTATTTCCACATATCCTTCAGGAAGTTGCCGTCATAGCCTGTTCCAAGATAGCCGTTGCCATCAATTCCGAAGCTTATTGCTCCATACCGGGCACTACCGGCAAAGTCGGCCTTACGGGTCCAGGTGTTGGATGACGGGTCATATTCCCAGAAATCGTTCAGGTAATTATCACCGTCATAACCCGTTCCTACAAACCCCTTGTCACCCAGAGCGAAGGCTGTGGCAGTGGTGCGTCCTTTTCCCGGGAAATCAGCTTTCTGTGTCCAGAAGTCCTGGGCTGCATTATATTCCCACAGATCGGTCAGTCTGTTCTTGCCATCCCAACCGCCACATACATATCCCTTTTCGGCGATGCTGAACGCCACAGCGTCACTGCGTGCCACACCGTCAAAGTCTGAGCTCTTCACCCAGTCGCCATATACTGTTTCATCTTCTTCGCATCCCACCGCCAGGAAGGCTAAGGAGAGGAGGGTTGCTGCCATTGCTTGTTTGCCATTCATTACGTTGCGTTTAAGATTAAATCATGATGTGAAAATACCGGGATGCATTATCCATGCAAAAAATAATCTATGAGTTGACAACAGCAGGAGACGAAAGGGTCTCCTGGCCGGGCCGGCACCAGGAGCAGGTTATGAACAGGACTTACCGTCCGGAACTGGCTTTCCGCAGTCAGAACTGACTGTTTCGTATAATACTTTTTAATGATTATGAGCCATCACCTTTATTTGTGGCAAAACAGCGGTCTTGCCGTCAAAGATGAAAATCGCAAAAAATTCAGTCTGGTGCCTGATTGTGTTGTACGCCTCATTGCTGTCAGCATGTTCGGATGAGAATTTTACTATTGGAGAAAGATTTATTGACAGCAGCATCCGTACTGTCATTATTGACACTTGCAGCATCAGGTTGAGTACCGTTTCCATTGACTCGGTAGTTACATCAGGCAAGAACTCTGTACTGACAGGCAGTTACAGTGACAGCACCTTTGGCCGGACGGAATGTGTGGCCTTTGTACCGTTCACCGTCCCAGGATCAATTAGTCCTCCTGATGCTGAAATCATCTTTGATTCCATTGACCTAATGATTACCCTAAACGGTACATGGCTGGGAGACACAATGTTGTACCACTCCTTTGGTGTTCATCTCCTTGATGGGGTGATTCCTCTGCCTGATGGTGAGAAGTATTACAGCACCATGTCAGTGCCATACGGAAACGAGCCGATTGCTCTTCTGACGTGCAAACCCAAACCTCTCTCCGGTGACACCCTGTCGGTACGTCTTCCCGACCAGCTGGGCAGGGAACTTCTTGAGAAGATCATGGATGATGACCAGGAGGTACTTGGGTCACAGGAGCGGTTCATGAATTACTTCCACGGCCTGGCTGTTGCACCCGGTGCAGACAATAAAACTGTCCTGGGGATGGCAGCCGGTGATTCAAGCATGCTGATAAGGATACATTATCATTATTCGATGCTTGAACGCACCGAAGGTATGGTCACCATCCAGCCCTATACTGACAGGTGTTTCTACAATGTGGCAACCGACAGGTCGGGTACGCCATTCAGCAACCTGTCCGGCAATGAACTGTCCTCGTCTATGACCGGGAACATGGTTCTGGTACAGGCACTCGCCGGATCCTTTGTAACGATTGACTTTCCCTATCTGAACAAGCTTCTTGAGCTGGGCGATTACTGCACTGTGACAAGTGCTTCGCTCATAATTTCTCCTGTGAGGGGAACCTATTCCGATGAGGTGCCTCTGCCGAAGGACCTGTCAATCTATATCTCAAATGAGAATGATGTTACACTTGGTTATATAACCACCTATTCGGGTGATGCACTTCAGACGGGCAATCTTGTGGTGGATGACCTGTTTAATATTGAGACCTATTATTCTTATGATATAACCTCGTTTCTGCAGGAGCAGATCAGCGCCATCGGCATTTACAGGAGGAAACTGCAGCTCATTGTGCCCGAGGCCAGCCAGGCTGTCACTATGCACACCCTGGTGGCAGGCGATGGCTATCATTACAGGAACAGGATGAAACTAAAAGTCAGGTATCTCATTTATGACAGTAAATAGAATTTTTATCACGGCTATCTTCTTATTGTGTCAGCTTTCACTGACGGCACAGGAGAACAATATCTCTCCATACTCTTATTTTGGCGTAGGTGACATTCAGTATGGTGATGGCGGCCGCACATCCGGCATGGCTTCGACAGGCATCAGCCTTTCAGGACGCACATTTCTCAATACTGCCAATCCTGCCTCGCTGGCAGCCCTTGATACCTGTCTCTTCGTGTTTGATATCACCGGTTCAGCAAGGGGGTCTCTGTTCCGGACGGGTTCCTCACGGCAGAGGACATTCAGTGCAAACTTCAGCAGAATCACGGCAGGGCTTCATGTTACGCCACGATGGTCAGCGGCAATCTCGCTGCAGCCCTATTCCACTGTAAACTATAAGGTTGAGAACGACGAGTATATTGAGGGTTCGGAGATGACAACAACTACTACCTATGAGGGTTCAGGGGGTGTGACGCGACTCTCGTTCCTGCATTCATTCAGACTGACAGAGAAGTTCTCCCTTGGTGGCGATGTGATGCTACTCTTTGGCAATATTGACCGTAATGTATCGCAGAGCGGCATAACGATATGCCGTAATTCATCGGCTGTATCCCTTTCTTTTGTTGCGGGTCTGCTGTACAAAGAGAGACTCTCTGAGAACCTGCTCTTTTCCGCCGGCCTGACTTACGGACATTCCGGGGGGCTGCAATTCAGTAACAACATACAGGTTAGGGATGCTTCTGACAATATTGTATTTTATGATGACCTGGCTCCGTCGGCTATAGGTATCCCCCGGAGTATGGGCACAGGTATCTCTCTTACAACGAAGAGGATAGTTATGGCGGCAGACTACCGTTATCAGAAATGGTCGATGGCCAGGGATCCGCTCTCAGGATTAAGCTTTACGGATACTCATAAGTTCAGCAGCGGAATAGCGTTGTTACCCACTACAATCGCCCCGAAGAATTACATGAAACTTATTGAGTACCAGGCAGGATTCTCTGTTTCAAACTCCTGTCTCATGTTTAAGAATGTCAATCCGGTAAATTATGAAATCACCGTTGGAATGGGATTGCCCCTGCGCAGCGGGGGACAGGTTAACCTTGGGGTGACATGGGGAAAGCAGGGTACTGCCAATGAGGGCCTGGTCAGGGAAGATTTCGTGAGATTTACTCTTGGTCTCTCGATGGTTGAAAGGATGTTCCTCAAACGAATGTATGATTAGCGGCAAGTCAGGCCGGAACAACACTGTCAATGGCCTGTAACAGAATAGGATAGTAGGAGTCGCTTACCGGTATTGAACGATCCCCGATCCTGATGCGTTTCTTCTCTATGGAGTCAATCCGGCTGAGCGACACTATATAGGACCGGTGAACTCTGCAGAAGTGACCCAGTGGCAGTTTCTTTTCAATATGTTTCATGTTCAGGGATGCCAGTGCCGGTTTTGAACCGGTGGTATATACCCTGACGTAATCACTGCATCCTTCAATAAATAGAATATCGTCTGTGCTGAACCTCTGCATACGGTTATCGACCTTAACAAACATGTAAGGTGCCGCTCCTCTGCCTGGAAGAACAGCCGGGGCATCCCTTTCCGGCGGAAGGATCAGCTCATAGGCCTTATTGGCGACCCTTACCAGGCGGTCGAGTGTCAATGGCTTGAGGATGTAATCAAGGACGCCGGCATTGTAAGCATCCACAGCGTACTCCTTGTTACCCGTGATAAATACCACCAGGGGCCGGTGCATCAGACTGCCAACAAAATCGATTCCATTGATGGGGTCCATATCCGGATCGGCAAAAACAAGTTGAATTTTCCTGCGGGCCAGAATGCCGTTGGCTTCCATCGGGTTTGAGTATGTACCCTGCAATGAAAGAAAGGGTATCTTCTCAATCTGGGAGCTTAATTCAGCCAACGCTTCACAGTCTCTGTCTATCGCTATGCATCTGATCATGGCAATTTTTTTAATTATTACTGTAGATTATGTCGGTTGAAATGGTTATGCATTTGGGGTTAAGGTTTGTAATTAAGGCAGAGATTTAAACGTTACCTGAGAGCCACCTCTTCAGAAATGGCACCCTGGTTTTGCTTATTATAATTTTTTCCGGTACGGGTACATTCAGGTTTACTGAGAGCCTGCTGCCATACCAGACAGTAAGGTCAGCGATGGCCTTCCGGCCTATAATGAACTGTCTGTTGGCCCTGAAGAATGAATCATCAGGCAGCATACCGGAGAGTACGTCAAGGCTCTTAAAAAGAGGATAGGACCGGCCGTCAAAGGTGTAGGCGCAGACCTTTTCTCCGGATGTGTGGCAGAAAGCGATCTCTTCAGGTGAGAGGGGCAGTATCTTGTCCCTGACGGGGACGAGGAAATTTCTGACGGAGGTTATATGATGTACGCTCCTGTCTGTATTTGCAAGCCAGGAATCAAGTTCTATCCTGGTAAGCCGCCGGAACTTATCCAGCGCTCTTTTCAGTTCATCGGCCCGGATAGGTTTCAGGAGGTAATCAATGCTGTTCACATGAAAGGCTTCAAGGGCATACTTGTCATAGGCGGTTGTGAAGACAACTGGAGAAACTACCTTCACCCTTTCGAATATTGAAAAGGCATCGCCATCAGCGAGGTGGATATCCATCAGGATCAGATCCGGGGCCGCATTCCTTTCAAGCCATCCGACGGTCCCGCTGACGCTGTCGGTAACCCCGGCAACCTCTGTAAGGGGCTCAACGGAATGAAGCAGGGAGATCAGGTTCCTTACCGCTGCTGTTTCGTCCTCAACAATCAGTATTCTCATACATCTTCAGGATTTATTAAAGGGAGCGTCACGCTAAAGATATTATTGCCATTTTCAATCAGGAGATCCTTCCCGGTCAGTAATCTGTACCTTGTAGAAAGGTTATTCAACCCGATGCCGCTTTTCTCTCCGCTGAGGTTTCTGGGACGTTTTGGATTCATGACAGTAATGCCTTCCCGGTTGCCGGTAATGGTAATAGTAAGGGGCGATTCGGTACTTATGACATTATGCTTGACAACATTTTCTATCAGAGGCTGAAGTGAAAGTACCGGCAGAAGCATATTTAGCGCATTATCATCAATGTTAATATCAAAAAAAAGCTTGTCTTCAAATCTGATCCCGAGAAGATAACTGTAGGCTTTAAGAGACTCAAGCTCCCCGGCAACAGCAACAAGCTCTTTGCCGGAACTATGCATTGCATATCTGTATGTATTCGAAAGCTCATCAATATATCTCAAAGCGTTTTCATTTCGTCTGTCACGTACCAGGGAAGAGAGCGAGTTGAGGGAATTGAAAAAGAAATGGGGATTTATCTGGTTGAGCAGTACATCATACCGGTTCTGCAGGTTTTCAGAGCGAAGCTTTTCATTCTCAAGATGCATCTGTTGTTTCACATTGATTAACTCGAACACCTTACCGATCAGGGTTGTGATAAGGAAAATAAAGAGGAACTCTGTCACCCGGCGGATATCAGGGCCAAACGGCCTGAATGGCTTAACTGCATGTATTGGCCCCTGTTGTCCGGGGAAGGGAGTATTTATCTGGCGTATGGGTGTTTCAGGCATCCCGGGTCTTGTACGCCACTGGTCCGGCACCGGCAGTGAAGGCCGCACAAGCGAAAAGAGAAAGTAGAAGACCACTGTCACCACAATACTGGCCAGAACCTTCCGTGGAAATGAGAATTTTAACCTGTCAATAGTATTTATAGTCACCAGGGTAAATACCATCAGGAAATAGAACAACCACTGCCTGGCAACAACCCAGAAGGATATCATTCTGGAAGGTTCTGGTACCTGGCGCCTGTTGAAGATATCATAACCCATCATACCAAGTATCATTGGCAGCACCAGCGTAAGACTGATGATCAACGATATGATCACATTGATGTAAAAGCGCCTGCTCCTTAGAAATTTCATTTAAATACGTTTCTGACCGTCGTAAAGGTAGGCAGCAAAAAATATTCCATACCCTTCGAAATCCGGCGAATGGGAAATATTCAAGGGTGAAACGTTTCGTCAGATAAAAATTACTACAAAATATTTTGAATTTAGTTAATTATTTATTTACTTTGCACCACAAAGTACTACAAAATAGAATCATGAACCAGTCAGATCAGCATCTTGAAGACATCCAGGTCATCAGGAAGATAATGGAGGAGTCGTCAAGATTCCTGTCACTCAGCGGTTTATCAGGCATAGTCGCAGGCTTTCTGGGAATTGCCGGGGCTATTGTTGCCCATTTGATGATCACAAAAAGTGCCGCCCCGGGTGACTGGTACCTGAAGCCGCTTGCAGGCGGTCCGGACGGTTTACGTTCTGTACTGCCCCTCTTTGCCGTTATGGGTGTGGTGCTTGTGCTTGCTTTCTCAGGTGCAATCCTCTTTTCGACGCTTAAGGCAAGAAAGAGCGGACACAATGCCTGGACACCGGTGACACGCAGGATGCTGGTAAGCCTGCTGATACCCCTTGGCGCCGGAGGACTCTTCATCCTTCTGACAGTGGACACAGTGCCTGCCGGCGTGACAGCCGCGTCATCACTGATATTCTACGGACTCGCCGTGGTGAGCGCTGGTAAATTCACATTCGGGGAGATCCACTGGCTGGGAGTGCTCGAGGTTACAGCCGGACTCATTTGCCTGCTCATACCTCAATACACAATTATAATATGGGCCATGGGCTTCGGAGTGATCCATATAGTATACGGCCTCTTCATGCATCTCAGGTACAGGGGATGAAAACGATCCTGGCAAATTTCAACAAGGCTTTCGAGAGCCGGGTCAGACTGGGGATCATGTCGGTGCTGGCAGTCAGCACCAGCATGGACTTCAAAGGCCTGAAGGAGACACTGGCAGTGACCGACGGCAACCTTGCAAGCCACCTCAGGGCGCTGGAAGAGGGGGAATTCATAACCATGGAAAAAAGCTTCATAAACCGGAAGCCAAATACAAGCTACACCATTACCGAAAAGGGATTGGAGAGCTTTAAAAGCCACCTTCAGGCGCTGGAGGAACTTATTAATAAGTAAATTTTTTTTTATTATAACTTTGAATTACAAAGTACTTTAACAACAGAGATAAAATGGAAAATGAAAATGTAACACAGGAAAAATGGTACCAGTCGTTGACCGTCAAGATGGTCCTGCTGGGAATTATGGGCGTGATGCTGCTTATCCCGCTCGTTTTGATCAGGGAAGTGATCAGTGAGCGTTCGCGGAACGCAGAGACGGCCCGGACAGAGATAGGAGCCCTCTGGGCCTCTGCCCAGACGGTCACAGGCCCGGTGCTGAATGTGCCCGGATCAAAGGTTATATCTGATGATGGCAGGTATGTCACAACCACGATGCACATCCTGCCTGACGACCTGAAAGTCAACGGTGTGCTTTTGCCTGAGATACGCTACCGCGGTATTTATGAGACCGTGGTATACGACTCAGACCTTGAGATATCCGGCAGCTTCTCACTGTCGGGCTACGAGCACCTGAACGACTATTCATGGCAGTGGGACAAGGCATATGTCTCACTGGGTGTTTCAGACAACAAGGGCATAAGCGACAGGGCTGATCTGGCAATCGACGGAAAAGTTATCGGAGCTATGCCCGGGGCAGGTCAGGAAGATCTCTTCGACAGGGGCATATCATTCCCTATGGCGATTGACCCTTCCGGGGGTGGTGAGTTTGAAGGTGAATTCAGGCTCAGCCTCGGGCTGAAGGGTAGCGGCAGCCTCGCTTTCTCTCCTGTTGGAAGAAGCACAGAGGTAAGCCTTAAGTCGGAATGGGAGGCCCCGAAATTCACCGGTAACTTCCTGCCTGCCGAACGTGAGGTCACTGACACCGGCTTCACCGCCAGCTGGTCTGTGACCCATCTTAACAGGAGCTTCCCGCAGGTGTGGGCCGGCAAGAGCTATACACCTGCCGACGATGCTTTTGGAGTGGACCTGATCATGGAGGCCGACCATTACACCAAGGCTGAGCGCAGCGCCAAGTACGGATTGCTTTTCATTGCCCTCACCTTCCTTGTGTTGTTGATAATAGAGCTCAGATCATCACAGCGGATCCATATCTTCTACTACCTGCTGGTCGCACTGGCACTGATACTCTTCTTCTCGCTTCTGACAGCCCTGAGTGAACATATCGGTTTCAACCCGGCTTACCTGATCTCAGCTGCCGCGACTATCGGTCTGCTGACAGCCTTCTTCTCGTCGCTCCTGAAGAAAGGGTGGATGGTGCTGCTGATCAGCGGGCTGCTGACTGTGTTGTATGTCTTTATCTTCTTCCTCCTGGCAATGAAGGATTACGCTTTCCTGGCAGGCAATATAGGACTGTTCGTGCTGCTTGCCGCTCTGATGATTGTCTCAGCCAGATACAGGATTTTCAAGGAATGACAGTTAATTAGTGAACCCACATGCAGCAATCCTGCTGCCAGGTGGCGCTCACCATATTATCCGGATCCGGACCAGAGCATCTCTCATTGTTCTGTCCGGCTCTGTGATATTATGTATTCTGAGGTTTTTGAAGTAACTTACAGGGTTGCTTTAAAACGCTTGCATCCATGCTGCTTAATAGGTTTGTTGAAGAAGAGAACACAGAAAAATTTGATCTTATCATAGTCGGCGGTGGCATCACCGGGGCGGCCGTGGCCTACATTGCCGCGTCAAGAGGCCTGTCTGTGGCGCTGTTTGAGAAGAAGGACTACGGCGGAGCCACCTCTGCAGCCACATCCAAGCTCATCCACGGCGGATTGCGCTACCTGGCCAACGGAGAGCTGAAGCTCGTCCGGGAGTCACTGCGTGAGAGGAGGATCCTCGGCAACATTGCCCCCAATTTTGTCTATTCCCTGCCATTCCTCATGCCGATGTACAGGAGGTGGAAAGGGAACATATGGAAGATGCTGGCCGGCATGTATATCTATGATGTACTGTCATATGACAAAAAGGACACCTGGGACAGGAGCAAGAGACTGCAGAATCACAAGCTCGTCGCATTCAGGAAAACCATCAGGCTGGAACCCAACCTGAAGATGGAGGATCTGCGTAATGCATTCTATTTCTTTGATTACCAGAGTATCTTTCCCGAGAGGCTGACACTCGCCTTCGTGAAGTCAGCTGCCGAATACGGTGCCAGGGTCTCGAACTACACACCGGTGGAGGGGTTTGTTTTCGGCGAAGGTCACAGGATAACAGGTGTAAAGGTCAGGGATACCCTCACCGGCGCGACCAGGGAGGTGCACGGGGAGCTGATCATCAACTGCGGCGGCACTTGGGCTGACAAGATACTCAACATGGCGGCAGGAAAGGCTTCACCAGCCCTTAAGGTAAAGCGTTCAGAGGGAATACACATTATCACGAAGAAGATTGCCGGCCATCATGTTGTCTCGCTGCAGAAGAAAGATGGCGGACACATGATGATAATGCCCTGGCGTGACCACTCGCTGATCGGCACCACTGACAAGGAATTTCACGGTGACCCGGATGATTACCGCGTCTCAATGGAGAGCATTGATGAGGTCATTGACAATGTAAACAGGAATTTCGGCAAAAAGATCTCACGTACAGATATCATCCATGCTTATGGTGGTCTTCGTCCGCTGGTTGACGACCAGACCAAGGGCACATATGAGACCTCGAGGAAGTACGAGGTGTATGACAACGCCACAGACGGGATCGAAGGGATGATTACCGTTGAGGGCGGTAAGTATACAACCAGCAGAAGTCTCGCGCGTGAGGTGCTGAGACTGATCTCAGCCAAGCTGAACAGGACTCTCTCTGACTCGGTCTCTGACAACCTCTATCTGTCTGGCTGTGAGATCAGAGACATGAGGCAGTTCATGATCAGGCAACACCTCAACTACAGGGATTTCAGCCGCAGCACCGTAGAATATGTAAGCAGGAATTACGGCACCGAGAGTAAAGTCGTCTTCCAGATCGCCAGGGATGACAGCCGTTTTGCAGAGGTCCTCAGCCATGATGGCGAGATACTTGCGGAGGTCGTCTACGCCATAAGGTATGAGAGCGCCAAGACCCTGAGCGATATCATGCTGAGAAGAACCGGGACGGGAACACTTGGAAATCCCGGCAGGGGAACGATGGATAAAATCGCCTCGGTAGCTGCAGAGATGCTTGGCTGGGACGATAAGAGGAGAGAGGATGAGATCGGGCTGATGATGAAGGTTTATGATTTATATTAGTGGTATGGAGAGAGAGAAGAGCTACCGTCATATCCTCAAATGGGGAGACAAGAGAGAAGAGGTGGTCGGCCACCACATGGTCACACTGATAAAGGAGAAGTTCGGGCTCACCGACGCCGACTTCATGGAAAAGTATCTTCCGGGAACAGAGGAGGTGAAACTTAAAAAACCGGTACAACTCAATCCGGCCCAGACTGAATTCCTGAGGAGCGTATCAGGTGACGAGAATGTACTGACTGACGATTTCCACCGCGTGCAGTACTCATGTGGCAAATTCTTCGGAGAGCTTCTTGACCTGAGGCTGAACCATGTGCCTGATCCCCCTGACGCGGTTGTCTCCCCGCGCACCCATGACGAGGTGGTTAAGATAACAGGTTTCTGCAGTGAGGAGAGGATAGCCATTATACCTGTCGGCGGACAGTCATCTGTCACCGGAGCCCTGAGAGCCCCGCAGGGAGGCATAGCACTTGACCTGACAAAGCATATCAACAGGATTCTGAAGATAAACAGCATCAACAAGACTGTCACCGTTCAGGCCGGCATATACGGTCCTGCACTGGAGGAGGAGCTGAACAGGCACGGGTACACATGCGGGCACTTTCCGCAGTCGTTTGAGTATTCCACCGTCGGCGGATGGATTTCGGCCAGAGGTGCAGGACAGGCATCAACAGGGTATGGCAAGATCGAAGACATGGTTGTGGCACTGAAAGCAGTCACCCCTGCCGGAGTGATAGAGACCAGGGATTTCCCGCGTACGGCGCAGGGATGGGATCTGTTCAGACTCTTTGCAGGTGCGGAAGGAACCCTGGGGGTGATAACCGAGGTCACCCTGCATATTTTTAACCACGCTCCGCAGAACACCACCCTGGCTGCCTTTATCTTCAGATCGTTTGAACAGGCGGTAGAGACAATGCGAAGGATGATACAGAGCGAATACGGCAGGCCCCACATGTTCAGAATATCAGATCCGGAGGAGACTGACATTGCCTTCCGGACAAGCGGGTTCGACGGTTCCTTCTCAGACAAGTTCCTGAAGAGACTTGGGTTTAAGACCGGCAGCCGCTGCCTGATGTTTGTCACTGTGGAAGGAGAGAAGGATTATGCCAGGTTCGTCATGGGTAAGATTAAAAAGAGTGCACGGGCGGGTAAAGGTATGTACATTGGAGCCGGGCCCGTCAGGAAGTGGCTTGCCCAGAGGTACTCCAGCGCCTACCTGCGTGATCCGCTGATGGATCTCGGCATCATGTCAGACACCCTCGAGACAGCGGTAACATGGGAGAACCTGATGAAGGTCTGGGCGGCTGCGCATGCATATGTAAGACACCGGCCGAAGGCCTTCATGATGATACACATCTCACATGTATACGAGAACGGGGCCAACCTCTACTTCACCTTCCTCACACCGATGGAAAAGGGGAATGAGAGAAAGGACTTCCTGCAGTTTCACCGCGGGCTTGTTGATACAATTCTTGAGAATGGCGGCTCCATATCACACCACCATGGTGTGGGCAGGGTGCTCGCCCCGTGGATGGAGGTTCACCTTGGAAGGAACTCCATTGAGCTGATGACAGCAGTGAAGAGACACCTTGATCCGAATAGTATTATGAATCCCGGCGGTATGCAGGGGCTGTTATAGATAGATTATGCAATCATTGGAAGAGCTGATACTGACAATCGACTGTGGCACACAGTCGATCAGGGCGGTCTTGATTGACCTCCGGGGCAATGTGCTGCAGCTGGCCAGAACCGAGATCGAACCATATTTCTCCGTAGCGCCGGGATGGGCTGAACAACATCCTGAATATTTCAGGGACAGGATGTTCGAGACGCTGCAAAAACTGTTCAGCGAGACGGAGTACAGCAAAGATCAGATAAAGTCCGTTACAATCACCACGCAGCGTTCCACCCTGATCAACCTCGACAGTGAGGGCAGGTCATTACGACCGGCAATATCATGGCTTGACCAGAGACTATGCGCTGTGGGCAGGTACCCCGGCTGGCTGACACAGATGGCTCTGAGGCTGGTGGGTATGAGGGAGGCAGTGATACACACCGTCAAGCAGGGTGAGTGCAACTGGATCATGCAGAACACACCCGAGGTATGGGAGAAAACCAGTAAATTCCTGCTGCTCTCCGCTTACCTTACCTGGATTCTGACGGGTGAATATACAGATTCGGTAGGGTGCACCGTGGCTTATCTGCCGTTCGACTATAAAAAGCAGCAGTGGACAGACAAGAGCCACATGAATTATAAGATGTTTCCCATAGAGAGAGAGAAGCTTCCGACACTTGTCAGGCCCTCTGAGATACTGGGATACATCAGCAAAGAGGCCTCTGAGAAATCAGGGATTCCCCAGGGGCTGCCACTCATTGCCGCTGCAGCTGACAAGGCTTGCGAGGTGGTTGGATCGGGAGTCATCACCCCTGATGTGGCATGTCTCAGCTACGGCACCACAGCCACGGTACAGACGACGCACCGGAAATACAATGAGGTTGTTTCTTTCTTCCCCTCTTATCCCAGTGCCATTCCTGACTGTTACAACACCGAGGTGCAGATATACAGGGGTTACTGGATGATAAGCTGGTTCAAGAAGGAGTTCGGGCTGAAGGAGATACAGATGGCTGAGCGGACCGGGAGCCATCCGGAGGCCTACTTTGATGCCCTGGTAGACGAGGTGCCCGCGGGATCAATGGGTCTCACACTGCAGCCCTACTGGTCGCCCGGACTGAAGGTTCCCGGAACAGAAGCAAAGGGGGCAATCATAGGGTTCGGGGACGTGCATACCAGGGCACATGTGTACAGGGCCATTCTCGAGGGACTGACCTATTCACTTAAGGAGGGGCTTCTGAGAACTGTAAAGCGAACCGGGGTTCCGGTTAAGAGAGTTGTAGTCTCGGGTGGCGGCTCACAGAGCAGGCAGGCAATGCAGCTGACAGCCGATATTTTCAACATGGAGGCCATCAGGCCTCATACCTATGAGACCTCGTCACTGGGTGCCGCCATCTGCGCGGCTGTAGGGATGAAGTACTTCGACGATTATGCCGCAGCGGTAGGATCGATGACACGCACCGGTGAAAAGTTCTCGCCTGAACCCGCGAATGTTGAGATTTACTCCCGTCTGTATGAGAAGGTTTATTCCAGGATGTACAGGCACCTTAAACCGCTTTATGAGCAGATAAGAAATATTACCGGGTATCCTCAGAAGGTCTGAGGATTATGGCGGTTTAGCTCATGTGGCTTCCGGCAACTTATCTTATTTAGCCGGCAATTTGTCTCATGAGGAATCCGGCTGTTGGCTCAGATAATCCTGATTTCGATCTGTCCGCCTATGCCCAGTTTGTCCCCGGCGATAATAACCACTGAGAGTATCAGAGATTGCCCGAGTGCTTTTTCCGTCACCTCATATACCAATCCTTCGCTAAGAACCTGGTTGCAGAAGGCGGTGGCAAAAGCGTCAGCCCCGGCGCCTGAAGGAGATGCTATCATGCAGGCGTCAGCCATCCCGAAGCTGAGTGAATGGCCCACGGTGCCCGATGAGCAGCATAGCGCGAGCGGCGTATCCTCAGGCTTTATCTGCAGGGCGATCTTCTCCGACAGGGGTGATTCGCCTGCATGAACGGTTACCGTCACGGGCGCCGTCAGCTTCATGAAAACATCGCCTCCGTTCTCAACTATCACCTCTTCGGCTTCATATTCTGCCAGCAGGTCCCTGCAGACATATTCAGCCACGGCGCCGGCCACCGCGCTCATGGGGCCGGTTCCTGCCGCCAGTGCCGTCTCGCTCATCTCTGTTATTATTCGGTGCTCCCCGCCGGGGGCTACTACCGGTGTGAGTGAGTCCCTGAACTCAGGGCAGGATGTAATGTGTTTTTCCAGTATGCCCCGGTAGAAAAGAATACGGTCCATGGTGAACCGTTCCGCATCTTTCCGGTAATGACCGCTGTCAATCGCCACCCACAGGTCCGTCTCAAGATAAGCCGACCTGAAGCTTGTCCACCGTTTGTTGCCCATTGCCTCGCGGTAGAGGCGTGGCTGGTATAACGGGCTCTTAGCCAAGGTCGATGGAAAAAAGTTTAAGTGGACAGGCAGTCAGACACAGCTCACATATCACGCACTTTTCAGGCTCGAAAGAGAGCTCGGCCGTATTGCGGTTCATGGTCAGCGCCCCCGCAAAACAGACGGCCGAGCATGCACCGCAGTGGATGCATAGGTCCTCACGGTAGGTTATGGTGCGGTCAATAGGCACACACTCAACATTCTGGTTCTTCATGTATGCCATCCCATCCTTAAGCACCTTTGCGGGTGCGGTCATCTCCATCACGAGGTGGCCTATCTTGCCAGGCGAAACATCTGCCTTGACAATGTTAACCATGATGTCAAACTTCTTGATAAGGTTATATGTTATAGGCTCCCCTGTCGCATCAGGCGGGAAGGTCAGCACAAATCTCCTGCTTTTCATCTGTTCCTGCTTTATATAATTATAGTCTGATTTCCAGGCTGTTCAGCCCGGAGGTCCTTTGAAAATGCTCAACCGGCTCCGTGAGCAGGAACCGTCCTGCGGTAACCTCCTCCTTTAAGATCTCCGCTATCTCACGTGCCACCTTGATGCTTGAAAGCGGTGCCGTGCGGATATTCATGCCGTTGACGGTTATCTCACCTGAGAAGAGCGATTGATAGTCTGTACGTCCCAGGATGTCGTGATCAGGTGATCCGTAATCCATGATGTTGGTCTCTATCTGGCTGTTACGCACCATGACCCTGTGGGCCATATCCTCATCAAGCACGGGAATGGGTATACCTACGCCCACGAACATTGATACACCGTATTTTTCGAAGTAAGCTGCCCGTATGAACCTTGTGCTCATCTGTGCCGCATCGCCTATCAGTGCCAGTGTTGCCGAGTTGCCTACCGGGACACCGTATTTGTTTACCGGCTTGCCGGTGTTGAACTGTGTGCCATGCCAGGCCACATAGCCCGTTGTGCCTCCGAAGAAGATACGTGTTCCGACACCGATGGTGCGCATCTCCGGGTCATTGAGCAGGGGACTCAGCTCGCCCGAGGTGGAGAAGTTGGCATTGCCAAAGGTAGGGAGGAGGGTTCCCATGTAGGTATGCTTGATTTTAGCCGTGCTGTTGACGGCAACGTTGTAGTTCTGATAAGCGTTCCGGGGATTGAACATTATCATCTCATTGACGGTCTCCTTGCTTATCAGAGTCTTTATCTCGGTGCGCGGGTAGCAGTCGGTGCCCTTGGCCGTAGCCTGCAGAAGCACATCCTTACCGGCTATGAGCTCCTCGATGACATGAGCACCGCCGTACTCGTCATGAGGCAGTGCCGTCTCAGTAGCACCGATATAGGCATCAACGGCAGCAACGCCTGCACATACTGGTACGTTGTTGAGGGTAATCCGCTCCATACGCATGGCCGGGTTAGTGTGGCCGAAGTTGATAAACATTCCCGACGAGCACATGGGCCCGAAGGTTCCGGTGGTTACAACATCCACCCTGCTCATCACCTCGGCAGGGGTGCTCTCACGACCCATGGCTGACACCTGCTCTGCGGTGAGCACAACAGCCTTTCCGCTGCGGATCTTCTCATTGATCTCCTCAATCGTCCTTTTCTTCGACATAATATAATTTTTCAAGTAACTTTAGCCGTTTTAAAAATAAACTTCAAATATATGCGTAGAACAGTTATCGTCGCTGCATTTATTTCATTTATTATCTTTTCATGTTCAACCAGTGTTGATCCTGCTATTGATGTAATGACTTTTAACATCAGGTTCGATAATCCGGGCGACAGTGCCAATGCATGGCCTCACAGAGCCACCATGGTCGTGGGCTTTGTCAATGATCAGATCCCTGATCTCCTTGGCATACAGGAGGTTCTGTGGCACCAGTATGAGTACCTCGACTCTGCTCTGGCAGGATACGGCTCGGTGGCTGCCGGGCGCGATGACGGTGTCAGGGGAGGGGAGGCGAGTCCTGTGTTCTACCGGCTCGGCAGGTTTGAGCCGCTGGCCGGCGGCACCTTCTGGCTCTCCGCGACGCCGGACGTGCCGGGTTCGATAGGCTGGGGGGCAGCGCTGACGCGCATTGCCACATGGGTCCGGCTGTATGATAAGACCGTGAAGGACACACTATTATACATAAATACGCATTTCGATCACATCAGCGACTCTGCCCGTGTGATGAGCTCGGGAGTACTGCTGGAGAAGGTCAGGGAGCTTTCAGGGGATAATGATTTTATTATCACCGGCGACTTCAATGCAAGGCCTGAAAGCCTCGCGATATGGAGGATGACTGAAGGAGGTTTTGTGGTGGATTCATACACTATCTCTGAGACACCGCCGGCAGGCGAGAGCTACACCTTCAACGGCTGGAGGAGGGACCCGGGTGAAGGCCGGATTGATTATATCTTCGTCCGGAACGGCATGAAGGTATCGTCGCACTCAACCCACCGCGTGATTGAAGACGGGGTCTTCATCTCCGATCACTGGCCGGTGACGGCAAGGGTCAGGCAGTAGTGAAGGTTAAAGGATAAAGGATAAAGGTTAAAGGTTAAAGGATAAAGGTTAAAGGATAAAGGTTAAAGGATAAAGGTTAAAGGTTAAAGTATTGTTCAGGCAGTAGGGGGGCGATCCACCAGATGGAGGAGAAACAGCCAGATTGCAAAATTACCGTCACCTGACTGAAACCTCAACCTGCAGCCTGAGGTCGGCCGAGGAGGCTCCGGCGTGCAGGTTTACCCTCCCTTTTTCAAGAACAAATGCGTGTTTTTCTACATCCCAGTATGCCAGTTCCGCGGCATCGAGAGGGATTGTAACAGTTCTTTCCTCACCCTTGCCCAGATGCACCCGACTGAATCCCTTCAGTGCGATTGCCGGCCTCTCAACCTTTGATTCGGGGAAGCTGACATAAAGCTGGACCACCTCATCACTGTCGTAGTTACCGGTGTTTCTTAACTGAAGTTTGACGCTAAGAGTGTCACCCTGACCTACCGTCTTTTTATCAGTCTTCAGCGAGGAATATTCGAATGTGGTGTAGGAGAGGCCATGACCAAAGGGAAAGAGCGGCTCAGCCTTGCTGTACATGTAAGTGCTGCCTTTCTTTATATCGTACTCGAGGATAGGCAGGAGCTGATCGATTGATGAGGGCCATGTCTGCACCAGCCGTCCGGCCGGACTGACCACTCCGAAGATCACCTCTGCCAGTCCGTTGCCCAGCTCCTGGCTCGACTGTGATATATGTACGATAGCCGGGATGTTCTCAACTGACCAGTTAACCGTATACGGGAAGCTGGAGACGATGACAAGGATGGTATTGCGATTGGCAGCATAGACGAGTTTCACCAGGTCCTCCTGTTCCAGCGACAGCGCCTGCCGGTCAACATCCTCGCGGCCGTCGCTGGCCACCTGGTTCTGCCCCCATCCCAGTCCATAGCTGAGAGGGTGGTTTCCCACGCAAACGATCGCCACGTCAGCTTCGCGCGCTGCAATGACGGCCGAATCGGCCTTGTTGGAGGCCGCAAAGAGGATTTTCGTGTCATTACCCACGGCGTTTTTTATGCCCTGCAGCGCTGTGATACGGTACGGAGGGGTACCTGAATACCAGTCGGAGACCACCAGGTTGGCAGAAGGACCTATCACTGCGATGGTTTTATATTTTTCCTTCTGCAAGGGGAGGGTCTGGCTGTCATTTTTCAGCAGCACCACCGATTTTGAAGTTGCCAGTCGTGCCAACGCCATGGTCTCATCTTTTTTCCAGGGTGGAACCGTATCTGCGATGCCTATTTTCATATAGGGGTTATCCGAATTCTCCGGTGAGTCGAGCAGTCCCAGCTTCAGCATGACCCTCAGGTTTCCCCTGATGGCACGGTCGATCTCTGCTTCGTTGATGAGTCCCTCGCGGAGCGCTTCGGCAAGCGGATCCCTGAAGTTATCGAGGAACATCGTCGTTCCCGCGTCAAGGCACCCTTTTGCAGCGGTCTTCAGGTCGGGATAATATTTATGGTGTGTCAGCAGCTGACGGTAGGCGCCGCCATCGGTGGCGATGATGCCATCCTGTCCCCATTCGTTGACGGTAACATCTTTAAGTACGGGGTGTACGGTGCATGGTATACCGTTATATCTGTTATAAGCCGTCATGTAGGCCCTTGATCCGCCTTCGGTGACTCCCTTGAAGAAGGGGTATGAGTAGTACTCACGGAAGAGGCGGTCATCAAAGTCCGATGAGTTGAGGGCCCTGTTGTTCTCATTGCTGTTGGCAAGGAAGTGTTTCATCAGGGAGGCGGTCTTCCAGTATTTCGGATGGTCTCCCTGTAATCCCTTGACGAAGGCGACGGTGAGGCGGGCTGCGAGGAATGCATCTTCACCGTAGCACTCTTCGGTACGCCCCCATCTTACATCGCGGCCCAGGTCAGCGTTGGGTGCGAGCACTATCAGTCCGGCGCTGGCATACCGGGGGTTCTGTGTCAGCCATCGTGTCTCTTCGGCCTCAAGGGCAGCCACCTGAAGGAGCAGCTCCGGATCCCACATCTGGGCAAGGCCAATAGCCTGGGGAAAGGTGGTTGTTACCGATGAACCCTTGCCTCTGACTGCCCAGTTGGCGGGCCCGCTCAGAGCAAGGCCGTGCAGCCCCTCGACGATACGGGTGCCTTTGATGTCAAGTCGCACCACTGCCGGTCTTGTGGAGAGGCAAAGGATCTTCTCATCGAGTGTCATCAGTGAGATGAGGTTATCAAGCCGCACCTCATCATCAAGGCCGGTATTCTGGAAAGGGTATGGCTGTCCGCATAGCGTGGTGGCTGCAAGAGTAAAGGCAAGGAATAACATGATTTGTTTCATCTTTCGGAGTTTTGGATCTAAGTTAACGGTTTCGGGCTTAATCCGGAAAAATCACCTGCGATGGCCGCGCTACAGTCACCTCAGGCTCGCTTGCGATAGGCCAGTATCGCCAGGGTAATGAATGTCAGGGCAAGTATTGTCAGTGCTCCCATATCACGGGCGATATCCTGAAACCCTGATCCTTTCAGCATAACCATCCGGTTTATACGCATAAGGTAAGCCACCGGGTTCACATAATTGAACTGCTGCGCCCAGACAGGCATGCTCTCGGAAGGGGTGAAGATGCCGCTCATCAGGATGAAGATCATGACAAAGAAGAATGCAATAAAGAGAAACTGCTGCTGGGTTGAGGCCATGGTTGAAAAGAAGAGCGCCAGTCCCAGCACCGCCACCAGAAATATCTCCGCGCAGGCAAAGAACAGAATAAGGCTCCCCTCGAAGGGTATGTCAAAGGCAATCCATCCCACGGTCAGACCCAGCGCCAGGTCGAACAGGCCAATGATAAAGAAGGGTATGACCTTGGAGGCTATCAGCTCCCATCTCTTTACGGGCGTGACGTTAATCTGCTCAATGGTGCCGATCTCCTTCTCGCGCACGAGGTTTAATCCGGCCATGAGGAGCCCTATGGCGGTAATGAGGATAACCAGTATGCCCGGAAGCATATAGTACTTGTAGTTGAGATCAGGATTATACCAGAAGCGGGACGAGACGCTGATGCCGGGGATAGCAGACGGTGCAAGACCTGAGCTTATGATTAGATCACGGTTGTAATCGCGTACTATTGAGACCAGGTAATTCCAGCCCAGCTGCGCGCTGGTGGCATTGACGGCATCAATGAGCACCTGCAGAGTCGGCTTGCCGATGCCTGCCAGAGACTCTGAGAAATCGTCCGGGATGATCAGTACAATATCGGCATCGCCTGACAACAGCAGCTGATCAGCACCGGCCTGGCCGGCAGGAGCGCCGCTGATTCTGAAGAAGGAGGAGCCGCTAAGTTTGGAGATGAGCTCACGGGACGCCGGCGTCTGGTCGTAGTCGGTCACTGCAAGATCAATACGCTTGATCTCAAAGGTGATTGCCGGCACCAGGATGAGCATCTGTATCAGCGGAACGGCAATGATTGCCCTGGCCATGAAGGGATTACGACGTATCTGCCGGAACTCTTTTTTCAGAAGGAAGAGCAGCTTTCTCATTTCTCTCCCTCCCCGAGCCTTACTTTGAACTTCCTTGCGCTGAGCACCATGAAGAAGATCGTCATCATCACCAGGATGAGCGTCTCCTTCCATATATAGGCGAATCCCGCGCCCCTGATCATGATTGACCGTATGATCTCAACGAACCAGCGTGGTGGCAGTAACATGCTCACATAATCATAGATCTTCGGCATGTTCTCAATGGGAAAGATAAATCCAGAAAGCAGGAGGCTGGGCAGCATGAGCGCCAGGAATGAAATGAAAATGGCGTTCTCCATCTTCTGCACTGAGGATGAGACGAAGATCCCGATGGATAGTCCAAGAAGGATGTAGAGCATCGTCTCGGCTATCAGCAATGCGATACTGCCCCTCACGGGGAGACCGAAGACAAACCATGCCATCAGCAGGATGACGATTACATTCACCAGTGAGAGGAAGAAATAGGGTGCCACCTTGCCGATAATTATCTGCCAGGGCTTCAGCGGCGACACCAGCAATACCTCCATGGTGCCGAACTCTTTCTCGCGTACGATGGTGACCGAAGTCATAAGTGCAGTTATCAGGATCAGTATCAAGGTAATAACACCCGGCACGAACATGTAGTAACTCTCGAGGTTTGGATTGAAGTACATCCTTACCTCCGGGATGATGACGGGCATGCCCTGGCTCACCTGCCGTGTCAGCTGAGAGGAATAGTCGTTGATGATGGCAGTGGTGTATGCCGTCACCAGGCTTGCCGTGTTTGGTTCGGAGCCATCGGCTATAATGCTGACGGAGGCATTACCTTCACGGGCAAGCGACGCGTCAAGGTTCGCGGGAAATATTATCGCTGCCTTTATCTTTCCCTGTTTGAAGGCAGGGTCGATCTCGTCATACGACTCCAGGTTGTATTTTACCTCGAAGAATTCCGATGCTTCCAGCTTGTGTGCGAGTTCTGATGAGACCTCGTCTCTGGCATTGTCAAGAATGGCGATGCCTGCGTTGGTAAGATCAGTACGTACCGCATACCCGAAGATGAGTATCTGCGCTGCCGGTATGCCGAACAGGATAATCAGCGTCCGGTAATCGCGGAAGATATGGAGGAACTCCTTCTTTACAAATGCCATGAACCGCTTCATGCTGTCTCTGTTTTTGGTCTGGCAATCTTCACGAACAGCTCTTCTATGGTCAGGGTGCCGTACTTCTCACGCAGAACCTCAGGGGAGTCCAGGGCCACAATCTTACCCTCATTCATTATGGTGACCCTGTCACAGTATTCGGCCTCATCCATATAGTGCGTGGTGACAAAAACCGTTATGCCCCTTGATGCTGTTTCGTATATCATCTCCCAGAACTGTCGCCGGGTGATGGGGTCAACACCGCTGGTGGGCTCATCGAGAAAAACAATCTCCGGATCATGGAAGACTGCCACCGCAAAGGCGAGCTTCTGCCTGAACCCCAGGGGCAATGATTTTATGAGCATGTCACCCTGCTGGCTGAAGCTGAGCCTGGCAAGCAGTTGCTCCCTGCGGGTACGGATCTCTTTCATGGTCATGCCGTAGATGCCGCCATACAGCTCAATGTTCTCGCCAACTGTCAGATCCTCATAGAGGGAGAAGCGCTGTGACATGTAGCCTATTCGCTTCTTTATCTCCTCAGGGCGACTGGCATCTATGCCGGCCACGGTTACCTTGCCGGAGGTGGGGCGCGACAGTCCGCAGAGGATTCTGATTGCCGTTGTCTTGCCTGCCCCGTTGGCACCGAGGAATCCGAATATCTCTCCCTTATATACATCAAAGGAAAGGTGGTCATTCGCCACGAATGCGCCGAACCTCTTCACCAGGTCTCTTACTTCTATGACTTTCTCCTTCTCCATCATTAATTCTGTTTCATACTTCCCCTGACCTTAAGACCTTCAGACACCAGACCTTCAGACCTTCAGACCTCAGACCTCCAGACATCAGGCCTCCTTCTTCATCAGTTCAAGGAAGACGTCCTCGATACCGGGGACGATCTCTGCGATTGCTGCACCTGGGAGGCCTGCGGATGTCAGCGCAGCAGTTAATTCAGCCGGGGTGGTTCCTTCAGGGAGGGTTATGTGGACTGAGTCGCCAAAGGGCTCCGCGTTGCCGGCCATGGGCTCTGAGGAGGAGGGGGGATGAATTGCTTCTGCCTGTGCTTCCAGGTTTGTGATCTGACCCACCGCCACCCCGGAGCTCAGGGCGCGAAGGGCCAACAAAAGTTTGTACTTTTCCGGGTGCCTGACAGCATAGAGCCGCTGGCTGTACGACCGGCGGATCTGGTCCGGGGTGTTTATGTTCAGTATCCTTCCTGCCTGTATCAGTGCGATACGGTCACAGCGCAGCGCCTCATCCATATAGGGTGTTGAGACGATGATTGTGATGCCTTCACCCTTGAGTCGTGTCAGCATCTCCCAGAACTCGGTGCGTGAGACAGCATCGACGCCGGTGGTGGGTTCGTCGAGGATCAGGATTTTAGGCTTGTGGATGAGTGCGCAGGAGAGCGCCAGTTTCTGTTTCATGCCGCCCGAGAGACGTCCGGCCTGACGTTTTCGGAATGGCTCTATCTGCTTGTAGATAGGCTCTATGAGGCGATAGTTCTCCTTTACAGTTGTACCGAAGATAGTGGCATAGAAATTAAGGTTCTCCTCCACGGTGAGGTCATGATAGAGGCTGAAACGCCCGGGCATATACCCGATGTGGTTGCGCAGCTCACGGAACCTGCTGACGGTGTTGAGCCCCAGGAGAGTCATCCTGCCACCTGCCGGTATAATGAGTGTGGCGGCGATGCGGAAGAGTGTCGTCTTGCCTGCCCCGTCGGGACCGATAAATCCGAACAGCTCGCCCTCGCCCACGGTGAATGAGATGTCGTCGAGAGCGGTGACCCTGCCGTACCGGTGGGTGATATTATATGCCTCGAGGGCTTCCATCTAGTTGAATATTGCCTCGCCGGGCATTCCTGCCTTAATTGAGCCGTCGTTGGGGACTTCAATAGTCACGGCATAGACGAGTGTGACACGTTCTTCCTTGGTCTGGATGATCTTCGGGGTGAACTCAGCCTTGTCGGACACGTGTTTTATTGTACCGGTGAAGTCTTTGAATCCCTTCTCACCGTCGTCGATCCGCACCGTGCATCCGGCCCCCAGCTTCACCTCTGCCAGTTGTGCTCCGCTGACCCACACCTTCAGCTCCATGGTCTTCATGTCGGCAATCTTTACCAGCGGTTTTCCTGCTGCAGTGATCTCGTGTTCCGATGCGTATTTTTCTATTACGGTGGCGTCAAAAGGAGCGCGGATGGTACTACGGGCTATTTGTTCATTGAGGAGAGCTCGTTTAGCCTCCACCCCCTGCATCTCTGCGGCCACGGCACGGCGCTGGGTGCTGTTGGCGTCGGCCTGTCGGCGGAGCACCTCCATCTGGCCGGTGAGGTCGTCGAGCTGTTTCTGCGTGGCGGCGCCGTCAGCCAGCATGCGGCGCGTGCGGTCAATGTTGACATTGAGGTTTTCCATCTGCTGGCGTATGACCGCATCCTGCGCCGCAATGCCTGCCAGGCGCGCCTGCGCCTGCGCCGTCACCGCAACAAGCTCGGCACGCTGCAACATAGCCATGGTGGTGTCGGTGACGGCGATGACGGCGCCGCCGGCCACCTGTGTCCCCTGAGTGACATTCATGAGTACTATCCTGCCTGATGTCTCGGAGGAGATGATGACCTCATCAGCCTCGAAAGAACCCCAGGCATCGGAATCACTGTCACCGCGACCGCAGCCGGCGGCAAGAAGGATGATGACAGGGATGAGTAACTTTTGCATATTCATTTTATTTATTGTTTCCGGTAATGTATATGTAATCAATTTCTGCCCTGGCTATGCTGATCCTGCGGGCTTCAGCGGCGATTACCGCCTGCTTCTCGCTGTTCAGCTCCGCCAGGTACTGCGAGGCAGTGATAATGCCGTTATTCAGCTGCGAGGCAGCAACTCCTGAAATCTTCTTACGCAACTCAATGAGTTCGTCATCACGACCGGCAGCATCGCGCAGGGCCTTGATCTCCGCCAGCCTGACGGTAAGCACTCGTTGCAGTGACTCTTCCGCAGCACTCTTTTTCATGCCGAGGAGTTGCTGCTGCAGTGCAAGCGACTTCCTTTCGTTACTGTTCTTGTTCCAGTCGAAGATGTTCCACTTTATCCCTGCTCCCAGGGAATAGTAAAAGTCCGCGTTTTCAGAGAGGAAGTTGTTCCCGGGGGGACTCCCGTAGCCTGCCTGGGCAAACCCGAACGCTTTGGGCATGCGCTGGCTCTTCAGGAGGTCCTTTGACATCTCAAGCTGGCGCTGTCGTATATCAAACAGCCGCAGGTCAGGATTGTCGATTGCCTCATCGCCGGTGATCACCGGCTGGGGCAACTGCAGTTCTGCATCCTCCAGCCCATCGATACCGGTGATCTGCTCAAGCGCAGAGACAAGAGCTTCGCATCTCCGGTTAAGCTCAGACACCATCTGTTCAGCCCTGATTTTCTCAGCCCTGAGCACATCAAGGGTCACCGGCGGAACAACGCCGTTTTCAACACCAGATGAGGTTTCCCTGATACGGGCATCAAGCTCGGAGAGAAGCAGTCCTGTCACCTCAAGCTGGCTTCTGGCGAGCAGCAGCGGGAAGAAATAGTTATTCACCTGTTCGCGGAGACGATAGATGTCAGCCTCGTTCTGCTGCATGTTAAGTTCAGTCACCACCTGTTCCACAGCCCTCGCACTGCGTGTCACTCCTCCGTCCCATATGACCTGATTGACGTCAAAGGTGGCCCTGTACTGTTCGTGGGGAATGGAGGGAAGGGAGCCGGGAGGAACGGGCAGAGATGAGAGTAACTCTGTCATATCTACTACGTCAGACTGCCATGCAAAGGAGCCACCAAGGTCGAGTGTTGGCATCCAGGCTGATGACAGGTTCTGATCGCGCATTATGGTCATCTGCCGGTACAGCTCCCTCTCGCCGGATAAGGGGGTTACCGAGGCGGCAGAATCATAACACTGCCACAGCGTCACTGTCTGCTGCGACCAGGAGGCAGTCATGGCTGAGAACATCATGGCGGCTGCGATTATCCTTTTCATTTCTTACGGTGTTTTAGTGCAGCGAAGAGCAGTCCGGACGCAAACTCTTTCCGCTCACGCATGTATTCGTTGAACTTCTTTCTCTCCCTCAATTCCGGCATGAGCACGGAAATCATACCATGTGCTGCCATCGGGAATACGGAGAAGGATACTATGGTGACCATCAGTTGAGACATATCTGATTTTTTTATGCCATACCCTTTAAGCTCCTTTGCATGTTGTTCATAGATCATAGTCTTCAGGTCCCCCAATCTGACCATCTCACTGATCGATTCAGCAAACTCCGGGTTCTGCGACATCTCGTTCAGCAGAAAAAGAGGCAGTTTGGGATTTTTGATCATGAGCTCGATATGCTCGTCGAGGAACTTCTTTATCTTTTCCTTGAAGGTGAGATCCTCCATCAGGATAGAGATGATCTTCTCAAACATCTTTTTCAGGAGCACAACGAAGACCGCTTTGAAAAGCTGGTCCTTGGTCGCGAAGTAATAGTGCAGAAGGGCTTTGTTTATCCCTGCCCGGTCAGCTATTTCCTGCATCCTGGCTCCGGAATAGCCTTTCTCCTCGAATATCTCGCTGGCTGCCAGAAAGATCTTCTCCTTTGTGTGGCTGTCAGTTTCCCTGGTTTTTACCATTATATTTACCATTAAGGTTAACCATATAGATTAACCAACTGGTCAAAAGTAAATGTTTATATTTGACTTAGCAAGAATTCTACAATTTTTTTATTTTTGATAATCATAGATTTTTCTCACACTTATGCCAGAGCAATGAAAAAGTATATCAGAAAACTGCTGCGGTGGCTGCTGGGAATCGTGTTATTCCTTGTCGCGCTCTCAATCCTCTACCTGATAGTCTTCAGATCCTCCGTAAGGAAAATGACTCCGGCAGAAACGGCCCGGCTGACCGAAGACGTTTATGCAATAAGGGATAAGTATGTGAACATGTACCTGGTCAGGGACGGGAATGATTTCATTGCAATTGATGCCGGCATCAAACAGGGAGCAATTAAGGCCCAGATGAAAAATCTCGGCATTGATCCGGACAGGATTAAGGCTGTTTTCCTGACACACACTGACTCAGACCATGCCGGGGGTGTGTCACTCTTCACAAACGCAGTCGTATACCTGCATAAAGACGAGGAACAGATGATAAACGGAGAGACCGGCAGGGTAATGTGGATCGGAAATAAAATAAGCGTTCCGGATTACCGGCTTCTTGATGATGAGGTCATAAGAATAGGGGATCTGAAGATCGACCCGGTGCCAACCCCGGGTCACACACCAGGGCTCACCTGTTATATAGTGAATGACAAATATCTGTTCACAGGGGACGCTGTAAGCCTGCAGAACGGGGTGATCGGACTCTTCCCCAGATACATAAACAAGAATAGCCGCAAAGCACGGGAGTCAGTTGACAATATAACAGACCTTGAGGGTGTGCAATTTGTCTTTACAGGGCATCACGGCTACTCTGCAGATTATAATTCGGCTGTCCGTAGCTATGAGAAATGAGCTGCCTGCCGGTTGAGGCACGGGTTCTGTCGTCCGGCAGATAAATACCCATCCTTTGCTGAGCACTCTCTCCGTAAGAGACATCCTTAAGGATACTATTGTCCTGAAACAGTCTGCCCAGGCTTTTGTTATCCATTGAAAAGGAATTCACCGTCATATTTATAAAGATGTACATTTGCATCAGACTTTTGCTGAATGCTTAAAAACATCCTGATTATTGGCACTGGTGGATTCGTGGGCAGCGTGGCACGCTACCTGGTTTCGCACCTGAACCTTACCGTGGCTTTTTATTCTGTTCCGGTGGGAACCCTTCTGGTGAACATCATCGGTAGCTTTGCCATAGGATTTTTAACCGGTATTGCTGAGAAAAGCATGATACTGACTCCGGAGTGGAGGCTTTTTCTGATGGTCGGGCTTTGTGGCGGTTTTACAACTTTTTCTGCTTTTGCCAGTGAGAACCTGATTCTGATGCACAACGGCCAGTTTCTGTCTGTGCTGCTCTATACCGGCTTAAGCATTTTCCTCGGGTTCCTTGCAGTATACCTTGGCTATGTCAGTACTAATCTCCTGTAATCATGGAAAAGATCTCCCATTCAATAATGAAGGTTTATGCCAGCTCAACCGACAGGCTGGGTTCACAGTTGCTATATGAGGCTGTTGTCTACCGGGCCAGGGAAGCTGGTATCTCTGGAGCTACAGTATACAGGGGAGTCATGGGCTACGGGCTGAGCAGCCATATCCACTCTTCAAAATTCTGGGAGCTGACGGAAAAACTTCCCGTTGTCATTGAACTGATCGACCGCCAGGAGAAGATAGAGAAATTCTACAACACGATATCATCAGACCTGTCTGCCCTTCCCAAGGGCTGCCTGGTTACTATCAACCCCGTGGAGGTAATTCTCCATAAGCACGGGGAGAAGTCGCAACGCAGCTGAGAAAAGTTATTTCAGAAGAAAACATTAGTGCCCTGTAACCTCAGGCCGTCGTTTTCAGGGTTAATTGTTCCATATACAACCCCTGCATCAAAGTCTGCCAGGGATGCAGGCATCATTCAGATTTCCGGATAAGTAAAGAATGGGATGTCAATTTATGACACCCCGTTTTTTTTTATTATACAACTCCGACTATAACAAAAATTATTTCATAATTAAGATAAAATCAAACAAACCCCCATAAATTAGAGGGGTATAATCAATAAAAAGATAAAATATATAAGATAGACCCTATTAAAATAGGGGTATAGGATGAAAAAATAAATAAAATATTACAAATATTTTAAATTTTGAATATTTTTGTGGCTAAAGGTGTATTTATTTTAAAACAGTAAAATATGAGAGTTACCTGGAAAAGGGGTGTGATAATCATACTCATACTTTTCACCGGAATTGCAAGCCTCCATGGTTCTGACGGGACAACGGTTGATACCGGCGCTACAGCCTGGATGCTCACATCCACAGCACTTGTACTTTTAATGATCCCCGGACTGGCAATGTTCTATGGCGGTCTTGTAAGATCAAAAAACGTACTTGGGACAATCATGCACAGCTATGTAGCTATGGGGATTATAAGCATCCTCTGGGTGGTTGTCGGTTATTCAATGAGTTTTGGCAGTAATGTGCTGGGAGGATTTTTCGGATGGAATAAAGACTATTTTTTTCTTAACGGGATCGATACAAATATCCTTGAAGCAGGAGTCCCGGAGTACGTATTTTCAATGTTCCAGGGGAAATTCGCTATCATTACGCCTGCACTGATAGCCGGAGCATTTGCAGAGAGAGTGTCATTCAAGGCGTACTGTTTATTCATTACACTCTGGAGTCTTTTGGTTTACAATCCTCTCTGCCACTGGGTATGGGCATCTGACGGGTTCCTGTTCAATCTTGGTGCCCGGGGTGCAATTGACTTTGCCGGAGGCACCGTTGTGCATATCTCAGCAGGGATAAGCGGACTTGTAGTTGCACTTTATCTCGGATCGAGAAGGGGTTATCCATATCGGGTTATAAGGCCCAATAATCTTGTAATAACAATGCTTGGAGCCGGCCTTTTATGGGTAGGATGGTTCGGGTTCAATGCCGGCAGCAGCGTTTCAAGCGGATTAAGTACGGCGCAGGCTCTTACCGCAACACAGGTTGCTGCAGCAGCCGGCGCTCTCTCATGGATTACTATTGAGAGCTTCCACCAGGGAAAGGCAACAGCTCTCGGCTTTGCCAGCGGTATACTTGCGGGACTTGTGGCAGTAACACCGGCAGCAGGCGTGGTACAGCCGTACGGAGCACTCGTCCTCGGAATCCTGGCCTCAATGCTGTGTTACATGGCTATCCAGGCTAAAAACAGACTGGGTTACGATGACAGTCTGGATGCATTCGGAATTCATGGTGTGGGGGGGATAGTCGGCGCCATTTTCCTCTCATTCTTCATCCGGAAGTCGTGGATGACAGAGGCTGCTGCTGCATCTTCAGACGCGACATGGACTGTCTGGAACCAGCTCGGTATTCAGGCTGCAGCGGTGGGTATTGCTATAGCCTTTGCAGCTTTAATGACTTTATTAATAATCTTTCTTCTCGACAAATTCGTGAAAATCAGATCGAGCGAAAATGATGAGATGGCAGGTCTCGACAGAGCTTATCACGGTGAAAGAGGTTACGGAATGCTAAATCCAAGTTAACAACTGAAATACATTGAGATATGAAACTCATTACCGCCATAATACGTGAAGTTCAGCTTGATAAAGTACGTGAAGCACTTATCGCGGCTGAGATCACAAGAATCACTGTCAGTCGCGTTTCAGGACATGGTCAGCAGCGAATTGAGGAGATGTACAGAGGCCAGAGGATTGTACCTGACCTGATCGCCAAGATAAGAATCGAGATAGCAGTCAACGATGGATTTGTTGACATCACTGTCGACACTATATTAAAATCTGCGCGCACGAACGGATCGGGAAGTGTGGGTGACGGGAAAATATTCATAACCCCGCTGGAGGAGTGCATCAGGATTCGTACCGGCGAAAGAGGTGGCACTGCAATTTAATTTCCAGAGCTAAGTGGCACTGCATTTTAGTTTCCTGGTTTGACAGGTGGTTGCCCCGGGTCTGTTCTGCCACGGGCTTTTTTTCATTTTGAGTTAATCCTCAATTTATTTATATTTGATACTGCATTTCCATTTGTGCTTTTAAATACAGAATTATGCTGGTCAAGACCTTCAGCGCTGCCGTATTTGGCATTGAGGCAGTTCCCGTAACCATAGAGGTTGATGTAACCCGTGGGGTTCGTTATATGCTTGTAGGGCTGCCTGACGCTGCCGTCAAGGAGAGCCAGCAGCGGATCGAATCGGCTTTGCGTGCCGTGGGGCTGCGATGGCCCGGAAGGCAGGTGATCATCAATATGGCTCCTGCAGACATACGGAAAGAGGGTTCATCATATGACCTGCCCCTGGCGGTGGGTATACTATGCGCTTCTGAGATGGTCAGCGGCGGGAGGCTCGAGGGGATGGTCCTCACCGGTGAGCTGTCACTTGACGGAGCCGTGAAGCCTGTGAGGGGTATGCTACCCATGGCCCTGCAGGCTCGTGCCTCCGGTTTTAGCGGCATGATGGTGCCGGCGGAGAACGCCCCGGAGGCAGCCGTCGTCGACGGCATCGACGTATATGGTGTCACCAGCCTCGGCGAAGTTCTCAGCTGGATTCGCGGAGAAATTAATCCCCCGCCGGTGAAGGTGGACATGAACACCCTCTTCAACAGTGACGGCAACAGGTATGATGCTGATTTTGCCGATGTCAGGGGGCAGGAGAATGTAAAGCGGGCGCTGGAGGTGGCTGTCGCCGGCGCACATAATGCCTGCATGATCGGCCCTCCAGGTTCGGGTAAGACGATGTTGGCCCGCCGCCTGGCCTCAATACTGCCGCCCCTGACGCTGGAGGAGGCACTGGAGACCACCAAGATCCACTCGGTGGCTGGCAAGATCGACAGCCATGTGTCGCTGATGACCCGCCGTCCCTTTCGCAGCCCCCACCATACCAGCTCTGACATAGCAATGGTCGGTGGCGGTACCGTACCACAGCCCGGAGAGATTAGCCTGGCCCACAACGGCGTGCTATTCCTCGATGAACTGCCGGAATTCAAACGTAGTGTACTGGAGGTGCTTCGCCAACCCCTTGAGGACAGGGTAATTACAATCGCACGGGCCAGGATGAGCTGCGACTTCCCCGCCTCGTTCATGCTCATTGCATCATTGAATCCCTGTCCATGTGGCTTTCATAACCACCCTGAGAAAGAGTGCACCTGTGCCCCGGGAATGGTGCAGAGATACCTCAACCGCCTCTCCGGACCCCTGCTTGACCGCATCGACATACACATTGAGGTGGTGCCGGTCAATTACGAGAAGCTGGCTGCCACCACCACGGCAGAGCCCTCTGCCCTGGTGCGCGAACGGGTAGTAAAGGCCCGGGAGATACAGTCCAGGCGTTTCTCCGGCAGCGACGGCATATACTGCAATGCCCAGATGTCATCTGCCCTGATACGCCGTCACTGCCACATCGACGATACCGGTGGCAGGCTCCTGAGGGCGGCGATGGAGATGCGCGGACTATCAGCCAGAGCCTATGACAGGATCCTTAAAGTGGCCAGGACAATAGCCGACCTCGACGCATCGGAGACCATAAGACCTGATCACCTGTCAGAGGCAATCAACTACCGCAACCTCGACAGGGAAGGCTGGGCCGGATGAGGTTCAGGACAGGGACCAAACAGCATAAAATTCATATTAATGTTTTATAACAGATTTCTTTTTGCTTAATTTGTGATCAGGGAAAGGTATACTTCACATCTGGTCGGAAAAATGGAACTTATTAACAAACTAAGACAAAAGCTTTCAGATGAACATTTGATGTTCGCTTACCGTGGCGAGGTCACGGGTGATAACTCTGTTGGCCTTCTGACGCTTCTTGAGAGAGAGATGGAGTTTTCGGATTTCAGTCTCCTGGGCCGCAAACGACTCTTCATGTTCGTGCTCGAGAACCTGCAGAACATCACCAGGCATGGCATCACCAGGAGCGAGGAGATAACGTCACTTGTTGTATATAATAAAACCGCTGACGGCTATACGGTTAGCACCGGCAACGCCCTGAAGAACAGCGAGGTGAGGGGATTGAAACGCAATCTCGAGAAGATAAACAGCCTTGAGCCTGACAAGATCAGGGAGGTCTACAGAGCCATGCTGCAGGATTCCAACATCGGCAGCAAGGGTGGAGCAGGCCTTGGCCTGATGGAGATGGCACGCAAGACGGGTAACAGGCTCGACTACGATTTTCTTCCGATAGACGACAAGTATTCATATTTCATACTCAGCAAGACGGTTGATGCAGGAGGCAAGGGAATCAGTGAACCAGGAGGCTTACCCGGAACCTTTGATACCAAAAAGGTAGCCCAGCTCGAAAAGATGATGCAGTCAAACGGCATCTTCTTCATCTGGGCCGGACCGCTTACACATGCAATCAGCAAGGAGCTCCTCAATTTCAGCGAGACCACTATGCGTGAAGCCGAGCTGGAACAGAATCTCCACAAGCGTGTCTTCGCCTCACTGATTGAGCTCCTCCAGAACGTATCCCAGCACAGTCCTGGCTTTGAGGCAGAGCAGAAGTACGGTATCCCCCTGGCGATGATCAGGAGGACTCCGGCATCATTCATCATCACCTCGGGCAACCTCATCAGGAACAGTGAATCTGACCTTCTCATCCGGAAGCTTGACATGGTAAACAGGTATGATGAGGAGGGGCTGAAGAAGCTGCTTAAGGTGGCCCTTATGGGTCAGGATATGTCGAAAATCTCAACCGGGTACATGGGCCTTCTGGAGATGGCACGACGGTCAGGCGGCCGCCTCACATATAAATTTGATAAGGTAAACGAAGAATTTTCCTATTATACAATCACCGTCAGGGTCAGGGCTAAGGGATTAAAGGCTCACTGACAAGAGTAAGCTCCCTCCCGTCATACATTGCGTAACTTACACGGCAGCTGATCCAGTCGCCAAGGATCACTATTCTCCTTTCCTCCTCGTCAAAGGTCATGGGCAGGTGCCGGTGTCCGTAGATATAATAGCGCGCCCTGCAGCCCCCTGCTGCGACCTCCCTTGTATGGCGTATAAGATCTTCTTTGTCTTCGCCCATGAATGGCAGTGACACATGTTTGGCCAGACGGCTGTTCTTTGACCATGAATGCCCGAATGCCATGCCCCAGCGCGGGTGGATAGCTGAAAAGAGAATCCTTATCGCCCTGTTGCGGAAGAGGGCAAAGAGCAACCTGGTGCTTCTGCTGCGGCTTCCCAGGCCTTCTCCGTGAGCAAGGTAGAAGGACTCACCCCCTACAGTGGTCAGGAATGGCTCATAATGGATGATGACACCACACTCGCCGGCAAGGTATCCCTGCATCCACATATCATGGTTCCCGGTGAAGATGTGTACCTCAATACCGCGGTCTGTCAGTGAGGCAATGGTTCCCAGGAACCTTGAAAAGCCCCTGGGGATGACTGTTTTGTACTCCCACCAGAAATCGAAGACATCACCCAGAAGGTAAATCGCCTGAGCGTCTCGTGATGCCTGCCCGAGCCATGTGATGACTCTCTGCTCGCGCTCGCGGGGGTCGGTCCCTGCGGCCAGACCCAGGTGAAAGTCAGAGGCGAAGTATGTTTTCCTGCCTTCCAACCCTGATTATTTACTGAAGAGCTGATCCATCCTTATCTGCAGGTTGCGCCCGAAGAGGTTGGTGTTGATGATATTCCCCTCCGGGTCATAAAGCAGGTTCGATGGCACACTTCTTACATTTATCAGACCTGCAAAGGCAGGTCTGGATGGGTCCTGCTCCCTTACGCTTATCCAAGGTATCTCTTCAAACCGTACGACATTCTTCCATCTTTGCTCATCGCTGTCAAGGCTGACATGGTATATCTCGAGGCCTTTGCTGTGGTAAGATGAATAGATCGATCTCAGCAGTGGCAGCTCGTTAAGACACTCCTGTGAAGCGGTGCTCCAGAACGAGACAAGCACATACTTCCCTCTTAATGAGGAGAGGCTGATCATTTTTCCCCCGGCATCAGGAAGGACAGGGTTGGTTTTTGTCTCCGGGAGCTGCGATGCCAGGCTGACCATACGGTCGAGGTACATACGGTTCAGTTCCGAAGTGACATTCTCCTTCAGGGCACGGACATGCCTTGAGACAGGGTATTTGACCGAGAGAGAGTCTGATACGATCTTAAGGTACTGCAGGTCGCGCGGCTGGTAGAGGACATATGTATTTTCATCAATCCTCTGGTAGAGCGCCTGTATTGCTGCCATCGAAGTGATATTCTCTATGATGAACCTGATGTTGAATTTGCGCTGTTCGTCCACTGTGTTAACATATGCTTTCTCAAGTTCAACACCCCGTATTTCCATCTCACCGTCACCCAGATCAGAGTAGATCTTCCTTAAGGAATCAAGCTGTGTCTTTGTCGACAGCAACCGCTGGTCAAGCAGTCTGATCTGGTCGGATCCCGGAGAGCCGGTGACGCTGTAGTTCAATGCCAGTGGTGATTTCCCGAGTTCGACGCTTATATTCTCACCGGGCATGGCGAGCAGCCCGACAAACTCACCGTTGTCGAGGCGTACCTGATAAAACTCGGGACCGGTGATTTTAGCGGCGAATTTAAAGCGTCCTCTTTTAATTTCGGTCGAATCTGTCACGCTGCTGCGGTCAACCTCCGACTTGTCGAGATAGACCATTCCTTCTCTTCCTTCCCGGAAGGTCCCTTTAATTGTAATGTTGTGTTCACTGCCGCAGCCTGCAATAATTGCGGCTGTAATAAAGATCAATGGGTACCTCTTCATTCTGAATAAAGATTTCTGTTACAAATAAAGCAAAAATAGGGATTGGCTACTGACTGCCCAGCAGTTCCTCCAGTTTTTTCCGGAGGTCATCACCCCGGAGGTTGACTGCCAGTACTCTCCCCTCGCTGTCGATGAGAAAGCTTGCAGGTATTTCGGTCAGTCCGAAACGCTTCACCACCTCCGAATCGCGGTATTTCAGGTCGCTGACATGTTTCCATCTTCCCAGCCTGTCTTTTCTTATCGCCTCCGTCCACTCCTCCTTCCTCAGGTCGAGGGAGACCTGGTATATGTCGAATCCGAGCCAGTGATACATGTCGTACACCTTTACCAGGTTGGGGTTTTCTTCACGGCACGGCGGGCACCACGCAGCCCAGAAATCGACGAGCACCACTTTACCCTGCATTGAGGAGAGTGTCAGTGTGTCACCGTCAGGATCGGGGAGCGCGATCTCCGGCAGCAAGCTTCCCACGGCAGGCCGGGTGCCTGAAGGGGTGCCGGTGTTCACGGTGACAGAATTCCTTAATCCCGCCACGAATGTATGCAGGTCAAGAACAAGCTCCGATTCAGGCCAGAGGGCATAAAGGGCCGAATCAACCCTGAAGAATACTCCGGACTCTTTAGCAGGGTCAAAAAGCTGTAGTCCGGGCACAACATGCTGGTTCAGCAGATATAATGACACCATTGATGAACTGTTATCGTCAAGGAGCTTAAGTGCCATCTCCCGGAAGTCGTCGACAATATCGGCAGCCCTCCTGTCGAGGCTGTCCATCAGCAGGGGCAGTTGCGGGCTCCAGGGGCTGCTGTTATATACATCCGTCAGTCGCTGCAGTTCATTTTTCACCTCCTGGTGTTTCACCCGGAAACCGAGCATGACGGATGTTCCTTCCGACCCTTTCACTTCTTCCGGTGCAGCCAGTGCGCTTCGATTTGCCTTTATCTCTATCCTGTCACCCGGAGTGACAAGGAGGGTCAGAAAATCATCGCTGCCCATGCTTAGCATATAGAATGCCGGCCACTCTGTTTCCGACCTGAAGCTAAATTTCCCATCGTCGTCAGGTATCATCGAATCTACCGGCACGAGAAACCCGGGCTTAACTTCCCTGAGCAGCAGGTACTCGCCCGGTGACGCACCCTCAACAGTGCCTCTGACAGAGAAACCGTTGTCATTGCATCCGGTCAGCAAGGCTAAGGAAACAAACAGGAGAAAGGCCGTAATACTCCTTTGGCGTTTAGTTATTGCATATAACATTTTAATGAATATTAAAGTCATTGAATATTGCATATCGACAGAACTTTTTAATCGCTGAATGGTTCTCTTACTGAACTGCAAAGATATCTATTTTTCAGAGCCTTCGGAGATGCATGCGCTTACTCGTGGCAGATAACAGATCTGATTTTTTTGCTTATTTTTGCACTTGATTTTATTTGTTATTAAATTAATAGTCTTTATTTTCTGACTTCTTCTTTAGCAATTAACGGAACTCTTTGAATTATGGGATATATTAAGTTTGATAAGGCTCATGTAGTAAATCTTGAGTATTCATTGAGCCGTGAAATTTTGCGTACCAACAGGGCTGGCAGCTACTCATCAACTACCATTGTGGGATGTAATACCCGAAAGTATCATGGATGGCTGGTTTGTCCGGTGGATGAGATGGGAGGTGAAAGACATGTACTCCTTTCGAGTCTTGACACCATTGTCGTAAGCAACGGCCAGAGTTTCAATACCGGCATCCGGAAATATCACGGCGATTACTACAGCCCAAAGGGTCACAAATACGTTGAGGACTTTGATGTTCAGGATATACCGGGAATGACATACAGGGTAGGCAACGTCTTTCTCAGGCAGGAGAGAATACTGGTTCATTACGAGGAGCAGCTTATGATCAGGTTCACTATTCTTGATGCTGATGAGCCAATCAAACTTCAGTTCAGGCCTTTTCTGGCTTTCAGGAGCATTCACCAGCTGACCCATGCCAACATGTGGGCCAATACCAGGGTTGAGCCTGTGCAGAACGGGATCAGGATAAAAATGTATGACGGTTTCCCATGGCTCAACATGCAGCTTTCAGGCAAAGCCGAGTTCGTTCCTGGTCCGGACTGGTACCAGGGTATTGAATATATTGAGGAACAGAAGCGGGGGTATGATTTTTCAGAGGACCTTTTTGTTCCGGGCTTCTTCGAGGTCAATGCCGCAAAGGGTGATGTTATTGTCTTCTCGGCTTCGACAAAAGAGGAGAGGCCCGTCGGTTTCAAGACGAAGTTCACCCGTACAGTGAAGTCAAAGATACCGCGCAGCGATTTTAGCAATAGTCTGCGCAATGCTGCCCAGCAGTTCATAGAAAAGCGGGGCGAGGACACCAATATCATTGCCGGCTACCCGTGGTTCGGCTCATGGGGGCGTGACACCTTCATCTCACTCCCCGGCCTGGCACTGTCGCGCACCAGGGAGGATCTCTTTGCCGCGGTGCTTGACACCCAGGTGCGACGGATGAAAGGGGGTCTCTTCCCCAACATGGGAGACAATGACAATCCTGCGTTCAACAGCGTTGATGCTCCGCTCTGGTTCTTCCAGGCAATTTACAGTTACGGGCTTGAGGCGAAAGAGGCATGGAAGCGTTACGGGCCTGCCATGAAGGATGTGCTCAATGCTTACCGGCAGGGCACTTCATTCGGTATTCACATGAGGGAGAACGGGCTTATTTATGCTGATGCTCCGGGCAAAGCCCTCACGTGGATGGATGCGGTTGTGTACGGTACCCCGGTTACTCCCCGCAACGGTTACGCCGTTGAGATCAATGCTCTCTGGTACAATGCTGTCTGCTTTGCACTCGACTGTGCACGCGGCGCCCGTGACAGGACTTTTATCAAGGAGTGGGAATCGCTGCCGGAACAGATCGGCAAATCATTCCTTGAGACCTTCTGGGATGAGGAACTAGGCTACCTGGCCGATTATGTAAATGACAGTGAGACACGGAACATGCAGGTCAGGCCCAACATGGTCATCGCCACCTCACTCCCCTATGCAATGATTACCAAAGATCAGATGAAGAGCATCCTTGATATTGCCAACCGCATTCTTGTCACTCCCCGCGGCCTCCGCACCCTGTCGCCTTCGGAAGAGGGTTACTGCGGCATCTATGGCGGAGACCAGGAGAAGCGCGACAATGCCTATCACCAGGGCACCGTCTGGCCATGGCTGGTCGGACCGTTCTGTGACGGCTGGCTGAGGGTATACGGCGAGGGCGGCGTGTCAAGAGTGAGAAAACTGATAATGGGGTTCGAGGAGACGCTTACCGATGCAGGCGTTTCAACAATCTCCGAGATCTTTGACGGCGACCCCCCACATACTCCGGGGGGAGCTATATCACAAGCCTGGAGCGTGGCCGAGGTGCTGCGTATCTACACGCTTCTTGAGACGAATTACAAAGAAAATATATAATGATATGCGTGTCCTGATGTTTGGTTGGGAGTTCCCCCCTCATATTGCCGGTGGACTGGGTACTGCCAGTTTCGGTCTTACCCGGGGTCTTGCAGCACAGAAGGATGTGGAGGTGACCTTTGTTGTCCCAAAAGCCTATGGTGATGAAGACCAGAGCATCGTGAGACTCATAGGCGCCAATACAATCCAGGTCGCCTTCAAGAAGGTAAGGTATAACTACTTCCTTAAACCTGTGGAAAAGATAGAGGTCTTTTCCAAGCTTGTGCCCTACACTGACCCGGAGGATTTCTGGAAGATGACCCGGGGTGAGATCGCCGAGACCGATGTGCTGGTGAAGACCAACAAGCAGGGAATGGTTGATTTTACAGGGAGTTACGGTGCCTCACTCATGGATGAGATACACAAGTACTCAGTAGTGGCACAGGTGATAGCTTCAGAGAATGATTTCGATATCATCCACGCACA
Organism: uncultured Rikenella sp.; assembly: GCA_964455705.1. Lineage (GTDB taxonomy): Bacteria > Bacteroidota > Bacteroidia > Bacteroidales > VadinHA17 > SR-FBR-E99. The sequence goes on from CAYVYM010000012.1 coordinate 45,322, forward strand.
TGACTGGCTGGCTTATCCTGCCGGGATAGCTGCCAAAGCCGTTTCGGGTAAACCGCTCGTCATACATGTCCACGCCACTGACTTTGACCGCAGCGGAGGCAACGTCAATCCCATGGTCTATAACATGGAGAAGGAGGGAATGGATGCAGCGGACAAAATCATTACCGTGAGCAACCTGACACGAGAGGTCGTCATCAACAGGTATAACATTGATCCCGGCAAGGTGGAGACGGTCTACAACGCGGTTGAACCGCCTCATCATTCCGAACTTGATGTCCCCGAACGGGCATATGATGACAAGATCGTTACCTTCCTGGGCCGCATTACAATGCAGAAAGGGCCTGAATACTTTGTTGAGGCAGCAAGGATGGTGCTGTTACGAATGCCCAACGTCAGGTTTGTGATGGCCGGTTCAGGTGACATGATGGAACGCATGATACGTCATGCCGCCTACCTCAGGATCACCGACAGGTTTCACTTCACCGGTTTCCTTCGTGGCAACGATGTCTTCACCATGCTTCGGATGAGTGATGTCTATGTGATGCCATCAGTCTCAGAACCGTTCGGCATATCGCCCCTGGAGGCGATGCAGTCGAATGTGCCGGTGATAATCAGCAAACAAAGCGGGGTGGCAGAGCTTCTCACTCATGCTGTAAAGGTCGATTTCTGGGATATTGAAGCGATGGCAGATGCCATTTACGGCATACTCACCTATCCGGCGCTCTCAAGGATGTTCATCATGAACGGCAAGGAGGAGGTTGACAAGCTGAAGTGGGAGAAGGCTGCCAGTCACGTTAAGAGTATTTACACGGGAGTTTTGAAACAGACAAGCTAAATGATATGAGCACAGCACAGAAAAAGGCCATCTGCCTTTATTTTCAGGTTCATCAGCCCTTCAGGCTCAGACGCTACCGGTTTTTTGAGATGGGCCATGAACACTATTACTATGATGATTTCATGAATGAGTCTATCCTTCGCAAGATCGCGTCAAACTGCTATCTGCCTTCCAACAGGCTGCTTCTTGACCTGATCCGCAAGCACAAGGGCAAATTCAGGGTTACCTTTTCACTGTCAGGCATTGTCATTGACCAGTTCAGGCTCTATGCCCCTGAGGTGCTGGCGTCGTTCAGAGAGCTTGCCGAGACTGGATGCGTTGAGTTCCTTGCCGAGACCAACTCTCATTCACTCGCATCACTGATGAACAGGGAAAGGTTTGAGAACCAGGTCAGGATCCACCGTGAGAAGATGATTGAATTTATCGGCTATGAACCCACCTCAATAAGGAATACCGAACTGATCTACTCTGATGAGATCGGAAGCTGGATGGCTGAGATGGGCTACAAGGCAACGGTCACAGAGGGGGCCAAGCACATACTGGGGTGGAAGTCGCCGAACTTCATGTATTGCAACGCCATCAATCCGAGGCTCAAGGTCCTCCTCCGCAACTACACGCTGAGTGATGACATCGCGTTCAGGTTCTCAAACAGGGGCTGGTCAAGCTATCCGCTTACGGCTGATAAGTATGCCTCATGGGTAAAAGGACTGGCGCCGGCATCAGAGATAGTTAACATATTCATGGATTATGAAACCTTCGGTGAACATCAGAAGAAGGAGACAGGCATTTTTGACTTCCTGAAGCATCTTCCGGAAGCCATAATCCGGAAGACACCGTTCAATTTCATGACTGTATCAGAAGTTGCAGACAACTATCAGCCGGTGTCTCTGCTTCATGTCCCCTCCCCCATATCATGGGCAGACGAGGAGCGGGATCTGACGGCATGGATGGGGAACGAGCTCCAGACCGCTGCAGTCACGAAACTGTACAGCCTGGCAGACAGGGTGATCCGTTGCAACTCAGATCAGCTGGCAGGCGACTGGGCGTTTCTGCAGTCAAGTGACCACTTTTATTATATGTCAACTAAATTCTTCTCTGACGGAGCTGTTCACGCATACTTCAACCCCTATGAGAATCCATACCAGGCCTTTATGAACTACATGAACGTCCTGAGTGATTTTGAGATCAGGTTGAAGACGGTATGCCCTGTCAATGTACATGATGAGGAGATGAACCGTCTCTCGGAATCAATCGTTAACAAGGACCATATAATCATGGAGTTGCAGGGAAGGCTGGCCAAACTTGAGAAAAAAACGGGTGCCACAGGCCGGAAACGTGTAACACTCAAAAAGAAACTGGCATCTGCGGCAGCCGCCAAAAAAGCCGCAACTGTAAAAGAAACAGCAAAGAAAACGGCCTCGGCGGCAGTCGTCAAAAAAGCCGCAGCTGTAAAAAAATCCTCAAAGAAAACTACCACAAGGAAGAGAGCTGTAAAAGTGACTGCTGTGAGGAAAAAGGCCGGCAGCAAATAGTTGTTGGAATATTTGATTTATGTTAAACTGCTATACGCTGAGGCGTATTAATTCATTATTAACTATATGGAAAAGAAAGCTGATTTTTTATTTGAGACAAGCTGGGAGGTATGCAATAAGGTAGGCGGAATTTATACGGTCATTTCGACCAAGGCGCTGAACGTAACTCATGAGTTCGGCGATAATTATGTTCTTATCGGGCCTGATGTATGGCGCGATGATCAGTCAAACCCGGAGTTCACCCCTGATGACAACATGTTCCTTCCGTGGAAGGCTGTTGCCGCTCAGGAAGGATTAAAATTAAAAACGGGAAGATGGAATATCAATGGCAATCCAAGGGTGATGCTGATAGACTTTACACCCTATTTCGGGCAGCAGGATGAGATTTTTGCCCGTTTCTGGGAGACTTACCAGCTTGACAGTATCTCCGGGCAGTGGGATTATATTGAACCGGCCCTCTTCGGTTACGCTGCCGGGAAGGTGATTGAAAGCTTCACCAACTTTTACCGTGAGTATCCGAGAGTAATTGCACAGTTTCACGAATGGATGACGGGTCTGGGTGTCCTTTACCTCGAAAAAAATGCGTCATGGATAACCACCGCATTCACAACACATGCGACGGTGGTGGGTCGTAGTATTGCGGGCAACAACAGGCAGCTCTACAGCAGGATGAAGGACTTCAACCCGGTCCAGATCGCTCATGAGTTCAACGTAACCTCCAAACAATCACTGGAGAAGCTCAGCGCTGCCGAAGCAGATGTCTTCACCACCGTGAGTGAGATCACCGGTCGCGAGTGTGAGGCCTTCCTGGGAAAGAAGCCGGATGTGATTACCCCAAACGGTTTTGAAGACACATTCGTACCTGCCCCCGAAAACTTTGATGCTGCACGGGCAGCTGCCAGGGATAAGCTGCTTTCTGTTGCCGGAGCATTGCTCGGATATACTCTGCCGGCTGACACGCTACTGGTATCAACGAGCGGCAGATATGAGTACAGGAACAAGGGCATTGACCTGTTTCTCTCATCGCTGGGTGCCATTAACAGGAAGGCCGATTCAGACCGCCAGTGTGTGGCCTTTATCCTGGTACCGGCATATCACAGGGGACCCAGACAGGATCTGGCTGCGGCAGTGGCCGATGGCTCATTCGTGACCGAGGGCGACAGGTACCTCACCCATGGGCTGCATTACTTCAATGATGATCCCGTACTGAATCAGCTCAACAGGGAGGAGATCCGAAACACCGCCTCCGAAAAGGTGAAGGTGATCTTCGTTCCGTCATACCTCAACGGCAATGACGGTATCTTCAACATGCCCTACTATGATCTGCTCATAGGGTTTGATCTGACGCTCTATCCGTCTTATTATGAGCCGTGGGGGTACACACCCCTTGAGAGCCTGATGTTCCGTGTACCCACGGTAACAACCAATCTGGCAGGCTTTGGCATGTGGGTCGACAGCTATTTTGAGAACCCCGGCAACGGCTGCCTGGTGCTTAACCGTACTGATGAAAACGAGAAAGAGGTCATCGCAGGCATGGAGGAGTTCATACGTCGCTTCATGAAGATGAGTCCCGCCGAAGAGGCCGGGGCCAGGGATAAAGCATGGGAGATATCACGTATTGCGAACTGGAATGCACTCTTCCATTATTACATTGATGCATACAATCTCGCTCTTGGAAAGAGCGAGGAGAGGCGTGACCAGCCCAGGGAATACACACGCATTCTGGAGGCAACGGAAGTACAGGTCAGAAAGCCTTTTCAGGCACCGGTATGGAAAGATATCTACGTCCAGTCGGAACTCCCTGAACGCATCAGCTACCTGAAGGAACTCACCGGCAATCTCTGGTGGTCATGGAACAGTGATGCAGAGTTCCTCTTCCGCCGGATGGACCCGACACTGTGGGAAGAGGTGCACCATAATCCCAAGAGACTCCTGGAGGCCATTGACTATAAGCGCCTTCTGGTACTTGCCGATGATGAGGTCTTTCTTGACGACTCCGACAGGATCTTCAAGGAGTTCACAGACTATATGGCAAGGCCGGAGAATCCTGATCTCCCCTCTGTGGCATACTTCAGCATGGAGTTTGGGATACATCCCAGTCTGAAAATCTACTCCGGTGGACTGGGAGTGCTGGCTGGCGACTACCTCAAGGAAGCCAGTGATTCTAATGTCAACATCACCGGCTTCGGACTGCTGTACCGTTACGGGTACTTCAGGCAGAAGCTCGGACCGAAGGGAGAGCAGCAGGCCATCTACGAGGCAGAAGATTTTTCAAGGCTGCCTGTTGCAGCGGTGACAGACGGTAATGGAAATCATCTGACCATTCAGCTGACCTGGCCGGGACGGACGGTGAAGGCCCGCATATGGCTGGCATCTGTAGGTAAGGTCAGGCTTTACCTCCTTGACACTGACTTTGATGAGAACACCCATGAAGACAGAGCCATTACACATTATCTCTACGGTGGTGACTCAGAGAACAGGCTGAAGCAGGAACTGATCCTTGGTATCGGGGGCATGAGGGCCCTGATTGCCCTGGGAATAAAACCGGATGTCTACCACAGTAATGAAGGCCATTCGGCCTTTATAGGGTTTGAAAGAATGCGGCATCTGATTGAGGATGAACATCTCAGCTTTGAGGAGTCGATGGAGATAATAAGGGCATCAACCCTCTTTACCACCCACACTCCCGTACCTGCCGGTCATGACGCCTTTGAAGAGGATATGCTCAGGAAGTATATATCTCATTATCATGCGAGACTGAATATCACATGGGATCAGCTTATGGCTCTGGGCCGCAGCCAGGATGACCATGACCGCAAGTTCAACATGAGTTTCCTTGCCACGCGCCTGTCGCAGGAGATGAACGGCGTAAGCCAGCTCCACGGTCACGTCTCAAGGGGGCTCTTTTCAAAGCTCTGGCCCGGATACCTGCGTGATGAGCTGTATATTGGTCACGTCACCAACGGAGTGCACCATTCAACATGGGTGGCTCCGGAGTGGGAGCATGTTTATGAAAAGCTCACCGGGGAGCGGCATTTTGACCAGGGTGACCGCGAACAGTGGGCTAAGATATACCAGGTTGAAGATGAGAAGGTGTACGAGATCAAGATGAAGCTTAAAAAGCGACTGTTTGACAATATTCGCAAACGGCTTCAGTCTGACATGATGGAAAGGCACGTCAGTCCGCGCACACTGATGAATATAAGCTCTCACCTCAACGAGAAGGCTCTCACCATAGCTTTTGCCCGACGTTTTGCCACCTACAAGAGAGCAACCCTGCTCTTCCGCGACCTTGACCGTCTGAATAAACTTGTCAATAATCCGGAGAGGCCCGTGCAGTTTATCTTTTCAGGGAAAGCGCATCCCAATGACGGAGGAGGACAGGAGCTGATCCGCCGCATAAATGAGGTCTCTCAGATGTCACAATTTGCCGGTAAGGTGCTTTTCCTCGAGAATTATGACATGGAGCTGGCACGTTACCTTGTGCGTGGTGCGGATATATGGATGAACACCCCCACACGGCCGCTGGAGGCATCGGGTACAAGCGGAGAGAAGGCCGTAATGAATGGTACAATTCACTTCAGCGTGCTTGACGGCTGGTGGGTTGAAGGATATCATGCCTTCGCCGGCTGGGCACTGCCCAAGAAGCGCACCTACGCCAGTCAGGATCTCCAGGATGATATTGATGCCGAGACTATTTACAACATGCTTGAGTTTGAGATCATTCCTGCCTACTACTCCAGGGACGAGTCAGGCATCCCCCGTGAATGGACGAGTTACATCAAGAACACGATGGTCAAAGTGGCGCCGGAGTTTACTACCCGCCGTATGCTTAATGACTATATTAAGAAATACTACACCAGACTGTGGGAAAGGAGCAGACGGATAACGGCAGAAAACTATGCCATAGCCCGTGAGCTGGCTGCGTGGAAGAGCAAAATCACAAGAGAATGGGATGATATTGAGATCGTTAAGTACGATCTCAAGGATGCTGCCAGGCAGGTATACCGGTCAGGCCATTCCTACTCTACGGAGATTATTCTTGACATAAAGAACATTCCGCCGGAGAATGTTGGGGTGGAAATGGTGGTGACGCGTCAGCTGAAAAACGGTGAGCATGTCTTCTTCACCAGCCTGGAGTTCAAATTTATAAACAGGAAGAAGGGGAGGGTGATCTACGGGGTGGAGTTCCAGCCGGAGATGGCCGGCACCTTCTTCTACGGGATACGTATCTACGCGAAGCATGCCGAGCTTCCGCACAGGCAGGATTTCTGCCTGTTGAGGTGGGTCGACTGAGCTAAAGGTCGCGTATGGTCTTTACGGGTTCCTGTAACAGCACTATTGCTGTCCTTGCAGGCAGGTAGAGTTTCAGGTGATGCGGTGCAGACACACCGTAACGACCATGATCCGGGATTGAAAAGTAACCCTGGGTTGTGTCTATTCTTCCCTGGCCGCCGAAGAGCGGATCGTCAGTGTCGAGTATGATCCTGAACTTACCCTTCAGGGGTATACCGTAATCAGTGAATGAGACGGAGGGATTGAAGTTCATGACTATGATCAGATCTCCCCGCCTGAAGGCTATTATCTTATCCGCGTTGTTGACCACGAGGCTCTCCGTCATCTGAAGCTGGGGCAACCCGTGTCTTTTGCCTGTCTCTATCATCGCCCTGTCGAACTCATTCAGGTGGCGGTACCTGAGCAGCTCATCGTCAGCCAGGCTCCACTGACGACGAGCGTACTTATAGCTCCAGCCGTTGCCCTCCCTGGGGAAGTCAATCCACTCGGGGTGTCCGAACTCATTACCCATAAAGGTGAGATACCCTCCGCCGGCGGCGATGAAGGTAAAGAGACGGATCATCTTGTGAAGGGCCACCGCCCGGTCAATTATCAGGCTTGATGCAAGGAGACTCATCGAGAAGTACATCTCCTTATCTGCCAACCTGAATATCAGCGTCTTGTCGCCGACCAGCGCCTGGTCATGTGATTCGCAATAAGAGATCACGCGTTCCTCGGCACGGTGCTGTGTCAGCTCGTGAAGCAGGTATCCAAGGTCCCACTCCTCATCGGGAATCTCTTTGACCATCTTGATCCATATGTCAGGCACACCCATTGCCAGCCTGTAGTCAAACCCTGTCCCTCCTGCTGCGACGGGGGCAGCCAGACCCGGCATGCCGCTCATCTCTTCGGCTATGGTCACGGCACCGCGATTGAAGGTATGTATCAGCTTGTTGGCAAGAGTAAGATAAACGATGGCGTCGGTGTCCTGGTTACCATCATAATACTGCCTGTAGGAGACGAAGTCAGATCCCAGTCCATGATCATAATAGAGCATGCTGGTGATGCCGTCGAACCGGAAACCGTCAAACTGGTACTCCTCAAGCCAGTATTTGCAGTTGGAAAGCAGGAAATGCACCACTTTAGGCTTGCCGTAATCGTAGCACAGCGAGTCCCATGCCACATGATTTCTCCGTGATCCTGTATGAAAATAGAGTGCCGGGTCACCGTCAAGCAGACCCAGGCCTTCCAGGGTATTGGAGACGGCGTGTGAGTGAATGAGGTCCATTATGACCCTGATGCCCATTTCGTGGGCTGTATCAATGAGCTCCCGGAGGTCATCGGGGGTACCAAAGCGTGACGAGGCGGCAAAGAGGCTTGACACGTGATACCCGAATGACCCGTAATAGGGGTGCTCCTGTATCGCCATCAGCTGGATGGTGTTATATCCCAGGTTCTTTACACGGGGCAGCACGTCTGCGGTGAACTCGCGGTAGGTGCCGGTCTTCTCCTCCTCGGTAGCCATACCTACATGCGCCTCGTATACCAGTAGCGACGACGGCGGCGGCGGGGAGGGGTGCTTCATGACGTAAGCCTCTGCCGGATGCCATACCTGTGCGGAAAATATCTTCGTCACCTCATCCTGAACGGTGCGCGTTGCATAGGCCGGGATACGCTCGCCGCCGCCGCCTTTCCACCTGACATTCATCTTGTATAGGTCGCCATGTGACAACATATCTTCGGCGAACTCTCCAATCCAATCGCCGTCATCGGTCCTGTGCAGCCGGTAGCGGTCATCCTCCTTCCAGTCGCTGAAGGTGCCTGTGAGGGTGATGGCAGTAGCGTGGGGGGCATGCTCCCTGAAGACCCAGCCCCTGTCACTGTGATGCAGCCCGTACCAGTGATGACCGTTGGCAAAATCAGACAACAGCGTGCCCCCGGTGATAAGCGTTTCACGATCATTGAGATAGTTCAGACGGGCTTCAATGACACTCCTGAACGGATCAAGCCAGGGATCAATTTCATAAAATCTTTTCATGTCACAATATATCCTTACTAAATTACGAAAAATGAGCGATGCTTAACTGTCTTTATTAATTTTGCCTGTGTAAAATGTAATGGAGGTTCACTACAGTTATAAAGGAATTTCATTCAGCACCCCGGTCATCACCATGGGTGTGTTCGACGGCGTTCACCTGGGCCATCGCATGCTCCTGAGCCGGGTGGTGGCCGAGGCAGAAAAGAGCGGATCGGATGCAGTGGCGGTCACATTTGACCCGCACCCCCGCATAGTCCTGACCGGTGACCCAACCCATCTGCGGTTTCTTACCGACATTGAGGAAAGGGTATATCTGCTTCGCCAGACCGGAATCGGGCATCTTGTGGTCATCCCCTTCACACCTGAGCTGAGCCGGATGACCGCCAGTGAGTTTGTAGACCAGATACTGTGCCGCCATTTGAACGTAAGACACCTCATCGCCGGCTTTAATCATCATTTCGGGAGGCGCCATGAGGGCGACAGCAACACAATCATCGGGTGCTCCTCACGGATGGATTTCAGGGTCACAAGGGAAGAGGCTTTCATGATTGACGGCGAGGTGGTCAGTTCCTCCTCCATAAGAAGACTGCTGGAAGGGGGTGAGGTAAGGAAAGCATCGGCCATGCTTGGCTATGACTATTCACTCAGGGGTAAGGTGGTCTCCGGCAAAAAGATAGGCCGCGGCCTCGGCTTCCCCACCGCTAACATAGCCCCCCTGTTTGCATATAAGCTTATCCCCCGGTCAGGAGTATACGCGGTTGAGATAAAGGTTGAGGGTCAACCCGGATGGCATGCGGCAATGCTCAATATAGGGTTGAGGCCTACAATCAGGGAGAATGACGGCAGGAGCACCATTGAAGCTCATATAATTGACTTTGAATCAGACCTGTACGGGAAAATTGTTACCGCAAGATTCTATGAACGGCTGCGTGACGAGATGAAATTCAGCGATATAGACGCCCTGGCGGCGCAGCTTGCCATTGACCGTGAAAGGGCCATCGCACTGCTGCGCCGTTGAACAATTATGCAGCTTTTTAGTTATCTTTGCAGACCTGAAAAAAATAAGATAATGTCATTCATCAACAACGAACTGCCCTACCGGGTAAAAGATATTGCACTGGCTGATTTTGGCCGGAAGGAGATAGAAATAGCAGAGAAAGAGATGCCCGGGCTACTTTCAATAAGGAAGAAATACTCGGCATCGAAGCCTCTCAGTGGAGCAAGGATCACAGGTTCGCTGCACATGACCATACAGACGGCCGTTCTCATTGAGACCCTGCGTGATCTCGGCGCTGACGTCAGATGGGCAACCTGCAACATTTTTTCCACGCAGGACCATGCCGCGGCTGCCGTGGCTGAGGCAGGAATACCCGTGTTTGCGTGGAAAGGAGAGACACTTGAAGAGTACTGGTGGTGCACCGCACAGGCGCTCACATTCCCCGGCGGCAAAGGACCCAACCTTATCGTCGACGACGGAGGTGACGCCTCCCTGCTGGTTCATATGGGGTTCAAGGCTGAGAAGGACCCGTCAGTGCTTGACGTCAAACCTGCAAACAGGGAAGAGGGAATTATCATTGACACCCTGAAGGTGATCCTCGCAGAAGACCCGGAGAAATGGAACAGGACGGTCAGGGAGATGAAGGGGATCTCGGAAGAGACTACCACGGGCGTACACAGGCTTTACCAGATGATGGAGGCAGGAGAGCTGCTGGTACCTGCAATTAATGTTAATGATTCCGTTACCAAGAGTAAGTTTGACAACCTCTATGGATGTCGTGAGTCACTTGCTGACGGCATAAAAAGAGCTACAGATGTTATGATCGCCGGCAAGGTGGTGGTGGTATGCGGTTACGGTGACGTTGGCAAAGGGTCGGCGCGCTCGATGCGTGCATACGGAGCCAGGGTCATTGTGACCGAAATAGATCCTATCTGTGCGTTGCAGGCCGCCATGGAGGGCTTCGAGGTGAAGACCATCGAGGAGGCCCTTCCCGAGGGAAACATATATGTCACCGCAACGGGGAACCGTGATATCATTACCCTGGAGCACATGGAAAAGATGAAGGATCAGGCGATCGTATGCAATATAGGTCACTTCGACAATGAGATACAGGTTGACATACTGAACGGTGCCGGGGGCGTACAGAAGATCAATATAAAACCACAGGTTGATAAATATATCTTTCCTGACGGACATGCCATCTTCCTTCTCGCCGAAGGCCGCCTTGTAAATCTTGGCTGTGCCACAGGGCATCCCTCATTTGTCATGAGCAACTCATTCAGCAACCAGACACTGGCTCAGCTCGAGTTATGGACCAAAGACTATGAGATTGGGGTCTACAGGCTCCCGAAGTATCTTGACGAAGAGGTAGCCAGGCTGCATCTTGCACAGCTGGGAGTCAATCTCACAAGGCTGACAAAGGAACAGGCTGACTATATCGGAGTGCCTGCTGAGGGACCCTACAAGCCTGAGCATTACAGGTATTAGGAAGTTTATTTCCTATTCCAGACCCTTACGCTGTACCCGGTAAACCCGGTATGATAGTTCTTGAGGTAGTAACGGCCCGGCCCCTCCTGGGGAAGACCTGACGCCCCCAGGGCATAGTTTGTGGTGCATCGCGGGCATACTGCATAAACCCCGTCAACACCGACAGCCACGCTGGCGCTTTCGGTCACATAGCAGTGAGGACAGGTACGGTCATAGGCAGAAAATTCAAATCCCTGAAGCCCGGTATTATATACGATGATGCCGTTACTGTTGAATCCCCCGGTGCCCAGACCAAGATGCCTGTGAGAGGAACTGACCAGCGCGCTGGTCCCCGGAGAGTAATAAAGATCAAAGAATTCCGGGTCAGAGAAGGTTATGATAAAGTCAACTGTAATGTCAGGGATGACATCGTTTTTCTCCCGCTTGCATGACATTGTCATCAGGAGAGTCGCGGTGATGATGAAAAAAATCTTTACATTTGAACCTGACATGCGTTTTTCTGATTTTCTGCAAAAGTAACTATTTATGTCCGAAGGGGTACAACTGACAAACGAAATGCATCACAGGATAGTATTTATCAGGATACTGGTTATTACTGCCCTGATCCTGTTTGCTGCACCTCTGTCTGAGTGTAATGCCCAGCGCAATGCATCCAGGAAGGCTGAGAAGGAGCTGTTCGGGAAGACCGGGAAGAGCAAGCCTTTTGATGCAGGCAAGCCTAAGGGGGCAGCGGCAAAGGCCATGAAGAAGCAGGAGAAGAAGGAGTCGATTCGCAAAAAGGAGGATGCGAAGCAGTTGAAAGAGCTGAGAAAGCAGCACATTGAGATGCAGAGCGAGAAGACAAAAATGCGCATGGAAAACAACAGCCGTAATACTGAGACAGGTTATAAGGTGAAGAGGAAGAATCAGCGCAAGGAGCAGACAAAACCGGAGTTGAGGAAGCCTGAGCAGCCGAAGCCAGCGAAGCAACAGACAAAAACGAAAACAAAGGATCCGAAGAAGCAAAAGGAACTGAAGCAGCAAAAGAATAAGGCAAAGTCAAAGATGAAGGATCCAAAAAAACAGCCCAAACTGAAACAGCACAAAATCAAAAAATACTGACAGTCATGGAAGATGGTGGTGGATTAGGGAGTTTGATTTTTTATATAATACTTGGGATTCTTGCTATTGCCGGATCTTTTCAGGGCAAAGGCAAGAAACAGAAGACGGCGCCGAAGAAAACCGTACCGGACAGGCCTGCCGTGGAATCAATGAGGCCGCCGGCACCCCCGGCACCTCCCCCGGTACCGCGAAAGCCCCAGTATGTGCCTATTGACACTTCAGAAGGCAGGTATGAGAAACCGATGACCCGCACCCTCAGTAATGAGGATTCAATCACTGACACAATGGCCCGGGCATTCGCCCGGGAAGGCTCGTTTGATGCTTCCGTGGCTAAGGCCTTTGCCTCGGAAGGAGTCTCCTCTTTCAAGGATTTCCAGACGAGTGATTTTGTGCATACCGAGATCTCTGACAGTGAGATAGGTGATGCACCGGAATATGATTACAATGCCAGGCCGGGCAGTGACATGCTCGATGAGGGATTCGACCTGAAAAAGGCAACCATTTATTCCATTTTGCTAAACAGAAAAGAGTACTCTGTCTGATAACCTGATAATTACAAAAGAGACACCATTTGCTTATTAAATAGAAATTCATTATATTTGTTCTTTGAAGAGTTCCGGCAGGCCGGGATTCTTCTTATTTTTTAACCTATTATTGAAGAATTATGTCGGAATTTATCTATGTAACAGAAGAGGGTCTCCAGAAGATGAAGGAGGAACTTGATCTGCTCCGTAATGAAAGGCCGGCTATTGCGCGAATGATTGCAGAGGCACGCGATAAGGGAGACCTTACCGAAAATGCTGAATATTCTGCCGCCAAGGATGCGCAGGGCATGCTGGAGATGAAGATAGCCCGCCTTGAAGACCAGGTAGCACGGTCACGCATAATTGACGGATCAAGGATCAATACCAAGTCGGTGCAGATCCTCAACCGTGTCAGGATCCGCAACAGAACCAGCGGACTGATCATGGAGTATCAGCTTGTACCTGAAACCGAGGCAAACCTCAAGGAGGGCAAGATTGCAGCAACCTCGCCAATAGCACAGGGGATTATGGGGAAGGAAGTGGGAGACGTGGTGGAGGTGAAAGTACCCGCCGGCGTCATACCCTTTGAGATCATGGAGATATCAATCTGAAAAAATTGCGCGATGGCATCAATATTCACACGGATCATCAACGGGGAGATACCTTGCTACAAGGTGGCCGAGGATGATCGCTTCATCGCCTTTCTCGACGTCAGGCCACTGAAGCCGGGTCATACCCTTGTTGTACCCAAAAAGGAGGTTGACTATATCTTCGATCTCGACGAAAAGACGCTCGCAGACATGATGCTCTTCGCACAGAAGGTCGCAAGGGCAATGAAGGAGGTGATAGAGTGCAAGAGAATTGGTGTGGCAGTGATAGGGCTTGAGGTACCTCATGCCCACATACACCTTGTACCGATTACCAGGGAGTCAGACCTGCTGTTCACAAACCCTCGGGTGTCACCTGCACCCGAAGAAGCTGCAAAGCTTGCCAGGTCAATAGGCGATCATGTCCGGCCCTGATCCGGCACAAAAATATAAACCCCCGTCACCGTGGGTTCAAAAAAGAGAGGCTGCCCCATATGAGACAGCCTCTTTCAATTATTCAGCAGATTTTACTTCTTGCTTGCGCAACATGGCTTTGCTGCGGCTGTGCCTTCCTTTGCAGGAACCACTTCACCCTTGGTCTCGCCGCATTCAGCAGCTGACGGACACTTTGAGCAGTCTTTGCCAGCGGTGGTAGTGGTGGTGCAGGCTTTCTTGCATGCATCAGCGGTCTTGCCGCATGTGTCACACTTGCCATCCTTGTCCTTGTCTACAAAGGTGCATTCGGTTTTGGCGTTCTTCTTCTCCTTGTCAGTTGCCTGAGCATATACGCCTGCAGCCGCAACCATCATTGCGATGAGAATAAGGCTGCTGATCATCCATTTCTTCATATTTGTGTAAATTGGTTTATTAGTAAACGGATGCAATATAGGAAAGTTTTATAATCGCGCTTCATTTTGTCATAATTATCTTAACTTTACATGTACTTCTCGCTGTGAAGTGTCTCATATTAAAGATATTGGCGACGATTTTCTGAGTCTGTTTTTGCCGCGACTATGCCTTGCCTGCAGGGCTCATCTTGTCCGCGGGGAGAATGCCCTGTGCACGGAATGCCTTCTCTCTATGGCCAGGACAGATTTTCACATTCGTCGTGACAATATGCTTGAACAGGCATTCTGGGGCAGGTGCCAGGTTGAACGGGCAACTGCCTTCTCGGTATATAACCGGGGAAGTCGCATCAGGAAGCTGATATTCGCGCTTAAGTATGACGGCAGAAAGGAGATCGGAAAAATATTCGGAGAGCTTTATGGCTCAATCCTGACGGAGGCCGGGTTCATGAACGGCATTGATATTATTGTACCAGTGCCGCTCAGCGCCGAAAGAAAACGGAAGAGAGGCTTTAACCAGAGCGAGTGTTTTGCACAGGGGCTGTCAGCCACGAGTCGTGTGACTGTCAGGAACGACATCCTTCTGCGGACCGGCAGGTCTGAGTCGCAGACAAGGCGGGGCAGATACGAGCGGTGGGAGAATGTTGAAGGGCTTTTTACAGTGCGCAAGCCCTCTGTAATAACCGGGAAACATATACTCGTGGCTGATGATGTCATCACCACCGGTTCAACGATGGAAGCCTGCGTCAACGCTCTGCTTGAGGCAGGGGGGGAAAGGGTCAGCGTGGTGGCCCTGGCGGCAGCGCAGAAGCTTACCCTTTGACCCTGGCGCTGTTATTCCTGACAAAGGCTTCCCAGCTGCCTGAGCTCCCTGATGAAGAAGGCTTGGCACTCTGATAGAAATGGCAGAGTGCTGCTCCAAGGGCATCGGTGGCATCAAGAACCATCTTCTCTCCCCGGAAGGTGAGAATGGTGCTCAGCATGGTGGCAACCTGCTCTTTGCTGGCCTGTCCCCGTCCCGTGATTGACATCTTGATCATCCTCGGGGCATACTCGAAGACGGGCAGGTCACGGTACAGGGCAGCCGAGATGGCAGCTCCCTGTGCCCTTCCCAGCTTGAGCATGCTCTGGACGTTCTTGCCGAAGAACTGCGCCTCAATGGCAAACTCATCAGGGTGGTACTGGTCTATCAGTGCCAGGGTCTGCTCGAAGATTGTGCGTATCTTCTTGAAATGATCCTCCTTTTTACGGAGGTCGATTATGCCCAGCGCGATGAGGGACGGTGTCTTGCCGGTCACGCTTATAAGGCCGTAGCCCGTGACAGTGGTTCCGGGGTCAATCCCCAGGATTATCCTTTCACCCTCCCCTTTCTTCACTTCATGAATGATTGGGGCGGACCCAGAATTAGGTTGGCTGGCAGCTGATCGCCTTCCGAATAGACACGGCTTCGCCTTACAGGAGTACTGCTTTTGGCTTTCGTGCCCTGAAGAACGGCAATGGCGGCAGCAAGCGAGGTCTCCTCCGGATCACCGAAGTCGCGCGTGATATCGTCAGCAGCCTTCACGTCAGGTTCAATGCCCCCATAGAAACGCCCCGCATCAGAGGCATTCACGAACTCGAAGGTGATTGGAGCAAAGACATATGAGTAGTCTGGTTCGGGATTACTGGTGGTAGGGAAGGGGTAGCCCCATATATTCATCCCGGCCGGCTTGCCATACGTGGTGTCACCAACAATGGTGACGTTGACATAGGGCAGCAGACTGTTTATCACAACCTCGCTGGCTGATGCCGAGCTTCTTGAGGTAATGAATACTACGCGGTCAAGCCCCAGAGGGCTTGCTGTTCTTATAAAATTGTAACTCTCATCCCATTCGGGTCCGACGAGCGCGTTGTACCTCAGCTTGTAACAGATCTTGGTTGTGTCAGCAGGTTTCATCACCAGGCTCGACAGCTGCTGTGCAATATTCATATAGCCACCGGTATTGTAACGGAGGTCAATTATCAGATCAGTCACGTTGTTTGCCTTGAAAACGGCAAAGGCCTCATTGAGCTCCTGCTCGGAGGGATCAATGAAGGTCTCAAAAGCGAGATAGCCGGTCTTGCCACTGGTGAGATCAAGAACTGTCGCGGCTGAAACTGAGTTGATTGTAAAGCTCGACTTGGTGGAGCTGTATGTCACAGTGGTGCCATCAGGCCTCTGGAACAGGAATTTGTTAGTGATGCCTGCAGTGGACGGTCCCATCAGGGTATTGTATGCTGCATCATTACCTGAAATGAAAATGGGGGCAATGGGAGTGTCATTGATCTCCAGAACTATCCATCCTCTCCTGACCCCATTGGGCCACAGGTCCGACCCCTCGTAAAGGGTTACTACCCTGACATTGTTAGAGTTGTCAAGGCTCATCCGGATACCGTGACCCACGAAGGAGCCCTGCATTGACGCCATAAAACTATCATAGTCGGTTACAAAACTCCATCTATCTGTCGGAAGGTATCTCAGTGCCTCAAGAATTGCTTCAGGACTGTCATAATCTGAAACCTTGACGGTGGGCATTGTATTATACCAGAGGTACACATATTTCATGAGATCATAAAACCCGTCACGCGCCCGTTCCTCAAGAGTATATTCATCTACCGGCGGTATGGGATCCTTCTTACAGCCGTAGAGAAGGGGGATTAACAATATGGTTATTAATATAATTCGTTTCATTTCTTGTATGATTATTTGTACAAAAATAGCAAAAAATGTGCCGCTTCCGTCAGGCCCTCTTTCCCCGGTTCTGGTACAGAACGCTTCCAATGATTAAAAGCAGTCCCAGGGGGGTGGTATAATATATGGGTTCGTCAATTATAAAATGGAGGAGGATCAGAGAGATGAACGGGGCAAAATAGACGAGATTGCTTACCTTATCTGTTGTCTCAGCCAGTTGCAGTGCTCTCAGCCACAGCCAGAAAGTGATACCCATCTCGAAGATACCGCAGTAAGCTGATGCTGCAACTCCCTTCAGGCTGACAGTTTCACTGAATGACCCCGAGAGAGCCATTATCACGGTCATATAGACAGTTCCGAAGATAAAACCTGTAAACAGTTTCACGGCCTCATCGCGCCGGTCGCGCACGTTCAGCACGAAGTAGAGGGCCCACAGTACGCTGCTTACCAGGGCCAGCAGGACGCCGGTGGTATCAGACCTGCCGGGATGAAAGAGAGCCCCTTGTGATGCTATGATATATACACCGGCAAGGCTGATGAACAGCGCGATGAAACTGCGGGCGGGGATCCGCTGATGCAATAACGATATTGAAAAGAAGACGAGGATGATCGGCCATATCATGTTTATCGGCTGGGCCACCTGTCCCGGCAGCAGGCTGTATGCTGTCAGAAGCAACAGGTAATATCCTACGGGGTTAATCAGGCCTAGGAGAGCTGACCACATAATTTCGCGGCCTGTCATCTGCAGCATGAGCCTTAGCTTACCGGAGGCTGCAACAATAAGGAACAGCACTACCGTGGAGACCAGTGTGGTGATGCCAAGCATGGTCACAATGCTTAACTCTGAAAGGGCTATCTTGAAGGCAGTGGGTATGGTACCCCACAGAAGGATGGCAAGAGCGGCATAGAGGTATGCCCGTGTGCTCTTTCTCATCAGTGTCAGCTTATCATCTCAAACCCTGTGTAGGGTACCAGTACTGCGGGAATCCGTATACCTTCCGGGGCCTGGTTGTTCTCAAGCAGTGCAGCCACTATGCGCGGCAGTGCCAGGGCGCTGCCGTTAAGCGTGTGACACAGGGTTGTCTGTCTGGCACCCTTCTCCCTGAACCGGCATTTGAGCCTGTTAGCCTGGAAGGCTTCAAAGTTGGATGTTGAACTAACCTCAAGCCAGCGCTGCTGAGCCGCTGACCAAACCTCAAAGTCGTATGTCATGGCCGAGGTGAAGGAGATGTCTCCTCCGCAGAGCCTCACTATTCTGTAAGGCAGTTCAAGCTTCGTCAGCAGGCTCTCGACGTGGTTTACCATCTCTTCGAGAGCATCATATGATTTATCGGGGTGGGCTATCTGCACTATCTCCACCTTATCAAACTGGTGAAGCCTGTTCAGGCCCCTGACATGCGCACCCCACGAGCCGGCCTCGCGGCGGAAGCAGGGGGTGTATCCCACATTACGGACCGGCAGGTCAGCGGCATCAAGTATCACGTCACGGTAAATATTGGTGATGGGCACCTCGGCAGTGGGAATCATGTAGAGGTTATCGATACCCACATGGTACATCTGCCCCTCCTTGTCGGGCAGTTGTCCGGTGCCGAAGCCGGAGTCTTCATTCACAAGTATCGGCGGTTCTATCTCCCGGTATCCGGCTTTGCCACCCTCGTCGAGGAAAAAGTTGATCAGGGCCCTCTGCAGCCGGGCCCCCATACCTTTATAAACAGGGAATCCGGCTCCGGTAATCTTTATCCCCAGGTCAAAGTCAATGATATCATATTTCTTTATCAGGTCCCAGTGTGGCACTGCCCCGGCATGAAGTCCGGCTATTGTTCCTCCGCTGCGCACTATGACATTGTCTTCTGCGCTCCTGCCTGAGACAACCAGCGGATGGGGCAGGTTGGGGAGCTTAATCAGCTCCGACTGCATCTCGCGGCTCACATCATCAAGGGTCTCAGTGAGCTGTTTCTGTTTCTCCTTCAGGGCTCCTATACCTCTCTTGGCAGCTTCGGCCTCACCCTTTCTTCCCTCTTTCATCATTGATCCGATTTCGCGGGCAAGGTTGTTTAGCTCAGCCTGCACTGCATCACTTTCGGTTTGCAGCTCACGTCTATGGCGGTCGAGTTCGAGTACTTTGCCGACTATGCCGGTGGCGTCGAAATTTTTGATCCTGAGCCTCTCAATGACAGTTGAGGATTGTTCACGAATAAGGTTTATTGTCAGCATTTCAGGCGGGTTATGATCTTTAAAGGAACGTAAAATTAAAACAAAAACTCCTGAAAAGATCCGCTTGCGCGTATATTTTCAGGAGCCTGTATATTCCGGTAACAGTTACTTACTCTGTAGCGGGCAGTACTGAGACGAAAGATTTGTTGTCTCTTTTCTTCTTGAACACTATCTTCCCGTCGATGAGGGCAAAGAGAGTGTGATCCTTTCCTATTCCGACGTTTTCACCGGGGTTGTGTGTGGTTCCGCGCTGGCGGACTATGATGCTGCCGGCCTTTACTGTCTGTCCTCCGAAGAGCTTGACACCAAGCCTTTTGCTTTCTGAATCGCGGCCGTTGCGTGAACTGCCTACACCTTTCTTGTGTGCCATATCCTTAGTTTTTTATGTTTAACTGTTATTTCTTTGCCGGTTTCTTTGCACTCCTGGCCGGTGCTTTTTTTACGGCTGCCTTCTTCTCTGCCGGCACTTTTTTTACGG
>CAYVYM010000012.1:65045-76548 GCA_964455705.1 uncultured Rikenella sp.
ACGGTTGCCTTTTTCTCAACCGGCTCTTTTTTTACGACTGCTTTCTTTGCCGGAGCCTTCTTAACTTCTGCTTTCACCTCTTCGGCAGCAGGTGTTGCGGTCACTTTTTTCTCAGTCCTGGGAGCAGCTTTCTTCTTCTCTTCTCCCCTGGGGCCGATGCTCAATATCTCCACCTGGGTGAAGTCCTGGCGGTGTCCGCTCCTTTTCTGATATCCTTTTCTTCTCTTCTTCTTGAAGATTATCACTTTGTCACCTCTCGGGTGGGCCAGGACCTTGCCTTCGACCACGGTGTTTTCGATGACCGGTTCACCCACGGTGACTGTACCGTCATTATCCAGAAGGAGAACCTTTTCAAACTCAATATTATCACCCTCTTCTGCATCAAGGCGGTGGACAAAGATCTTCTTTCCCTCTTCCACCTTGAACTGCTGGCCGGCAATTTCAACGATTGCGTACATTTTCAATCTCTCTTATATTACTCCGTGAGGCGGACATGCTCCTCTGTGCATGACACTTCTGCGGGCCCCGCCGGATCTCTGTTTTTCGGACTGCAAAGATATAAAAATAAACTTATTTACAAATCGCTGCGATAAATTTATCACCAACATCCTGTGGATAAAAAATTCAATCGCCGGGATGATAAAGGTTCTTATTATTTATATTTGTCATATCGGCCTGTCGGGTTGAAAATCAGGTTAACTATGCACAATAAGCTTATTCGTCTGAAGGTCATAGGAATTTCTTACAGTCAGACTCAGTCCGGAGCCTATGCCCTCATACTGGCTGAAGAGAACGGTGAGCGGCGGATACCGATCATTATAGGTGGGTTTGAGGCTCAGGCCATCGTCATCAAGCTTGAAAACCTTGAACCGCCAAGGCCACTGACACATGACCTCTTCAGAAGTTTTGCCAGGGCCTGCGGCGTCACCGTTGAGCAGGTGCTCATCAACAAGCTTCGCGAAGGCATCTTTTATTCCGAGATCGTCTGTACTGACGGTGAGAGGCGTTTTCACATTGATTCCCGGACCTCTGATGCGGTTGCCCTTGCCCTGAGGTTCGAATGCCCCATCTTCATCGAACCTCAGATATTGAACGAGGCAGGCATTGTCATGAGTGCCACCGCGGAAGAGGAGCAGAAGAAGCAGGGCGAACCACCGCGTGAAAAAAAGATTCCCGTCCCAAGCGAATACGGCGAGTACTCACCTGACGAGTTAAAGGAGATGCTGTCCGATGCCATCAGCCGCGAAGATTATGAGCAGGCAGCTGCCGTCCGTGATGAGCTGGCCAGACGAAAGGGGAAATCATAAAAATACAGGGAGGATGTAGAATAGCATGACTCCCGGTGAAGGACAGACGGCAAAAATTGACCGTGCCGTAAACTAGTTTGCCTTAACAGTTATGAAGCAATACCTTGACCTGTTGAGCCATGTAATGGAACATGGCATTGAGAAGAGAGACCGTACCGGTACCGGCACCATAAGCACATTTGGCTACCAGATGCGGTTTGACCTGTCAGACCGGTTCCCGATGATGACAACCAAGAAGCTGCACCTTAAATCGGTAATACACGAACTCCTCTGGTTCCTGAGTGGTAACACAAACGTTAAGTACCTGCAGGACAACGGCGTAAGGATATGGAATGAGTGGGCCGATGCCGATGGAAACCTCGGACCGGTATACGGGTACCAGTGGCGTTCTTGGCCGGCAGCAGACGGGAGTTCAATTGACCAGATAACGGCTGTGGCCCGCTCCCTGAAAAACAATCCCGACTCACGCAGACACCTTGTCTCTGCATGGAATGTGGGTGAAATAGAAAAGATGGCCCTGCCTCCATGCCATATCCTCTTCCAGTTCTATGTGGCAGGGGGGAGGCTCTCATGCCAGCTTTATCAGCGCAGCGCGGATATATTCCTCGGGGTTCCCTTCAACATTGCATCGTATTCGCTGCTGACACTGATGATGGCGCAGGTCACAGGCTACAAGCCCGGAGAGTTCATCCATACCCTCGGAGATGCACATATCTACCTCAATCACCTTGATCAGGTCAGGCTGCAGCTCACCCGCGAACCCCGGCTCCAGCCGGTGATGACCCTGAACGGAGAGGTACATGATATACTTTCATTTAAATTCGAGGATTTTTCGCTGACAGGCTATGATCCTCACCCTGCCATAAAAGGCGAAATTTCTGTCTGAGATGATCACCATAATAGTAGCAACCGACAATAACAACGGCATAGGATACAGGAACAGCCTGCTGGCACACCTGCCGGGTGATCTGCAGCGGTTTAAGAAGATTACAATGGGCCATTGCCTGATAATGGGTAAGAAGACATGGGAGTCGTTGCCCGTCAGGCCCCTGGCCGGCCGGAAGAACATTGTTCTGACAGACAATGAGCTCGACTGTTTTGACTGTGCTGAGACCGCCCGTTCAATAGATGAGGCCCTGGCTCTCTGCGAGCCGGGCAAAGAGATATTCATAATAGGAGGAGGTTCTGTCTACAGGCAGTTCATGCCTATCGCAGACAGACTGATGGTGACGCATATACATGGGGAGTACACTGCAGATACCTTCTTCCCGGAGATTGATCCCGATGAATGGCACCTCTCTGAAAGGGAGGCTTATCTCTCAGATGATCGCGGCACAATAAGCTTTACCTATAATACATACATTCGCCGGAAGTAACTTTTTTTTCATTTTAGCGTTAAACCATGAGTGTTTTCTGTAGTCTCAGAGATACAGTCACACACAAAACACTTAATAAACTCTATTATGAAAGCAAAGTCACTAATCCTTGTAATGATCCTCGCGGGTCTCGCACTCACCTCATGTCAGAAGTCGGAACCGCTTGAGACCGCAAGCCTTGAGGCAGCTGATGACGCTGTCCTGTCAGAGGCACTGTTTGATGACGTCTTTACCTCACTGGAAATTGCCTCTGTGATGGCTGAGGTCGGGAAGAAGTCCGCCTCGGTAGCAGACACCTGTCCACTAATAACAATCACTTCAGCAGGACCGGATTTCTGGCCCCGCAACATTGTGATCGATTATGGTACCGGCTGTGAAGGCCCCTATGATATGGTCCGCAGTGGCAAGATAATAATCACCCTGACGGGCCCCAGGCGCGATGTCGGATCGGTCAGGACGCTCACCTTTCAGGATTATTATGTCAACGGGGCAAAGATTGAAGGCACGAAGACCGTGACCAACCTGGGCCCCAACAATAATCAGAATGTCGTTTTCGCCGTGGAGCTCACTGAGGGAAAGATCATCTTCTCTGACGAAAAGAGCATCACCCGTGAGTTCGAACGTGAAAGGGAATATATAGCAGGATACGCCACCTGGAACCCGTGGGATGACGAGTGTCTCATCTCGGGTGTGGCTTCCGGAACCAATCTCAACGGCCTGAGCTATACACATACAATTATCAACTCCCTTGAGTGGCACGCTGTCTGCCAGTTCATGGTAAGCGGTACCATCGGATTTGAGATAGAGGGGATTGAACCGTTTGAGCTCGATTACGGTGATGGCGGTTGTGATGCCTTTGCCACCCTCTCAAGAGGTGATGAATCGAAGGTGATCACACTTCGGTACCGTCATCCGAAGTACACCGACCTGTAATCTGATTAAGTCTGCAGGGATACATAACCTGCGGCTTAGCATGAGGAGATAAAAAAACCCGGCCTGAAACGCCGGGATTTTTTTTATGATGCCTTTAGTACTTTCATGTCGACCCTCTCCAGTTTGTGGGAGGCATATTCGGGTGTCACTGTAAACTCCTTAATCTCCCCTGACGGCAGTTCGAACATGGCATCCATCATTATGGCTTCGCAGATGGCCCTGAGACCCCTGGCACCCAGTTTGAATTCAATAGCCTTGTCAACAATGTAATCGAGTGATTGGGGAATGAAGGTAAGTTCAATGCCGTCCATGGCAAACAGCTTGATATACTGTTTGGTAATAGCATTTTTTGGTTCTGTGAGGATGGCCCGGAGCGCCTTTGCATCCAGTGGTGAGAGATGGGTCAGCACCGGAAGGCGTCCGATGATCTCGGGTATGAGGCCATAGGCACGCAGATCCTGCGGGGCAATATACTTTAGCAGGTCATCCTTGTCATAACTGTCGCGCGAACGGCTGGCGGTATAGCCTACCACGGTAGTATTGAGTCTGTGTGCTATCTTTTTTTCGATGCCCTCGAATGCTCCTCCGCATATGAAAAGAATGTTCTTTGTATCAACGGGGATCATCTTCTGTTCGGGGTGCTTTCTCCCGCCCTGCGGCGGAACGTTGACCACTGCGCCCTCCAGCAGTTTGAGCAGGCCCTGCTGCACCCCTTCACCCGACACATCTCGGGTGATGGAAGGGTTATCTCCCTTTCGGGCTATCTTGTCAAGCTCATCAATAAAGACAATGCCTTTCTCGGCTGCCTTTACATCATAATCGGCGTTCTGGAGCAGTCGCGTCAGCAGGCTCTCAATATCCTCTCCGACGTAACCTGCCTCGGTAAGAACGGTTGCATCAACTATGGTAAAGGGTACATGGAGCATGCGGGCTATGGTACGGGCCAGAAGCGTCTTGCCGGTGCCGGTCTCACCAACCAGCATGATGTTTGACTTTTCTATCTCCACATCATCACTCTCTGCTCTCTGTATCAACCTTTTGTAGTGGTTGTAGACGGCTACGGAGAGAGTCTTCTTGGCCTTGTCCTGGCCTATCACATACTGGTCGAGGAATTTTTTGATCTCCTCAGGCTTGCGCAGGTTTATGCTGTCGAGGCTGAACGACGACTTGCTGCTCAGCTCCTCGGACATTATATTGTGCGCCTGCTCAATGCAGTGGTCGCAGATGTGGCCCTCAAGACCCGCAATAAGCAGGTTTGCCTCTTTCTTCGTCCGTCCGCAGAATGAGCATTTATCCATTTGTGCCGCCTATTTCTTTGTTCTCATGAGGACCTCGTCAATCATACCGTATTCCTTGGCCTCGGATGCCGTCAACCAGTGGTCGCGGTCAGCATCCTTCTCAACCTTCTCAACCGGTTGACCGGTATGCAATGCTATGACTTCGTAAAGCTCCTTCTTGATCTTCAGGATCTCTTTGACAACTATCTCTATGTCACTGGCCTGTCCTTCTGCACCTCCCATTGGTTGGTGGATCATGATGCGCGAGTGCTTCAATGCGGATCTCTTGCCTTTTGAACCGGCTGTAAGAAGTATGGCACCCATGGAGGCAGCCATGCCGGTGCATATCGTGGCAATGTCAGCCGTGATGTACTGCATGGTGTCATAAATGCCCATCCCTGCATGCACTGCTCCGCCGGGGGTGTTAAGGTATATCTGAATGTCCTTGCCCGGATCTGATGAATCAAGGTATAGCAGCTGAGCCTGAATGATATTTGCTACATAGTCGTCAATTGGCAGCCCGAGAAAAATTATACGGTCCATCATAAGACGCGAAAAGACGTCCATCGAGGCTATATTCAGCTGGCGTTCCTCGATGATCGTGGGCGAGATGTAACCGTTGCTTGCCGAAACGTAACGGTGCATTGTAAGACTGCTGATACCGAAACGATCAGCAGCATATTTTTTAAAATCTTTGCTATCTGACATGATTGTCTTAATTTATTGAACGCCAAATATACGAAATTTATCGCCTTAAGGTTTCAATTCTTCTCAAAGAGCTTGTTGAACTCCTCCGCCGAAACCTTCTTGTCATCGACCTTTATGGCGTCAATAACTATATCCAGAACCCTGGTGTCAAGCACTTTTTCAGCAAAGCGGCGGGCCTCATCCTCCTTCTTCAGCATGTCCTTCGCAAATGATGTTACCTGCTCGTCGGTTGCATAGTAAAGACCGTACTGCGTGAACTGTGCCCTGGTGAATTCCTTTGCTTCGGCAAGGATTTCCTCATCAGTAATCTTCAGGTCATTGTCCTTTGCCACCCTGTTCTTGATCAGTTGCCAGCGAAGGTCATCACGGAAGTGGGTCCAGTCCTTTTCAATATCTTCAGCGGTGGTCTTTTCATTAACTCTCACGAGCCACTTTTTAAGGAACTCCTCAGGCAGCTCGAAAGGTACTTTCTGTAAAAGCATGTCGCGTGCGTCAGTGCGCAGCTTGTATTCCGTCTCGCGAATGAAGTATTGTCGTATCTCTTCGGTAACCTTTGCCTCAAACTCCTCAACCGAGCTGACGGTTCCCTCTCCGTAAACCTTGTCCCACAGCTCCTGGTTGTTCTCTGCCGGCATGAAACGCGATACCTCTTTTATTGTTATTGTAAACAGTCCGTTGATTTCTTTAACCTCATCCTTCTGCTTACGGAGCAGCCCGGCGATTTCATAGTCATTCGGGAAGGCAGTACGGATATCGAACGTGATTGTGTCTCCCTCCGCTTTCCCGATGAACTCCTTTTTCAGTGATTCGTCCTTAACGAGGTCAACCGATAGAGAGGCGTCATCATTGGTTATGCTGCCATCAGTTGAGGAGATTGAGCCCTTCAGCATGTCCTTCTCCTCCGACTTTTCTGTTTTGACGAACTCACCGTTCCTGCGTGCATAGTTGTCAACATAGTCGGCAATCATCTTCGCATCCGGTTCAATGAGGTAACGTGTGAGCTTCATCTTTTTCGAGAGGTTGAGCTCAAACACCGGAGCCAGCCCCAGCTCGAAGACGAAACTGAACTCCTCAGATTTTTCCGGGTCGAATGTATGGTCTTCATGCTTTGGGACAGGGTCACCGAGGATGTCGAGGTTTTCGGTCTTGATATAATCAGAGAGGCTCTGAGAGACAAGCGTATTGATCTCATCCACAAGGACAGTGGTTCCGTACATTTTTTTAATCATCTGGAAAGGCACGTGTCCGGGACGGAATCCCTTTATGGTTGCCGTCCTTTTGTAATCCTTGAGCTTCCTGTCAACTTTCTCTTCGTAATCAGCTTTGATGATATTGATTCTGACGGTTGCGTTCAGCGCGTCAATGTTCTCTCTGGTGACATTCATTGTGTTATACTTTTCTATCGATTTAAAAAACCGCCTTCAGGTCCGTCAGCCTTGCTGTGCATGATCCGCCGTCAGGCGGAAAGCGAAGCCGGAGGACTGTAAGAACGGTTTTGATGTTTAGTGCGGATGAAGGGACTCGAACCCCCACGCCCTGAGGCACAAGATCCTAAGTCTTGCTCGGCTACCAATTACGACACATCCGCAAAATGTGGCGCAAAATTAGTAAATATTGCGAAGTTACAAAAGGGCAGGGCTGAAATTACCTCCTGAGTTCGAAGTTCTTACCCAGGTAGACGTTTCTTACCTGTTCATCGTCAGCCAGCTGTGATGACGTGCCCTGTTTGAGTATCTTGCCCTCGAAGAGGAGGTAGGCACGGTCAGTTATTGAGAGTGTCTCGTGGACGTTATGGTCGGTAATCAGGATGCCAATGTTTTTGTCTTTGAGGCGGGAGACGATCATCTGAATATCCTCCACGGCTATAGGGTCAACTCCGGCAAATGGTTCGTCCAACAGAATGAAATTGGGTTTCAGTGCCAGTGCGCGGGCTATCTCTGTCCGCCTTCGTTCGCCGCCTGAGAGCTGTGTTCCAAGGCTCTTGCGTATGCGTGTTAGGCCGAACTCTTCAAGGAGTAACTCCTGACGCTCCTTCCGCTCCTCCTTTTTCAAGTCTGAGAGCTCCATGACGGCCATGAGGTTGTCTTCAACGCTGAGCTTGCGAAAGACGGAGGCTTCCTGTGCAAGATACCCTATACCCATACGCGCGCGACGGTACATGGGGAATCCGGTGATCTCCGTGCTGTCAAGCCAGATCTGCCCTCCGTTTGGCCTGATGAGTCCTACTATCATGTAGAATGTTGTTGTCTTACCGGCTCCGTTGGGCCCCAGCAGTCCTACTATCTCACCCTGCTCCACCTCAACCGAGACCTCGTTCACAACTGTCCGGGCCTTGTAGCGTTTTACCAGGTTTGTGGTATAGAGTTTCATTACTAATACAATTGATTAATATGGTATGATGTAGCACCCGTCATTTTGTTTTTGTTGCTGATGTATCTGTGTGTTTGGGAAACAGGATTCCTCATCATCTTATTTTTTATCTGTTGTCTCAGACGCTTCATCATCTGCCGCATCTTGCTCTGCACGTTTCCTGACTACCCTTGCGGCAATAAAGATACTCAGTTCGTACAGCAGAATCAAAGGTATTGTAACAAGGACAAGGCTGAAAACGTCAGGAGGAGTGATCACTGCGGCAATGAGGAGGACCAGTACAATGGAGTGTTTGCGGTACTTACGCATAAACTCCGGGGTGACAACGCCTATGCGGGCAAGAAAGAATACTACAATGGGCAGCTCAAAGGTTATGCCTGCCGAGAGGGCCACTGAGGTCACCGAGCCGATGTAGGAGGTGATGTTTATCTGGTTGTTGACAATCTCACTGACACGGTAACTCCCCAGAAAATTTATAGACAGGGGTGTGATAATGAAATAGCCGAACATTATACCCATAAGGAAGAGCAGTGAGGCCATGGTGACGGCTCCACGCGCATATTTACGCTCTTTTTCATAGAGGGCCGGACGGAAAAACGACCAGAACTCCCAGAAGACGTAGGGAAACGCAAGGATAAGTCCGGCGACAAGCGATATTGTAATATGGGTGGTGAACTGGCCTGACATCTTTATGCTTATGAGTTCAACCGGATTCTGGTTGATGCACAGTACCGGGACATTCACAGCATCGGCCAGGCGGCAGAGCAGCCTGTTGGTGATGAAATCAGGGTTGTTTGGAGCAAGGATTACTGTGTCAAAGATGAAATTCTTGAACATGAATGCAACGATGGCTCCGACCACAATAGCAATGATAGCCCGTATGATATGCCATCTCAGCTCTTCGAGGTGCTGGAGAAAGGTCATATCACCATCTGTTTCCTTATTTTTTTTTCTGCCGGGGGCCATCCGCGGGGCCTTGTTTAAGGCGTGTAAAGATGCTAAATCTTACGTTTCAAAACAATACCCCCCGGTTGTTGATCCGGTAGAATGACATATGTTTCAGTGCGGATAAAAAGATTTGATATATAATTTAATTTAAGTTAAATTTGAGATAAGGGTAGTTTACATATATACATATTTCGTAACTTGTTAATAATATTACGACCGGTTTAACAAAAGGGGAATGAGGGGAAATTCGATATATACTGATGCTTCTATACATGATTATCTGAAGCGTTATTTTGGTTTTGACACTTTCAAGGGCACCCAGGAGGGCATAATCAGGAGTATCCTTGACGGCAATGACACATTCGTGCTTATGCCCACCGGCGGAGGGAAATCGCTCTGCTACCAGCTCCCGGCGGTTATGATGGAGGGTACCGCGGTGGTGATATCGCCCCTGATAGCCCTCATGAAGAACCAGGTTGACGCTATGCGCAACTTCAACACCACGGATGACGTGGCTCATTTCCTCAACTCTTCGCTCACAAAGACAGCCATTACCAAGGTAAGGCAGGATGTGATGCAGGGGAAAGCCAAGCTGCTTTACGTGGCCCCGGAGTCGCTTACAAAGGAGGAGAACATTGAGTTTCTCAAAAGTGTCAAAGTATCGTTCTATGCGGTTGACGAGGCGCATTGTATTTCTGAGTGGGGGCACGACTTCAGGCCGGAGTACCGCCGGATACGGCCTATCATAGACACTATCACCCGTGCACCGATAATAGCCCTTACGGCCACCGCCACACCCAAGGTACAGCATGACATACTCAAGAACCTCGGAATAAGTAACGCTGCCATCTTCAAATCGTCATTCAACAGGCCCAACCTCTATTATGAGGTAAAGCCCAAGCAGGATGCGGCCAGGGAGATTATCAGGTACATCAGGAACAATGCAGGCAAATCGGGCATCATCTACTGCCTCAGCCGCAAGAAGGTTGAGGAGCTTGCCGAGACGCTCAAGGTTAATGATATCAAGGCCCTGGCCTATCATGCAGGTATGGACTCCCAGACACGGACAATGAATCAGGATAAGTTCCTGATGGAGGATGTGGATGTGATAGTGGCCACCATAGCCTTCGGGATGGGTATAGACAAGCCTGACGTGAGGTATGTTATTCACTATGACATGCCCAAGAGCCTCGAAGGGTACTACCAGGAGACAGGCCGTGCCGGACGCGACGGCGGGGAGGGGAGATGCATCGCCTACTACAGCTACGACGATATTATCAAGCTGGAGAAGTTCATGCAGGGCAAGCCTATTGCCGAGCAGGAGATAGGCAAGCAGCTTCTGCTGGAGACGGTCTCATACGCAGAGTCATCGACCTGCCGGCGCAGGATACTGCTTCACTATTTCGGGGAGGAGTACAAACAGGAAAATTGTGAGGCTTGTGACAACTGTCTCCATCCCAAGACCCAGTTTGAGGGCCAGGATTATGTTGTCAGCATGCTTGAGACCGTGCTGGCGGTGAAGGAGAAGCACAAGGCTGACCATATAGCAAAGATCCTTGCCGGGACCATGAACTCCGCCATCAAGTCGTACAAGCACCACAAACTTGAGACATTCGGCCTGGATGAGGAGAGGGATGAGCGTTTCTGGAACATGGTCATCAGGCAGGCGTTGATAAACAAGCTGCTGGACAAGGATATAGAGAACTACGGTCTTCTGGGACTGACGCCAAAGGGACACCAGTTTCTTGAGGAGCCCCTGAGCTTCATGCTCAATGAGGACCACGATTACACGGATACCGATGATGAGGAGGCCTCCTTCGGGGCACGCACGGCAGCTGCCGACGAGGAGCTGTTGAGCATACTGAAGGACCTGCGCAAGAAGATCTCCAAGCAGGCGGGGCAGCCGCCGTACAATATCTTCCAGGACCCCTCGCTGGAGGAGATGGCGATACAGTATCCCGTCACCCTGGAGGAGCTGCAGAACATCACCGGCATTGGTGCCGGCAAAGCACAGCGGTACGGGAAAGAGGTGGTGGAGGTGATTGCCAGCTATGTGGCCGAGAAGGAGATCATGAGGCCGCAGGATATGGTTGTCAGGTCGGTGGTGAACAAGTCGGGACTGAAGGTATACATCATCCAGAGTATAGACCGCAAAATGCCTTTTGAGGACATAGCTGATGCCAAGGGCATTGAGTACGAGGATCTTCTCTCCGAGATCGAAGCGATAGTAAGTTCAGGGACGAAGCTCAGTATAGATTATTATGTAAATACAGTCATTGACGACGATCGTCAGCAGGACATCTATTCATATTTCATGGAGGAGGCTGAGACCGGTTCATTGGAGGAGGCTATCAATGAGCTGGCAGGCGAGTTCGAGGAGGAGGAGATCAGGCTGGTGCGTATCAAGGTGTTGGCGGAGGGGAACTAGGTCAGTCTTCAGTCAGCAGTCATTTTAGGAAGGAGCCAGATTGCAGGGAGGGCCGGAGGAATTTTCGATTTCAGATTTTTGATTGTCGATTTAATCCAAATTCGCAAATCGCAAATCCTTCAGACCGAAAGCCAGAGCCCCGCAGACCGTGGCAGA
>CAYVYM010000013.1:0-46627 GCA_964455705.1 uncultured Rikenella sp.
TATCGCTTTTTTTTGTGCAAGAAGTGTTGCAACTATATTGCAACCGGATAAAACAAAAGAGAGCTAGCATTGTGCTAACTCTATCATTTTCTGTGTGGGACGTACTGGATTCGAACCAGTGACCTCTTGCGTGTGAAGCAAGCGCTCTAAACCGACTGAGCTAACGTCCCTTATGTCAAAGTGCCCCTTGGGTGTGACCCGCCGGCTGGCGGACTAAACCGACTGAGCTAACGTCCCGGGCGGCCAAAGATAATTAAAAAAATTATCTTTGATTTCAGGGTTGAATGCCTGCCCGACAACCTAAATGAGCCAGAATTCAGTAACGGAACAACAGAAGAAAACTCCCTTTGGCCTGATCCTCCACCTTCATCCCCGGAAGGTGAAGGAGTCAACACTGCGCTTCAGCCTTACATTAGGTCTGGGCGGCATGGCGGCACTGCTGGTTGTGGTGCAGGTGGTCACCGGGTTGCTTCTTAAATTTCATTATGAACCCTCTCCTGAGAACGCCTATAACTCGATACTGAACCTCCAGGATAGCCTGCTCTTCGGGAAAATGCTCCGCAATATCCATCACTGGAGCGCCATAGCCCTTCTATGGATAGCCTTCCTTCATATGATCCGCGTCATCTTCACCGGAGCATACCGCAAACCCCGCCATGCATCATGGATCTTCGGCCTGGCACTGCTGATACTGGTGGTACTGTCCAACTTCACAGGATACCTGCTGCCCTGGGACCAGCTCTCATACTGGGCCGTCACCGTCAGCACCAGCCTCCTCTCGTATGTGCCCCTCGCTGGCGATCTCCTTCGTGAAGCGCTCCTGGGAGGCAAGGAGGTGGGACAACCGACACTCACCAACTTCTTTAACCTTCACACAGGAGTAATACCATTGATGATGATAATATTCATGGGTTATCATTTCTGGAGGATACGCAAAGCAGGAGGTGTCATCGTGTCAGAGAGCGACAGGGACAGCCCGATGGTTGACACAAGGCCCCACCTTCTCTACCGCGAGTTTGTTGTTGCCATAGCTCTTCTCGCAGCCATCTTCCTACTCAGCAGCCTCCTTGATGCGCCTCTCCGTGAGAGGGCAAATCCCTCATACAGTCCCAACCCTGCCAAGGCACCGTGGTACTTCTTGGGACTGCAGGAGCTGCTGATACACTTTCATCCATTCTTTGCCGTAGTCGTCTTTCCGGCGACGGTGCTGGCGGCAGCGGTGTGGCTGCCATACATAAAACATGACGACACAAACCAGGGAATATGGTTCCTCTCAGATCACGGGGTCAGATCGGCGAAATTCTCTCTCGCAGCAGGAGCGCTCTTCACCATGATGTTCATCGGGCTCAGTGAACTGCTGCCCGACCCGGAGAAGCTGCTGCCGGTTGTACCTTCATTGATAACAACAGGAGTGAT
This sequence comes from uncultured Rikenella sp., assembly GCA_964455705.1. Taxonomy (GTDB): domain Bacteria; phylum Bacteroidota; class Bacteroidia; order Bacteroidales; family VadinHA17; genus SR-FBR-E99. The sequence goes on from CAYVYM010000013.1 coordinate 1,417, forward strand.
ACCGTTCCTGATACTGGCCTTAACAATGTGGCTATTCATTAAAATCATCCGCGAGAGGTTTACTCTTAACCGGTCCGGGATAATACAGTCGGTCATTGTGCTGATGATTAGTTCATATACCATCCTGACACTTGCAGGGATATTCTTCAGGGGAGAGGGGATGAACCTGATGTGGCCCTGGCAGGTTTGACCGGTGATACAGAAAGATGAAGATGAACGAAAATACAACAGCAGCCGGGAGAGAACCGGAGGAGGGGAGGCGGAACTTCCTTAAGAAGGTGTGGAAGGTATTGGGGCTGGTTGCTGCGGCAGAGCTTCTTTTCTTCATATTCAGCTTGCTCAAACCAACCAGAGAGATAAACAAAAGCAAGCCCGGTTCAACACTCAGGGTCATAGGAAATGTTGAAGAGTTCCCACCCGGATCAGTCACCCCTGACAGGATCAACAGGATTTACATAGTACGGGAGAATGACGGCGGTTTCCTGGCCCTTTCGATCATATGTCCGCACCTTGGATGTTCGGTGCTCTGGGATGAGACAAAGAGACAGTTTGACTGCCCGTGCCATTCGTCGGCGTTTGATCAGCATGGAGTTGTACTGAGTTCCCCGGCCCCGAGACCGCTTGATTATTATCCGGTGATAATTGTTGAAGGGAAGATTACGGTAAACCTCACACAGAAGGCAAAAAGGAAAACGTTTGAACCGGGACAGATGACATATGCCGTATAAGTTTATCAATAAGGGGATGGGTTCCTGGAAGAGGACTGGGTTCGTGGCAACGGTCATATTTGTTACGGCGTTTCCCCTTTACCTGGCTAGAACGGCCCTTGTGCAGCAGAAGTCCGGGGCGACGGAAGGTCCCTTATTCGTTGGCCGTAATGCCTGCATCGAGTGCCATAAGAGGGAGGATGACCTCTGGATAGGGTCGCATCATGACCTGGCTATGGACACCGCCACCGATAAGACTGTCCTGGGTGACTTCAATAACCATGAATTCCGGCAGAAGGGCAGGATGCACCGTATGTTCCGCAGGGATGGACGCTTCTATATGAATACCCCGGGACCATCGGGCGAGAATGAGGATTTTCAGATAGCCTATACGTTCGGTTATACTCCTCTGCAACAGTATCTGGTGCAGTTTGATGGCGGACGCCTGCAGTGCCTGCCGGTGGCATGGGACACCGAAAAGGAGAAGTGGTTCCACCTGGGTGACACCGTCTACGGAGATGAGAATATTGATCCCGGCAACTGGCTGTACTGGACCAACCAGGCTCAGAACTGGAACGGCATGTGCGCCGACTGCCACTCCACCAATCTGAAGAAAAATTATGATCCGGTAACCAGGACCTACAACACCACATGGTCGGAGATAGATGTCAGCTGCGAGGCATGCCACGGTCCGGCGTCAGAGCATATCACCTGGGCGAACCTGCCCGAGGGTTCCAGGTCCATGGATGTCAATACAGGCCTGGTGGTGCGGACCAGCGGACTCAGCAACGTGCAGCTGCTCAACGTATGCGCCCGCTGTCATTCACGCCGGGCCATCCTAGGCGACTATAATGATGACAACAGCGACCTGCTTAATTACATGATCCCCATGCTTATCTCCCGTCCGCTCTACTTTGAAGACGGTCAGATCCTGGATGAGGATTATGAGTTCGGATCCTTCACCCAGAGCAGGATGTTTGCGGAGGAGGTGATGTGCAGCGACTGTCATGACTCGCATTCAGCCAGAACCATTGAGCCAGACAACAGGCTGTGTCTCCAGTGTCACCGGCCGGATATATATGACACACCGCGGCATCATTTTCATAAAATGGATCCAGGAAGTGGCACGGGGCAACCGGCATATGGGGAGAATACCAGCGGCGGACAATTATCAGCCAGAGGAATAATGGAGCACCGGGAGAGTACCGGCACCGGCAGGCTGATAAACCGCGGAGAACCCAGGTATGTTGAGGGCACCGGAGCCCAGTGCGTGAACTGTCATATGACCGGAAGGTACTATATGGGCATCGACTACAGGCGTGACCACAGCTTCAGGATACCGCGTCCTGACCTGACCATAAGCATAGGGACTCCCAATGCCTGCAATGACTGTCACAAGGATAAGACCACGGCATGGTCACAGAGCTATATTGAGAAGTGGTACGGAGAGAGAAAACGTCCTCATTACGGCGAGACCTTTGCTGCTGCAGAGAGGGAGGACCACAAGGTGATCCCTGATCTGATCCTGTATGCTGAGAATGAGCTGTTCCCCCTGATGGTAAGGGCCACGGCGGTAAGGTTCCTCGGTCGCTTCAACACTGAGGAGAGTAACCACGCCCTCGAGCGGGCGCTGACAGACCCGGCATCGCTGGTGAGGCATACGGCTGTCATGAGCTATAATCCCTCTGATGCTGTCTCGTATGAGAAGCTCATGCTGCCTCTGCTGAATGACCCTGTGAAGGGCATCCGCGCCGAGGCAGGCATAAGACTATCAGAGGTTCCGGAGGCGCAGCTGAGTGCGGCGGCAAGAAAGGCTAGAAGGGCAGCCCTCGAAGAATATAGTGCAATTAACACTTACACATCGGACTTTCCGGGCGGATTATTTAACCTCGGATTGATGTATGCCAATACAGGACAGCCTGACATGGCGGCGGAATATTACAGGGAAGCGCTCAGGACAGACGAATTGTTCTATTTGGCAAAGGTTAATCTGGCAACTGTATATGCTCAGCAGGGAAGGCATGATGAGGCTGAGAAGTTGCTGCGGCAGGTGCTCATTGAGAATCCTGAGCTCAGCGGGATCAATACTTCACTGGCCCTCCTGCTGGCTGAGAGAGGGAGGTATGAAGAGAGCAGGCAGTTCTTACTTAAGGCTGCGAAGCTGATGCCGGAACAGACGAGGATATTTTACAACCTGGGTCTGCTGGAGAATGCCATGGGCAACAACGAAAAGGCGGAGGAGTACCTGCAGAAGACGCTGACCAGTGAACCTGGCAATTATGACTATATCTATGCCCTCGCCACCTTCTATCTTGAACACGGAATGAAGGCCCGGGCCCTGACATATGCCAGGCAGCTTGCTGAAAAATTCCCGGAGAGTCCCGCCGGAAGGCAGCTTATTGACGCTGCCGGGAAGTAGGCCGGCTCTATCCCCCGGCTACGACATTCCACGGCCTGACGGACCATTCGGCAATAAGCCCGTTCTTCACATACGGATCACGACTGACAAAATCGTGTGCAGCCTGAGGGGTATCTCCTCTGAACACAAGCACTGCACCGTCGGCCGGCTCGGCCAGCGCACCGGCCATCACCAGTCGCCCGTCAGAATGGAACTCTCCGACCAGCCCGAGGTGATCAGGGCGGAAAGGAGTACGGCGCTCAACATAGTTTTCAACCGTTTTGTAAAATAGAATGAAGTACATAGTGTTACCTTTTTAAATCATGGGCTCCTCCTTCACCCGGAGGCAATACGTTGACTCCCTCAGGTAAAGAAAGGGCAGGAGGTCTCATGACAGGGACCTCCTCCCTCTTAAATTTATGCTTACTTAATGGCAATGACTGTCAGATACCAGCCACAACCACATCATCAATCACCAGGCTGGGGAATCTTGACTGGCTGTATATCCATGGATCATTGGCTACCTCCACAAGTCTGTTCCAGAAATTCATGTGGTTGTCGGCGATGTTCATTTCCGCTACATTCCGTACAAATTCTCCCTTTTCATAGAGTTTCCCTATTATTCCAACTGAAAAGTCCCCTGTTGTGGAATTGGAGTTACCTCCAATATAATCTGTAACCACAATGCAGCGGTTGAGATCCCGGATTATCTCCCCGGTGCTTCTTGTGCCCGGGGGAACAATAATATTGGACATTGAACCTGATGTTGGCTCCCATCCTAATTTGCGACTATAATACCAGTCGATAAGGAACTCATTAAGTACCCCTTCACTGATCAGGGTTCGTTTCCGGGCCGGGAAGCCATCATTGTCATAGTATCTTGAGCCCAGTCCCCTCGGGATGAACGGATCATCCATAACAGTAAGGAATCTGCTCCCGATTGACATTCCCTTCTTCTCCGCAAGGAACGACCTCTTCTGCTGTATATTTCCGGCAGACATAGGGCCAGCCAATCCGTTCAACACCCGTCCTGCTCCACGGTTCTCAAGGATGACCGGAATCTTGGTGGTGGGAATCTTTTTTCCGCCCATAAGATCAAGGGTTCTCCTTGCGGCTTCAGCGCCCACCTCCTCCATCGGGGGGAGATCGCTCTTGTACCTGCAGCCAATGTAGTTATAGCCGGAAGGACGGCGGTCTCCATCATCCTGGGCCGTCATTGAGGCGCCTACGTTGCAGTAGGTTCCACGTGACGAACCTTCAAAACCGTTGCTTGTCTTCACATATTCCTCATAAGACTCATCATATTCACCTGCCTCCACTGAGATAACCCTGTCGCCTCCACTGCTGAGACAGGCATTTTCCACTGCCTTTGTCATTGAGTGTCTCTCCTCCGGTGTAATGCTGCCGTATTCAGGATCAGCAAGCTGCAGATCAGCCTGTGACCTTCCTTCGTAATACTTCGGATCAGGAAGGGTACGGAAAGGATCCTCTTCCATGATGCCTGCATTTCCGACCAGGTCAGTTATAAAGGTCTCGAGTGTTTTACTTCGAAAGTCAGGTGTTGACTGTGCCGCGTAGCGATTATTGGCGAATACCTCAAGGTAAAGTCCCTGCGTTGTCGCCTCCTTGATCACCTCCGGCTTGCGGTCGCGGTAATTTATCTCCACGGCACGTCTCCTGGAGAGGCTTACCTTGCAGTCATTCGCCCCTGCCTTTAAGGTCCGGCTGATTACCCAGTCGGCCAGCTCGGGGAAGCTCATCTGTTTTCCTGCTGATTTAGTCATGACCGTCCTCCTTTCTGTTCTGTACCGCCTACTGTCAGCGATTTAACAAGGCATGTCGGCAAACCGAATGATACCGGTACTCCCTGCCCGTTCTTGCCGCACTGTCCTGCTCCGCCTCTGCTCATCTCGAGATCATTTGCGGCCATTGTGATATTGGCGAGCATCTTCGGACCGTTGCCCATGATATTCACATCCTTTATCGGGGCTGTTAGTTTACCGTTTTCAATCAATCTCCCCTGTGATACGTAGAATGCGAAGTCCCCCTCACCAATCTTAACCTGTCCGTTGCTCACATCCTCAACATAAATGCCGTTTCCTGCGGCTTTAATCACATCCTCGATGGTGGCGTCACCGCCCAGCATGTATGTATTGCGCATACGCGGCATAGGGTAGTTCATGAAGTCCTGCCTTCTTCCGTTGCCGGTAGGTTCAACTCCATAGTGTTTAGCTGAGATCCTGTCATGAATGTAACTTGTGAGTATCCCGTTTTCTACAAGTATGGTTTTCTTTCCGGGAGTGCCTTCATCGTCCACGTTCAGGCTGCCGGCAAGGTTCATGTTGGTTCCGTCATCGATAATAGTCACAAATGGCTCTGCCACCTTCTTTCCCAGCATCGTGCTGTAGGTTGAAGTCTTCTTTCGGTTAAAGTCGGCTTCCATACCGTGTCCGATGGCCTCGTGAAGCAGGATACCGGTTATACCGGGTCCAAGCACTACGGGCATCTCTCCTGCGGGAGGCTGGATGGCATCAAACAGCTTCAGGGCATTAGTGACAGATTTTGAAGCCACCTCATTTATAACATCCTCGTTATAGAATGAGATGTCACGACGTCCGCCCAGATTCCAGAAAGACTGTTCACGCCTGCCGTTTCTCTCAGCTACAACCGATGAATACAGGAAGCCGCCGGGGATAATATCCTCAGCAATAACGCCATCACTTGAGACTATGAGAATACGCTTTATGGTACTCTGGAATCCGGCGTTCACTTTTACGATCTCGGGAGAGCCGGCAAAGCACTTCTCATTGATCTGTTGTAGCATTGGCAGTTTCAGGGCGGCAGGTATGCCGTCGAAGCCATCAGCTAAGGGATAATAGTTACCCGGTTGAAGCCTGCTGAAAGATGAGGCAACCCCGGTCGCTGTCATATCACACAGCGACGCAGCCGTTGCAGCAGCAGACATCATTGATTCCCCGGTAAGATCCTGGGTGTACCCGTAGCCGATCTGGTCGCCCATGACGGTCCGGATTCCGACCCCAAGTGATATGTCACCATATGATTGGTTCACTTTACCGTCCTCAAGACCTAGATAGTTTGAGACGGTGTATTCAAAATAGAGATCAGCAAAATCACCTCCTTGTGAAAGTGCCTTTGCAAGCAGTTTGCTGCAGAGGGTCTCATCAATCCCGAATTCTCCTAGGAAATAGTTCCCGGATGACTTGCCATCCGTGAACCTGCATCCCTGAATTCCGGGAAGGAATAACAGAGCTCCTCCCGCCAGGGCAGTGCCCCGGATAAATGTTCTTCGCGGAATAGGTTTCATTTTTTAGTTTTAATTGGTACCACAAGTTATGAAATCCTCGTGGAAACCTCCTAAGTGTGAATGGTTAAATCTATGTTAAGAATTGGAGGGGAATTCTTAATGTTTTTGACCATGCTGCCGGGCTGCTATTGTATTTCGGCACGGGCTATCACTATGCAGGCGTCTGCGTGGAACTCCTTACTGTGTCGCCAGGAGGGCGATATCCCTGCCGTAAATGGTATCATTGGGATACTCTTGCATGGATACCCTTATCATCGACAACGCCAGCTCCTCCATGGTGTTGAAGTAGTCAGGACTGATTTTTTTGCCAATAGGGAAGAACCAGTTTATGAAACTGTAGAAAGCGTGGGCCTTCTTCTGCCCTTTATATGGTTTGATGAAGCCGGGACGGTAGCCGTACACTCTTTTGAAAGGCAGTTTCCTCAGGTCGTTTTCGGTCTTTCCCTTGATCCTTGCCCATTCGACCTTGCCTTTTTCAGTACTGTCAGTACCGGCTCCGGCCAGGTAGATGAATACCATCCCGCTGTTGAGCCTGCTGACAGTTTCTCCGAAGTGCATTGTCAGGTCATATGTCACTTTGCGATACTTGTCCATCTTCATTCCTACTGACGATACCCCCAGGCAGAAGAAGCAGGCGTCATAACCTGCAAGTTTATCAGCCACCGGCGAGAGGTCATGGAAATCCTCATGTATGATTTCCTTCAGCCTGGGATGAGTTATGCCGAGCGGTTTTCTGTTGATGATAAGCACATTGCTGATGGCCGGGTTTTCAAGGCATACCAGCAGTACACCCTCTCCGACCATCCCGGTTGCACCGGTGATAATTACTTTCAATCCTTGTTTCATAACTGAGAGTATTGATTTCCGGAACAAATTAACAACAATATGACCTGATTGGAATGATATGGCAAATATTTACCGTGAAATCAATTTTAGAATTGTTGAAAAGTTACTTTTACTGGCTGATCTCAATTATCAGAAGTGGGAGTATTCAACCGGATCACCAATCAGATTATTAATTATGCAGGAAACGGAATTCAGGGTTTATGGCTACAGGTGGGTTATGCTGATTGTGTATATGCTGGCTATTGCTATCAACCAGATAATGTGGATCACTTTTGCGCCAATAACCATTGATGCTACGGAATACTATGGCGTTTCCGACCTGAATATCGGGATTCTTTCAATGTGTTTTATGATCGTTTACCTGGTTGTATCAATCCCTGCATCATGGGTCATAGATACTTACGGAATCCGTGCAGGTGTGGGGACAGGCGTGGTGCTTACCGGCATTTTCGGCATTTCGCGGGGTTTCGCATCAGATAATTACAGTTTGCTCTTAATGGCACAGATCGGAATTGCTATAGGTCAGCCGTTTCTTCTGAATTCAATCACCAAGGTTGCCGCACGATGGTTTCCTATCAAAGAAAGAGCAACAGCTTCGGGTTTGGGCACTCTGGCCATGTATTTCGGTATCCTGGCTGGTATAAGCCTGACCCCTTTCCTTGCAAATGGTCACGGGATAAACGGGATGCTCTACATATACGGAATTATTTCCCTTGTAACAGCTGTTATCTTCTTCGTCTTCGCCAGGGAGCGGCCACTCACGGCACCCTGCCATCCGGACCAGGAGGAACGTGCCCTGGCCATAGACGGCATGAAGCTTCTTTTCAGGAATAAGGATTTTCTGTGGCTTATGATAATTTTCTTTATAGGGTTGGGAGTATTCAATTCTGTCACAACATGGATTGAGAATATCCTTAGTCCCAGAGGCTTTACTGCCGAGCAGGCAGGAATTACCGGAGGCCTTATGATCATTGGAGGAATAGTGGGGGCTGTTATCATGCCTTTCCTGTCAGACCGCTACAGGAGGCGAATACCGTTCATTATAATTGCCCTGGCGGGAGCAACAGCAGGTCTTGCAGGAGTGACCTATGCTACAAACTATGCGTTGCTTCTTTTTTCGGCAGGAGCGTTTGGATTCTTCCTGCTCAGTTCGGGTCCGATAGGATTCCAATATGGTGCCGAGGTAACATTTCCTGTTTCTGAAGGCACATCAAACGGGTTTCTTTTGCTCATGGGACAGATATCAGGGATAGCATTCATTTTCGGCATGGACAGCTTCAAATCCACGGTGACGGGATCAATGACCGCACCGTTGTTTGTATTGATCATCCTGATGCTGATAAGCTTTCTTTTTTCATTCATCCTCAGGGAATCTGCATTCCTGGGCAGATCGGATAAACAGGACAAACAATGAACAGCAGATACTCACGATCAGCATCAGTAACCATCTTTTTATCTGTCATCTTTCTTTTGCAGGTTATTGTTCTTAGAGGACAGGACGCGGTAGCAGACTCTGTTACGGACAAAAGAGTTCAGGATATTCAGCTGACCGCCCTGAAGGACAAGCAGAATGCGCAGATATGGTGGTACGGATGGCTTGCCGGATACAGTGCTGCCACTGCTGGTCAGACAATCGTCTCGGTATCAACTGAGAACCTGACAACACGGCAGGATATGGCCCTGGGTGCCGCAACGACCTTTCTCGGAGCGTTAGGGCAGCTGATCACACCCATTGTCCCCAAAGATGCGAAAGCAGATTATCCTTCTTATCGCGATTATGTCACAGGAGAAATACCATTATCGGAAGAACAGGCAGTTGAACTGCTAAGGACATTGGCTTTAAGGGAGAAGGAAGGAAGGGCATGGAAGACGCATGTAATTGCAGGCGCAGTGAACCTCAGCAGCGGACTGATAACATGGCTGGGATTCAAACGAACCGTATGGGACGGCCTGGTGAATTTTGCCCTTAATACCGCGGTGACGGAAGCACAGATATGGACACAGCCCGTAAGAGCGATAAAGGATTATGAAAGGTACTGTCATAGAATCGGGTCCGGAACGGAAACCTTGCCTGCCAGGCCGGATAGTGAATGGACAGTAAGTATCTATCCTGGCGGATTTTCTGTCAGGTACGATTTCTGAACAAAACAGAGGCATAAAGTCAACCGTGTCCGCCCTCCATACCGAACCATTCGCGTAAATGTCCAAACATCTCTTTTACAGGTAAAACCTTCCTTATAAAGATGAATTTAAATATCCGGGAAGGCTGCCCTGCTGCAAAATAAACAGACACGCCATATAATAAAGACTGCGAATAAAGGTTAAGTATATCAAATTAACTAAATGATTACTCACTTTAATTTACTCAAATGAAAAAAAGAATTTTATCAGTTATTGTGTTAGCATTATTTATGTCTGCCTCAGCATTCAGTCAATTTTCTTTTGGTGTAGGTACCGGGCTGAATATTAATAATGCCTATTTTGGATACAAATTCGGGAAGATTGTTCCTTTTGTTGGTATCCAGGTTTTTTCAGCTTCGGGAAAATTCATTGAAACAGGTACCGAATGGGATTATGATGAAGGTTTGGCTGTTGAGTTTACAGATGAACTTAAGGTAAGCGGCAGTATAATAATGCCTGAGTTTGGAGTCAAGTACTTCGCAATTGAAAGGAATAAGCTTAAGGGTTACGTAATTGCAGGGATTGCAAAACCGCTCCTAAATGCCAAAGTTACTTTTAATGGCGAAGAAGAAGAAGAAATTCAGGAGTCGCTTGACAAGGTATCTTTATTTGGAGGTTTTGCCGGTGTTGGTACGGAATACTTCATTGATGACAACTTCAGTATAGGTGGTGAGTTCGGCATACAGTTAATGACCGGGAAATATTATGATGAATATTCGGACGAATATTATGATCCCTCTACTTCAACCTATGTTGAGGCTGACTTTACAAATGATTTTAACCTGAAGGCTTCTCCGACATACGCAAAAATATCTCTTAACTTCTACTTTTAGTCATAAATGGTTTCATACACGATGATAGTGTTATAAAACCTTCATGCATCCCGACTGTCAATTAACAAGCGGGAGAAAGAATAAAAGAGGCTGTCCTGTATTATCAGGGCAGCCTCTTTTTGTGTGCCCGGCATGGGCAATACTTCTTTCATTTTCTTCCTGCTCGATTACCATGCAACAGGGTGAATGGAAGTCATGCTATCAACGTTATCCGCTGATAACAAGGGTTCTTTGATCGGTAAAATAGAGCTTTTTGTCGATATAAACCTTCATATGGTCTAAAGGATTTCTTTCCGGGACCTTGTCATAATAGTTTTGTCTCATCAAGTTTCACAAAATGAAAAGGATGAGTACAAAAAGATTATTAACTGCCGTGGCAATCATGGCCCTGGTGATTATGACAGGCTCTGCACAGGAGAAGCAGTGGACACTGACAGAGTGCATCGATTACGCCCTGAATGAAAACATCCAGGTACGCAAGGCAGAGGTTTCGGTCAGTGTGGGAGAAATTTCACTACAGCAGTCTAAGGACAACCGCTGGCCCAGCCTGAACGCATCCCTGGGAGAGAACCTGGGATGGCAGCAGGCGACTACGGGCACCAACGGTGGAACCACATCACGCACAAGCGCCTCTGTGAGCAGCGGAGTGACCCTCTTCAGCGGATTTCAGGCACAGAATGAGATCAGACAGGCCGAACTGAACTACAAAAGCCTTCAGTACAGCACTGAGGAGACAAGGGAAAAGGTCTCGCTGAACATAATGAGCGCTTACCTGCAGGTCCTCTACGCTGAGGAGCAGGTTGTCAACAGCCGCAACCAGGCTGACGCCACGCGTGAAGAACTGGCCCTGGCAAAAGAAAGGTACGGCCTCGGTGCCATTGCCAACAGCGACTACCTGCAGGTGAAGACTCAGCTTGCCAGTGAAGAGCTGACACTCGCCAACGCAGTGAATAACCTTAAGATGGCAAAGGTGACATTGATGCAGCTCATGGAATATCCAATTGATGAGTCATTTGAAATTGCCAGGCCTGATATGGATGCTCTGATATCGACAATGCCTGCCGGTGATGCAGTCACGGTTTATGATGAGGCACTGCAGATCAAGCCCCAGATAAAAAATGCAGAAATAAACCGCGAGAGTTCGGAAGTGAACCTTGAGCTGGCTAAGGGTGGTTTTTATCCTTCTGTCTCGATGAATGCCGGACTGAGCACGGGATTCACCCAGGCGGCGGAGATGGGGTCTCAGCTAAAAAGCGGGTTTTCACCTTCACTGGGATTATCCGTTTCCATACCCATCTTCAGGAACAACCAGAACAAATCGTCAGTGGCAAGGTCGAGGTATGGCATAACTACCGCTGAGCTCGATGAGCTCAATACGAAGAACCAACTGCGCAAGGAAGTTGAGCAGGCTGTCCTTGATGCACAGTCGGCCGCCATCAGTTATGAGGCTGCACTCAACCAGCACGACGCATCTCTGGAATCATACAATGTGGCCGAGGAGAAGTTTAAGCTCGGGGCCATGAACTCCATTGATTTCCTGATACAAAAGACCAACCTGACCACGGCTGAGAGCAGGCTGCTTCAGGCAAAATATGAGCTTGTTTACAGTCATAAAATCATCGACTTCTACAGGGGAGTCCCACTTTCGTTTTAGAAAATAATGAACAATTAAAGAGATATATCAATGAAAGTCAAGAGAATTTTATTAAGCACAGGAATGCTGGCGGTTGTTGCAGTAACGCTGCTGACCATTCACAGCTGCAAGAAGAGCAAGGCATACATTTATGAGACCTCGAAAGTAACGAAGGGCTCGATAGTCAATACGGTTACCGCCACAGGTACCATAGAGGCCATCACTTCGGTGGTAGTGGGAACGCAGGTCTCCGGTATTGTTGAAAAGCTTCATGTGGACTTTAACACACATGTAAAAAAGGGGCAGGTCCTTGCAGAGCTTGACAAGACAGCCCTGAAATCAAGCGTGCAGCAGTCGCTTGCCACACTTGAGAATGCGAAGGCAGAGATGGAATACCAGGCTTCAAATTATGAGCGGAGCAAGGCTCTTTATGAGAAGAACCTGATTGCGCAGGCAGATTATGATCAGGCAAGGTATAACCATGAGAAATCAAAGGCCAGCCTTAAGAACTCACAGGCGCAGTATGACAAAGCCCTGGTTCAGCTTGGCTATGCAACAATATATTCGCCAATTGACGGCGTAGTAATGAACAGGGCGGTTGATGAAGGCCAGACGGTGGCAGCAAGTTTCAGCACCCCGGAGATCTTCACAATTGCCCAGGACCTTACGCAGATGCAGGTAGAGGCTGCCATAGACGAATCAGATATAGGTATGATCAGGAAGGGTCAGCGTGTGGAGTTTGACGTTGATGCATTCCCCGATGAGAAATTTGCAGGCACCATTGAGCAGATACGGCTGTCTCCGGTCACCACATCGAGTGTTGTTACCTACACGGTTATCATCAATGCTCCCAATCCTGATCAGAAGCTTCTGCCCGGGATGACAGCCAACATTGTCATCTATGCGGAAGAGATAAAAGACGTGCTCACCATACCCTACAAGGCAGTGAAGTTCACCCCTGATGCTGATTATCTTGCCGGGCTGAGAAAGGAGATGACTTCAGGAGGAAATATGGATGGTATGCCCGGTGGCACCGGCAGACCTGCAGGCGGCATGACCGGCACTGGTGCCGGCACTGGTGCCGGCGCGGGAACCGGTACAGGAGCAGGCAGGGGAATGCAAGGCATGCCCGGCGGCGCCGGTATGCCCGGGGGCCGGATGCCGGAAGGATTTACCCCGCCGGAGGGCTTTAAAATGCCGACGATGGTCTGGGTGAAGGATGAGAACGGAATCCACCCGGTCAGAGTAGAACTCGGTTCGAACGATGGCGACAATTCAGAGGTAAAATCAGGGCTGGAAGAGGGTGTCGAGGTTGTAACAAAGATGACTATGGCCACGGCAAAGGAGAAGAAAGAGAAGGAAGCAGCTTCAAATCCCTTCATGCCAACACCTCCCGGAAGAAGGAATACCCAGAGTACCACCACCGGAACAAGAACAAACTCATCTACACGGAACTGATTATGAAGGCAATTATAGACATATCCTCTTTAAAGAAGGACTATTACGTGGGGGAGGTGACGGTACATGCCCTGAGGGGCGTCGACCTGAAGATCAACCAGGGTGAGTTCGTGGCGATCATGGGTGCCAGCGGTTCCGGCAAGTCGACCATGCTTAATATCATAGGCTGCCTTGACAGGCCTACGGCAGGAACTTATATCCTCGACGGAGTGAACGTTGCTGAGATGTCGAAGAATGAAAGGGCTGCCATACGCAACCTGAAGATAGGCTTCGTCTTTCAGTCCTACAACCTTCTCTCCCGCACCTCGGCACTTGAGAATGTGGAGCTGCCCCTGATGTACAACCCGTTGATAAAAGCCAGAGAGCGGAGGGAGAGGGCTATTGCCGCACTCGAAGCAGTTGGCCTGGCTGACAGGATGGGCCACATGCCCAACCAGCTCTCCGGCGGACAGCAGCAGAGGGTGGCAATTGCGCGCTCACTGGTGAATGATCCTGTGGTGATCCTGGCCGATGAGGCTACGGGTAACCTTGACAGCAGGACTTCATTTGAGATAATGGCGTTGTTACAGGATCTGAACGCCAAAGGTAAGACCATAGTCTTCGTGACACATGAGACTGACATAGCCCGCTGCATGACACGCAGCGTCGTGTTCCGCGACGGACATATCATAAGGGAGGAAGAGATCGGGAACAGGCTTGTTGCAGAAGAGATGCTTAATGCCCTTCCGGTTGAAGAAGACTAATAAGAGAACAAGATGAATATTGGAAATCTATTGAAAGTAGCACTGAATGCACTGAAACGCAATAAGATGCGCTCGTTTCTGACCATGCTCGGGATAATCATCGGCGTGGCGTCAGTCATTACAATGCTGGCCATCGGCCAGGGATCTAAGAAAAGCATACAGGACCAGATAGCGAGCATGGGCTCGAACATGCTTTTCGTAATGCCGGGCAACATGAGGATGGGAGGCGTTCAGCAGGGCAGCACAAGTTCACAGCGACTGACCATGAATGACGTCAACGCCATTAAAACGGAGTGTGATGCCGTGATTGCAGTCTCACCCGAGGTGAGAAGCAGCGGACAGGCCGTTTACGGGAACTCAAACTGGCCCACGACTATTTACGGCGGCAATGAAGAGTACCTGGAGATTAAGAGCTGGAAGGTGGTCAGCGGACGCAATATTACCGACAGCGAGGCGAAGGGTTCTGCCAAGGTGTGTCTTATAGGGCGCACCGTTGCTGACGAGCTGTTTGGTGAAGGTATAGATCCGACGGGGGAGACAATACGTTTTAAGAACATCCCCTTTAAAGTTATCGGGGTGCTGAAGGAGAAGGGACAGAACAGCTTCGGACAGGACCAGGACGATGTAATGATTGCGCCTTATACCACTGTACAGAAAAGGATCCTTGCCCAGACCCATATCCAGTCGATACAGATGTCAGCCCGCAGCGCTGAAGAATCGGCCCTGGCACTGGAGCAGGTGGAAGAGGTAATCAGGGTAAGCCATAAGCTGCGTGAGAATGAGGATAATGACTTTCAGGTCAGAAGCCAGGAAGAGCTTTCGACAACCATGACCTCCGTGACTGATATACTCACAATCCTACTGGGTGCAATAGCGGGGATATCTCTTCTGGTGGGAGGCATCGGGATCATGAATATAATGTATGTCTCGGTCACTGAGCGTACCAGGGAGATAGGGCTGAGAATGTCGCTTGGAGGAAAGAGCATGGATATACTTCTCCAGTTCCTGATTGAATCTATTATGCTGAGCGTTTTCGGAGGAATCGTCGGCATCCTGCTCGGCTTTGCGGCCTCACAAATCGTTGAAGCACTCACCTCATGGCCTATAAGCGTGATGTGGAGTTCGGTGATACTGTCATTTGTCGTTTGTACGGTTATCGGGATCTTCTTCGGTTGGTACCCCGCAAGAAGAGCATCTGAACTGGACCCGATTGATGCACTGAGATATGAATGATTATTTGAGGAGATTCATTAGCTTTGATGGTGGGATGAATATCAAAGGAGCAATTAGAAAGAGAAAAGGATTACCCGTTCTTCTGCACGCCACAGGATGGATAGTCCTTTTCATACTGCCTCAGTTCCTGATAGCAGGCGGACTGTTCAAGGATAGCCGGACCACCACTGTTATTTTGTTCAACACCTTTGTCTTCTTTATTCTGTTCTACGTCAACTACCTATGGCTGGTACCGCGACTGGCCGAAAAGGGCAAATGGTTCAGCTTCATCTTTCTTGCAGCATCCCTGATTGTGATAATGGGACTGGCTTCCGGCAAGTTTTATGAAAAACTCTTTACACCGCCGCCGGAGGTCATTGAACGGATGAGGCAGGATGATCAGAGACAACCTCACGGCGATGATCGCGGCAGGCGCAGGGGCGGAGGAATGGCACTGTACAACTTCTTCATTACCTCATTCCTTGTCTCAGGATTTGCGGTCGGATTGAGGTACGCTGAAAGCGCACTCAGGAAGGAGGAGGAGATCAAGGAGCTTGAGCGTGAGAAGCTGAACTCGGAGCTGGCGCTTCTCAAGAACCAGGTCAGTCCTCACTTCTTTTTCAATACGCTTAATAACATTTATTCGCTCATTGAGATAAATCAGAAAGATGCTCAGGAGGCAGTGCTCAGTCTCTCCAAGATGATGCGTTACATGCTATATGAATCAGAGCAGGGAAATACAAAACTAAGTCATGAGATCGAGTTCATGAAGGGTTACATCGATCTGATGAAGCTCCGTATGAGTGACCGAGTAAGGCTTACGGTCAACTTGCCTTCAGAGTATGAAGATATTGATCTTCCTCCTCTGCTGTTCATTCCGTTCATCGAGAACGCTTTCAAGCACGGTGTGACCTATCAGGCTAACTCCTTTATAGAGATCTCCCTGGGGCAGGAGAAGGATATGATCACCTTCGTTGCCAGGAACAGCGTGAGCGCGGCGAACACCGGCGGACCTCAGGCTGCATCTGGCATCGGGCTGGAGAATGTCAGGAAGAGGCTGGCGTTGCTATATCCCGGCCGTCATGAGCTGACGATTGATGAACAGGATCAGGTGTTCAGTGTTGTGCTGACAATAAAGACTTAATCGCCCGGGAGGATGATAAGGGTCGTTGCCATAGATGATGAGCCGCTGGCGCTTCAGCTGGTCAGGGGATACGTTGAGAAGACTCCCTTTCTTGAGATGGCAGGTGCTTTCGACAATCCCGTTGAGGCCGTGGCATTCATCGGGTCATCAGATGTTGACCTGGTGCTGCTTGACGTACAGATGCCCGACCTGACAGGCACCGAGCTGGCCAGGGTCATCAGCGGCGGACCCAAGGTGATATTCACCACAGCCTATGAGAAGTATGCACTTGAGGGCTTCAGGCTTGACGCCATTGATTACCTGCTAAAGCCCTTCAGCTATGCCGAGTTTCTGAAGGCGGCACAGAAGGCCGACAAGCTGATTGAGTTTGAGAGGAGGGAGTTGCCGGAGCTCGAGGTGAGGAATGATTTCCTCTTTATCAAGTCAGACTACAAGATCAGGCGCATAAATTTCTCTGAGATACACTACATTGAGGGGCTGAAAGATTATGTCAAGATCTTCCTCAATGGCGAGAAGAAACCTGTCCTCTCCCTCTCCACACTGAAGGCACTGGAGGCCAGGCTCCCTGATGACAAATTCATGCGTGTGCACAGGTCTTACATTGTCAACCTTGAGACTGTCAGGGTCATTGAGCGCAACCGTATTGTCTACGGTGAGGTGCGCATCCCCATCACAGACCAGTACAGGGAGAATTTCCAAAGGTTTCTTGACAGGAATTTCATCTAGACCTGTCTATCGCTTACTCAGGTTTCAGATACCCTTTCCGGCACTGCTCCGCCGCCATTTTTTCCTCCCCGGTTCAGGCTTTCCCGGAAACACATAAATTTTAACTAATTTTAACATTTGTGGTATAATATTTGATGTTATATAGCAAGAGGCGCCTCTTCATTAACAACAGTAATTTAAACTTATCGTTATGAAGAGGAATGAAGAAAAAGTTCCCGGATTTGATGATATCATCTTCCGGGACCGAAACAAGGAGTACGGGGCTTATGATCTCAGAAGACGCTATGGCTCAACAATGAGCATCTCAATCGTGGCAGGACTGATATTCAGTGGTTCGGTGGTTCTTGTGCCCTTTTTTGCGTCAGACCATCCGGAAAATCTTCCGGGGCAGAGGTTTATGATCACTTACGTGGCCGATCCTGACCTGGCAAATCTGGAGCCGCCGCCTGAACCCCCAAAGCCTCCGGCACCACCGGTTGATATGATGAAGAAGCTGCAGTTCGTGCCGCCGGTTGTAGTACCTGATGAGCAGGCGATTACAAACACTTTTATGACGGTCGATGCCCTGATCACGGAGATTGTCGATGGGGTTGCGACAGAGATATTACCTGAGGTTTCAGCGGATCCGGATCCGGTTATTCCGAATGTAGAGAAACCGTTCATTATTGTCAAGGAGATGCCTTCGTTTCCCGGAGGGGAAACAGCTCTGCTGCAATACGTCATGGATCATGTCAAATACCCTGAAGATGCACTGATTAACCGGATACAGGGAACAGTCATCCTCAGGTTTGTCGTGAGTTCCACCGGTGAAATAAATGATGTGGAATTGATCAGGAGCGTTGATCCGTTGCTTGACAATGAGGCAATAAGGGTCATATCAGGGATGCCTCGCTGGAAGCCCGGGAAGCAGGATGGACGTGCCGTGCCAGTCTATTTCAATATCCCGGTTGTATTCAGGATCCAATGAAAATAGATGATTGACCAATCAGGCATTGACGCTTCCGACACCTGCAACCGAGGTGATGTATCACACAGCACCCAGGTTGGAAGGATGCCGGAAGCAGTCGGTCAGATGATCATTGATGACACCTGCCGCCTGCAGGAAGGCGTAACAAATTGTTGATCCCACAAATGTGAAACCTCTCTTTTTCAGATCTTTACTTATTGCATCTGAGAGCGGTGACCGGGCCGGTATTTCGCTCAGGTTCACCCGGTTATTCACCACAGGTTTGCCCCCGGTGAATCCCCATATATAATTGTCAAAGCTGCCAAACTCATCCTGAATCCGGAGGAATGCCTTCGCATTACTGATGGCTGATTTGATCTTCAGCCTGTTGCGTATGATTCGATCATCATTCAGCAATGCTGCGTATTTCTTTTCGTCATACTGGGCAACCTTTGCCGGGTCAAACCCGTCAAAAGCCCTGCGATAGCCTTCCCGCCTGTGAAGGATTGTTTTCCAGCTCAGTCCGGCCTGAGCACCATCAAGCACTATATGTTCAAACCACTTGATATCATCATGCACGGGAACTCCCCATTCACTGTCATGATAGCTTATCATAAGGGGATCGCCTGACGGCCACTCGCAGCTCTTTTTCATCTCAGTCCGAACCTGTATGATAATTTCACAAGAAAGACGTTATGTGGTTTGGTATCAGTGAAGAGATAATCTGCCTGCGAGTTGAAGTCAAAAATACCGTCACCTGTATTATACTCCCTTGTCTGTGACCAGACCAGGTAAGCTGTGGATCCGGGGAGAAACTCCCAGCGGACTACAAGGTTATGAAGGTATTCGCTGATGGTGAAGTTTGGATTTCCGAACTGATAATCAGCCCAGCCGTCAAGGTTCTCGTCAACAAAATATGAACCATCGGAGTAGCTTGTCTCACCGGCTATGAATGTGTGGTACCTGTCTGACAGTTCATTGGCAACAGGATCTGTAATCCGTTTGAAGTTACTGTAGCTGCCGGAACCGAAAAAGGGTTGGCCCCAATACTGTATAGTCAGGTCAGGCGTGATGTTGTAATCGACCCTGAGAGAAATGCTCAGGATCTTCTGATCTATGGTTCCGAAGATATAACGCGGCGTATAGACCCCGCTTGTTGCCGATACCGTGGTCACATACTGCATCTCATTCACCGTCCTGCTCCATTCCGGTTCGATGCTCAGGGTGAGGGTGTTGAGCGGGCGATACTGAAGTTCGAAACTCATACTGTATCTTGTGCTCACATCCTGAAATGTCCTGAAAAACCTGAAGTCAACCTCTCCCGCGAGCTTCTTCCGCCAGTCGGAATCGATGCCGCCTCCGAAGTAAATCTGCCCGGGCATCTTCATAGCCGGGCCACCCCTGAGCATAAGGTTGTCTGTCTCGCGACTGTTCAGCTGTCCGGATATGAATGATCTCCACTGGTTTTTGTAACGTGCTGACCATGACTGGGATATGCCAACAATGTTTGTGTGTCCGCCAAAGTCCATCAGATGGATCAGGTTGGCTCCGAATGACATACTGTTAAAGATGCCGAACGGCTTGTAGATGTTGTAGTTGATCACACCCACGCCAAGATACTGGTCTGCCACCTGCATATAGCCGATATCATTCAGCTCAAGCCCGGGTGACTTCCATGCAGAGAGATAGAGGAACTGCCAGTTGCCTCCTATCTTTCCCGCCATCAGGTTGCCGCCGAAGCCGCTCAGGGAGGTACGTGTCGGATCATACTCAGTGTATTCGGCATCCGGTCTCCTGAAGTTATGTATCACAGAACGCTGGGTACGGGCTATTGCATCCTCCGTCCCGGTGACGTTACTGAGAACGGTCCGGAGCTGAAAGATGTAATTCATTTCGCCGAAATACCGGGTGAAGTCAAATCCTGCGGTGGTGGCCGATTTGTGAAAGTAATCCTCTGTTGACTCATCCAGCATCCTTATTGTACTTGTCATCATTCCCCCGATTATTGTCTTTCCGCCGTTGAGATCCTGTTGAACCCTTCCGACTGCAAAATTTGTCAGGGGTTCAGCCGTCAGGTACGATGTCTCGCCTGTAAGATCATTGTATATCCTGGTGTTTACCTGTGTTGTCACTGCCTCAATGACACCGACAGATAGTCCTCCGGCCGATTTGCCGGTCAGCTTCGCTGCTCCGATGATTGGTGTGAAGGAAGGTGTCCATGCGAATTCACCTGCATCGGCTGAATGGCTTAATGATGGCTTTTTCCCGATTCGTCTTGAATAGAAGAGGTTGTCATTTCCCTGGTCACCACCACCAATACCAAGATTATATGAGGTGATATTCTTACTTTCAACGAAAAAAGGCCTTTTTTCACTGAAATAAGTCTCAAAGGCAGACAGGTTGACTTCTGAGGGGTCGGCCTCCACCTGCCCGAAATCGGGATTCAGTGACAGACTGAGGATCATGTTGTTTGTCACTCCTATCTTGGCATCGAGTCCTGCGTTGGCTTTAATATCTGATCCGTCATACCATGGATTTCCCGCTTCACCTTCATAGGTCCCGAGTTTGGCCACCCCGTATGGTGTAAGATCAAACAATGTACGGGGTTTGATATTTGTCAGCCCGTGAAGAAGCCCGGCGTTGTGAACCAGCCCGGAAGCATTCCTGGCTATGGGTTGCCACAGGTCAGTCTCATTATGCCGGTATATTTCCCTGATGATTTCTAATCCCCAGACCTGGTTTTCCGCGGCAGAGAAACGCAGCTGAGTCAGGGGGATACGCATCTCCGCGGCCCATCCCCAGTCGTAGATACCTGTTTTGACATACCATATAGGGTCGAATGTTTCATCTTCATTCATCCCGTCATCCGTCCAGATAAGGTCACCCTTGACGCCGGCGGCACTGACGCCGAAACCAAATGCCGTGCGCTGGTCAAAGTATGAGTCGAACGCCACAATGACTGCATCGCCGTCTGTGTCGTCACGCCGGGTCATACGCCGGACAATACTGTCGGGAGCCGTATCAAAAGCCTTTATCGCAACGTAGATGTTGTGGTCGTCATAAAGAATCTTGAACTCAGTCTTCTGTTTAGGCGGAGCTTCCTCATGGGGCTCAAACTGCACGAAATCGCCTGCCCACTCTCCCCGGAGCCAGGCTTCATCGTCAAGTTCCCCGTTGATCACCGGAGCAACCGTTATGCGGGTGGCGTTGTATATTCTCTTTTCATAATCCTGTCCGCTTATCACCAGGGGGAGACAAGCCAACAGCATGAGGATGATCTTCTTCATGGCAGCAGTATAACAGACAAGTAGTTTTAGGCATCTCAAATGTAAACAAATAAATTACACTGCAATACCGGTTTTTTTCGTCCGTGCATCAATAAAAAGAGCGGAGAATTTAATTCCCCGCTCTCCCGGACCTGCACATTCGGCCTTTTATCGTAGCCCGAACCTGTAGGTAAATTTTATCAGGAAGACATCATATGGTTTTTTCTCAGAATAAAGGTTATTGAGGTTTTCCTCAAGTGAGAATGAGCCAGAATTGTCATTGTAACTACGAGTCTGTGACCAGACCAGATAGAGGGTGGATCCCGGACGGAATTCCCAGCGTGCAACCAGGTTGGACAGGAACTGATCATAGTTGTTATCCGGATTTCGGAAACTATAATCGCTGGTACCGTCGTTATTTTCATCAACGTAGTATCTGTTATCAGCCGCATCAAATTCCATTTCGGTCTCTGTCAATAGGCGATATCGGTCAGACAGTTTTTCTGCCCGGGGATCTGTGACCACCTTGAATTTGCTGTAATCCATTGCCGCCAGGAAGGGTTGTCCCCAGTACTGAATCGTAAGGTCCGGTGTAATATTGTAATTCAGTCGCAGTGACATGCTGACGATCTGCTGGTCTATCTGGCTGAGGATATAACGGTCACCATCTGAGTTATACGTGACATACTGGATGGTGTTGGTAGATTTTGAATAAGATGGTGAGAGGGTGACTGAAAACGACTGTCCAGGTTTGGCGGTCAGGTTAAGACCTGTGTTCCACCGCCTGGAGGCTTCCTCTCCTCCTTTTCCCATGTTGGCCCACAGTGTGCCGTAGATCATTTTTGAGTTGTTGGAACCCACATTGAAGTTGAAGGACCGGTTAGAGGGAGTGAGCATTGATGGCCCGCCACGCAGCAGAGTGTTTGAAAGCGCCTTATCTTGATAGTTTCCTCCAATGCTGGTCCACCAGAGGTTTTTAAACTGGACATAGACGCTGAGGTTTCCGCCGGTGTAGAGATGGGTGCCCCCGAAGTCCCACCCGGTCCAGAAGTTGAAATTGGGCCTGATCTGTCTGAAGATACTGAAGGGCTTATCGAATCTGTATGCTGACCATAAGCCTGTCATCATGGCATCTGCGTTCTGAAGATAACCTGCATCATTGAGGTCGAAGCCGGGGGACTTAAAATACCCGAATGCCATAAAGTTCCAGTGGCCCGCGACCTTACCGGTCTGGACATTACCTCCGAATCCATTCAATGAGGTACGTGTCGGGTCAACCTCAACATAATCTGCATCGGGTCTTTGATAGTAGTGCACCGGAGAGTACTGGAGGTTCTCAATGGCCACCGTGCTTCCTGTCAGGTTGCTGCCTGCAGCTGTTGCTGAAACGAACCAGGTGCGTTCATCACCAAAGTAATGTGTGAAGTCGAGGCCGGCAGTGTTTGCATTGCGCACGAGGCCGTCGATGCCTGTTCCGTCGAGGAAACGGTGGGTATTGGTGAATGCTCCGCCGATTACTGTCTTGCCGCCGTTAAAATCTTTCATGACCCTTGAGACAAAATAGTTGGTCAACGGTTCAACAGTCTGCCATGATCTTTCACCCAGAGAATCAATCTCTGCTTTTCCTTCAGCCGTCACAGCCTCCAATATGCCTACCGACAGACCATCGGGTGTCTTGCCGGTAAGTTTTAATGCGCTTATTATGGGGGTATTACGTGGAACCCTGGCGTATTCATTCTCTTCGGTATTGACCCCGATGTGGGGGCTTCGACCTATACGCCTCGAATAAAACAGGTTGTCGTATCCGATGTCCCCGTCACCAAGGCCTGTCCTGAAGCTGGTTATATTGTTACCTTCAATGAAGAAGGGCCTCTTTTCCTCAAAGAATGTCTCATAGGCGGTAAGGTTGACCTGTGACGGGTCAGCTTCGACCTGTCCGAAGTCAGGATTGACCGTAACATCAAGGGTCATATTGTTCGTGATGCCGAACTTGGCATCAAGGCCGGCATTGTATTTCCAGGCAGTGCCGGTGGAAAACGGGTTGCCATTCTCGCCTTCAAATGTCTCGAGGCTGCCTACGACGAATGGAGTGATGTCAGCCTGCTTCCTTGGCCTGATGCCGGTGAGGCCTGTCAGCTCCCCGAAATTATGCACTATGCCGGAAGCGTTCCGGTCTATGAACTGCCAAACGGACATCTCCTGGTTTCGGAACAGGCGGCGGAATACTTCAAGGCCCCAGACTCCCTCGTCAGATATCCTGAATCTCAGTTGGGTAAGTGGTATTCTCATCTCTGCAGCCCATCCCCAATCATAGAGTTTTGCATCAGTATACCATATAGGATCCCATGTATCGTCTTCTATCTGACCGTTTCTGGCCCACATAAAGTCATTTTTCACCCCCGCCGCGTTAGTGGTGAAGGTGAAGCCGGTCTGGCGATCATAATAACTGTCGAAGGAGATGCCAACGAAATCACCGTCGCCATTATCCCTTCTGGAGATTCGTCTGACGATGCTGTCCGGATCTGAGTCATAGGCTTTAATGGCTACGTAGATATTGTTGTCATCATACAGAATCATGAATTCTGTGATCTGGGAGACTTTTGCCCCGTTGTGAGGTTCATACTGGGAGAAGTCGCCTGCCCATGTGCCTGCCTGCCAGGCATCATCATCTATTGATCCGTCAATTGCCGGGGCGTTCGAGGTGTAAGTCGCCTGGTAGCTTCTTTTCTGTATTGTGTCCTGTGCACTGAGCGTCGTGCACAACAGTGCCGCAAATGCAGTGAATGCAATTCTTTTCATGGTTGTAAGGTTAAAAGTCCAAAATGCAAGTCCGCTATAAAGACCGGCATCGTGGGGTTTGTGCTGCATTGACCGGAGTTATTTGGAATGAATCCAGATAACCAGTCTCAGTCGGCAGTCCTCAGTCGGCAGTCGGCAGTCAAAATTAAGAATTAAGAATTGATAGTCAGTATTTTAGACTGTGGACTGTGTGGACTGTGGACTGCAGACTGTAAGGGGTGTAGTTGGATCAGAAAAATTCGTAGCTATTGCCGGTATGGGTGAGGAATCTGAAGAGGCCTTCACGAGGGATGATGATCGATGCAGTGTTGGTGTTGGGATGGAATGAAAGCCTCTCATGTGCGAGAAGCGTCTTGTCAATGAAAAGGTGGACGTGGTGTATGTGATCATTTATCAGTCCGAAGGGAGATACGGAGCCCGGTGTGAGTCCAAGGTACTGCATGAGCCTCCTGTCAGAAGCAAAGGATAGTTTCCCCTGTTTCAGCTTCTGTTCCAGCTCCTTTATGTTGAGCTTTGAATTAAAATACAGGATTACCAGATAGTGTCTGTCGCCCTTGTGGTTACGGAAGAATATGTTCTTGCAGTGACCGGAATCAATGCCCGACCAGTATTTCATGGCCTCCTCCACTGTTGG
This sequence comes from uncultured Rikenella sp., assembly GCA_964455705.1. Lineage (GTDB taxonomy): Bacteria > Bacteroidota > Bacteroidia > Bacteroidales > VadinHA17 > SR-FBR-E99. Next base: position 26,268 of record CAYVYM010000013.1, read on the forward strand.
TACGGGAGGGTGTTCTAAATACTCATATGGTATCTGTAGAAGTTCAAGCAGAGCATATAGTTCTGCCGGGCCTCTCATTGACCGTCCCTGGTTTTGGGGCAATATTTAAAGGGCAACTCACAGAGGAGCGATAGATCCTCGCCTGCCTCACGGAGATCTATATCCTCCTCGTCATAATACCATTCGATGTCAACGGGAATACCATCGCTGTTGAGATCCCTGAGTTGAGTAAATATATCGAACAGGAACTTTGCCGAGGAAGAGTTGAAGTATTCAAGGTCAAGGCGGAAACATAGGTGGTTGGTATCGGAGTAGGGGCTACTCTTGCGGACATCGCCGGCAAACTCCTCCATCCATTCCAGCACCGGGTAGTATAGCCCGCGAACATCCTCCGGTGCCGACTTGCCCGAGATGATAAATTTATTCTCTTCCGGTGCCAGGATAATTTCCGGAGTAAGGTCTGTGGCTTTATGTATGAAGCTTTTCATTTATCCCCCATTTTATGCAAAAATTGCATTTTTTTTACAAAAGTCAAAACTTGTTTTGTGTCATAAAAATCCCATTGCGCCATCGTCAGGGATATAGCCTGTGTCTTCATTTAGAAGGGGCCCTTTCGCGGCGGCGACGGCCAACGTGTCACAGCGCTCATTCTCAGGATCATTATTATGTCCTTTAACCCACAGGAATGTCACCTGATGGCGGCGATAGACCTCAAGAAAGCGAATCCAGAGGTCTGGATTTTTCTTTTTAGCAAATCGTTTTGTCTCCCAGTTGAAGAGCCATCCATTATTGACGGCGTTGACCAGGTACTGGGAGTCAGTGTAAAGCCTGACCACGGAGCCGTCGCGTTTCAGGGCCTCCAGACCGGTGATGGCTGCAAGGAGCTCCATACGGTTGTTGGTGGTAAACCGGAATCCTTCGGAGATCTCTTTGCGGTGCCTGCCGGATATGAGTACCACGCCGTATCCTCCGGGGCCCGGGTTACCGCTGCAGGCTCCGTCGGTATAAATGGTTACCTCCTCAGCCATTTGGAAGTGTTATGCCCGTGTTATTAAGAAAAAGCCTTACTGCAATTGCAATCAGTATGATCCCGAAAAATTTCTTTAGTATATGCAGCCCCGTGGGGCCGAGAAAGCGTTCAATTGTCGAAGTCGACTTCAGCACGGCGTAAATGATAACCGTGTTCAACAGAAGGGCTATCAATATGTTAATCGTTTCATACTCTGCCCTGAGGGAAAGTATGGTGGTGATTGATCCCGCCCCGGCTATCAGAGGAAATGCGATGGGTATTATTGTTCCTCCACCGGGAGAGTCATGCTTAAAGAACTCGGCGCCGAGGACCATCTCCATTCCTATAAGGAAGATGATGAAGGCTCCTGCAATGGCAAAGGAACTGACATCGATGCCAAAAATGCCAAGAAGCTTAGCCCCGAAGATGAGGAATGCGAGAAAGATAGCCAGTGAAACCAGCGTTGCTTTCCATGCGTGGATAGCGCCGGTTTTCGCCTTGATATCCAGGATGATGGGTATCGATCCCGGGATGTCAATTATGGCAAACAGGACCATGAAGCAGGCTACTATTTCAAGAAAACTGAGGTGCATTTGCAAAATTTTTGCAAAGATAGTCAAAACCAGTCAGCAGTCAGCAATCGGCAGTCGGCAGTCAAAACCAGTCACCAGTCGGCAGTCCTTAGTCTGTAGTCTATAAATTGCTGATTATCTGGCGACTGGCGACTGAAGACTGAGGATTGGCGACTGAAGACTGAGGACTACTGCCTGATATCCATCTCTTCAAGGAGGTGGCCGGCGCCTGAGTAGATATCGATAACCCAGAGTACATAACGTATGTCAACGTTAATACACCTCTGCAAGTCCGGCTCAAATGCTATGTCGCCGGTCATGGCTTCCCAGTTACCGTCAAAGGCAAGTCCGATAAGTTCGCCATTGCCGTTTATCACAGGGCTTCCGGAGTTACCACCGGTGATGTCATTGTTTGTGAGAAAACATACCGGCATATGGCCTTCCGGTGATGCATAACGGCCGTACTCCTTCTTGCTGTTAAGATCAATCAGTCGCTGCGGAAGATCGAACTCATAATCACCGGGCTTGTGTTTCTGCACCACTCCGTCGAGGGTTGTAAACCAGTTGTAGTGAACGGCATCATACGGGAAATAATCCAGCACCTTGCCATATGAAAGCCTCATGGTGAAATTAGCATCAGGGTACTCTGTCTTACCGGGGACAAACTCCATCACCCCTGCCATATAGGTACGCTGGCCTTTTGAAAGGTCGGCGGTGAACCCTTCCAGATCTTTCTGAAGGGAGGCGCGGACCGCATCGACTGATTTTGCAGTGATGTAGGCCGGATCCTTCTGAAGCACCTTAAGGCTGGGTGAAGCAAGAAATGCGTTGACCTTCTCAGGTGAGGTGAATATTGACCTGGCAAACATGTCATCAACGAATGCATCGACATTGCCCTTGAACTTCTTATCAATGAGAGCATAGAAATCCGGATGGAATTTCGGGTCGATATCCTCGCGGTACAGTCTGATCATAGCCTTCGTGGTTTTAGCATCGGTCGGCAGGTTATAGTTGCCGTAGAAACTATCGATGTTCCTCTTAAGCCTGTCGATCATCCCGCTTGTTTTGTCCTCATCCTTGCCTGCAAGAGCCTCTTCAAGCGCTGTCATCTGACCGGCATAAGTAATAAGTTCAGTCGAACCGCGGAAAACCTCGTTAAGGTACTGCTGGGCATTGAATTTTTCTGCCCTGCCTCTGACCGAGTTCTCAATGAGCGAGAGTGCATTGCCGTATTTTGCTTCGCGCCCGGGGTCAGCCTTCACCCACTTCATGAAATCAGCTTCAAATGCGGCTTTCTTCTCTGCCGTACGGAGGCGGGTGAGTCCCTGGTTCTGACCGATTGAGAACTTCCAGTAGTTTGATGAACCTGAATACTTTGAAGCATACTGGATATTAACCTTCGGGTCGGCCATCATATCCTTCATCCAGACATCCTGGCGTATACCGCGTACTTTGATCCTGTTGGCGTTAGTGATCTTCATGGCCTCATCCACCTCGTATGAGGTCATATAGCGTGTGGTGCCGCCAGGGTATCCCATGACCATTGCAAAGTCATCTTTCCGGAGGTTTTTTATCGATACCGGCAGGTAATGCTTCGGTTTCAGGGGTACATTATCCTTTGAGTACTGCGCAGGTTTGCCGTCGGGGCTCATATATACCCTGAAGACGCTGAAGTCGCCGGTATGGCGGGGCCACATCCAGTTGTCGGAGTCATGACCGAACTTGCCGATTGAGTTGGGAGGTGTTCCTACAAGCCTGACGTCTGAATAGACCTCATAAACGAGGAGGAAGTACTGGTTGCCGCTGTAGAACGGCTGCACGCGGGCATTGTAGTGATTGCCTTTTGTCGCTTCTGCAGATATGGCAGAGCTCTCTGCCATGACCGCCTCGCGGCGGGCGGCTTCGGTCATGTCGGTGCTGGTCTTTGCCAGGACTCTCTCCGTTACGTCTTCAATACGTATGAGGAAGGTGACGCTGAGGCCGGGGTTTGACAGCTCTTCTTCGTTTGACATTGCCCAGAATCCGTCATTCAGGTAATCGTGCTCCACGGTGCTGTGCCTCTGTATCACTCCGTAACCGCAGTGATGGTTGGTGAGCAGGAGACCGTGTGGTGATACTATCTCAGCGGTGCAGCCGCCTCCGAAGACCACGATAGCATCTTTCAGGCTTGCCTGGTTGATGCTGTAGATATCTTCCGCCGTGAGCTTCAGCCCCATCTCTGTCATGGTGCCGATATTCAGCTTTTCAATCAGCGGCAACAGCCACATTCCTTCGTCAGCCTTGGCCCGGGGGGCTGTAATAGTCACAAGGATAACGATGATGAATAGAAATTTTCTCATTGTATATTCAGGTTTAGATTTTTTCGAAGAACCAAAGATATCAAAATCCAACTCCGCGAAACCTGATTAATCTCTATTTTAACATTTTATAAGAAAGGGAGTTTCTGTTGTGTATCGAGGAGGCTGAAAGAGAGCCTGTGCCATGGTGTGATGCCGTATTCGGCAATAGCCTTCCGGTGCTCGCGGGTGGGATAGCCCATGTTATGTCGCCATCCGTAACCGGGGAACAGGGCATCGAGCTCCTCCATGAAGCGGTCTCTTTCGGTCTTGGCGAGCACCGATGCCGCAGCTATTGACAGGTAGGTGGCGTCACCCCGTACTATTGTCTGGTGAGGGATGTCTCCGTATGAATAGAACCTGTTTCCGTCTATCAGCAGCAGGAGAGGTGCCACCTTCAGTCCGGCGATAGCTTTATGCATGGCGGTTATTGAAGCGCGGAGGATGTTCATTGAATCTATCTCGGTGTTGGTGCATGAGGCTATGCTCCAGGCCACGGCACGGGATGTTATCTCTTCGCGCAGCCGTTCGCGCTGACGCCGTGTCAGCTGCTTGGAGTCGTTGAGCTCCCTGTTGCGGTACCTTTTTGGCAGTATCACTGCAGCTGCGAATACCGGTCCTGCCAGGCAACCCCGTCCGGCCTCGTCGCATCCCGCCTCCCTGACGCCGTCTATAAAGTAAGGTCTGAGCGTCATGTTCTCTCGTCGATTACCCTTGTAATGCTGGTCCACATGGCGGAGGCTGTGTTTTCCCATGTATATCTCAGGGAGTTGAGGTGTCCCTCTGCTGCCAGGCGGCGGCGCAGCGCCTCGTCTGAGACGAGTCGTGCCATAGCCTCCGCTATGGCACCTGCGTCAGCGGGGCTGACGCAGAGCGCCGCTCCGCCACTAACCTCCGGCAGCGACGAGCTGTCAGAGAGGATGCAGGGCGTGCCGCAACGCTGAGCCTCAACCACCGGTATGCCAAACCCCTCAAACCACGGCACGAAGGTCAGCGCCTCAGCCGCCCCGTAGAGCCTGCGAAGCACATCACGCGTAACAGTACCGGTGAACAGTATGTCTTTGCTGTAGGGCGATGCCTCCACCACCCTGTCTATCTCGCGGGTGAGATATAACCTCCTGCCAGCAAGCAGCAACACATGATCGCTATTGCCGGCTTTCCTGAATAGATTGAACGCTCTTATCACCACCTCCACGTTCTTGCGGGGAGAGAAGTTGCTGACAAACAGGAAGTAAGGCCTTCCGCCCGTGTATTCCCTGCGTGTCGCTTCAGCTTCCCCCGACAGGGGAGGAGAAAAGATTTCGGCCACCCCGTTGGGCACAACATCAATTCTGTCGCGACTTATCCCATATGTTTCCGAGATGTCATCTGCCGAAAATCCTGAGACCGTCGCCACCCTTGCAGCCTTACGGGCAAAGCGCGGGAAGAAGTAACTGTAATAAATCCGCTCACACCGCGGGATGTCTCCCGGGCGGTGTTCATGGTTCAGATCATGTATCACCGGGATGCACTGTACCTCCGTTCTGAGCGGCATAATCCCGTCAGGGGCGATGAACAGTCCGGCACCGGTTCTCTTCAGCACACCCGGAAGTAAGAGCTCATGCCATTTGTACCATAGTATCGGGTGAACCGTCCGCATCGGTATCGTAACATATTCAACATTATTACCCTCAACCGGCAATGCCTCATACCTCCTGTCGGCTATCAGCACAAAACGGTGCCCGGGATGGGCACTGACAATACCCCTGACGACCTCAAGGGTGAACCACCCTATGCCATCGTGAGGCACCGCCCTGAGGGTGCGCGCGTTAATTGCAATTATCATATCCGGATGCCGGTTCTGAACTACAAATGTGGCAATTAATTTATAAATTGTCATTCTTTTGGATAAAGTGAGGAGAAGATCATCTTGAGGCGAAAATTCCTCTTAAATATTGCGTTCCTTCTGACGGTGAGTCTCCTTGTCAAGGCCTTCTGGGTGCTCGGCATCGACCGCACCGTTCAGAACGTGGTCGGAGAGACGGCTTACGGCAGCTATTTCTCCCTCTTTAGCTTCTCGGTTCTCTTTACGCTTCTCCTTGACATGGGGCTCTCAGGCTTCAACAACAGGGCTATATCGGCAGACCCTTCGAGGGTGAAGCTCTGGTTCGGCAATGTCCTCCTCCTGCGTCTCCTTCTGACAGCAGCCTATTTCTTCGTAACTATCACAGTTGCACTGACAATGGGTTACCGCGAGGGACAACTGTCGATGTTGCTTGTACTGATGCTGAACCAGATGATGGCCTCCATGATACTCTGGCTGCGTTCCAACATAAGCGGCATGCAGTACCTCTTTCTCGACAGCCTTCTGTCGGTGGCCGACAGGCTGGTAATGATTATCATCTGCTCGGTACTGCTCTGGGGGGGTGTGTCGGAGGAGCCGTTCCGGATGATGTGGTTTGTCGGCGCCCAGACTGCTGCCTATTTCATTGTCATGTGCCTGGCGCTTGTAATCGTGGTACGCAGGGGGGAGGTCTCAAAAGTAAGGCCTGATGCCAGGGTGCTGAAAAGCATCATCACCACCGGGCTGCCCTATGCCACCGTGGTGTTTGCCATGACTCTCTACTGGCGCATTGACGCAGTGCTTATCGAGAGGCTTCTGCCCGACGGCGCCAGGGAGGCCGGCATCTATGCCCAGGCTTTCCGGCTCTTTGATGCCTTTGCCATGATACCGGTGATGATTGGCGGGCTCCTGTTGCCCATCATGTCAAGGGAGCTGGCTTCCGGCATTGACATAAAGCCCCTGGCGACTTTGGCCGGAAGAATGCTGCTGGCCCCCCTGGGAGTGGCAGCTGTAACCCTTGCCACCTACCCCGGTGAGATTCTTGAGCTGCTTTATCATACGCCTGCCCCGGGAGCCGTGAATGCATTCACCATGCTAATGATGACCCTGATACCTGTGGGACTCGTATATCTCTTCAGCACGATGCTGACAGCGACAGGAAGCTTCAAGCTGCTAGGAGTGATAACTTTGTCGGGCATGGCAGTAAACATTATCCTGAACACAATTCTTATACCGGCACACCATGCAGCAGGGGCATCCTATGCAGCTTTCTGCACACAGACTCTTGTCGCCCTGGCATGCGTTGCAGCAGTTGAAAAGACAATGTTCAGGATGGTTGATCTCAAACGGGTATTATTCTATCTCCTTATTCTTCTCATAACGTTTACTGCCGGTAGACTGCTAAGATTTACCGGCATGGCGTGGTACATGGCAGCGGCGCTGCAACTCATCACAGGCATGGTGGCAGCCCTGGCCTTCAGGATGATCGCACCTCTCAAAAACCTCAAACTGATTTTTAGCAGGTCTGAGTATACTTAAAAAATGTTACTTTTAGCACGGAATATAGAAAGGTCTGTTGTATGAAGGGATTGATTACCGGTATTGTCCTTGCGTTGATATGTTCGCTCTCTTTTTCGCAGAAAGCTTACAACCTGTCGCATCAGGTGCTGGTGCCGGCTGGCAACCTGGTGACACTGACCGGAAAAACATACCAGCAGACGATAGGTGAAACGGCGGTAGAGGTGTCACTGCCCTCGTTCTATAATCTTTCCCAGGGGTTTCAGCAGCCAAGGTTCATCCCGAAGAAAACACTTCCCCCACGTGAAGGTAACGGGGTGGATTTCTACCCGAACCCGGTCACCGCAGAGAAAAATCACATGTTCTATATCAGAGTGTACGGGATTCTGGGAAGACACTACAGGATCACAATCATCAACCTCATCGGTTCACTGCTTTACACCGGGGAACTCGATCTCTCACCTGATCATGATTATGTTCAAGAGATACCTGTCTCCCATTTCGGGAACGGAATATATGTTGCCACTGTAATAAGTTCAGACGGTGTAATCAACAGGTCATTCAAGATTGAAAAACTGTAAAGCGAAGGGTATGAAAAGAGTCTGTTCTTTTATGTTGACGATTATGGTGCTGATTATCACGGGCACACAAACAGCCCTGGCACAGGCGACTGTCCCGGGAGGCATTAACTATCAGGCGGTAGCCCGCGACAATAACGGCGATGAGCTGGTCAATACCGATATTGAGGTTCGGTTTTCAATAAAAACCGGCTCACCTACAGGTCCTATTGTCTACCAGGAGGTTTTTACCGGGGTAACAACATCAAGATATGGTGTTTTCTCACTCATCATCGGGAAGGGTGACCCGGTCCTCGGCACATTTACAGCGATTGACTGGTCTACGGCCAACCATTATCTGAATGTCGAGGTCAAGTTCGAGAACCTCTTCATGGATATGGGCACGATGCAGTTCATGGCTGTGCCCTATGCGCTCTATGCCGCCAAATCACTTGAGCCAGGTCCTCAGGGACCTCCGGGGCAACAGGGTGTGCCCGGAGACCCCGCCACAGATGACCAGCAGCTCTCATATAATCCTTCGACGAGGACATTATCTCTGACGAACAGCACTCCCGTTGTTCTTGCCAATGAGGTTGCATTCAGGGCGAAAAACCTCTCTTCCGATCCTGCTGCACAACTTGCAGAGGTGACCATGACCTACGATTCCCCTGACCTCAGCATTGGCGGAGGATTTGATCCCGGCACCGGGGTATTCACCGCCCCTTCCACTGGGATTTACACTTTCAATGTCTCCTATTTTGCAGACGGCACTGGCGGATCAAGGGAGATACTTATCTTTAAGGAGGGCGCCCTTTATGAAAAGATGGCTGTGGAGATCGGACCCATGGTCACTGTCCCTGTGAGGTCAGTTACAATGAGACTCCTTTCCGGAGAGAGGGTCGAAATAAAAATATTTACCGGCGCCGCACTGCAGACCGGTACGGGAACATTCTCCGGGTACAGGGTGGATTAAAAAAGTCCATAAAGTCTGAAGTCCGTAAAGTCAAAGGTCTGAAGGTCCTAAAACTGAAGGATTTGCGATTTGCGAATTTTGATTATATCGACAATCGAAAATCTGAAATCGAAAATTCCACTACTGCCTATTGCCTGAAATGACTGCTGTTTGCCGACTGACACTACTGCCTGCTTTTTACTATCTTTGCGCAAACAAAACCGTACCATGTTAATCAATGACCAGATAAAAGACCTCGTGGAACGCCGGGATGCGTTAAGGAGGTATCTTTGACGTCGACGGCCGACTGAAAGATATAAAGGAAAAAGAGGAGCTGACTCAGGCCCCGGGATTCTGGAATGACCCCAAAAAAGCAGAGGTGCTGATGAGAGAGATATCCTCCCTCAAAAGCTGGACCAACGCCTTCGCAACCGTAGACACTGCCGTCGAGGACCTTATCGTACTCTATGACTTCCACCGGGAGGGAGAGGTCACTGACACCGAGATAAGCCAGCAGTACGACAAGGCCCTGGCCGCTGTTGAGAAGCTCGAGCTCCGCAACATGCTCAGACGTGAAGAGGACCAGCTCGGAGCCGTCCTGAAGATCAATGCAGGTGCCGGAGGTACGGAGAGCAACGACTGGGCACAGATGCTCATGCGTATGTACCTCATGTGGGGAGAGAACAGCGGATACAAGATCACTGAGGCATACTACCAGGCGGGCGATGAGGCCGGCATCAAGACCGTCACCCTCGAGTTTGAGGGAGAGAACGCCTACGGTTACCTCAAGAGCGAGAACGGCGTCCACCGCCTGGTGCGCATATCCCCGTTCAACTCCCAGGGAAAAAGACAGACGACTTTCGCATCGGTATACGTTGCGCCACTGGTTGACGATGAAATAGAGATTGAGATAAACCCGGCCGACATCACCTGGGAGACATTCCGCTCGTCGGGCGCCGGCGGGCAGAACGTCAACAAGGTTGAGACAGCTGTGCGTCTGCGCCATGCTCCCACGGGCCTCGTCATAGAAAACCAGGAGTCGCGCTCCCAGGGACAGAACAAAGAAAACGCCCTACGCCTGCTCAGGTCGCACCTCTATGAGATGGAACTGAGAAAGAGAGCGGAGGAGACAGCAAAGATAGAGGGGGCAAAGAAAAAGATAGAGTGGGGCTCCCAGATCAGGTCATATACCCTTCATCCCTATAAGCTGGTAAAGGACCTGCGCACAGGATACGAGACAGGCAATGCCCAGGCTGTCCTCGACGGCGACCTCGATGAGTTCATCAAATCATACCTCATGGAGTTCGGCGCAAGCCACTGAGACCATATGATAAAAAGCATGGTTTAAAAGCCTGACAATGCTTTTATTTACACTCTCAGGAACAATATACCCGATGGACAAGAAAGAAAGGTTATTTGAAAAGTTTCCTCCTGTCTCCACCGAAAAATGGATGGAGAAAATATCGGCCGACCTTAAGGGGGCCGATTTCAGGAAGAAACTGGTCTGGAAAACCCGTGACGGAATTGAGGTCATGCCCTTTTACAGGCGGGAGGACCTCGAAATGGTGAACCACATGGGGTTTCTGCCGGGCGACTACCCCTTTGTAAGGGGAATAAGTGTCTCCGACAACACCTGGCTGGTGAGACAGGATATCGCAGTTAGCGATTACAGAGCCGCCAATACAAAAGCCCTCGAAATACTTATGCGGGGTGTAACCTCCCTGGGTTTCGTGATAGAGGATCCGCAGACAATCACCGTTGACAACATATCTCAGCTACTCAACGCGATACACCCTGAGACCATGGAACTGAACTTCGTCACGCAGGGCATGGCAAAGGAGCTCCTTGCCGCTCTCGTGTCGGTCCTGGGGTCCGCCGGCGCAGACACCAATAAGATAAAAGTGTGCATTGCCGCCGATCCTCTCGGCAGGCTGGCGGCAAACGGCAAGCTGTGCATACCCGTTGACAAGGGACTCGATTATCTTGCTGACCTGGTAAAAGAGTCGGACAGGATACAGGGCATGAAGTGCGTGGAACCCTCCGGAACCATTTTCAGCAATGCCGGAGCGGGACCAGCGGCCGAGCTTGCATTCACCCTGGCACTGGGCAATGAATATATGGCCTCACTGACCGCCAGAGACATCGATCCCGACAGAGCAGCACGGGCAATGAAATTCACCTTCGGCATCGGTCCCGACTTCTTTCCGGAGATCGCCAGGCTACGTGCGGCGAGGATGCTTTGGGCAGTGATAGTCAGGGGCTATGAGCCGAAGTCGGAAGAGGCCACTCAGATGCATATACACTCCGTCACCGGCAGGTGGAACAAGACACTCTATGACCCTTATGTAAACATGCTGCGCACGCAGACAGAGGCAATGTCAGCGGTGCTTGGCGGGGCAGAGTCGATCACAGTCGAACCATTTGACACCGTCTTCCGGAGTGCCGGCGAGTTCTCCGAGAGGATAGCCCGCAACCAGCAGCTGCTCCTGATGGAGGAGTCGCACCTCGATAAGGTGGCTGACCCGGGTGCAGGCTCATACTACCTCGAGGAGCTGACCTCCTTGATGGCCCGCGAAGCCTGGAAGCTGTTCCTTGAGATTGAAAACGAGGGAGGATTCCTCAAGGCACTGCAGGCCGGCACCATCCAGAACAGGATCGCAACTACGGCAAAAGCGCGGAAAGAGGATACAGCAAAAAGACGCGAGATACTCCTTGGCACCAACCAGTACCCCAACTTCAGGGAGGCGACGGCACCGGAGCATGACCCGGAAAAACTATTCCCGGAGAACACTCCTGAAAAGGATACGGAAGTGACTCCCATCAGACCCTCCCGCGGCGGTGAGGAGTTCGAAAAACTCAGGCTGGCAACAGAAAGGGCACAGCACAGGCCAGTGGCCTTCATGCTTACAATAGGTAACCCGGCACTGCGCAGCGCCAGGGCACAGTTCTCTTCCAATTTCTTCGCCGTGGCAGGCTATGAGGTGATGAACAATGTCGGCTTTGAGACTGTATCAGAAGGCGTAAGTGCCGCTCTGGAAGCCAAAGCTGACATCATCGTCATCTGCAGCTCAGACGACGAATACCCCGTTGTAGCACCAGACATTTACAGGATGACTGCCGGAAAGGCTGTAGTGGTCGTGGCCGGTAACCCCCCTTCTATGGAGGACCTAAAGGCTGAAGGGTTGGAGCACTTCATAAGCGTTCGCTCAAACGTGCTTGAGACACTGCAGATGTTCAACACGATTCTGGGAATAAACTGAGAGGAGATGAGCAAGAGACCAGGATTCACTGATACAGACCCCTTCAGGGCCACAGCGCCTCCGGGGAACATACAGCAATGGGAGAGGGAGAACGGCATCATCCCCGTCTGGGAGACCCCGGAGCGTATACACCTTAAGAGGGTCTATTCGCGTGACGACCTGCGCGGCATGGAGCACCTTGACTATGCGGCAGGCCTGCCGCCCTATCTGCGTGGTCCCTACTCGGCCATGTATGCCATGATGCCATGGACCGTCAGACAGTATGCCGGCTTCTCCACCGCAGAGGAGTCCAATGCTTTCTACCGCAGGAACCTGGCGGCAGGACAGAAGGGACTGTCGGTGGCCTTTGACCTGGCCACACACCGCGGCTATGACTCCGATCATGAGCGTGTGCAGGGCGACGTGGGCAAGGCAGGAGTGGCCATAGACTCGGTCCTTGACATGAAGATACTCTTTGACCAGATACCCCTCAGCCAGATGTCCGTCTCGATGACGATGAACGGGGCGGTACTGCCTGTAATGGCGTTTTACATCGTCGCCGGCCTGGAACAGGGGGCCAAGCTGGAGGAACTGCAGGGAACAATACAGAATGACATACTCAAGGAGTTCATGGTGCGCAACACCTACATCTATCCACCCTCTTTCTCAATGCGGATCATCGCCGACATCTTCAGGTACACCTCTGAGAAGATGCCCAGGTTCAACAGCATCTCCATCTCGGGGTACCACATGCAGGAGGCAGGCGCAACGGCCGACATTGAGCTGGCATACACGCTGGCCGACGGGCTTGAGTACCTGCGCACCGGGGTGAGTGCCGGAATGAACGTTGACGATTTTGCACCTCGGCTCTCGTTCTTCTGGGCCAGCGGACTGAACTTCTTCATGGAGATAGCCAAGATGAGGGCGGCACGCATGCTCTGGGCAAAGATCGTCAGCGAATTCAACCCGAGGAACCCTAAGTCGCTGACACTCCGCACCCACACCCAGACCTCGGGGTGGAGCCTGACCGAACAGGATCCGTTCAATAACGTCGGACGGACATGCATTGAGGCCATGGCTGCTGCGCTGGGTCATACACAGAGCCTGCATACAAACGCACTTGACGAGGCTATAGCCCTGCCAACAGAATTCTCGGCGAGGATAGCACGCAACACCCAGATATTCCTCCAGGAGGAGACCAGCATTACCAGGGCCGTTGACCCGTGGGCCGGTTCTTACTACGTTGAGACACTCACCAATGAGATAGCCCATAAGGCATGGGAACTGATACAGGAGGTTGAGAGCCTCGGCGGGATGGCCAAAGCAATCGAGTCAGGTATACCCAAGATGAGGATTGAGGAGGCTGCGGCCAGGGCACAGGCACGGATCGACTCCCGGGCACAGACAATAGTAGGGTTGAATAAGTACAGGCTTGAAAAAGAGGATCCGCTGGAGATCCTGACAGTAGATAACAGCGCCGTCCGTGACTCCCAGATCAGAAGGCTGGAGCAGCTCAGGGCCTCGCGCAACGAAGAGGAATGCAGGAAGGCACTTGATGCCATCACCCACGCCGCGGAGACAGGAGAGGGAAACCTCCTTGAACTGGCAGTGGATGCCGCATCAAAGAGAGCTACCCTGGGTGAGATATCATACGCATGTGAAAAAGTAGCCGGGAGGTATAAAGCAGTGATAAGGACTATTTCAGGAGTATATTCATCAGAGTACAAGTCAGACTCTGATTTCGAGGAGGCAAAGGCCCTGGCAGCAGAGTTTGCATCAAAGGCCGGAAGACAGCCCCGCATAATGATAGCAAAGATGGGTCAGGACGGCCATGACCGGGGCGCTAAAGTGATATCGACAGGTTATGCCGACATCGGGTTTGACGTTGACATCGGGCCACTGTTCCAGACGCCGGCTGAGGCAGCGCGGCAGGCGGTGGAGAACGACGTTCATCTTCTCGGCGTTTCAAGCCTGGCGGCAGGACACAAGACACTCATACCGCAGGTGATAGCTGAGCTGAAGAAGCTGGGACGCGAAGATATTCTGGTTATCGCAGGAGGTGTTATCCCCCCGCAGGACTACCAGTTCCTCTATGATGCAGGTGTGGCTGCAATTTTCGGTCCGGGCACCTCGGTGTCGAAAACAGCAAAACAGATATTATCTTTACTGTTGGAGACAGTATGAGAATTACCCAGATAATCACCCTCATTGTCGCATTGGCCGTGATGGCAGGATGCGGCACCGCCCGGAAACCCATGTCCGGCGCGGCCGGGCCTTTACCCCCTGCAGCCACTGAGCAGCAGACACCACCCGAAGCTGTTCCGGAGGTGGCTCCATTCGGCAATGCCGCCCTCGCCGGAAAACCTGACGACGGGGAAGAAGCTGCCGGCCACGTGTGGGACTTTCGCGATGCGACCACCTGGCTGCTGGGCGACTTCCTGCCTGCAAGGTTTTTCAGTCCCCCTCATTCCTCGTGGTATGTGAGTGGTTACAGAGACTATCACCCTGACCAGGCATTCATGGAAGAACTGAAGGAGGTTGATATCAGCGATCTGACAATCACTATAGTCCTGGGAACATGGTGCCCCGACAGCAGGAGAGAGGTGCCCGGGTTTATGAAGATTATTGACATGTGGGGGTTCCCGGAAGAGAAAATAAGATTCATTGGTGTCGATATCGATAAAATTGCACCCCTGCAAGATTATATGGAACTGGGCATAGAAAGAGTTCCCACATTCATTTTTTATAAAAATAATTCAGAGAAGGGACGCATCATTGAGGTTCCGCTGACGTCTTTAGAACAGGATACAGGTAATATCCTGAAAGAGAAATAAGACAAATCTAATACTTGAACCAATGGAAGAAGTAAAAAACAACAGTCAGTCGGGTGTGGGTGTCGGTGCGCTCGTGACAGCCATAATAGCGTTCCTGCTGGCAGTGGTGCCCTGCCTCGGCCTGATAGCCATCATACCGGCAGTGATAGCCATCGTCCTGGCAATAATTGGCCTGTCACGGCCAAATAACAACCAGGGGGTGCTTATTGGTGGCCTGGTGGTCGGGATAATCGCCCTCATGATCTCTGTGTCACAGAGCTTCGTTATCGGTAAGATCGCCAATAAGTCAGGGCACTGGGCAACAGATGTCGAAAAAGTGATCAGAGATGTTACCAAAGACATTGAAAGAGAGTTTGGCGACAAGGAGGTGACCATCCGGATCAATGATGGGGAAGAAACCGTAGAGATCAAAGCCTCTGCAAAGAAGGATGAGATGAAAGACAGGCTCCAGGAGCTTGAGGGCAAACCTGACAGCCTTAAAAAGGATACTACAGAAGGGCAGTGGTAAGACTGAATCGCTCAAGCAGACCCTACTTTTTAATCAATTTCATACTTGCCGGAGTAATCCTGTTGATAATGGGTTACTCCTTTTTTTATTCTCCTGATGAGGAGAAATACCCCGTGCCGTGTGTTCATGAGGTGATGACCGGTGAACCCTGTCCGTCATGCGGGCTGTCACATGCCTTCTCGCTGATTGTCAGGGGCAGGATAGATGAGGCGCTGCAGTGGAACAGCCAGTCGGTCAGGGTCTTTCTCTTCTTCGCCCTGCAGCTTGTCATGCGCATTGCACTCGGAACCAGGACGCTTATTACAGATCGGGGCCTGAGGCAGATTGCCATAACGGATGCGGCGGTCTCCGCTTCCATGGTCCTGGTGGCCTTCTTCCCCTTCATGAGGTCTCTGTGGCTGTCGCTCTTCTGACCGGTCACGCTGTCTGCTGCTCTGACCTGTAATCCCGGCTGCTGTTCTTCTTACCGGTCACTCTTTGCAGGCCGCGTTAACGGCATCATAGACAAGGTGGCTTTCAAAACCCTTTCCCAGGGCGTGCCTCAGGAGCTTGCCCTTCAGATCGAGCCTGTTCTTCGCCCTGATCTTTTTCCTCTGTTCTTCAATAATCTTCCGCAACTGGGCATGATACTCCTCCTCATCAATAGCTTCGAGCCCGGAAGCGATGGCTTCCGGATCCACCTTTTTGCTCTTGAGCATCATGGAAATCTTAACCTTTCCCCAGTGGCTGTGTCTGAAGTGATCAATCACAAACGCCCGGCTGTAACGGTGTTCATCAATGAATTTCTCATTGATCAGCCTGTTTATTATCCATTCCTTCGTCCCAGCATCGTGGGCACCCCACCTCTCAAGCAGCGTACTGATGTCGCTGATGCAGTATTCTCTTACGGAGCATTCTCTCATTGCTCTCTGCAGGAACTCCTCTTTTTCACTCTTATCTGCCATGTCTCTCAGCCTTTATAAACCTCTCTTTTCCCCTGATGTCTCTCAAAATGCATACCTGCCTGTAAATGCCGGCGCTGAACAGCCCTGCTGTTGCGGGGGCATGATTCTCATTCACCTCCAGCCACAGGGTGCCTCCGGGTGCAAGCTTCAGGGCGGCTACTTCAGCGATTCTCCTGTAGTACTTCAGCGGGTCGTTATCAGGCACGAAGAGCGCCTCATGCGGCTCATGATCAAGCACATTAGGGTGCATTGCCGTTTTTTCGCTCTCAGTAACATATGGAGGGTTGCTGACGATGATATCGCTCAGGGGTATGCCGGAGTGATTGTCAGCGAACAGGTCTGCCATGGCAAGGGTCACTGATGCTCCGGTCAGGGTAACATTTCGTGCAGCCACCCTGATTGCGGCAGGGGAGTTGTCAGTGGCCACTACAGTGGCCCGGGGAAAAGCCATCGAAATAGCTATTGCGATGCATCCTGAACCGGTGCAGAGGTCGGTGACCGTCCCCTCAAAACCCCGGTTCCCGGAGATGATCATTAAGGCCATTTCCTCCGTTTCCGGCCTGGGGATAAGCACGCCATGCTCCACTTCAATGCTGTGACCGCAGAACTCAGTATTGCCTGTGATATACTGCAGCGGCTCACCGGCGGAAGCCCTGGCAGCAGCTGTAAGTATACGATCCGCAGCATCCTTCTCAGGCTGCCGGTCGCCGAAGGCAAGCTGAGCGGCCCGGGTTATGCCGGTGTATTCCCTGATAATTGATGAGGCGAGTGATTCTGCCTCCTCAGCCGGCCAGAGCCGCCTGAGCATTCCTGAGATCAGGGAGCGGATTTCGCTTATTGTTTGTACCTTTTGGGCCATGATTCAAAGATAGGAAATAGCAATCATGGTTCACCCTGATGACCTGATCTATATGCGCCGCTGCCTTGAGCTTGCAGGCAGGGCGGAGGGCTGCACGTCGCCAAACCCGATGGTGGGAGCGGTGGTAGTGCATAACGGTGTCATCATTGGCGAGGGATTTCATCTCAGGGCAGGGACACCTCATGCCGAGGTTCATGCCCTGAACGCCGTTGCAGACAATAGTCTGCTGCCCTCGTCAACAATCTATGCAAGCCTTGAGCCCTGCTCTCACCACGGACGGACGCCCCCGTGCGCCGACCTTATCATCAGCAGCGGCATCCGAAGGGTGGTGGTGGGAACCACTGACACAAGCCTGAAGGTGGCCGGAAGAGGCATAGCCCGTCTCAGAGAAGCAGGAATTGAAGTTGTTACCGGAGTGATGGAGGAGGAGTGCCGCCACATCAACAGGAGGTTCTTTTCATGGCATGAGAGACAGCGACCGTATGTGGTACTGAAGTGGGCCCGCAGCGCTGACGGCTTCATTGACCTGGAGCGGAAGGCGGGTGACGCGGCAGAGCCTCACTGGATCACGGGTAACACCGAACGCATACTGGTGCACCGGTGGCGCGCTGCCGAGGATGCGATCCTCGCGGGAGGAGGGACAGTCCGGACGGACAATCCTTCGCTCAACGTCCGCCTCTGGAACGGCAAGAACCCCCTCAGGGTCATCGTGAGCCGCAGTGGAAAAATGCACCCCGGATCAAAGGTGTTTGACGGGGCCGTGGAAACAATCC
Source organism: uncultured Rikenella sp. (assembly GCA_964455705.1). GTDB lineage: Bacteria > Bacteroidota > Bacteroidia > Bacteroidales > VadinHA17 > SR-FBR-E99. The sequence goes on from CAYVYM010000013.1 coordinate 44,191, forward strand.
TGTTTACCTGTAATGAAAAGGTCAGCCTGCCCGGGGTAAAAGTTGTTAAACTATCAGGTGATCAGTATTTTATAGAAGAACTGCTCCATGCACTTCATGGCATGGGCCTGCAGTCGCTCTTTGTCGAGGGAGGAGCCTTCATAATGAGCCATTTCATTGAGGCCGGACTGTGGGATGAGGCCCGCCGGTTCACAGGCAGGATGAAGTTCGGAGGCGGTGTGCCAGACCCATTCCCGGATTTTACACCTGAAAAATCTGTAAGATTTGAAAAAAGTATCCTCGAATTCATGTATCATTTTCGCTGAAAATCCGTATAACCATGTTAATAATTATGCTTATTTGTTAGTAAATAAATATTCGTATTTTTGAGTCCCAACTATTAAAAAGGAACCTAAGTCATGAAGCGAGGATTCTCAGTTCTTGTATTGGTGTTTATTGTTGCTGTGCTGACTGTCAGCGGACAGTCGTCACGAAAGTACATCAAAGCCGGCGAGGAGTTCATCAGAAATGACATGTTTGAGGATGCCATTGAACAGTTCTCCAGGGCTATCGATGAAGCTCCGGCTTCGGCTGAGGGTTATCTCAAAAGAGCAAGGGCATACGAACTGACAGGCAACCATTTGCTTGCCTATGATGACTACAAGAGAGCGAACAGCTTCCTCTCCAATGATACCGGTATCCTGTACAATCTGGGTCGCATGTGCAACACTCTGGGTGCATCAGAGACAACGGCACCCGGAGAGCGGAATAAGTTTTATTCTGATGCTGTTGCATTCCTGCAGCAGGCAATAAGGACCGAATACCGCAATGGCAAGCTGTATACTGAGAAGGTTGTATCACTGATGGGCATGGAGCTGTGGGATAAGGCTCTCGGGGCATCAGACACTGCGCTGCAGATGAGGGATGATGCCATCAACTACTATCACCAGGGCATCATCTATCAGAAGCTGAATAATGACAACACTGCCAGGAGGCAGCTTGAGAAGGCCGTAACCAAAGACAAATCGCTCTCCGCCGCTCGTCTTGAGCTTGCGCGCGTTCTCATACGTCAGGGTGATGTTAACAGTGCCCTCGGCCAGTGCAAAATGGTGATGCAGCACGATGAGAAGAATGTGGATGCCTACCTGACCCGGGCCCTTGTTCATGAAGCCAGGCTTGACTACCCTTCAGCCATCAATGACATTTCAACGGCCATTCTCCTGGAGCCGGCAGACCAGGAACACTATATCACCCGTGGCACCTATTACCAGAAGTTCAACCAGCACCTTGCAGCCATCAATGACTTCACGAAGGCGCTTGCCATAGACCAGTACCAGACTGAGGCTTACCTTCTGCGGGCACATTCCTATGAAGAAACGAACGAATTTGAGAAGGCGTCAGCCGACTATGCCAGGGTTATTGCCATGAATGAGGACAGCTCATCTGCAAAAAGGATGATGCGTGAAGCAAATGACAGGCTCTTTGCCATGAACCGCGAAACGGACAGCCCGGAGATATTCATCGAGTCACCCGCTGTTATTGGCGGAAGCGAGATCGAGGTAGGGCTTGACAGGAAGAGCGTGATGATAACCGGCAAGATCAGCGACAAGAGCCTGCTGGCTGAGTTTTCAATCAATAACGTACCGGTGAAGGCAGAGGGCAGGGGCACCATCCCCTTTGCCGCAGAGGTGGAGATTGCTTCGGACGGCATCATGAAGATAGTGGCCCGCGACGTATATGACAATGAGAGTGTGATGACATACAGTGTCAGGCGCACCGAGGTCGATCCTCCCGAGATACAGATACTCGCTCCTTACCTGGCGGGTGACAACGTACTGATCATTGACAGCTTAGCCTCACGGATTGACATTGAAGGCAAGGTGCTCGATCAGAACCTGATCACTACTGTCAGGATTCAAAACATCAGCGCCCAGTTCTCTCATGACAATCTTAATCCTGCCTTCATTGCCAAGGGCATTGATGTCAGAAACAGAGACAGGGTAACCATCCTTGCTGAGGACAAATATGGCAACACTACCACAAAAGATTATATTCTCAGCCGCCGGGGTACAACCATATCGGAATCGAATCCGATGGGCAATACCCTTGTGATCTTTATTGAGAACAGTGATTATCAGAACTTTGCAGCTCTGCAGGGTCCGCCCAAGGATGCCAACCTGATCACCACCGTCCTGGAGGATAACTACCAGGTTCTTCCGGTGCGCAGGCTCCGGAACCAGTCGAAGCAGGAGATGGAGAAGTTCTTTTCAATCGACCTTCGTGACGAGGTGAGGGCCAGGCAGATCAAATCACTTGTTATCTGGTTTGCAGGGCACGGCAAGTTCATCAATGATGTCGGTTACTGGATACCCATCGACGCCCGGCGCGACGAGGAGTTCACATACTACAGCCTGAATGCCCTGAAGGCATCGATGGAGACATACATGAATTACCTGAC
>CAYVYM010000013.1:46727-66655 GCA_964455705.1 uncultured Rikenella sp.
CAGAACAATCAGCAGAAGCCTAAATTCGGAAAAATCACCGGGCTCAAGGATGAAGACGGTACGTTCTTCTTCATAAAGAAATAGCCTGATGCCCGTGAGATGCAGCAATTGCAGGTCCTCTACATTTATCATCCCGGTATGGTTGTCTCTTTTATTCTTCCTCATACCCCTTCACGCTGCAGGGCAGAATTACTATTTTGAACAGTACGGCTCCAAGGCTGGCCTGAGCGCCTCCAAGATCTATACAATCATTCAGGATGCCAATGACTTCATCTGGCTTGGCACCGGCAGCGGTGTGACACGTTTTGACGGGCTTCGGTTTGAGAATTTCTCCACCTCTGACAGTCTTGCACCGGGAGGTGTTAAAAGCATCTGCGAAGACAGCCGGGGAAGGTTATGGCTCGGTCACATAGGAGGCGGTATGTCACTCGTTGAAGATAATGTCATCAAGCGTGTCACCTTCTCCCCTTCATCCTTCATCGGAGTTGATTCCGCACGCATAATCGACCCTTTCAACCCCGTATTGAGCCTTACCGGTGACATAACAGGTATTGTGGAGTATGATGGCTCCCTCTGGGTGGCTACCTCGCTCGGAGGAGCATTGCGCCTTGACATGCCGGAACACGGCGTTACCATTATGACCGGCCAGCAGTACATGGGAAGGCAGGGCCTAAGCAATGACGCTTTCGGATTCTATTCAGACAGTCGCGAAAACCTCTACTGTATCACCGACATGGGCATCAAAAAATATGACCATGCCAGCGACAGGTTCATCCCCTTCAATCCCGAAGGACTCACACGATACTTCCTTACAACCACCATCTTTGAAGACTCACGGGGTAACTTCTGGTTCGGGACCTTCAACGGTGGGCTATACAGGCAGGAGAGGGATAGCGGGGAGATGACCTTCTACGACACACGCAACGGGCTGTGGGGTAACTTCGTAACCTATATCCTGGAAGATTACCGGGGAAATATATGGGTGGCGTCTATGGAAGACTGGGAGAGCAGGGGGGGGATTACCGTGTTCGCGCCCGAAGGGACACTCGTCTTCAATACCTCCAACGGGCTTATGGCACAGCATGTCCTCTGCATGATAGAGGACAAGGAAAAGAATATCCTTATCGCCGACAGGGACGCAGGATTTTTTATTTTCAAGGGTGATCATTTCACCTCTTTCCTTGCTCCGGAGTTCCTCCAGGCAAATGACGTGTCATCCCTTGCACAGGATCCCACAGGGCGATACTGGTTCGGAACCAGCAAAGGCCTCTCTCTTTACAACCCGTCGAGGAGTCCTGCTGACCGCGTCAGGCTCAGCGATTTTCCCCCAAGCCTTGAGGGCAGCCAGATCAACATCATAAAGCCTGACAACAACGGCCATGTCTGGATAGCCACCTCGGGTGACGAGGTATTCAGGTATGACCTTGATGAGGGGAATTACAGGTATGACCTCGATCTTAACTCCAGCCTCAGGTCGCTGAGAATCTCATCAATGGTGTCCGACAAAAATAATAACCTCTGGCTGGGCACTGACCGTGCGCTAATATTCTGGGATGAGGGCAAGAAGGAGAGTCGTACCTATACCCAGATCAACGGACTTACGGGCAATAACATCACATCGCTTTTTTGCGACAGCCGGGGATACCTGTGGATCGGTACTGAGGAGCGCAACGGCCTGACGAAACACCTGCCCGGCAGCGGAGTCTTCACCGCTGTCAGCTTCGGGGCCGACGTTAACCCGACAACCATAAACGAGACTGCTGACGGAACACTTTGGGTGGGTACGATAGACGGACTGTACGGCCTCAGGAATGACACTGTCCGGAAGAAGCTGACGGAGAGTGACGGGCTGCTGATGAACTCAATCAACCTGCTGCAGCCTGACGCCGACGGCAACCTCTTTATAGGCACCAACCTGGGGCTCAACAGGTATGACATCAATACCGGACGGATCTCCCTGTTCACTGAGAGAAGCGGGTTCACAGGCATAGAGACAAGACTCAATGCCTCCTTCGCTGACAACAGGGGCGATCTCTGGTTCGGAACCTCCAACGGAGCCATCAGACTGAGTCCTTCAAGACTGCCCCCGGTGATGACTGAGCCTGCGACACACATCTGGCGAACGCTTGTCAACTATGAAACGTTCCCGATGCATGACGGCATACGCCTGACACATACCCAGAACAGGATCATCTTCGACTTCCTGAGTATCTGCCTGGTTAATCCCGAGGCCGTCAGGTACCAGTTCATGCTTGTGGGTGCCGATGAAGGCTGGGTCACAACCGACCAGACAAGAGCCATGTACTCGTCACTCAGTCCGGGCAGGTATGTCTTCAGGGTGCGGGCATCAAACAACTACGGCTACTGGAATGAGGAGCCCGTTGAGCTCTCCTTCTCGATCAGCGGACCGATATACCAGACTCCGTGGTTTATTTTACTATGCATCACGGCCCTGGTGGCCGTTATCTACATGTACGTAAGCCTGAGGGAAAGAAACCTGCGCAGGGAGAAGGAACATCTTGAACAGAAGGTAGAGGAGCGTACGGCAGAGGTGGTCACCAAAAGCATCGAGCTCGAGGAGAGGAGCAGGGATACCACCGCCAGCATAAGGTATGCTGAGAGGATACAGGCAGCTATGCTTCCTCCCGAAAATTTCTTCAATGACACCTTTGTGCTCTTCATGCCCAAGGATATAGTCAGCGGCGACTTTTACTGGATGCATGACAGCGGCTTCAAACAGTATATTGCCGCGGTAGACTGCACCGGCCATGGCGTGCCTGGCGCATTCATGTCGATCATCGGACACAACTCACTCAACAAGATAGTAAGGGAGAGCGGCATAAGCCGGCCATCCGAGATCCTCGACCACCTGAATATCGAGGTTGTCCATTCTCTGCTGCAGCGAAGTGAGAAGGCGGTGCGTGACGGGATGGATATCTCGATTGTCTCATATGACATCCTGGAGCATGATGTTGAATATGCCGGAGCCTATCAGCCACTCTATCATGTCAGGGACGGGAAGGTGACTATTTACAGGGGTGACCGCTTCCCGATAGGTATGATTGACGGCCAGGCAAAAAAGAGCTTCACCAACCGCAAGGTCGATGTGATGAAGGGCGACATGCTCTACATCTTTACCGACGGGTTCGGAGACCAGTTTGGCGGTGACGACGATAAGAAGTTCAAGACGATCAACATCAGGTCGATCCTTGCAGAGATCTATATGCTGCCTGTTGATGAGCAGAAGCGGATACTCGAGAAGGCCATCAGGGACTGGATGGGTGATGTCGCCCAGATAGATGACATCCTGTTCATCGGAACCCGGATACCGTAGACTAAATCCTGGCTATCACCTTCGGATCGGCATGCCAGCCGGTGTAGTTGGTTATTGCCGGCACCACCTCCTCAGCCGTGGTGACGATCTGCCATATGTCCTTGTGCTCGAGCCTCATGAACTCTCCCCTGACCATGTGGTCAAAGAACTCTATCAGATGGTCATAGAAGCCGTTGACATTTACTATTATTATCGGCTTATTGAACTGTCCCAGCTGCTTCAGGGTAATTACCTCTGTCAGCTCCTCCAGTGTGCCTACCCCTCCGGGCAGCGCCACCGCGGCATCCGACATGGCAAAGATGACCTTCTTCCTCTCTGACATGTCAGAGGTGACTACCATATCCTTCACTCCCGGGTGACCCCAGCCCTCATCCATCATGAAACCCGGGATGACACCCGTGATGGTTCCGCCACCGGCCATCAGCATGTCGGCGAAGATGCCCATCAGGCCGATGCCACCGCCGCCGAAGATGGCATGCACTCCCTCCCGCGCGAATACAGTTCCGAGATCGCCGGCAACCTTATTATAAGCAACGTCAATGCGGCTGCTGGAAGCGGCAAAAACACATACCTTCATCAGCTGATCAGAGTAGCGGGGTGAGCTTGGCCTCGAAGGCTGACCTGGCAGCCGCGCCAACCTGCTTGTCGACTACCGCGCCGCCCTTGAAATAGAGCACCGTGGGGATATTCCTGATATTGAATCTCCTTGCAACATCAGGAGAGCTGTCTACATCACACTTAACGACAAGCGCCTTGTCCTTATATGCCTCTGCTATCTGTTCCATATAAGGAGCTATCATCCTGCACGGTCCGCACCATTCAGCCCAGAAATCCACAATCACGGGTTTGTCTGACTTCAGAACAACCTCATCAAAATTCTTGTCGTTAACTTGTTGTGCCATAATATTGTATGTTTATTTCTTGTATTCGCCCCCCGCCACAAAGATACCTAATTAACTTTAAAATCGAGTTCCGGATTATCTTCAAGCCATCCGATCAGTTCGTTCGTTATGCCTGCTTTGATGCTGCGCGAAAAGAGGGGTATTGTAATCTTGTTATCATGATCTATCAACAGAAATTTCAGTGCTTTGTTCCCGGGATTCTCGGAAATGATTGTCCTGAGATTCTTAATGAACTCTGTGTTGATCAGTTCCGGCTTCAGCTTTATTGTTATGGAGTTTATCAGGTCATCCCTTACCTCTGAGAGCAGGTGTATCTCCTTTATCCTGAACTCGAGCTCATCAGGGTTGTAGTGCCTGCCCTGTACCTTACCCTTCACCAGCAGCTGGTAGTCAGTGTTGAAGAAATTGCTGAAGGCCACATAATCCTTGTCAAAGAGGAGGAAGGCGAAAGAGTCTGAGTAATCCTGCAGCGTGAACCCGCCGAAGGGTTTGCCGTTCTTGGTGACGCCACTCCTGGTCTCGGTGACGATGCCGGCCACGCAGACATCGCGGTTTGCAAACTCGCTGAGATTCTGGAGGTCGGCCAGGGAGGCGTTGCAGAAGGTGTTTATCTCAAGCTTGTAGTCGTCGAGCGGGTGTGATGACAGGTATATCCCTATCACCTGCTTCTCCTTGTTCAGCTTCTCAAGCTTGGTCCAGTCAGTACAGGGTGCAGGCTCGGGCTTCACCAGCTCAAAGCCTCCGGCATCGCCGAAGAGCGACTGCTGGCTGCTGTTACGTATGTTCTTCACGCTGCTGCCGTAGCGGATGAGGCTCTCGAGGAAGCTTGAGCCCTTGCCGTCGGCAGAGAAGTACTGTGCCCTTGTCAGGCCCGGCAGCCCGTCGAGGGCGCCGGAGACCACCATCGCCTCCAGCATCTTCTTGTTGACGGTGTTGAGGTTCGCTCTTTCGGCAAGGTCATATATATCCCTGAAGGGGCCGTTCTGCTCACGCTCCTCTATCAGGTGGAGCACTGCATTCTCTCCCACTCCCTTGATGGCGCCAAGCCCGAACCTGATATTGCCGCTGCGGTTGACGGTAAACTGGAGGAGGCTCTCATTCACATCGGGCCCCAGCACCTCGATACCCATGCGCTTGGTCTCCTCCATCATCACCGTGATCTTTTTGATGTCACTGATGTTACGGCTGAGCACGGCGGCCATGAACTCGGCCGGGTAGTTTGCCTTGAGGTAACCCGTCTGATATGCTATCAGGGCATAACAGGTGGAGTGCGACTTGTTGAATGCATACTCGGCGAATGACTCCCAGTCAGACCATACTTTGTTTACAGTGTTCTGATCATAGCCGTTCCTCTTGCAGCCCTCAATAAACTCCTCCTTCAGCCGGTCCATGATGTTCCGCTTCTTCTTCCCCATCGCCTTGCGGAGTGAGTCAGCCTGGCCCTTGCTGAACCCCCCCAGTTCCTGTGAGAGGAGCATCACCTGCTCCTGGTACACTGTGATGCCGTAGGTCTCCTTCAGGTACTTCTCCATCGCCGGCACCTCGTATGAGATCTTGTCTTTGCCGTGCTTGCGTCTGATAAACTGTGGTATGTAATCCATAGGCCCCGGCCTGTACAGGGCGTTCATGGCTATAAGGTCACCGAACTGGTTGGGTTTAAGGTCGCGCAGGTAACGCTTCATGCCTACAGATTCAAACTGGAACACCCCGGTGGTCTCGGCGTTACTGAAGAGCTCCCATGTCCGCCTGTCGTCGAGTGACAGCGTGTCAAGGTCAATGGTTATAGCCTTTGATTTTTTTATGTTCTCCAGTGCGTCCTTAAGGATGGAGAGTGTTTTGAGACCGAGGAAGTCCATCTTAAGCAACCCCACTGACTCCACGTGGTTACCTTCGTACTGCGTCACATAGAGGTTGGTATCCTTGGCGGTACAGATAGGAATGTGTTCACAGAGGTTGTCTTTGCTGATGATGATGCCGCAGGCGTGCACGCCGGTCTGCCTGATGCTTCCCTCTAGTACCTCCGCGTACTTGAGGGTCTGCGCCACCAGCGGTTCCTTTGACTCCCTCTCCTTAAGGAGCTCCGGCACCTCCTCATATGCCGTTGCCAGTGTCATACCCGGTCTCTCGGGTACCAGCTTGGTCAGCCTGATGGCCTCCGGCAGTGGCAGCTTCTGGACCCTGGCGACATCCCTGATAGCCATCCTGGCGGCCATGGTGCCGAAGGTGATGATATGCGCCACCCTGTCATGCCCGTACTTGTCAACCACATACTTCAGTACCTTCTCACGTCCGTCCTCGTCAAAGTCTATGTCTATGTCAGGCATCGAGATACGGTCAGGATTAAGGAACCTCTCGAACAGGAGGTTGTATTTTATCGGGTCAATGTCAGTTATCTTCAGGCAGTATGCCACAACGCTTCCTGCAGCCGACCCCCTCCCGGGGCCTACCCAAACACCCATCTCACGTGCGGCCCTCAGGAAATCCTGCACTATCAGGAAGTATCCGGGGAAGCCCATGTTTTTTACGACGGAGAGCTCAAAGTCGATCCGTGCCTGCAGCTCCGGCGTGATTGTCTTCCACCGTTCCTCAGCCCCCTTCATTGTCAGATGACGCAGGTATTCATCCTTGTCGGAGAACTCTTCAGGGATGGCAAACTCAGGCATGATGGGCTCGCTGGCAAGGGAGTAATATTCGACCTTATCGGCTATCTCCTTTGTGTTCACCACAGCCTCCGGCATGTCTGCGAAGATACTGAGCATCTCCTCCTCGCTCTTGAGGTATTCCTGTTTGGTATACCGGAGCCTCTTCGGGTCATCAATGTCCTTGCCGGTGTTGAGGCATATGAGACGGTCATGGGCCTCGGCCTCGTCCTGCATGATGAAGTGCACGTCGTTGGAGGCGATGATCTTTATATTATGCTTTGCAGCCAGATCACGGTATGCGGCAATGACGCGCTGCTGCATAGGGAAGACGGTGCTGTCGGCAGTGGGGTCATTGGTCTCATGCCTCTGCACCTCAAGGTAATAGTCTTCACCGAAGATCTCCCTGTATGAAAGTATAGCATCCTCTGCGCCCCTGATGTTACCTGAGAGGATCTCCTGCGCCGCCTCGCCGGCAATACAGGCTGATGAGGCAATCAGCCCCTCATGGTGTTTCCGGAGCAGATCCTTGTCTATTCGCGGCTTGTAATAAAAGCCCTTTATCCAGGCCTGGGAGACGAGCTTGACAAGATTGTGGTACCCGGTGAGGTTTTTGGCCAGCAGGATAAGGTGATCACCCGAACGGTCCTCGACGGAGGTCTTGTCCTCAAGGGTGGTACGGGCCACATAGATCTCGCACCCTATGACGGGTTTGACGGAGGCGGCGGTGGCGGCATCATGAAACTCCTTCACCCCGAACATGTTCCCATGATCGGTGATGGCAAGGGCTCCCATGCCCAGCTCCTTCGCCCTGCGGATAAGGGCCTTTATTCCCGATGCCCCGTCAAGAATGGAATATTGTGTATGTACGTGTAAATGAGTAAATGAGGACATGATCAAGGGATTTAAACCTGCAACGGCTCCGGAAACAAAAATATCAAAAAGGTCGTTGAACACTCAATTTATTTATTAACACCGGGTGGTCGATAATTTTTGTTACTTCAGGGAAATGTGATATATTTGCACCCTCTTAAAATTTCATAAAACATTTAAACAGTAAATTTTACATGTCAGTAAAGATCAGATTAGCTAGGAAAGGCCGCAAGAAGCTGGCCTTCTACCACGTGGTGGTAGCGGATAGCAGGTCGCCACGTGATGGCAGATTCATTGAGAAGATCGGGATTTACAATCCGATCACTGACCCGGCAACAATCGACATCAATTTCGAGAAGGCATTGGGTTGGCTGCAGAAGGGTGCGCAACCTACGGAAACATGCAGAGCGATCCTTAAGTACAAGGGCGTGATGATGAAGAAGCACCTCATCGAGGGTGTGAAGAAGGGTGCCTTTGACGAGGCTGAAGCCGACCGTCGTTTTAATGAATGGCTGAAGGGTAAGGATGAGCAGATCGAGTTAAAGAAATCAGGTCTCGAGAAGCTTGGCGAAGACATCCGCAAGAAGAAGCTTGAGGCAGAGAAGGCCATCAAGGAAGCAAGGGCAGCTGAATATGCCAAAAAGCTTGCCGCGCTCGCCGCCGAGGAAGAGGCAGCAGCCAAGGCTGCAGCAGCCCCGGAGGCTCCCGCAGAGGTCACGGTAAATGAGACAGCAGAGGCTTCTGAGGAAGAGGCCGCTGAGGCTCCTGAGGAAGAGGTTGCAGAGGCCGCCGCAGAAGAGACAACTGAAGCCCCTGAAGAAGTGGTAGCAGAGGTCCCCGCTGAGGAGACAGCTGAAGCTCCTGAGGAAGCAGTTGCAGAGGTCGCCGCAGAGGAGACAGCTGAAGTAGCTGAGGAAGAGACCGCAAAGGAGACAGCAGAGGCAGCCGCCGAACCGGTGGCTGAGGATGAAGCTCCTGAAGCCGATACCAAAGAAGATACTGCAGAAGAGACTGAGAAGGCTTGATAACAGTCTTCTGTCCCCTGCCGCCGCAAAGTGAAAACGATAGGCAGAATAACCAAAACGTACGGCTTCGAAGGAGCCGTGGTGGTGAGAGGTGAAAGCGGCATCACAGGGGAACCTGAACAGGGAGAACCGGTATTCGTCGTCATCGACGGGATACCGGTTCCCTTTTTTACACGTGAAGCCTTTTCTCCTTCACCCGGCACACTCGTAATATCATTTGACGACTACCTCACCTCTGATTCTGTCTTATCACTTAAGGGATGCGAGGTCAGGATTGCAGGCGAGGCTGAAGAGAACGATGAACTGGCCGGCCTGAACGGTTACATGATGACAGACAGCAACAGCGGCTTCAGCGGAACAATCATATCAGTATTGCAGAACCCCGGCCAGCTCCTGGCCGTGGTCAATGCTCCGGGGGGAGAGATCTTAGTCCCCCTGCATCCCGACCTTATTGTCAGAATCGACAGAAAAAGGAAGAAGATTGAGATGGCGCTCCCGGAAGGCCTTATAAAGCTGAACGACTGACATTCGGGATTCACTTTTTGCCGTCGCTGATGCAGCGCGGTGGTTATTATTCCGTCTTTCTGGTGTAATTCTCACAACTAAAACAGGTACAGTCATGAAAAAATCCTTTGCTTTAGCAGTATTATTGATGTTCGCCTTACAGGCGTCACAGGCCCAGAGTCCTTACACAGAGATAAGAGATGTTTCAGGTTTCACCGGGGTCGGCTTTGCCGTAGCCGGTGAGGTCATTATAAGCCTGGGAGACAAGTACAGCGTAGTCCTGGAAGGTGACAGGGATTATATCAGAGAGATTGAAACAAAGGTCTATGGTAATGAGCTCAGGATCAAAAGGGATAAATGGTTTGATACCGGAAACAGGAAAGTCGTTGTGAGGATCACCATGCCTGACCTTAAAGGTATCAGTGTATCAGGCTCAGGGAGGATCACAGTGAACGATCCTCTCAGGGGGGGAGACCTTGATATCGGCATCAGTGGCAGCGGCAAGGCTTTACTCCGTGATGTGGCACTCAGAGATGTTGATTGCTCCATATCCGGATCAGGAAGTCTGAACATTGCCGGAGACGGCACCATCGATCGCCTTGGAATACATATTTCAGGCTCAGGTGGCTATGTGGGGGAAGACACGAAGGTGGAGACACTGGAGGCGGCTATCTCCGGCAGTGGCAGCTGCGACTGTTATGTTACGGGCAGGTTAAAAGCCTCTATCTCAGGCAGTGGTAACATCCGTTACTCGGGTAACCCGAAGATTGATGCCTCTGTCTCCGGATCAGGCAAGGTGAGGTCGAAATAATCAGCCGCGCAGGATCTTAACTACTCCGTTTCCGGATACCCTGATGACCGAAGAGGCTTTAGCCCTGCTTCGGTCATCCTGTCTCCACAGACATACATAATCGACTGATGCCTTCAGCTCGTCGCTGATCTCGTCAAATATCGCAGGGGCATCACTGCCGCTGATGTTGGCTGAGGTTGACACCAGGGGCTTCCGAAGGGCCGTGATGAGCTCATCGCAGAAACGATCGGCACAGACCCTCACACCCACGGACCCGTCGGCCGAAGCCACTCCTTCAGCCAGGCTCCTGCCCCTGTCATAGACTATGGTGAGAGGGCTCTCCGCCAGCTCCGCTATCTGCAGTGCCACCTCGGGAGGGTTGTCAACGTAGCGTTCCAGCATGCCCGGTGAGTTGACCAGGATTATCAGGCTCTTGTTACCGGCCCGCTGCTTGATGGCATAGATCTTACGCACTGCCTCCGCGTTCGTGGCATCACACCCGAGACCCCAGACGGTATCTGTCGGATAGAGGATGACACCTCCGGAGCGCAGTGCCTTCAGGGCGTTTCTGATGTCATCACCGTATTCGTTTTTTATCATACCATTATATCATTTTCCCGCAGCGCGTTGTTCAGAGAGGTCTTTTTGTCTGTTGACTCTTTCCTCTGACCTATGATGAGGGCGCAGGGTATGCTGTACATTCCTGACGGGTATTGCCTGGGATAGGTACCCGGGATCACCACGCTCCGGGGCGGGACGAATCCCCTGTACTCCTGAGGCGTGCTGCCAGTCACATCAATGATCTTTGTCGAGCCTGTTATCACCGTGCCTGCTGCTATTACTGCCTCCGAGCATATGCGTGCGCCTTCGACGATGATGGCGCGCGACCCGATGAAACAGTTGTCCTCCACTATCACCGGAGCCGCCTGCACCGGCTCAAGCACCCCGCCCAGGCCCACACCTCCGCTCAGGTGAACGTTTTTTCCCACCTGGGCGCATGAGCCTACTGTGGCCCATGTGTCTACCATGGTGCCCTCGTCGATATAAGCGCCGATATTCACAAATGACGGCATGAGGATGACTCCCCGGGCAATGTATGACCCGTAGCGGGCAACGGCATTGGGCACCACTCTCACCCCAAGCTCACTGTAGTTGTGCTTCAGGTCTATCTTGTCATGAAACTCGAGCGGACCGACAGTGGTCGTCTTCATCTCGCGCATCGGAAAATACAAAATCACTGCTTTCTTCACCCAGGTATTGACAATCCACTCATCACCTTTAGGTTCAGCCACTCTCAGTACACCCCTGTCAAGCGCATCAATCACCTCCTCAACAGCTGTCCTGACATCCCGGTCACGGAGCCTCTCATGCTCCGCCCAGGCAGCCTCTATCAAATCCTTTCTGTGTCCCATCTTCCAGGTTAAATTTTAATTAAATGAAGATAAAGTTAAAAAACAATAATAGCAGTTATTTGGTTTCTGAACTTGAATACATAAGTATAAATTTGAATTCTATCAAATCGAAAAATCATCATGCGCAAAACTATCCTCACCTCACTTCTTGCCGGGCTGTTCGTTCTGGCAGGTGCTCAGGACAACAGCGGGTACCAGGTTCCGCCCGTGGCCATCATTGACATCGTAGATGCGCCCCAGACCCCGTCTGTGCTTCTCAGTCCGGACAACATGACCATGCTTCTGCTTGACAGGCAGGGTCTTCCGACGATATCCGACCTGTCGCAGTCTGAACTCCGGCTTGCCGGGGTACGCTTTGACCCTTCCACCAACGGCCCGAGCCGGGGGCAGGGTGTTACCGCTATCTCTTCAATGAATAGTGACGGAACATCCCTGCGCGTTCTGTCCGGTCTGCCTGCCGGTGCAAGGCTGGGCAACGTTTCATGGTCGACTGACAGCAAAAATTTCGCCTTCACGAACACCTCTGACATTACAACAGAGCTGTGGGTGGCCGATGCCGGGACCATGACCGCGCGAAAGGTTGATGACGGTATCAATGGCATTTTCAGGCGCACCATCAGCTGGCTGCCCGACGGATCATTACTCTACCTGCGCACCCCGGACGACAGGGGGAAGGCGCCGGTGGCATCACAGGTGCCTGAAGGACCGGCAATACAGGAGAGCGAAGGCAGACAGGGAGAGTCGCGAACATTCCAGGACCTGCTGAAGATCGTGGATGATGAAAGGATATTTGAATATTACGCCACCTCAGAACTGGTGAGATGGGATGGCACCACCACCAGTGTCATCGGAAGCAGGGGCATCATCGCAGATGTATCTCCCTCACCGGACGGTAAATGGCTCCTGATGACCCTGATTGAAAAGCCCTTCTCGTACATTGTACCTTATTATTATTTTCCATCGCGTACTGAAATATGGGACCTGGAAGGTAAAGTCGCAAGGACGCTGCTTGTCAAGCCACTGCAGGAGAACCTGCCACGGGGCTATGATGTTGTTCAGCCCGGCCCCCGCAATTACAGCTGGCGCGGCGACAAGCCTGCCTCGCTCACGTGGGTGGAGGCTCTTGATGAAGGTAATTACCATGCCAGCGAGGTGCAGTACCATGACCAGGTCTGGATGCTTGAGGCACCGTTTACCGGTGACCCGCTTGCGTTCCTTGCCACCGAAAAACGTTTCCAGGGAATCATGTGGGGCAATGAGAACCTTGCCATCATGATGGAGGGGCTGTCAAAATCACGCATCAGGGTTACCAGCACTTTCAATCCCGCCAATCCGCAGGCTACCCTCAAAAAGATCTCCGAGCTCAATTCCGACGACCGGTACAATAACCCGGGGTTCCCCATGACCGCCCCCAACATCTACGGCAGGAATGTGCTGCTGACGGCGGACAAGGGCAGGAGCATCTACCTCTCCGGGCAGGGTGCTTCTCCTGAAGGCGACAGGCCTTTCGTTGACAAGTATGATCTCAAAACAGGCAGGGCCACCAGGCTGTGGCGCTCCGAGGCTCCGTACTATGAGACAGTAAATGAGTTCATTGACCCGGCTAAAGGACTGCTGCTTACTGTCAGACAGTCAGTTACCGACGTTCCCAACTACTTTATCCGTGATCTTAAGAAAGGAACCCTGAAGCAGGTGACAAAATTTGAAAATCCCTATCCACAGCTTGCCGGTGTTCACAAGGAACTGGTTACTTACAAGCGCAATGACGGTGTAGATCTCTCCTTCACGCTCTACCTCCCGGCGGGTTATGACAGGGAAAAGGACGGCCCGCTGCCTACTATTCTCTGGGCTTACCCGCGCGAATTCAATGACCCGTCCACTGCCGGCCAGATAAGCGGTTCGCCATACAGCTTCACACGTGTCAGTCCTTCTTCAGTTCTGGTTTATGTCACCCAGGGCTATGCCGTTCTCAATGATGTCAGCTTTCCGATAGTGGGCGCAGGAGGTCGGGAGCCGAACGACACTTTTGTTGAGCAGCTCGTAGCCAATGCCGGGGCTGCCATCAACAAAGCGGCCGCGATGGGTGTCACTGATCCGGCGAGGGTGGCTGCCAGCGGACACTCTTACGGGGCATTCATGACGGCTCATCTCCTCTCGCACTCGAGGCTCTTCGCGGCAGGCATAGCCCGCAGCGGTGCCTATAACCGGTCACTGACGCCGTTTGGGTTCCAGAGCGAGCGACGCAGCTTCTGGGAGTCCCCGGAGCTCTACCTCGAATTGTCGCCGTTCACCCATGCCACCAAAGTCAAGGACCCGATGCTGCTGATACACGGCATGGCTGATGACAACCAGGGGACCTTCCCCATACAGAGTGAGAGGTACTATGCTGCCCTCAAGGGTGCAGGCGTAACCACGAGGCTGGTGCTGCTGCCCACTGAAGCTCACGGTTACTCGGCACGGGAGTCGCTCCTCCACATGCATTGGGAGTATCTCAGATGGCTCGATAAATATGTGAAGAACAAAAAGTAATTACTGCAGGGCCCGGTTAGGTTTTGTAAAAAAACTGATTAGTTTTGTACCTCAAATCGTATAAAAACCTAAGCTTATGATCAGTAGTTTGTTCTGGATAGCACCTGTCGCAGCGGTGCTGGCTTTGCTCTTTGCATGGATTTTCTACAGGAGCATGATGAAAGAACCTGCCGGTAGTGACCGGATGCAGGAGATAGCCGGTTACGTCAGGGAAGGTGCGATGGCCTACATTAATCGCCAGTACAGTGTTGTGTTCAAGGTCTTCATCGTACTTGTGATATTACTTGTGATACTGGCCTACCTCGGGGTGCAGAACCCCTTTGTGCCGATAGCATTCCTGACCGGCGGGTTCTTCTCCGGCCTGTGTGGTTATCTTGGAATGAGAACGGCTACCAACGCATCATCACGGACAGCTCAGGGGGCTTCCGACTCACTCAACAAAGGGTTAAAGATTGCCTTCCGCAGCGGTGCAGTTATGGGACTGGTAGTTGTCGGTTTCGGGCTGCTTGACATTGTCCTCTGGTTCCTTGTCCTCAACAACTGGGTCTTCACCCCTGAGAACATGGTTGAAGGATGGAAATGGCTGGGTCTGACCTTCGTTCACCCGGGCACCACTGACCATCAGAAGATGATCGAGATCACTGCCACCATGCTTACATTCGGGATGGGTGCCTCAACACAGGCTCTCTTTGCCCGCGTCGGCGGGGGTATCTTCACCAAGGCAGCTGACGTTGGCGCTGACCTTGTGGGTAAGGTCGAGGCAGGCATTCCCGAAGATGACCCGCGCAACCCTGCAACAATTGCAGATAACGTTGGTGACAACGTGGGTGACGTGGCAGGTATGGGTGCTGACCTTTATGAGTCATATGCAGGTTCTATACTGGCTACGGCAGCGCTGGGGGCAGCGCTTCCTCTTATCAGCGCCGGCGATCAGATGAAAGCGGTCATTGCTCCGATGATAGTTGCTGCAGTAGGTATATTGCTCTCGATAGCAGGAGTTTACATGGTTCGTACAAAGGAACAGGCAACGCAGAAGAACCTGCTCAATGCGCTGTTACTGGGTACGGGTGGAAGCTCGGCTCTTATACTTGTGGCTGTTGCCGGTATGGCCTACTCCGAATGGATTACCTGGGGCGTCTTTGGCGCTGTCGTCGCCGGCCTCCTTGCAGGTGTCATCATCGGGCAGTCGACCGAATACTTCACATCAGATGAATATAAGCCCACAAAGGGCATAGCAAAACAGACCCAGCAGGGTCCGGCAACGACAATCATCGAGGGTATAGCCGTGGGTATGCAATCGACCTGGATACCAGTGCTTGCCATTGCAATTGCAATCATTGCTGCCTACGGATTCGCCGGCGGGTTCCAGAACTTCTCAGCGGGTGTGTACGGCATCGGTTTTGCCGCAGTAGGCATGCTCTCCACACTGGGTATCACACTGGCTTCGGATGCTTTCGGCCCGATAGCTGACAACGCCGGCGGTAATGCCGAGATGGCCCATCTGCCCAAGGAGGTGCGTGAGCGCACTGACGCCCTTGACATGCTGGGTAACACCACCGCTGCAACAGGTAAAGGATTTGCTATTGGTTCAGCAGCACTGACAGCCATGGCCCTCGTGGCAGCATACATGGAGGAGGTCAAGCTCTGGCTCGGACGCCTGGCCGATGACTCGGCTGAAGGGTTCAGACAGATAGGTGATGTGCTCTTCTACAAGAGCACCGTACCCGCAGTTATACCTGAAGGAATGACAGCCATAAATGTCAGTACGGCTCATATAAAGGACTTTGTGGGAGCTTATGACCTGTCGCTGTTCAATCCGCTGCTTATCGGAGGTATATTCATCGGTGCCATGATGGCGTTCCTCTTCAGCTCCATGTCGATGAAGGCTGTGGGACGTGCCGCGGGTAAGATGGTTGACGAGGTGAGGCGCCAGTTCCGCGAGATACCCGGTATCATGGAAGGTACTGGCAAGCCTGATTATGCGAGGTGTGTCGCGATCTCAACAAAAGGCGCACAGCGTGAGATGATGCTTCCGTCACTGATAGCCATTGCTGTCCCCCTGATTATAGGCCTCACTCTTGGTGTAGCCGGCGTGGTGGGCCTGCTTATTGGCGGTATGACAACAGGGTTCACCCTGGCGAGCATGCTCAACAACTCGGGTGGTGCGTGGGATAACGCGAAGAAGTTCATTGAGAAAGGCAACTACGGCGGCAAGGGCAGTGAGTCTCACAAGGCCGGCGTGGTAGGTGACACGGTTGGCGATCCGTTCAAGGATACGTCAGGTCCCTCGCTCAACATCCTCATCAAGCTCATGTCAATGGTCTCCGTGGTTATGGCCGGGCTGACCGTAGCCTGGAGCATAATGGGCTGACAAACCACTGGTCAATAAAACAAGAGGCTGTCTCAAAGTAAGATGAGGCAGCCTTTTTTATGCTTTCTGACGACCAAAGAAGCTTCCCAGGTCATTTTGTGTTCCGATTAACTGAAAATGAAAAAGCAAATATGGTCGCAAATTGCGACCACCTCCATAACTTGATCAGAAAACCCCGGGAAAGCTATAGGCTATAAAACACCTGGTACAAACGAAGATTAATCCTCACAACTCCCAAAAATGCGGGAACTAGTGGAGCCTTCCAGGTATATACTTATATTAAAATGATATTTTTATACCCGAAGAGGTATAAAACAATCAGAGACAATGACCATTCACACCAGTTGTGGGCCAATTAAACATGAACGATTATGAAATTCATTCCGGAATTCAGTGATATTGAATGGGCCATGAGGCTTATCTCGCCGCATGTTCACCGCACTCCTGTTCTGACCTCGCGGCAGCTGGATACCCTCAGCGGGGCTCATCTCTTCTTCAAGTGCGAGAACTTCCAGAAGGTAGGGGCGTTCAAGTTCAGGGGTGCCACCAACGCTGTACTTAATCTCACGGACGACCAGCGCGCCGCCGGTGTGGTGACGCACTCGTCGGGCAATCACGCCGCCGCCCTGGCTCTTGCTGCTGTGTCACGCGGGGTGAAGGCATATATCGTCATGCCCTCCACCGCGCCGGAGGTAAAGAAGAGGGCGGTGGCGGGCTACGGCGCTGAGATCACCTTCTGCGAGCCCACGCTGGCGGCGCGCGAGGCCGCCGCCGCCGAGATCATCACACGCACCGGCGCCACGATGATCCATCCCTATGACAACTTTTTCATCATCGCCGGTCAGGGTACGGCGGCGATGGAGATGCTTGCCGACATTAACGGCGCTGACGCGGTCATCGCCCCCGTCGGCGGCGGCGGCCTCCTCAGCGGCACAGCCATCGCCACACGCCACCAGGCACCCGGAGCGAAGGTCTACGGCGCTGAGCCGCTGCTGGCTGATGACGCTGCCCGGTCACTGCACTCGGGAACCATACAGCCCGCACTGCCGCCCCGGACAATCGCGGACGGGCTCCTGACATCGCTCTGCGAAAGGACATTCACTGTCATAAAGACCAATGTTGATGATATACTCACGGTGACCGAGGAACAGATAGCTGAAGCCATGAGACTGATGTGGGAACGGATGAAGATCATTGTCGAACCCTCGTCGGCCGTGCCCCTGGCAGCTGTGCTTGCCAACAGGAGCCTTTTCGAAGGTAAAACGACGGGAATTATTGTCTCCGGCGGGAACGCTGACCTGACGAAGCTTCCTTTTGGTCAATACGCCTGAAATAGGCGATGATGGGGTAGTGATCAGAATACCTTACCTTGACAATGTCAAAGTCGCTGCAGTACATCTCCTCATTGTAAAGGATGTAATCAATCCTGTTGGGCGGGTATTTGCCTCTGTAGGTGAAACCGGCGCCATAGCCCGCCTCCACAAAGGCATCCTTCAGCCCGCTCCTCATGGTCCGGTACGTATATGACGTGGGCGTGTCATTGAAGTCGCCCGTCACTATCACGGGATAGGGCGACGTTTCGATATGCCTTCTCACCCTGTCGACCTGCAGCGCCCTGGTGGCAAAACCATGCGTCAGACTGCGGTATAAGCCTGATATGTTATCCATCGAGCGGCGCTGCTCCTCGCTGGCAAGGTCACTGAGGAGGGTGCCCTCCACACGGCGCAGCCGGAACGACTGCAAATGGTTGTTGTAGATCCTGAATGTGTCTGTGTCAACAACGATGTCAGTGAAGATTGTCATTGATGATGAACCCGGGTGAACGATGTCTCCCCGGTAAACGATGGGGTAACGGGTGAAGGTGGCTATACCGTACCTGCTGGCGGCCCCGCTCTTTATCAGCTTTAAATGGGTGTAAAGTTTGCCACCGAGCCCTTCCTTCAGCTTCCTCTCACCCGCCGCCGGGTCACCCTTGACAAAGTACTCCTGGAGACACAGTATGCCCGGGTCCTCCTTCTTCAGGAGGTCCAGCATCTTCCTGTGGGTGTCCTTTTCGCTCTCCTCGTAAAAGTTGAAGAGACGTATGTTATAGCTCATCAGCTTGAGGTCGTGATGCTCCTCCGAGCCATGGTTGGTGAACCTGATGAAGTTGTGTATGTAGCCGAACCCGATGGCGAGGGCAAGGGCGGAGATAAGTGCATATTGCCACCTTAAAAGGATAAGCCACATCAGAACCATAACGATGTTGGCGGCAGCGATGTACGGATAGGCCAGGCCGAAGAGAGCGGGGAAAGCTACCGTGGCAGGGTTGATATAGACAGAGAGGTATGCCAGAAGAAGGAGCATCACAAGAACGATGTTCACTGCAAGCAGGATATTCCGCGTCACACGTGTAAAAACGTTATCCTTTCTTCTGACTCTCGCTGAAAAGAATCTCTTTTTCTTCCCTTGTAAGACTGTCATAACCTCCTTTTGAGATCTTATCGAGTATGTGGTCCACGGCCTTCTGCTTTTCGGCCTTCGCCTTGTTATAGTCGTAATCGGTCTTCGTCTGCCGTGCGTCAAAGGCGGGACCGGCCTTTTTATATGTGACCTTCATCTTCTTCCCCGGCTTGAAGAGAGTAACAAAGAAGTCTATGATACTGTTTAACCAGGCTCCGATATCCTTTCCGTTCTTCAGTCCGTAACCGTAAGCCAGCCCCATCAGCGCCCCTCCGATGTGGGCTATCTTGCCACCCGTGTTCACCGAGAAGTCAAAGACGGAGGTTATCAGGAAGGTGATCAGGGCAAGGTACTTCAGTTTCACCCTTCCGAAGAACAGGAGGTGCATCTCCATCTCGGGGAGATAGACTGCCGTGGCTACCACCAGGGCCATCACTGAGGCCGAGGCCCCGAGAGCGATGGATACATTCACCATTCCGGCAAAGGCCGGGAAGATGTTGAACACTGCTATATAGAGAAGCGCTCCTCCCAGTCCGCCCATGATATAGAGCGAAACCAGTTTGCGCTGATCAAGATAACTCAGGAAAATTTTTCCGAACCACCATAACCACAACATGTTAAAGAGAAGGTGGATGAAGCCCTGGTGCGTGAACATATATGTCAACGGTGTCCATGGCTTCGACAGGAGAGCGTCAATGGATGCGGGAACAGCCAGGAATGATATGACCGTCGGCGCCAGGGCAGGATTGCCTGAGAGTACACCTATGACCTCTACGATCTTTATAATGATGAAGATGGCGGCATTGAGGTATAGCAGCCTTGTAAGTGACGTACCGCTTTTGAATGAATTTTTTATCTCACCCCAGATACTCATCAGTAAAGAGTTTTTGTGGTCTTGCGCCAATAGCGTATCAGGATGTATCCAAATATCATGCCGCCGAGGTGCGCAGCGTGTGCTACGTTGCTGCCCGGGCTGGTGATGGCGAGATAAAGCTCGATGGCGGCATATCCAATGACCACGTACTTCGCTTTTATGGGGATGGGCGGGAAGATGAACATCAGCTGGGTGTTGGGGAAGAGCATCCCGAAGGCCAGCAGCACTCCGTA
>CAYVYM010000014.1:0-1196 GCA_964455705.1 uncultured Rikenella sp.
TCCTCTATATAAGCCCGCTGGCGTACCCCTGACCACGGAGCCGATAGACGCTTCCCGGGCACGGTGTGATCATGCCTGCGAGCTCCATCTGCAGCAGCACCGTCGACAGCTTGTAGACCGGGATCTCAAGTATCCTTGCCAGGGCATCCATGGTGAGGTCGCCCTCACTCTTAAGCGCCTCCCATATTTTCTTTTCATTATCGGTCATTGCAGTTAAGAGTACCGTCTGTACCGGTGCCGTAAGTGCAGCTGGCTTCCACCCCAGAAGGTATTCAATATCCTCGCACTTCTCCACCAGGGCTGCCTTGTTGCACCTTATCAGCGCATTGCACCCTGCCGACCATTCGTCGCCCGGACGGCCGGGGATGGCCATCACGTCACGGTTGTATGACGCTGCGATGTCAGCGGTGATCAGTGCTCCGCCCTTTATCCCCGACTCCACAATGAGTGTGGCGTCGGAGATGCCGGCGATGATGCGGTTGCGCCTGATGAAGTTATTGCGTTCCGGCAGTGTCGATGACGAGAAATCTGTCAGGAGGCCGCCGTTCTGCAACATCTCCCTGGCGATGCCGGCATGAACGCCGGGGTAGATGGTCTTCAGTCCGTGTCCCAGTACGGCTATTGTCGGCAGTCCTGCGGTCATCGCTGCCTTATGTGCGGCGACGTCTATCCCATAAGCCAGTCCGCTCACTATCAGCAGCCCCGGGAAGTTGTGCGCGAGCTCTGCCATGATCTTCTGGCAGAGCTCGCGGCCGTGCTGGGTGGCGTGACGGGTGCCGACGATGCTCAAAATCATCGGTGTGTTCAGGTCGGCGTTGCCCCTGAAGTAGAAGGTGACGGGCGAGTCTTCGCACTGACGGAGGCGGACGGGATAGTCGTCATCCTGGTAGAAAAATACTTTGATACCGTGCTTCTCAACAAAATCCACCTCCCTTGCGGCTGCCTCGAGGTATTCCCGGCCTGACACGGCTCTGGCAAGAGCCTCTCCGATGCCCGGGATCTTTGTCAGGTTACGGTATGATTCGCTGAAGACAGCCTCCGGGCTGCCGGCGTACGAGACAAGCCTGCGGGCAGTGATGTCGCCCACACCCGGGATCATGCCAAGGGCCAGCTTGTGCACAAGTTGCGTTGATGACATTTCGAAATAATGTTAGCGAGACGTAGTAAATGTATAACTATTTGAGGATAAATGCAAG
>CAYVYM010000014.1:1296-3596 GCA_964455705.1 uncultured Rikenella sp.
CTGAAGGTCTAAAACTCAGTCGGCAGTCCACAGTCGGCAATCGGCAGCTATTAACTACTGATGAACCAGAGACCGAGGATGACTGTTGACTGGAGACCTGGGATTGCTGACTGGAACCTGACTGCCGGCTGGCGACTGAAGACTGAAGACTGAAAGACGCTCATAGCCAGAAAAATCAACTACTTTTGTATCATGCACATCATTGATACCCATAATCACATATACCTGCCGGAGTTTGACGCAGACCGCGATGAGGTGGTTCAGAGATCAATTGCTGAAGGAGTGAGGACAATCATGATGCCGAACATCGATTCGACATCGGTTGCTCCGATGCTTGCCGCCGAAGAGCAATACCCGGGCATCTGCCTCCCGATGATGGGACTCCATCCCACCTCGGTGAAGGCAAATTACAATGACGAATTGGATCTTGTTGAGGTCAGTCTCGGGGAACATAAATATTATGGTATAGGCGAGACCGGCATCGACCTCTACTGGGACAAGGCCTTCATCAGGGAACAGATTGTATCATTCAGACGCCACCTGAAGCTTGCTGAAGATTACGGACTGCCTGTCGTCATTCATTCGCGAGAGTCGCTTGAGGTCATTTTTTCCGAGATCGAAGCCTTCGGCCCGGGCCGTGTTACAGGCATCTTTCATGCCTTTCCCGGCAGCACCGCCGATGCGCGGAAAGTGACGGAGCTGGGATTTCTGGTTGGCATCGGCGGCGTGGTCACATTCCGTAACGGACGCCAGCATGAGGCTGCCATCGAGGTTGGTATAAACAACATCGTTCTGGAGACCGATGCCCCATACCTGGCTCCTGTCCCACACAGAGGCAAACGAAATGAGAGCAGCTACATTCCGCTGATCATGGAGAAGCTGTCAGAGGTGCTGGCAATATCACCGGCCGAGGTGGCTGACCGGACCACCACCAACGCAAAAAGACTCTTCAAACTGTAGAGAATGGAAAAGAGCACATCGATACTGATCATATATACCGGCGGCACTATTGGCATGGTCAATGACCCGGTAACGGGTTCGCTGGTACCCATCGACTTCAGACATATCTCAGACCAGGTGCCTGAGCTCCGCCGGTTCGGCTTCACCCTTGAGTCAGTCACCTTTGATCCGGTCATCGACTCCTCTGATGTCAGTCCTGAAACCTGGGTCAGTATAGCAGAGACCATTGCCGCACGTTACGACCGGTATGACGGTTTCGTGGTGCTACATGGCACTGACACCATGGCTTACTCCGCCTCGGCGCTAAGCTTCATACTGTCAGGGCTTGAGAAACCGGTGATCTTCACCGGGGCGCAGTTGCCCATCGGCGTTCTGCGTACTGACGGCAAAGAAAATCTGATCACTGCCATAGAGATTGCGGCGGCCCGTGAAGACGGACTGCCGGTTGTTCCCGAGGTATGCATATATTTTGAGAACAGGCTGATGCGCGGCAACAGGACCATCAAGTACAGTTCCGAGCACTTCAACGCCTTTGCCTCTCCCAACCTGCCGCCGTTGGCTGAAGCGGGACTGCAAATCCGTTACAACCGGATTATTATAAGGTATCCGACTGTCAGACGACCGCTGGAGGTTTCCGGAAAATTCGATACCAGGGTGGCCATCCTGAGACTCTTTCCCGGTATCAGGAGAGAGACGGTACAGTCGCTGCTTCATACTTCCGGATTGAGGGGGCTTATTCTTGAGACCTACGGCACAGGTAATGCTCCAACCCTTGACTGGTTCCTTGATGAATTGAGCGCATTTATGGCGAATGGCGGCATAGTCCTGAACGTGACACAGTGCCTGACCGGAAGCGTCGAGATGGGTCTGTACGAGACCTCTGAAGGACTGAGGGACGCCGGTGTCATCAGCGGCAGGGACATCACCACCGAGGCTGCCGTGACGAAGATGATGATACTTCTCGGAAGCGGGCTGCGGTCTGACAAGATCAGCGCCCTGCTTGCCAGACCGCTCTCCGGGGAAATGAGCTGAAGCTGCTGCCGGGAAAAAAATTTTTGTAAATTGCGCCGTTTTTGGAGAGATGCAAGAGTGGTTTAATTGGCACGCCTGGAAAGCGTGTGTACCTCAAAAGGGTACCGGGGGTTCGAATCCCCCTCTCTCCGCAACTCATGACTGATCCCGCTGAAGGCGGGATTATTTGTTTTGCCGACTATGCTTTGAAAGCTTGCTTTCAAAAGCGGAGGAGGCAAAATGAATAAGACCTGAAAGGTCAGTCATGAGTTGCAGGTTCCCCCCCGGGGGATCTCCGGCGAAGCCGGTAATCCCCTTCAGCCTTGCAC
>CAYVYM010000014.1:3696-62880 GCA_964455705.1 uncultured Rikenella sp.
AGGTTCCCCCCCGGGGGATCTCCGGCGAAGCCGGTAATCCCCTTCAGCCTTGCACTTGAGGGTTATATGGTCTGCAGGTCCCCCCCCCGGGGGGATCTCCGGCGAAGCCGGTAATCGCCACAACATTCTGCGCCATTTCCTGCATTAAACAGAACCGGTCTCATCATGTGGTCATGATCGCGCAAAACCTCAGAGCAACCCCCTGTTTCACCATATTTTTTAAAATACCCCTCCCGTTGTTCGCTATCCATTTTTTTTTATTTTTGTCAGAACATTCCATTAATAATCTAACATGATGAAAAGAGTTCTTGTATTTATGGCATTTGCAGCCCTGCTTCTTATCGGCACAGCACAGACTTCGCAGGCACAGACAGATCAGGCTGCAGCAACAACACAGCAACTTTCAGCACAGACAGTAGGAACAACCCCCGTTGAAACAGAAAAGCTCCTCCACAAAGAGATCAAACGCCTCTTTATTGAGGGTGGCGCAGGATTTATGGGAACCATCCTTCTCTGCCTCATCCTCGGCCTGGCAATAGCCATTGAGAGAATCATCTACCTCAACCTGGCTACCACCAACAGCGAGAAACTGCTGGCAAAGGTCGAAAAGGCACTTAATGAAGAGGGTATCGATTCTGCAAAGGAGATCTGTCGTAACACCCGCGGACCGATAGCAAGCATCTTCTACCAGGGCCTCGACAGAGCCCACGAAGGCGTTGAGATGGCAGAGAAATCAGTCGTTGCCTATGGCGGCGTACAGATGGGCCTCCTTGAGAAAAACCTCTCATGGATATCCCTCTTTATCGCCATCGCCCCTATGCTCGGGTTCCTCGGAACAGTCATCGGGATGATCGCTGCCTTCGACGCCATTGAACAGGCAGGGACAGTTTCAGCCACGATCGTTGCCAGCGGTATTAAGATAGCCCTAATCACAACTGTAACGGGTCTTATTGTCGCCATCATACTCCAGATATTCTATAACTACCTGCTCTCAAAAATTGATGGTATCTCAAACCAGATGGAAGATTCATCAATCGCACTCATAGATATGCTGGCCAAATACAACCAAAAATAATCTGCCATGTCAGAAAGATCCAAAAAGCTCACAACATACCTTTCGTGGGCGCTGATGGCACTCACACTTATCTTCGCCCTTCTCTTCTATGTGGGAGGAGTGGTTGAAGGTACCGGGGGGACCAGATACGAAGAGCCGAAGGTGACCAACTCTTTCATCTTTTATACATATTTACTTATAGGTATTACCGTGCTCCTTACGCTCTTCTTCAGTATCAGAAATCTCATTCTAAATCCAAAGGGTCTCAAAATGACACTTATTGCCCTTGGGGTTGGCGTTGTGCTTGTTATCATTGCGGCTCTGATTGCTGATGACACAGTGCTCAACCTGCCTCATTATAAAGGTGAAGGCAACGTGCCAAGGACCTTACTGTGGACTGACATCGGGCTATTTGTAGCATACTTTCTTGCCGGCCTGGCTGTCATCGCCATACTCTATTCAGAGGTTTCAAAGTATTTCAAAAAGTAACTGACCAATCCGTCTTACAGCGGAGATAAATATTCAACAAATGTCAAGAAGGCAAGCACCGGAAATAAATACAGGCTCAATGGCTGACATTGCGTTCCTGCTTCTTATTTTCTTTCTGGCTGCAACCACGATGGACTCGGATACGGGATTGATGCGTCAGTTGCCTGCAATCCCCGACCCCAACGTCCCGCAGGATGTTAATAAGATCAATGACAGAAACATCCTCGAGGTGAAGGTCAACAAAGACAATCTGTTACTGGTTGAAGGTCAGCTTACTGAATTCAGCCAGCTGAGGGAGATTGCCCATGACTTTATTCTCAATGCTGATGACTCGCCAAACAAGCCTGAGAAAGAGATAGTCAGCCTCCCCTATTTCGGGGATGTAGCTGTTACTAAGGCGGTCATCTCACTGCAGAATGACATCGGCACAAAATACGGAGTCTATATCGCTGTGCAGAATGAGCTGATAGCGGCAAGGGCAAAGCTGCGTGATGACAAGGCCAGGCAGGAGTTTGGTATACCTTACGAGAGACTTGATGAGGAACGCAGGGGAGCCATAGACGACTTTTTCAAGGTGCCCATCTCAGAGGCTGAACCCAAAAGGATAGGAGGAGACAAGTAAAATGGCAAGGTTTATAAAGACCGGGAAAAAAACTGTCAAGGCGCTCAACACCTCATCACTGCCTGACATCGTCTTCATGATACTGTTCTTCTTCATGGCTGTGACTACCATGCGCGAGACAGACGTCATGGTCACCGTCCGTATCCCCGATGCCACCGAAGGTAAGGTACTTGAGAAGAAATCTCTCGCCAGCTTCATCTACATCGGCGAGCCCATTGAGGCCTTCCAGGCGCTGTATGGCACCGAGCCCAAGATACAACTCAATGATACCTTCAAGGAGATCAATGACATACAGGATTTCATTGCACAGGAGCGTGAACAGCTCAATGAAGCCGATAAAACAAAGATGCTCGTTGTTCTCAAGATCGACCGTGATACCAGGATGGGCGTCGTCACCGACGTCAAACAGGCGTTACGGCGTGCAAGCGCACTGAAGATCATGTACGCCAACACCAATGTTGACAATATAGTACTTCAGTAACCCGGCGGCAGACTACCCGCCGGATAAATCATCCGGGATGTATCCCGTTATTGTTGCCTGTATGAAGAGAGCCCTCTTCCTGATATTCTTTTTTGCCATCCTTCTTCCGGCATCCACTCTCATCGTTGCCGGAGACTCCCCCCCGGCTCACCCGGAATCCGCCTCCGATGCCCCACAGGACAGCCTTGGTAAACAGATACTCTATAACGGCAGGGTGTGGAGAAACCTCTACCAGCATATCGACGGGACCCAGTTCCTCCTCTCAGCCGGTTTTCTCCATGGCTCGGTGACAGTTAATGGCATGACCTTCAACAGCCCGGAGCCTATGCTGAAGCTTGATCTGATTAATGATGAACTGCTTCTGCTGACCGACAGAGGCTCCACACTGCAGCTTAACAAACAGATGGTCGACCGGTTTACACTCAACTATGACAACCGGCAGCTGCAATTCAGGAATCTGGAGGCCGACAGCCTCAATGAGCTGAGTGGATATGTGAACGTCATCCATGACGGCAAGACAGCCCTGTACGTCAAGTACAAAAAAGAGGTAAGACTGAGAGATGGCCCGGGCGACAGGGACACCTTTATCCAGACACACAGGATCTACCTGCTTAAGGATGGCATAGCCTACCAGATCAGGAAGAGTAAAAACCTTGTCAGGCTGCTGAAAGACCGTAAGGCAGAGGTGAAGGATTTCATGAGGACAAACCGTGTGCGATTCTCCAGGAACAACCCTGCAAGCTTAGCTCCAGTCCTGGAATTTTATGATAACCTTAATTGAACTGTCTGCTTGCGTGAAAAAAACAATCCTGATACTGACTGCCTGCTTATTGTCACTTCACGGCCTGACAGCCCAGGAGAAGGTTATCATCGACTGGGACTATGAGGGGTCCTCATTCAGTGAATTTGCGGAGAAGACCGAGGAAATCCACCCTTTCAGGATCTTCTTCAGGGATGAGTGGTTCAAAGACATTCGGCTGGGCCAGTACGGCGACAGCATCGACCTGACCGACCTGCTTGACCACCTCTTCTACGAAAAGGCACTCTACTACTTCAGGGATTACGCGGGTAACTTTGTCATTACTAAAAATTTTACGGTCAGGGTCTCTGACAGCGAGCTGCCCGACAGCGGGAGCCTCATCCCTCCTTCCGTATTCTATGACACGCGTGACGCCGCAGAGCTCTCCGGGAACCTGTTCCGCGAGATAGGCAACCCGGCAGAGAAGAACAGGCCGGGAACGACGGTCGTCTCCGGCTATATCACCGACAAGGATACCAGGGAACCGGTTGCGGGAGCCACAATATTTGTCAGGAATCTCTCGGCCGGCACCCTCTCTAACCAGTACGGCTTCTATTCTCTCACACTGCCCAGAGGCATCCATACTGTCCGGTTCTCCTTTGTAGGCATGAAAGAGACCCTGGTCGACCTCAACCTTTTCGGGGAGGGTGAGCTGAATATCGAGATGAAAAGCACGATAATTCCCCTCAAGGAAGCTGTCATCTCTGCAGACAGGAGCGTTGCGCTGCAGAGGCCGGAGGTGGGCCTGGAGAAGATGACCATCGCAACACTCAGGCTCACCCCCGCCAACATGGGTGAGGCCAACATCATCAGCAGCTTCCTCCTGATGCCCGGAGTACAGTCGGTCGGAGAGGGTTCGGCAGGATTTAATGTCAGGGGCGGATCAGCCGACCAGAACCTGATACTTCTGTACGATGCCCCGCTATACAACACCTCTCATTTCTTCGGCTTCTTCTCCGCTATCAACTCTGATATCATCAGAGATGCGACCCTCTACAAGGGAGGTATCCCGGCAAGGTACGGCGGACGCACCTCATCGGTGCTCGACATAGGGGCACGTGACGGAGACAGAAACGCCTTTGCAGGCAGCGCCGGGATAAGCCCTGTGACAACCCGCCTCATGCTCGAGGGGCCCATAAAGACAGACACCCTCTTCTATCTCCTCGCCGCGAGAACAACATATTCAAACTGGGTCTTCAAGGTCTTCGACAATGCATTTCTCAACAAGAGCAGAGCCTCATTCTATGACCTTAACGGCAGGCTGAGCTATGATATAAACAGGAACAACAAAATAGACCTTTCATCGTATTTCAGCAGTGACGCCTTCAGGTTCAACTCGGACACAACCTACCTCTACAAAAACAGCATCGTCTCCCTCAGGTGGAGACACTTCTTCAACAACAGGTTCTTCTCGGTCTTCAGCGTGAACAACAGCCACTACAACTATGACATCTCCAGTGAGAGCCTCGTCACCGAAGCCTTCAGACTGTCGCACATGATCAACAGCACGGGAATGAAGGCCGACTTCAATATATACCGGGGCCGTCACGAGATCAATTTCGGCCTCGATGCCGTTCACTACACTGTCTCACCGGGTGAATACCTGCCCACAGGCGATTCATCACTCATCGTCCCTTCAGGCATCCAGAGGGAGAGAGCTCTAGAGCCCTCACTGTATATTGATGATAATTTAAAACTGAACGATTACCTGTCGGTCACCGCCGGCATCAGGCTCTCGTCATTCATCGCCTTTGGCCCGCAGTCCGTATATCTCTATGATCCCACCTACTCCAAAGGTGTGTCAACCATAATTGACACCGTCAGCTACAGCCCGGGAGAGATCATCAAGGTCATGGGAGGTCCCGAGTATCGCCTTTCACTCAATTTCAGACCGACGGGTACAAGCTCATTCAAGCTCAACTACAGCAAGACGAGGCAGTACCTGCATCTGCTCTCCAACACGGCATCAATCTCACCCACCGACGTCTGGAAGCTGAGCGACTATCACCTGAAACCCCAGGTCTGCGACCAGTTTGCGGCAGGATACTACCAGATGATGTTCAAAGGTAAACTGGAGACCTCTCTTGAGATCTACTACAAGAAGCTCCAAAACGCCGTTGAGTTCAAGGGAGGAACCCGGATAGTCATGGAAGAGAATATTGAACAGTTTCTCGTTGATGCCCGGGGAAAAGCGTACGGGGCGGAGTTCATGATCAGAAAAGAGGAGGGCAGGATCCTCTGGAGCATGGGTTATACTTACGCCCGCACCCTCCTTCAGACAACAGGCAGGTACAGTGACGAGATCATCAACGACGGGGAGTGGTTCCCTGCCAACTATGACAAGCCCCATGATCTCTCTCTTGCATTCAACTACCTGGTCTCACGCCGCATCAGCTTCTCCTCCAATTTAGTATACAGCACCGGCAGGCCTATCACCTTCCCCATTGCCAGCTACAGTCTTGGTGATCTGTCGCTCATCCACTATTCCGACAGGAACAAGTACCGGATACCCGATTATATAAGACTTGACCTCTCGTTGAAGATATCCGGGAACCTCAGATCACGTAAGATCGCCCACCCCTACTGGACCTTCTCAGTGTACAACCTTCTCGGAAGAGAGAATGTGTACTCGGTATATTTCAGGAATGAAAACAATATTATAACAGGTTATAAACTCTCCGTCTTCGGCAGGGCAATCCCTTCCGTGACATTCAGTTTTGATTTTAAATAAGATGAGATTAAGGAACTGCCTGACCATACTGTCACTCATGGCGCTGTCAGCCGGCTGCATCACCAGGTTCATCCCAGACACGGATGAGACCGAGGAGCTTCTGGTAGTTGAAGGGGTGATCACTGATGAGTTGGGTGTAAACAATACGGTCCGACTTTCAAAATCACAGCCTTTGGGCAGCTTCAACGCCTATGTGGCGGTGCCGGACTGCCAGGTAAGGATAGAGGATGATCTCGGCAACAGCTTCACGATGCACGAAACCCTTCCTGGTACATATTCGACCTACCCGTGGGAGTTCCGGGGGGAGGTTGGACGGATATACACTCTGTACATCGATGCCGGCAACGCCTTTGAAACCCGCTACACATACATGTCGTCGCCCATGGAGATGAAACCGGTACCTCCGATAGACACCATCTGGTATGAGAAACAGGTCATGCCCGGCACAGCGGGCAGCTCACACCTTGAGGAAGGGTGCCAGGTTTACCTGAACACGACTGACCCTGACGGACTATGCAAATACTACAGGTGGGATTTCTCAGAGACATGGGAAATCCTGCTTCCCTATGATGTAACCAACAACAGGTGCTGGATAACAGGAAACTCACAGTCGATCAATATTAAAAGCACCTCCGCCCTGACACAGGACAGGATAGAGCAATATCCCATCAATCTCGTCACCAATGAGACTGACAGGCTGAAAATCAAGTACAGTATGGAGATAAACCAGTACTCTGTCAGCGAAGACGAGTTCGGCTACTGGAAGAGGCTGCAGAATATCTCTGAGGATGTAGGCGGACTGTATGACCTGATACCCTCATCCATCACCGGGAACATATTCTGCGTTGAGGATCCGGGACAGCGTGTACTGGGTTATTTCAGTGTCTCCGCAAAGTCATCAAAAAGGGTATTCATCTCTGAGAACTTCGCAGGTATGCCTGACCTCTATGCCCGCTGTGCGGCAGACACGGTACCGCTTGGAACAGTTATTGACGGTCTCAATGATAATGTCTGGATAATTATTACCCGGGCCCCCCCGACACCAGAACCATATTACCATGTCCTCACAAAGAACAGGGCATGTGCAGACTGCACGGTGAGAGGAACTAACATAAAACCCCTGTTCTGGGACGACGATCAACATTAAGAGACGTGGAGAGACTAAAGAGACCAAATATCAGACCCCTTCTTTTCCTTGCTTTCTGCCTCCTGGTCGTGGTGCACCCTCTCACCTGCCGGGGAGAAGCCTTCATTCCGGCTCGCAATGGCGGACATGTAACATCCGGCAGTGAGCAGCCTGCCGGTGAGAAGATCTTCGTTCATACCGACAGGGAGGCGTATATTGCCGGTGAGAAAATATGGTTCCAGGTCTACCTGCTCGACGCCCGGAGCGGCAGGCTGACATCGACGAGTAACCTGGCATATGTTGAGATACTGAATTCGGAAAACCGCCCCGTAATGCAGATGCGTATCATGCTTGAAGAAGGCTGCGGTCCCGGAGAGGCGAACCTGCCCGATACACTGAGCTCCGGCAGTTACCTGCTGCGTGCATACACCGGGGCAATGAAGTACTTTATGCCTGACGGCTGCTTCATGAAGAGGATCAACATCTACAATGCACTCAGGCCTGAGACATACCTGAGTTCCGGGGAAGCCGGAGAGGATCGGAACAGTGAGCCGGCAGCCGGACAGGTGACTGTTGAAATGAGCTCCGCCGACAGTTACGGCACAAGAGAGAAGATCATTCTCGAGTTTGATGTCAGGGACAATGGTCCGGCATCTGCCGGGGCAGCACGATTAAGCATCGCTGTGGCACTGTTGACCGGTTACCACGGTACTGATATAACCACCGTCATGACACAACAGACTCAGGGCATGATCGTAAGGGAGGAGAAGACCAGCTTCGGTTTTGAGAGAGAGTATCATTTCATTCACGGTCGGCTCTTCAACAGAAATACCCAGATGCCCGACAGCGGCAAATACCTCTTCATGTCGATACCGGGGAAAAACGCCGTTTTCTTCTACTCCCGGACAGACGGTGACGGTCGCTTCAGCTTCAGCATCCCCGCAGACAGGGTGACCAGGGAGCTGATAATACAGCCTGAGGTGGTAAACCCTGACAACACCATCAGGATCGAATCCTCCTTTTCCGGGGAATATCCCATGTTCCTTCCGGGAGGCGGCTCCTCCACCGCATGGTCTCTGAAGCAGGTCTCGCTGATGAAGGTCAATTACCAGGTAAGTAGGATATATGAGACAGAGAATTCGGTTCCGCCCCCGGAACTGCCAACTGCCGCCAAGCCGGTAAAGAGCTTCTACGGGATCCCCGACATCAGTCTTGACCTGGATGATTTTATCAGGCTGCCGGTAATGCAGGAGGTCTTTTATGAACTGGTGCCGGGAGTAACCCTGAGGGATAAGAGACCGGGATATGAGATTACAGTCGCCGACCCGTATTATAATGTCGTCTATGGGCAGCCGCCGATAACTTTCATCGACGGGGTGGTAGTCAGCGATCCGGCCGTCATTGCCGGACTCGATCCGGACCATGTTGAAAGAATTGATGTGATCAGGGACCGCTATGTTGTCGGAGATTATATCTTCTTCGGACTGGTGAATATCATAACATATGACGGTGACTACAGCAGGGTGTCGCTCCCTGCACATGCCGTAAGGTTGCCCTACCGTGTAGCCGATCCTGTGAGAAAGTTTTACTCGCCCCACTACTCAACCCCGGAGAGAAGGCGTGACCGCACGCCAGATTTCCGTAACACCCTCTACTGGGAGCCATCCGTAACCCCTTCGGGTGATGGCAAATACCGGGTTGAGTTCTGGTCGTCCGACGTCGCCGGCGACTATGAGATTAACCTGCAGGGAGTCACCGCTGACGGTGCTCCGGTCTCATTCCACAAGGTTATTAAAATAAAATAGGAACCTCTTTATTCGCTTTTAACGTAGCAGCGACACCTTACGACATCGCTGCATCCGTGATCCCGGGGCGACTCGAACGCCCAACCAACAGAACCGGAATCTGTCATTCTATCCATTGAACTACGGGACCAATCAGGGTGCAAAAGTACAGCGCCGCTGCCGATTTTCAAAACTTAATCTGCCAAATCGGTGCCACCGCCCGCAACACTTGGAGATTTCTGCTAAAGTTTTCCTAATTTTGCACCCCATAAGCGCAAAATAAAAGGCGAACATGATGGAGTATAATTTCAGCGGGATAGAAAAGAAATGGCAGGAGTACTGGGAAAAGAACAATACCTTCAAAACCTCAGACGACTTCTCTAACCCGAACAAATTTTACGTCCTTGACATGTTCCCCTATCCTTCCGGTGCCGGCCTCCACGTAGGCCATCCCGAGGGTTACACCGCCACCGACATAGTGGCCCGCTGTAAACGCATGAAGGGTTTTAACGTTCTCCATCCCATGGGATGGGACGCCTTCGGTCTGCCGGCAGAACAGTACGCCATCCAGACAGGCACCCACCCCGCAGTGACAACAAACAAAAACTGCGAAACCTTCCGCCGGCAGATAAAAGAACTGGGGCTGAGCTACGACTGGGACCGTGAGATAAACACAACGGACCCGGGCTACTTCAAGTGGACACAGTGGATCTTCATCAGACTATACAACACCTGGTATGACCACCAGTCAGACCACGGCCGCGATATCAGTGAGCTCCCGATCCCTCCTGACGTCATCAAGGCCGGTGATGAGGCACGAAAGAAATACATCGACTCGAAAAGGCTCGCCTATTATGACGACGCCCAGATATGGTACTGCCCCTCCTGCCGCATCGTCTGCGCCAATGAGGAGGTACTTACCGACGGCTCGCATGAGAAGTGCGGCAACAAGGTGGTTCGGAGAAACCTCAAGCAGTGGATGCTGCGTATACCCCATTACGCCGAACGACTCCTGACAGGACTTGACAACCTCGACTGGTCAGAGGGACTTAAGGAGATGCAACGCAACTGGATAGGCCGCTCCACCGGTGCCGAGGTCGACTTCAAAATCGACGGGCGCAGTGAGATCATTACCGTATACACCACCCGTCCGGATACACTCTTCGGAGCAACATACATGGTGCTCTCACCCGAACACCCGCTGGCAGGGAAGATAACCAGTCCCGAGAAACTGAAACAGGTGGAGGAGTACGTCAGCGCAGCCTCGCTGAAGTCCGACCTTGACCGTACCGACCTGGCCAAGGACAAGACCGGCGTCTTCACCGGCACATACGCCATCAACCCTGTCAACAACAAGAAGATACCCGTATGGGTGGCTGATTATGTGTTGATGGGATACGGCACCGGAGCCATTATGGCAGTGCCGGCACATGACGAGCGCGACTTCGAGTTTGCACAGAAGTTCGGGATCGATATCGTCTGTATCCTCTCCCCTGCCGTGGCAGACCCGGAACAGAAGAAACGGATCATCTCCGGCAGGGAGTGCTGGAGCGGCGACGGTATCTATATCAATTCCTCAAACAGCGAGCTCGAAATAACCCTTGACGGGCTGAACCTGGAGGAGGGGATAGCAACCATCACAAGATGGATCGAGAACAGGAACATAGGGATCCACCGTGTCAACTACAAGCTGCGCGACTGGCTCTTCAGCCGGCAGCGTTACTGGGGAGAGCCCTTCCCCGTCATCCACTGGGACGACGGACGCATCACACTCCTCGATGAGAAGGACCTGCCGCTGACGCTTCCCGCACTGGAGGTGTTCGAACCCGGCGAGGATGGGGAGTCGCCCCTGTCAAACGCCACCGACTGGCTATGGGTGACAGACAGCGAAGGTCGCCGCGGCAAGAGGGAGACGAACACCATGCCACAGTGGGCCGGTTCATGCTGGTACTACCTGAGGTTCATCGACCCGAAGAACGACATTGAGATCTTCGACAAGGCAAAGGAAAAATACTGGATGCCGGTTGATCTTTATATAGGAGGCGCCGAGCATGCAGTGCTCCACCTCCTCTATGCACGCTTCTGGCACAAGGTGCTCTTCGATCTTGGCATCGTCTCAACCGACGAGCCCTTCATGAAGCTCTTCAACCAGGGCATGATACTGGCCTTTGCCTATGAGACCGGGACAGGTGCCAAGGTGTCATCTGACCAGATCACTGAAAAGGATGGTCGCCACTTCATCACCGGCACAGACGAGGAGGTAAAGCAGATTGTCGCCAAGATGTCCAAGAGCCTCAAGAATGTGATCAATCCCGATGATGTGGTTAAAAACTACGGGGCTGACACACTCCGCCTCTTCGAGATGTTCCTCGGTCCGCTGGAAGCTACAAAGCCATGGGATGAGAAGGGTATCAGGGGTCCCCACAATTTCCTTGCAAGAGCCTACCGCCTTATAGCCCACAGTGAAAATATTGCGGAAGGGGAAGAGGATCCCGAGGTTCTCAGGGTGCTCCATAAGACAATAAAAAAGGTTACTGACGACATTGAGAACCTGCGCTTCAACACGGCCATCTCGGCCATGATGATCTTCCTGAATACAGCGCTGAAAAAGGAGAAGATCACCCGTGAAACCGCTTGTGATTTCATTAAACTGCTCTCACCTTTTGCCCCACACCTTGGTGAGGAGTTGTGGGAGCTGACCGGCCACCATACCACCGTTGCATATGAGTCGTGGCCTGTGGCTGTGGAGAAGTACCTCATGGAGGAAACCTTCGAGTGCCCCGTGTCGGTCAACGGTAAGATGAGATTCAAGATTGAACTGCCGGTAAATCTTCCTCAGGACGAGGTAAGAGAGATAATTCTTGCCGATGAGCGGGCGCAGAAATGGATCGGCACAGCCACCCCAAAAGTAATAATAGTCCCTAACCGCATAGTAAATATAGTTGTATGAGAATCCCGGTAACCGGACTCGCCTTCCTGGCAGCCATTCTGATTTCTGTATCATCCTGCAATAGATCCTCCACGGCAGAACCCGGGTCAACTGCTGTTGCCGCTGCAAGATCCGCCGCAGGCAACGCTGAAGCAGGCACCTCTGCCTCAGACAGCACCGCCGCAGAGAATCCTGACGCACAGGTCTCTGTCTCAGACAGCTCCGCCTTTGTCCCGATAACAGGTGCTGACAGTCTGGCGACTGCCCCAGAAGAATCAGGCGGTTCAGGAACGCTCTTTGGCATACCCCTGGATTCATATAATATAGTCACGGGTAAGGTTAAACGGAACCAGTTCATCTCCTCCATACTGTCGTCACAGGGTGTGACATGGAATAATATCGAGCAGCTGCTCAGGGAGAACAGGGAGACTTTTGATCCCCGGAGGGTGCGTACCGGAAGCTCCTGGACGGCACTGCTGACAAAAGACACCCTCAGCAGGACTGATTATTTCATTTACCAGCATGATCAAAAGGTATCATATCTTTTCTCCCTGAAGGATACACTGGCCATCTACAGGCATGACGCGGAGATAAAGCGGATGCTGAGGTACTCCTCCGGCACCATCAGCACATCACTCTGGGAGGCGACCGTTGGAAATAACCTTAATCCGAACATCTCAGCCGAGTTGTCGGAGATCTACGCATGGACCATAGACTTCTTCGGGCTTCAGAAGGGAGACAGGTTCAAGGTGATCTATGAGGAGGAGTTCATCGGGGAAGAGTCGGTGGGCATCAGGAGGATTCATGCCGCTCTTTTTGAGCATGCCGGCAATCCCATCTATGCCATACCGTTCATCCAGGACAGCACCATGTCATTCTATGACACCACCGGTGCCAGCCTGAGAAAGGCTTTCCTGAAGGCGCCGTTGCGTTACTCGCGTATCAGTTCCCGTTTTTCAGGAGCCAGGCTTCATCCGGTCCTGAAGATCGTCCGTCCACACCACGGCATTGACTATGCAGCCCCGATTGGTACCCCTGTTGTAGCCATTGGCGACGGCCGGGTCACCAGCACGGCTTATGAGGGAGGTGCGGGAAGGATGGTACGTATTACCCATAACAGCGTCTATTCAACCGCTTATCTCCACCTTTCGCGCTATGGTCCGGGCATATCGCCCGGAGTATATGTCAAGCAGGGACAGGTGATAGGATATGTTGGCAGCTCCGGTCTTTCGACTGGGCCGCATCTCGACTTCCGGTTCTACCGAAACGGTTCTGCCATTGATCCTCTCAGGGTTGAGTCACCGCCGGTGAACCCGGTCGCACCTGAGGCTCTTGAGGAGTTCAAAAGGATAGCAGAGGGATACATTAATCTGTTTGCAACAATCGATTATTGAAATTTTCGATTTCAGATTTTCGATTGTCGATTAATTTAAAAATCGCAAATTGTAAATTCCACTATTGCCTGATCAGAGCCCATCAATAAGCCGGCTGATCACTGCAGGGTAATGCTTGTATTCCAGGGCATGAACCCTGGCTGCCAGGCTGTTCACATCATCACCCGGTAGTACCGGACACCGTGCCTGGAAGATGATGTCTCCCGCATCATAGTGCTCATTCACATAGTGGATGGTGATACCACTCTCACTGCAGCCGGCATCAAGCACTGCCCTGTGCACCCTGTCGCCGTACATCCCCTTCCCCCCGAAATCCGGCAGCAGGGCCGGATGAATATTGACTATCCGTCCTCTGAAAGCCTCTGTCACATCTGCCGGCACAAACC
This sequence comes from uncultured Rikenella sp., assembly GCA_964455705.1. GTDB lineage: Bacteria > Bacteroidota > Bacteroidia > Bacteroidales > VadinHA17 > SR-FBR-E99. The sequence continues at coordinate 17,492 of CAYVYM010000014.1, forward strand.
ACAGGAACCCCGCCAGCACCAACAGGTCAGTCTTCTTCCTGTGAAGCATCATCTTCACCTCCCCGGTCTCATAAAGCTGGGTGCGGTCGAAAAAAAATGAGTCGACCCCAAGTGCCGCAGCCCTTTCCAGAACCTTGGCCTGAGGCCTGTTTGACAAAACAAGGGTTACTTTCGCTTTATTATCGTTCGAAAAGTATCTTATTATGTTTTCCGCGTTCGTCCCGGTTCCTGAGGCAAGAATGGATATATACTTCATTTTCTGATACTTAAACCACTCATCCACACCGGGCCCCGGTGTTGGAAAAAGAGTCTTAAAAGACTGATTTGCTTTTATATATACTCACCGGGTTATAAATTTCCGGTAAATTGTTTGAAATATATGGTACAAATATATTTCTTTGCGTAGTTTTAAAAACGAGTATTAACATAAATCTGATTGGTATGTCTGACATTTCTACAAGAGTAAAGAAAATCATCGTTGAAAAGCTTGGCGTTGACGAGGCTGAGGTCACTCCCGAAGCACATTTCACCAATGACCTTGGGGCTGATTCTCTTGACACTGTTGAGCTGATCATGGAATTCGAGAAGGAATTCAACATCGGAATTCCTGATGATCAGGCAGAAAGCATAAGCACAGTAGGCGAAGCCATTAAGTATATTGAGGAAAACGCGAAGTAGTTTTCGCTGATAACCTGATATGAGGCGTGTAGTAGTTACCGGAATGGGGGCACTGACCCCTATCGGCAACAATCTGCAGGATTACTGGAAAGGTCTTGTTGATGGTGTCAGCGGGGCAGGGCTTATAACCCATTTTGATACCTCCAAATTCAAGACTAAGTTTGCCTGTGAGATCAAGAACTATGATCCTGCCAACTATTTTGACAGGAAAGAGTCGCGTAAAATGGACCGCTACACTCAGTACGCACATATTGCGGCTGAAGAGGCGGTTAAAGACGCAGGACTTGATCCGGAGGCGACAGACAAGGACCTTTCCGGTGTCATATGGGCCTCAGGCATAGGTGGTATAGAGACTATCCTGGAAGAGGTTAAAGGGTTCGTAATGGGCGATGGAACTCCCCGTTTCAGCCCTTTCTTTATTCCCAAGATGATCAGTGACATTGCTGCCGGGATGTTGTCAATCAAGTACGGCTTCCGCGGACCTAATTTTGCAACGGTCTCTGCCTGCTCCTCATCAACCAATGCAATTATTGATGCCTATTATTACATTCTTCTGGGCAAGGCTAACCTCTTCATTTCAGGAGGGTCGGAAGCATCAATCAATCCCCCCGGCATCGGCGGCTTTAATTCCATGCAGGCCATGTCAACCAACAATGAGGAGTATGCCACCGCCTCGCGTCCTTTTGATGTCACCCGCGACGGGTTTGTCATAGGCGAGGGTGCCGGCGCACTCATCCTTGAGGAGCTGGAACATGCCCGGGCCAGGGGAGCAAAGATCTATGCAGAAGTCGTGGGTACAGGACTCACCGCTGACGCCTATCATATCACGGCGCCCCATCCAGACGGTATAGGAGCCATCAACGTGATGAAACAGGCTATTGCCGAGGCCGGACTGACACCCACCGATGTTGACTATATCAATGTGCACGGAACAGCAACCCCCCTCGGCGATATAGCAGAGACAAAGGCTATACTGTCACTCTTCGGTGATCATGCCTACAAGCTCAATATCAGCGCCACGAAGTCGATGACGGGCCACCTTCTCGGAGCTGCCGGAGCAGTGGAAGCCATCGCGACCGTTATGGCAGTGAAGCATGATACTGTTCCGCCAACTATCAACTTCAGGAACCCTGACCCTGCCATTGATCCCAACCTCAACCTTACCCTGAACAAGACACAATACAGGCCGGTAAGGGTTGCTCTGACCAACAACTTCGGCTTCGGAGGGCACAATGCCACAGTACTGATAAGGAAATTCGAAGAATAGTGTTCCTGCTCAACAGGAAGAAGAATAACACGCTCATACACAACAGGCGGGAGTTTCGCTCCCGCCTTAAGCGTCTATTGGGGTTCCGTCCGGTGAACCTGAGGCTCTACGAAAAAGCCTTCATTCACCGTTCGGCATCATATACTCTTCCTGACGGGACAAAGATCAATAACGAGCGGCTTGAATACCTTGGCGACGCCATCATAGAAAGCATCGTATCAGATTATATTTTCCGCCAGTACCCCGAGGCTTCCGAGGGCTTCCTGACAAAGGTCAGGGCGCGCATAGTCAACAGGGAAACGCTGAACCAACTGGGTCTGTCTATGGGACTTGACAGGCTGATAGTCTCCAATCTGTCAGCATCAGACTCGCCACGTAACCTGTATGGCAACGCCATGGAGGCACTGGCAGGAGCTCTCTTCATCGACAAGGGATATGACCGCACCCGCCGCTTCTTCATCGAAAGAGGACTGAAAAAACACCTCGATCTTGAATCTGTGCTGGCAGCCGAGACCGATTACAAGAGTCTCATAATGGAACTCTGCCAGAAAAACAGGCAAAAGATTAACTTCACCTCACGGGAAAAGGGAGGCAGCAACGGGGTACACCCTCATTTTACGGTCACCCTTGAGATCAACAATGAGATTGTTGCGCAGGGCGAAGGTGCCACAAAGAAAGAGGCTGAACAGGAGGCTTCAATGATTGCATGGAACAAGGTCCGCAAGACAACAAAATGAGCGCCGGAGGAAAAATAACCCGCCATACAATACCAGGGGAAGAGATTAAGGAATTCTTCTTCCTTGGTGTTGCCTCGGCCGAACCAGACTACCGCCTTTCGGTTCTGATCAACAGGCACCTCGGCACTGACCTCCGCAAGTGCGATGATGAAATTACGGTACAGACTGACACAGGGAAAATTTCCTTTACGAGGTTCACCACCGTTCCACCTGAATTATCACTGGTCTCAAACCGCAGTGATGGACACATACTGCTGCGTAAATTGAGAAGTATAGACTACTTTCTCCTTATCTGCGGAGAGGCTGGCATACAGAAGGCGGAAGAACTTGCGGCAACCCTGAGAGAGATACCTGAGATCACTGCCGTGTTTGTCCTCGACAGCAGGAAGATCAAAGACAGGAACCTCCTGCTGCTGGCACTATAAAAGAAGATCACCGTCAGGAACCTTTTCCTGTTGGTACTACATAGAGAAAGAGGAGACAATCTCTTGCCTCCTCTTCAGTGTTAACCCTAAAACTAACCTAACCTATGAAAAAAACTCCATTAACTTTATTACAATTTTCGTGCCATAACTGATGCAAATATCAGAAATATTTCCGGTCTATCTCTTAATGATATGTTAAATTATTGATATTTAACATTTTTTTTATTTTTTATACCCTGCATTTTTTCTCGAATTTTGTTAAAATAAGTTAATCCTATGTATTAAGGACTTTACGGATTACTTTTGTTAAAATATGAAGCGTGCGTACATAGTCCTTCTGGCCGTTTTTTTCTTTCTGGCCATCTCAGCCCTGGTGATCATCCAGGTCAGGTGGATTGACAGTGTTGTTAAAGCCGAGGACCAGCAGTTCAGGTTCAGGGTCAACGAAGCACTGAAGGAAGTTGTCACGGAGCTTGAGAGGACCGAGACCTACAACCGTATCATCGGGGAGATCAATCCGCAACCCGGTATCGAAACCCCTGCTGATCAGCCGGGTGATGCCTCCCCTCAGTCGGCCGAATCAAGGCTTCTTGAAAAGTATGGCTTCGATCCCAATGTCAGGTCAGTCATAATCAACAGGGCCGGACGTACATACCTGCTCAATTCCAGCAACCTCGAGCCGGAAGCATATTTTGAGAACACTGAGCCTGAGGAGCAGAGCTTCACTGCCGGTGCAACACGACGCATGACCAATAAAATAGTATCCATCGAGAATATCGTAAGCCGCATCCTGCATGAGACCCCTCCGCTGAGAGACCGTTTTTCATCAGAGGAGATCAACTTCACGATTAGAAAGTCACTCGATGCTGTTGGTATCCATCTTGAATACGAATGCGCGGTGCGCGGCGACTATGGCGGCATAATATACCGTACACCTGATTACAGTGAGAGCTCCGGGGCAAACAAATACCTGCGGCAGCTTTTCCCCAATGACCCGGTGCCCGGAAACAATATCCTCTCAATCTATTTCCCCGAAGAAGAGAAGTATAAGTTCAGCCAGATAGCCTTCATGGCGAGCTCTTCAATGCTGATCGTGCTTTTTCTGATAATTCTCTCAACGGGCACCTTCATCGTCATCTTCCGCCAGAAGAGACTGTCAGAGGTAAGGAATGACTTCATCAATAACATGACTCATGAACTGAAGACACCCATAGCAACAATATCACTTGCCTCGCAGATGCTTGCAGATGAGACCATCCCCGCGGAATCACGCAGTACCCCGGACCTTGCCACCGTCATTAACGAGGAGAGCACGAGACTGAAGGCGCTTGTTGATAAGGTGTTACAGACTGCTATCTTTGAAAAAACCAAAATTGTCCTTGATAAACAGGAGACTGACATCCATGCCATAATTCTCAGGGCTGTTGACGCTTTCAAACTCCAGGTCAACGGCCGTGGAGGGGTCATATCAACTTTCCTCGATGCACCTGACCCGATAGTCATGGTGGACGAACCCAACTTCTTCAATGTGCTCCTTAACCTCATTGATAACGCCCTTAAATATGCCACCCGCACTCCTGAGATCACTATTACAACTGCACGCTATCACAAGGGAGTTGTCATCACCGTCTCTGACAACGGCATGGGAATACCCAGGGAGCATCTGGGACACGTTTTCGAGAAATTCTACAGGGTGCCGGCAGGAAATACTCACAATATAAAAGGATTCGGCCTCGGGCTGAGCTATGTGAAGAAGATTGTTGAGGAGCATCACGGCACCGTCAGGGCGGAGAGCCATGCCGGAAAGGGCACAAGGATTATCATACACCTTCCAAAAGTACAGCCAAAATGAAGAAAGTAAGTATACTTCTCGCAGAGGATGACCCCAACCTGGGTCTGCTCTTAAAAAATTACCTCACCGCCAAGGAGTACGAAGTAACCCTGTTAACTGACGGGGCGCAGGCCATGAAGGTCTTCAGGAAAGAGAAATTCCACCTCTGCCTGCTTGACGTGATGATGCCGGAGATGGACGGCTTCACCCTGGCAAGGGAGATAAGGGCCATTGACCCGCATATTCCCGTCATTTTTCTGACGGCAAAAAACCTGAAGGAAGATATCATTGAAGGCTTTAAGTCGGGGGCCGATGATTATCTCGCCAAGCCATTTTCGATGGAGGAGCTGATCTACCGTATAGAGGCGATACTCAGGAGGTCTTCCAAGCAAACCACCGACGCTCCGGCAGAGAGGTATAAAATAGGCAAATTCACCTTTGATGTGACGAAACAACTCCTCACTTTCCAGGATCAGTCGCGCAAGCTCACCACAAAGGAATCAGAACTTCTTGAGCTGCTCTGCCGTCACCGCAATGAGGTGCTTGAACGCAATTTCGCTCTCAAGTCGATATGGATAGATGATAACTACTTCAATGCCAGGAGCATGGACGTATACATAACAAAACTACGCAAGTATCTTAACGCCGATGAGAGGGTAGAGATTCTCAATATACACGGGAAGGGATACAAGCTTCTATGTTGAAAAAAATACCCCGCACGAAAAATTCCGCGAGGGGTATAAGGTCAGGTTAGTTTCAGGGTCTATGAGCAGTATCAGTTCTTCCCGTCAAGGCCCAATGAAGCGCTAAGTTAAAGTATTTTCCTTATTTCCAACACTCCGGCCCTTTTTATTACGTCAGTCGAGCTTCAGCACCGCCAGGAATGCCTGCTGCGGCACCTCCACATTGCCTATCTGGCGCATTCTCTTCTTGCCTTTCTTCTGTTTCTCAAGCAGCTTTCTCTTGCGTGTGATATCTCCGCCGTAGCATTTGGCGGTGACATCCTTACGCACTGCCTTGACCGTCTCACGGGCGATGATCTTAGCGCCTATGGCGGCCTGTATGGCAATGTCAAACTGCTGCCTCGGGATCAGTTCACGCAGCTTCTCGCACATCCTGCGCCCAAAGTCATAAGCATGGCCCCTGTGAATAAGCGTTGAGAGAGCATCAACCATCTCACCGTTGAGGAGGATGTCAAGCCTGACAAGGTCGGCTTTCTTATATTCAGTAATGTGGTAGTCAAAAGAGGCATATCCCTTTGAAATGCTCTTCAGCTTGTCATAGAAGTCAAAGACGATCTCTGACAGGGGCATGTCGAAAGTCACCTCCACCCTGTCACTTGTAAGGTAGATCTGGTTCTTCATTGTACCCCGCTTGTCTATGCAAAGCTTGAGTATCGGGCCCAGGTACTCCGATTTGGAAATGATCTGTGCGTAAATATATGGCTCTTCTATCTCATCAATAGTTGTTGAGGGAGGCATCCCCGAAGGGTTATGGACGTCAATTACATCACCCCTGGTGGTAAGGACCCGGAATGAGACGTTAGGCACCGTGGTTATGACATCCATATCGAACTCCCTGTCAAGGCGCTCCTGGATGATCTCCATATGAAGCAGTCCGAGGAAACCGCACCTGAAACCAAAACCGAGGGCGGCAGATGATTCCGGAACAAACGTCAGGGAGGCATCGTTGAGCTGAAGCTTCTCTATTGACGCCCGAAGATCCTCATAGTCATCGGCATCAACGGGATAGATCCCCGCAAAGACCATCGGCTTCACATCGGCGAATCCTGATATGGCTTTCTCGCACGGACGGGCGACATGGGTGATGGTGTCACCCACCTTTACCTCTGCTGAGTTCTTGATGCCGGAAATGATGTACCCTACATCGCCGGCGCTCAGGACAGTGCGGGGTTCACGCTTGATCTTCAGCACGCCTATTTCGTCAGCATCATATTCGCTGCCGGTATTGACAAATTTCACCATGTCATGGGTTCTGACGGTGCCGTTGGAGATCTTGAAATAGGCTATAATTCCCCTGAATGAGTTGAATACAGAGTCAAAGATCAGGGCCTGCAGCGGGGCGTCCGGATCTCCAGTGGGTGGCGGTATCTTCGAGATTATCTCATCCATGATGCGGTCAATGCCAAACCCTGTGCGGGCACTTGCTTCAATGATGTCATCACGACTGCATCCGATAAGGTCCACCATCTGGTCCTTCACCTCCTCGGGCATAGCGCTCAGCGAATCCATCTTGTTCAGCACAGGTATTATCTCAAGGCCGTGCTCTATGGCCAGGTAGAGGTTGGAAATTGTCTGTGCCTGTATGCCCTGGGTGGCATCAACGACAAGCAGAGCCCCCTCACAGGCAGCGATGGAGCGTGATACCTCATAGGAGAAATCGACATGACCAGGTGTGTCGATCAGATTGAGATAGTAGTCCTTTCCCTCATGGTTATATGCCATCTGAATGGCATGACTCTTAATTGTAATACCCCTCTCCCGCTCAAGGTCCATGTCATCAAGAACCTGGTTCTGAAACTCCCGCGCATCAACGGTATTCGTCATTTCAAGAAGCCTGTCGGCAAGCGTGCTCTTGCCGTGGTCTATGTGTGCTATGATACAGAAGTTTCGTATGTTGTCCATCAGTAGGGACCGTTTTCAATTCAGCTGCAAATATATACAATTTGACCCTTTCTTTTTTGCTGTCATTTTAGCAGGTTTGCTCTGCCTCCGTTTAATATATAGTGCAGGTTACCCGAACAGCATCCCGTGATAACCCCGGTGATGTTAAATGTGGTGCTCAGAAGTAAAAGGGAAAAGGGTCAGTAACTCTCCCCGGCCGGATGAACGACGGCCAGGTCACGGTCTTTAACAGGCATGTTGCACTGAAGCTTATTCAACTCGCGGCGGAAGAAGAGGAAGGTGACCACGGCAGCTGCCAGGTCCGAGATGGGATTTGCAATCCAGACCCCTTCTACCCCCCAGAATCTGGGAAGAATAAGTATCAGGGGCAGCAGAACGATCATCTGCCTGAGCATAGAGAGGAAAGTCGCCAGTTTAGCTTTCCCTATAGCCTGAAAATATGTTGATGCAATGATCTGGAACCCGACTACAGGCAGTACTGCTGTATAAATGCGAAGTCCCATCACTCCTGCTTCCCTGAGTTCCATATTGTCAGAGTTGAACATGCCAATCACCACCCCGGGCATCAGCATGCATATCAGCCACCCCCCGGTAGCAACCAGCGTAGCATACTTTATGGCCTTCATCACCGCCTCCTTAACACGGCAGTAGAACCCGGCCCCGTAGTTGAATCCGACAATGGGCTGAGTGGCCATGTTTATCGATATAATTGTAATTACCAGCATCATGGTGGCACTGTTCACAATGCCCAGAGCCCCCACGGAGATGTCACCCCCGTATCTGATGAACTGTGTGTTCATCACGGCCATTATTAAACTCGCCGCCATGTTCATGGCAAACGGGGCAAAGCCAATTGTTAAGATATACTTTATAATATATGGGTCAGGGTAAACATTCGGAAGTGAGAGCCTGGTAACGCTTTTTTTACTGCGGAAGTGCAACAGAACCCAAACCAGCAGCACATACTGTGATATGACGGTTGCCAGGGCTGCCCCCTTCACCCCCATATCGAGGCCGAATATGAATATCGGGTCAAGGATAATATTCAACCCGGTACTGATGAAGATCGAATACATGGCGATGCGCGGGTTCCCCTCCGCCCTGATGATGTTGTTCAGGGCGTAACCGGTCATGGCAACGGGAATGCCTGCAAGTATTATATTGAAATAGTCCGACGCATATTTAAGGGTTTCCGGACCTGCACCAAAGATCAACAAGATCCTGTCACGGACAAGGAACCCGCTGATCATCAGAATAAGGCCCAGAACAACTGAGAGGAAAAGAGCGTTGCCCAATATCCTGTTTGCCCGGCCATAGTCCTTTTCTCCCAGGCTCAGTGAAACCCGGACGGCAGACCCCATGCCCACCAGCATTCCAAAAGCCATAATAATAATCATAAGTGGGAACACAACACTGAGCCCCGACAGGGCAAGTGCGTCAACACCATGCCCTATATAGATACGGTCAACGACATTATAGAGGGCATGTGCCATCATGCTGGCAAAGGCGGGAAGGAAATACTTCCACATCAGTTTTCCTATCTTCTCATGCTCAAGGTCGTGGACCTGCCTCGGATCAGCCATAGCTACTAACGATCCCGCAAAGATGAGACGAATTATTGAGAACTCAATAATTCTAGTGAAAGTCGGCAGTCTACAGTCAGCAGTCAGCAGTCAAAATCAGTCCAGTTTTATAGGGGTCAATACAAATACAGTGTCATTGACTGAGGACTGAAGACTGGAGACTGTGTACTGAAAAAAAAGCTGCTCCATTTCTGAAGCAGCCATTTTCGATTAAATCAATCAGCTTTTTTTTATTACATCATGCCCGGCATTCCGCCGCCACCCATTCCCGGGTTCGGCATCGGATTGTCTTCCTTCTCTTCAACAACCACTGCCTCGGTGGTCAGGAGCATGCCTGCTACGGAAGCAGCGTTCTCGAGAGCTATCCTTGCAACCTTGGCAGGATCAATGACGCCTGACTTCAGGAGATGTTCGAACTTATCAGTCTGGGCGTTATATCCAAAATCACCCTTGCCTTCGCGAACCTTCTGCACTATCACGGCACCTTCCAGACCTGCGTTAATAACTATCTGACGAAGTGGCTCTTCTATGGCTCTCTTCACGATCTCTATACCCGTGTTCTGATCTTCGTTATCGCCTCTGAGCTTTTCAAGCAGGGGAATTGCCCTGATGTAAGCCACACCGCCGCCAGGTATGATACCCTCTTCAATTGCAGCACGTGTTGCATGGAGTGCATCATCAACGCGGTCTTTCTTCTCCTTCATCTCAACCTCTGATGCAGCCCCGATATAGAGGACTGCCACACCACCAGCCAGCTTGGCAAGCCTCTCCTGGAGTTTCTCCCTGTCGTAATCTGAAGTGGTGGTTGATATCTGTTGCTTGATCTGGCTGACGCGGGCCTGGATCATTGACTTTTCACCTGCGCCGTTGACAATGGTGGTGTTCTCCTTGTTGACGGTCACTTTGTCAGCTAATCCAAGATCTGCCATAGTTGCACTCTCAAGCTTCATGCCTCTCTCCTCGGAGATGACAGTTCCACCTGTCAGGATTGCTATGTCTTCAAGCATCTCCTTACGCCTGTCGCCAAAACCCGGGGCTTTGACAGCACACACTTTCAGTGAGCCTCTCAGACGGTTGACAACGAGGGTGGCGAGAGCTTCGCCTTCAACATCCTCTGCAATGATCATAAGACCGCGGCCGCTTCGGGCTGTCTCTTCCAGGATGGGAAGAAGGTCCTTCATCGATGAGATCTTCTTGTCATGGATCAGGATGTAGGGATTTTCCATCTCAACTTCCATTTTGTCAGGATTGGTGACAAAATATGCGGAGATATATCCGCGGTCGAACTGCATTCCCTCAACTACATCAACCTTTGTCTCGGTGCCCTTGGCCTCCTCAACAGTGATGACGCCTTCTTTCTTCACCTTGTCCATTGCGGTTGCAATGAGCTTACCTATCTCTTCGTCGTTGTTAGCTGAGATACGGGCAACCTGCTCAATCTTCTTGAGGTCGTCACCGACACTCTGCGACTGGCTCTTCAGGCTTTCAACAACCTTTGCAACTGCCTTGTCTATTCCTCTCTTGAGGTCCATGGGATTTGCACCGGCGGTGACGTTCTTGAGTCCAACGCTGATGATGCTCTGTGCAAGGATGGTGGCGGTGGTGGTACCGTCACCTGCCTGGTCCGAAGTCTTGGAAGCCACTTCCTTGACCATCTGTGCGCCCATGTTATGATATGGGTCAGAGAGTTCGATCTCCTTGGCGACGGTCACGCCGTCCTTGGTGATCTGGGGTGCACCAAATTTCTTTTCGAGAACCACATTGCGTCCCTTCGGACCCAGGGTTACTTTAACGGCATCAGCAAGACGGTCAACACCTTCCTTCAGAAGGTTGCGCGCTTCGATATTGAATTTAATTTCCTTTGACATTGCTATTCTTATTTAAGGTTATTACGAAATATAGAGAACATCAGACTGTGAAACAAGGAGATAGTCTGTGCCGTCGATATTCAGTTCCTGGCCGGAGTATTTCCCATAGAGAACAACATCTCCCTTTTTGAGTTCCATCTCTTCATCCTTTTTAGCAGCGCCAACAAGTATTACTGTGCCTGCTCGTGGTTTTTCCTTTGCCGAGTCCGGGATTATGATTCCACTGGCGGTCTTCTCTTCTGCCTCCTGAGGCTTGATGAGAACCTTACCTGCCAGCACTTTTCCTTTTAATTGTGCCATTTCTATTAGTTTTATAGTTAAACAATATTTTTCCTGCTACACGATTTCATAATCTGTGCCAAATGATATATGGCAAAAAAAAGTGTCAGTTCATGACAAACTGACACTTTAATATCTCCTAATGTCATCTTACTGGTTATTGCCCGTCAGGCTGTGCCTGTTCGAGGGGGATCTGTGTGGGCAGCGTGGGGATAGCGTTGGGGTCCTGTGCTCTTTCGATCGACTGCTTTATTACTGATTCCTTCTGGCCCTGACCCCTGGGTATTGCCGCGGTGGCTGCCAGGCACAGAACAAACAAGACCACACCGAGGGTCCAGGTTGATTTCTCCAGGAAATCAGCGGTCTTGCGTACTCCCATCGACTGGCCTGCAGAAGTGAAGTTGGCGGCCAGTCCGCCTCCCTTGGAGTTCTGAACAAGTACTACCATTAATGTCAGTATGCATACAATTATGATCAGGATAGAAATAAAAAGATAGATGCCCATCGTTGTACTATTTTATTATGTCTTTTATCTTTTCAATACGGCTCGCAAAGTAAACACTTTTTTCCGGATATTGCAAAGCGAGCTTTTCATAAATATTTATTGCCCTGGTGTAGTAGCCCTGGGTGACGTAAATCTTTGCCAGCGTTTCCGTTATGAATTTACCCGGTTCATCGGGGCTCTGCTCCGTGAGATCCCGAACCGCCTGGTACTCCTTCGGTGACATCCTCTCCATTGTCGGGCTGATCATGATGAACCTGTCGATAAGGTCTGCCGGTGACAGTTTTGCCTCCGTCGTTTCAACCTCTGCGACGGTGTCGGGGATCAGCTCCAGCAGCTCAACTGATTCGGGTACCGTGGGTTCTTTAATCTCCGGTTCGGATTCCGGCACATGCTCAGGTTCCGGTTCAATCGACGGTACGTGTTCGGGTGCCGGCTCAGCGGCGGCAGCCGTCTCATCAACGAGTCCAGCATTTTGTTCCTCTACTATCACCTGCCGGTATGACTCCAGCTCCCTCAGCCGTGCCTCAATCTCGGCAATAAGTTCCTCCCTGGTACGAAGTTCGGCATTGTCATCTGCCTCTTTTTCAGATAATTCCGGTACGGGTAACTCCTCAGCCTGACCCTCATCCCTTACTTTTGTCTCATCCGGCATCAACATATCCTCAACCTCCATGAGTGCGGATATTTCACCAGCCTCCTCCGGAGGTAGAATTCCTTCTTCCTCCTCAGGGGCACTACCCTCTTTCACCGGAGCAGCAACCTCCTCCACCTCGGCAGGCATTTCTTCAACCGGGGCAGTCTTCCCTGCCACGGGAGATATCACTTCTTCTTCCGGGGCAGTCTCCTCTGCCACAGGAGATATCACTTCTTCTTCCGGGGCGGCCATTTCTTCCTCCGGTACAGCAACTTCTTCCGTTGATGCAGTCTCCTCCGGTACAGGGGCTACCTCTTCCTCCACCTCAGTAACTAATTCGGCTTCCACATCTGCTACTACTTCTTCCTCTTCCGGAGCAGCAACCTCCTCCACCTCGGCAGGCATTTCTTCAACCGGGGCAGTCTCCCCGGCCACAGGAGATATCACTTCTTCTTCCGGGGCGGCCATTTCTACCTCCGGTGCAGCAACCTCTTCCCTTGCCGGATTCTCCGGCTCCGGAGCGGCTTCAGCCGGTGATAAGAAAAGGTAGTGATACAGCACCTCCCTGTCACTCACCGAGAGAGCCGATGCCTTAAGCTGCGAATCAAACCGTATATCTGAATTCTCCCTGAGCCCCTTGAGCAATACCAGGTGAGCAGAATGAAACCAGGGGAATAGCACAGTCAGCTCTCGCAACCCCTCAAGATCACCGGGGCCGGGAAGATCAATGCCGGCAACAAACCGGTTGAATTCATTCCTGTTCATGAGCAACCCTTACCAGTTGACAAAAGCCCTGTTAAAAACATCCTCAATAAGCATCTTCACAATCTCCTCAGACAGGCTTGCCTCCACATCGCTGAGATTGAGCGCACTGCTGTAGTCCTGGTATCTTGTGAACGACTGATCATAACTGTTATCGTCATTGAAAATATTCACGTATTTAACCCTGAGGGTAATGGAGAACCGGTTCATGGCAGCCTGCTCATCGCCGCCGACAGTCAGTGGCTGTGTCTTGTAGTCGGTAATGTCTCCCTCAAAGCTCAGATCTCCTCCGGATGAAACAATATTCAGGTTGGTCTGTGCCCTGCACATATCAATGAGTGCGTCGGTCACTGCCTGATTCAGTCCTGGCTGAACAAGGCTTGCCCTGTTCTGGAAGGTGGTCACACTTATTGTTTTGGCCTCAATGGGAATTGAGGCCCCGGTAAAGGAGTACTTCATCTTTACCCCGCAGCTCACTGCTATGACAAGCAGCGCCAGTGGCAGTACTGTCCGTAACATCTTATCCATCAAGACCGTATTCCTTAATTTTCCTGTAGAGCGTCCTCTCCGAGATACCCAGTTCGGCTGCTGCAAGCTTTCTCTTCCCGTTGTTCTTGTCGAGCGCTTTTTTAATAAGCTCCTTCTCGCGGTCGGTAAGAGACAGCGATTCTTCAATGACCTCCTCGGTATCTTCTATGGACTTACTCTCCCTGGCTGAGCCATAACTTAATTGTACAGGCTGAGCTTGTTGGGCCGGTTCGAACAGGTCCTTGCGTACAGCACTGTCGTTGTACAGGTTGCGGGCTGCCCTGGCACCACTCTCCGTAAGGTTGTCAGTCTCACCGCCGGAGTTCAGAAGGTCATAGACCAGGTTCTTGAGGTCATGCATGTCGCTCTTCATATCAAAGAGCACCTTGTACAGTATCTCTCTCTCGGTGCTAAAACCCTTATCCTCAGGAGCCCTGACAGGTACCGGGAGGCGTCCGCTCTGGAAATCCGGGAGATAGTGGGTTAGCATGGCGGCAGTGACCTCCCGCTCCTGCTCGATGACGGATATCTGCTCGGTGATGTTCTTCAGCTGCCTGACATTGCCCGGCCAGTAGTAGTTCAGAAGCATCTCCCTCGCCTGGCTGTCAGGCCTGATGGCCGGCATCCGGTAACGCTCGGCAAAGTCAACTGAAAATTTACGGAAGAGGAGTATGATGTCTTCTCCCCTTTCGCGCAACGGGGGTACCCGTACCGGCACGGTGTTGAGCCTGTAGAAGAGATCTTCACGGAACCTCCCTGAGGAAACGGCCTGTATTATATCAACATTTGTTGCCGTTATCACCCTCACATCTGTCTTCTGTACCTTGGATGATCCCACCCTTATAAATTCGCCCGACTCAAGCACCCGTAGCAGCCTCACCTGGGTTGAGAGAGGCAGTTCAGCCACCTCGTCAAGGAAGATCGTGCCGCTATTGGCCACCTCAAAATATCCCTTTCTGCTGTCGGTGGCTCCCGTGAAGGCACCCTTTTCGTGCCCGAAGAGCTCCGAGTCAATGGTTCCCTCAGGGATGGCTCCGCAGTTGACAGCAATATAGGGACCGTGCTTGCGGAGACTGAAGGTATGTATAACCTGCGGAAAAACCTCCTTGCCGGTTCCGCTCTCGCCGGAGATGAGTACTGACAGATCCGTCGGGGCCACCTGCACGGCAATGTCTATCGCCCTGTTCAGTCCCTCATGATTGCCGATTATCCCAAACCGCTGTTTTACACTCTGTAACTCCTTCATCAAATTCCAATGAACTGCGAATTTACGACTTTTTTGGATTATGTTAAAGCTGTTTTTTAGTTAAGCTGTACCGGCAACAGTTACCTGACACCAGTGGATAGCCCAGGCATCGAAACATCCGGTAACCCTGACAGGGTTGAGAAAATGGTCAGGGAAATTAAACGCTAAACTTTTACCGGTTCTCATTGTTATACTCATTGAGTAAGTAACATTGAGAGAGATGAATGCAGGAAGCAGGACATACTCCATAAAGGACCTTGAGAACTTCTGTGGAATAAAAGCCCATACCATACGGATGTGGGAGAAGAGGTACGGGATCCTTACACCCGAAAGAAGCGATTCAAACATAAGACACTATACCGAAGAGGAGGTGAAAAAGCTCATCACCGTCTCCATACTCAACCGTAGCGGGATGAAGATATCAAAGATAGCAAGGCTGAATGACAGCGAGCTGTTGCGCGAAGTGCTTAAAAACGGGACCGGAGATGAGACAAGTGACGGAACATTCAAACCGGGAGAACTGATAATGTCAGCCCTTCGGTTCAGCGAAGAGGAGTTCAGGGAGAAACTGAGCCATTTTGTCAGGGAGAGGGGACTCACAGATGCCTATCTGCAGGTGTTCCATCCCCTGATGCAAAAGGCCAGAGTGCTTTGGCTCACCGACTGCATCTCGAAACCCCAGGAACAATTCATAAGACATGTGATAAGAACGATACTTATCTCGGAGGAGATAACCGTTGACAACAACCTCAACGGTGGCAGTGCGGCAATCATCAACCTCGGCGACACCGAGATCGAAAACAACATGGTTTTCCTCAAGTACCTCCTCAGAAAAAGAGGATATGACGTTGTCTACACAGAAGGGACACTATCTGCCGATGACATCCGTGGGATACACTCAGTCAGGCCTTTTAAGGTGTTGGCAGTCAACCTCCCGGCATCTGAACCGGATGATGAGGTCAGAACTTTCTGCACTGCACTGGCAAAGGAGCTTGAACTGAAGCGGGTGCTTGTACTCGGAAGATATGACTCAAGCGGTTCATGGAGCAACGGTAATACCGAAGCTGTCTGCTCTCCTGCCGGACTGACAGAATGGGCCGACAGCCTCTGATAGTCTCCTGAATATTTCCCTTTAATTCTGACCTGACCGCCACTATTTTGGCGTGATGGCACTAATCCGGGGTGATCGTAACCACTATTGAGTCAGCAATCTGCAGTGCCGTTGTGAGTGTGCTCAGGTCAGTGAAGAGCTCGCCTGTGGCACCTGTCGGGTGACCGTGACCTGCAGCCTCCATGAGATAACTTTCTGAAAGATTGTTCTGATCAATCAGACTTTCGTACACTACAGAGGGCTGGGCATTGCTAAGGTAGTTTTTGTCACCCGGGTACCTGTCATTGGTCCAGTATTCATTCCAGTCCCAGTTCTGGTTTACCTCAAACATCACCCTGAATCTGGCGGGCAGCGGCCTGTCAGCGCGTGTCGAAAGCACGAAGCTGGTTGTAGGTGTGGCGCCGCTGTAGGCATCAGCCACCGGGTTTTCCGGATCAGGCATAAAGAGTCCGTCAGAAGCACTGATGCCCCTCTTGTGCGACCAGTAGGGAAGGGTCTGCGGTGCCCTCTTTGCAGCCTCTGTCCATATTCCTGATGCATTCGAACCGTACCTGAAGACTCCTGATGCTATTGCCCTGGGTACAAAAAGAGTCTGGATGTAACCACCTTGCTCATCCTCAAGCCAGACGGCCATAAGCGGAAAATAGAGCGAAGGGCCTCCGTAAAACTTCACCCCTATCTCCGGACCACTGCCGGAACTGTTTGTCACCACATCAGTGAATGTCTGCCTCTGAGCCAGTTTTGATACCGACGGTTTTGCCGAGCATGAGGCTAATACAACTGATAATGCGATTATGAAATATTTCATCCCTTTCGTTTTTTCAGATTTCTATTATGATGCCTATTGTCGGGAGCACTGTGCCGGCATCCCCGTCAATGAATTTCAGTTTATACCGTCCGGGCAGAGCCCCGGTCTGGTCCGGATCAAGAACAAGGATGGGAGGCTGCTCCGCTTTGTAATTGTATACATTTTGCACGTCAAGATAGAACATTATAGACCATCTGTCGAAGTAGAACTGCTTGTCAATGCGGATATCAAGCTGGCTGAATCCTTTCAGCCTGCCGCTGTTGAAGTTTGAGTAATCAAGGTAACCCTGTCCGGTCACGTTCCAGGCATCTGTGTATGATGATTTGTCAAGATCAAACGGCGTATAGGGGGCCCCGCCTACAAACCGCCACCTGAAGCCTGCATCCCATGACCTGCCTATGCCCTGTGTGGCTGTGACGCTTATCAGATGCCTGTTATCCCATGCCGTGGGAATATAACTTCCGCCCGAGCCTTCGAACTCGCTCCTGACGAAGGTGTATGAGAATACCGCATTCAGACCGTTTAAGTCGCGTGCACGACCCATAAGTTCCAGGCCGTATGCCCTGCCCACTGAAGTGGATGTAAGCGCCTCATTGCCGAAGACACCGTAGCCGGCACTCTTAGTCGACAATGGAACCTGGTCAGCCACTGAGAAGGGATAGTTTGTATAATGCTTGTAAAATCCCTCGAGGGTGAACTGCAGCCTCTCGTCCGGAACAAGCTCGATGCCCCCCACTAGGTGATCAGCAGCAATATATTTAAGGCCGTTCTCCCTGTTTATGAAATTATCGTAGTTATCCTTAAGCCCGAGAGAGGTGTAGGGCGGGAGCTGGTAGAAACGTCCCGTGCTGAAATTGAGATTTATGTCCTCTGTCAGTATATATGAAGCAGAGAGACGGGGTGATATCTGCGTCAGCGGGTTGGCCATCTCGGGAGACCAGCTGTTGGCATCTGTACGCACACCGAATGAAAGCCGCAGCTTCTCATCGAGGAAGGCACGGCTCACCTGCCCGAACGCAGCATACTTAAAGAATACCAGGTTGGTGTTGTAGAGCTCGGTCTCGAGAGCTTCACCGGCAAAGAATTTCCTGAAGGTGTCATTGCGGTAACGCGACAACTCAGTGCCGGCACCGTAGCTGACCCTGAAGCTGTTGGGCCACACCACCGTCCGTTCATACCTCAGACGTATGTCACCCTCACCGCTGTTGTAATCCAATATCTTGTTGTCAGGATTTGATTCATCGTTGTTAAGATATTTAAACTGAGTGTTGTTCAGATAGTTGCGACTCAGGACAAGCATATCGGAACCGTTAGATCGGAAATGTCTATAGACGGCTCCAACGGTGTAGCTGTACTGTTCCTGTGTTGGAATATAACCGAGTATGTACCTCTGGTACTCCGTCTCATTGGCATCCTGGTTCAGCCTGAAGTCGTCCTTTGCCCCTATGCCCAGAACCGTCAGTTCATTCTTCTGGTCGAACTTCACCTTGTATTTAAACTGGAAATCAGTGTATGTAGGAAGGAAGGGAAGCCCGATAACCCCGAACAGGAACTGCAGGTAAGATCTGCGGGCCGAGACGATAAGCGAGCTGCGCTCACCGGCAGGTCCGTTATAGGTCAGGCCCAGGTCAGAGGCTCCAACCGTTGCCCTGAGTGCTCTCTTCTCCTTGTTGCCATCGATCATTGTAAAATCCATCACCGAACTCAGGGCATTCCCTCTGGATGCAGGGAATGCGCCGGAAAGGAAATCTACAGACCTTACAAAATCGACGTTGATGATGCCCGTGGGGCCCCCTGAAGATCCCTGCGTGGAAAAATGATTGAGGTAGGGGATTTCGACGTTATCGATGAAGAACCTGTTCTCATTGGGCCCGCCTCCCCTGACAATTACGTCATTCCGGAATGCAGGTGTTGAAGCCACACCGGGGAACGACTGTATCAC
The DNA here is from genome assembly GCA_964455705.1 of uncultured Rikenella sp. Lineage (GTDB taxonomy): Bacteria > Bacteroidota > Bacteroidia > Bacteroidales > VadinHA17 > SR-FBR-E99. The sequence continues at coordinate 36,341 of CAYVYM010000014.1, forward strand.
ACGCGAAATGTCCCTGTTCCCCCCGGGATTCAGTTCTATCTCCTGAATGCCTATGATCCGGGCCGATACCGGGCTCTCCAGGGATTTGCGGAAGGGCGAGGGCCTGACAATGACATCACCCACCTCAACTACCGTAGTCTCCAGCGGGATGGTAAGGTTGACCTCATTGTTGTTCGTCACCATGACTGCTTCTGTAATAAATGGCTTGTAGCCAACAGATGAAACCCTTACCTCCACGAAACCCGGTTTTACTCCCGTGAAGAGAAAATTGCCGTCAAAGTCGGTCATGGCACCAGTGGTGGTGTTCCATATCACCACGCTTGCGAAGGGGACAGGTTCATTGGTGGTTGCGTCAACAACCTGGCCGCGTATGACCCCTCCTCCCGACTGACCTGAGAGATCGGCGAACATGAGAGTTAACAATATAATCAGGTAGTATTTTAACATTTTGTTCATATTTTTTCAATAAAAACAATACAAAATGTGAAAAGTTCACCTGAAAGAGGTTTTTTTTACAGGAGTCCCTGCAGAAACTCTCCCCTGTGAGTTCCACACCAGAGTTTGAAGTAATACTCCTCCTATAAATCTTTCACACCAACCCTCTGAAGTAACTCTCCTCCGGTGAGTTTCACATCAGTCCCCTGAAGTAATTTTCCTCCGGCGAGTTTCACATCAGTCCCCTGAAGTAATTCTCCTCCGGTGCCATGTCAATATATGGTGCCTTTTCTTTTAAATCCCTGATCCTTTGAAGCATTGCTTCGGCGAACGGGGCTGTCTCACTTTTCCCGCCCGTTGTGCGGTGAGCCATGGCACGGGTTATCCGTGCGGCTTCGTTCCAGAGACGGAGCACAGGGCTTTCTATAAAGAGAGAGGCAAACTTCTCCCAGATAAAATCGATAGCCGTCTCCGACGGATGGACCATATCAGAGGCATAAAATCTGTAGTCACGCAGCTCATCCATGAATATTTCATAGGCCGGGAAATAGCCCCCGACAGCAGGATGCGGCAGGAGTTCCTCAACTGCCAGCAGCAGGTGAGCCTTGCTTAGCTGGTTGGCGTGAGCGCCGTCGGACAGATGTCTGACAGGACTGACTGTAAACCAGACATTCAGAGCGGGGTTCAGTTGCGCGAGACGGTCAAGAGTCTCCCTCCACCTCGCCGCAATCTCAGACCACGAAGCCTGACGGCGGGTGAAAAGAGATGAGGGCAGCTTATGGCAGTTGGCCACAATGGTGCCACTCTCCCTGAGAGTGTATATATAAGAGGTGCCGAAGGTAATAAACAGGAAGGAAGCCTCCCTGATGAAAGCGGAGGCATAACGGCTTACATCATTAAGCCTTTCAATGAGCACATCACGCTCATACGATGAGAAAGCGGTGTGATGATCAAGACTCATGTAACGGTTCTGATGCAGGTAGATGTCACCCTCGGAGTAAACATGCGAGGAGATGAACCGGTCAAGTGCACGAGCCACCGAGAACGGATTGAAGAGGGTGCCGTGGGGATTTGTCATTACCTTCAGTTTGCCCGATGCCATGCGGTAACCGATCTCATTCGCAAAGCACGAACCGAGGAACATCGCCGGGGTGGCAAAGGTGATGGCGGCAGATGATGAGGGAAGAGGAACCTCAGTTGTGAGTTCCATGACTCATATTATATTAAGGTATCAATCCATTCGGTGATGAAGTCGAAATGCTCCTCCTTCAGGAGGTCATTATGCAGCTCATGATAACCCTCATCCCAGAGTTTGAGGGTTGCCCGGGGAGCAGTTTCGGCCACCTGTATCGATCCGGACGGCGATATTATCATATCATTGCGGCCATGAGCCAGCAGCAACGGCATTTTGATCTCTGAGGCACGTGCCACCGTCTCCGCAGCGGCATCGGTGATCCAGCCGTAGAGTCCTGCTGAAATCTGTCCATGAACAAGAGGGTCATTCCTGTACGCGGTAACAACCGCCGGATCGCGCGAAAGAAATTCGGTCATCAGGCCTGATGCCTGAGTCATACCCGGCATCAGCCTCTTTGCCACATTTGCCAGCAGCACCCTGGCTTTCGGAGGAGTTATGGAGAGGAACACCCACGGTGAGGTTACGATGGCGCCGGTGACAAAGGGCTTTCGCCTTATCAGGTAGTTCAGAACAATGCCTCCGCCAAGACTGTGGCCGTAGAGGAACAGAGGAACATCAGGGAATTCGGCCTTTATACCCCTGATGACGATGTCAATTGTGTCATATAACTTCTCAGGAGAGGGTATCACTCCCCTCCTGCCGTCAGAGTGGCCGTGACCCGGAAGGTCAAAAGCGCGAAGGGTGACTCCTCTTTCATTGAATCGGGCAGCCCAGTGGGCGTACCTGCCGGAATGCTCGCCAAGCCCGTGAACAAGAAGAATGACAACCTGGGGAGCTTCACTGGCATCAAAAGTATAGATGGCAGTTTTGCCTGAGGGATAATCTTTAAACTCCATGAGATCTTTTTTGTAAAGATAATTAAAAGTAATCGTCCCCCTCAACCCTGCCACCCTATGAAAAGAGTCGCGTCACACAGTTTCAAAGCAGGGTTATAACTGATTAGCAATGCATTATCCAGTCTCAGAAGAAATTTCCTGAGTAATGCTCAGGGTACGGAGACCCTGAGTTAATAAAAAAATACTTACTTGTCCTAATTTAGACAAAAAGCATTTATTATGCTGTATATATGCACCTTAATTCTTAGAATACAGACAAAACCCCGACATAAAATCAATATAAAAGGATATTCGGATTTGGATATCCTATATTTAGTGTTTAACTTTGTGTCAACAAGAAAAAATAAGAGATATGACTGCACAGGAATTCACATCAAGCATAATAGATCTTAAGGGCAATCTTCAGAAGTACGCCCTCAGTCTGACACTCGATCGGGATAACGCGCTTGATCTCGTACAGGACACCTTCCTGAAAGCGATACAGAACCAGGATAAGTTTGTGGATGCCACGAACCTGAAGGCATGGGTCTTCACGATAATGAAAAACACCTTCATCAACAATTACCGTCGCAAGATGAGGGAAAACACAATGATGGACGGCACCCAGGAGCTCTATTACATCAACCTCCCGTCAGACAAGGGAAGCATCTCTCCCGAATCGGCTTTTGCAGGCGGTGAGATAGTAAAGGCAATTAATGCATTGCATGACGATTATCGTCTCCCCTTTCAGATGCATGTTGACGGTTTCAAGTATGAGGAGATAGCTGAGGAGCTCAATCTCAAGCTGGGAACGGTTAAGAGTCGTATATTCTTCGCACGTCAGAAACTCATGAGTATTCTTAAAGACTATAATGGTTAGGTTTGATTAGTGGTTTACTGGATGTGCTGCCGGCAATTGATTTGCCGGCAGCATTTTTTTGTAACGGCAGGCTTTTTGTCACTCTTCTCCGGAACACTCTTTTTAAATACCTTTATAAAAATTTCCAGTCATGAAAAAGTATCTGTTTGTTACCCTTTTTGCCGTAATGCTTTCGGCAACCGTTCTTGAAGGCCAGGAGAAGTACATGGCCAGTCCGGTCAGTCATGTTACTGTCTTCAGGCAGGGAGCCCAGCTCTCCGGTGATCTCCCCATTTCCGTTCAGGCGGGAACGGTCGATTTTGTTGCAGGGGGTCTCTCCCCTTATATTGATCCCAACAGCATACAGGTCAGGGGTGAGGGCGACTTCATGATCATGGGTGTTACTCACCGCAACAACTACCTTGAGAGCCCGGTTGAAGCGGCTTCCATAAAAGACCTCCGCACCAGGATCATAGCTCTTGAACTGAAAATCGAGGATGAGAAGACGGCGGTGGAAGTGCTGCTGGAGAAGCAGCTTTTCCTGAAGTCGAATTATGATGTCGTAACAAATAAATCAGCCATCACACCTGAACAGCTCAGGGCGCTTCTCGACATCTATTCAACAAACATGGAGTCGGTGAAGACAGCCCTCCTGAAAAAGAAAAGGATAATCAAGGATTACGAGGAGGAGAAGCAGCAGCTTGAGAAACAGCTGTCGGGTTACATTGACAAGTCGAAGATGCCCACGGGCGAGATTGTGGTGACAGTCACCGGCACCAGGCCATCTACGGGCACGATTAAGCTTTCATACGTTGTCATGAATGCCGGCTGGTATCCGTCGTACGACATAAGGGTTGACGACATCACAGATCCTGCATCGATAATTTACAGGGCCAATATATGGCAGAACAGCGGCATCGACTGGAAGGATGTGAAGGTGAGTCTTTCAAACGCCTCCCCTATGACTGCCGGTGAATTGCCGACGCTTAATCCGTGGTTCATTGACCTCTACAGGCCCTTTGCACGCCATGCATTGAACGAGGTTGTTGTGATCAGGGGAGCAAAGTCGGTGCCGGCTGCGCGTGAGAAAATGGTGGCTGATGACATGATGATGATGGAGGAGAGCGCCCCGCTGCCGGTCACCGTCAGCGAATCGAACATCAGCTTCAGCTTCGATATAAATGTATCACAGACAATAATGACTGATGGCAAGCCGGTGGTGGTGGAGCTGCAGAGACTCAACGTACCAGCCACCTACAGCTACGCCGTCACCCCAAAGCTGGCCCCTGCGGCCTACCTGATCGGATATATCACCGACTGGGAGAAGTACAATCTTCTGCCCGGGGAGTCGAACATCTATTTCAGCAACACCTTCACGGGCAAGGGCTATATCAACACGGCAGAACTCACTGACACGCTCCAGGTGTCACTTGGCGCCGACAATAACATTACAGTCAAACGTGAGCGCAGAACCGATTTCACCTCACAGAAGCTCATCGGTGCCAACAGGGTTGAGTCGCTCTCGTTCCTGATCTCGGTACGCAACAACAAGAGCCGGGCTGTCGCCGTCAAGCTCCGTGACCAGATACCCCTGTCGCAGAACAGCAGCATCACCGTTGAGGCACTCGAACTTTCCGGAGGAAAACTCAACGATGTCACCGGGGAGATCACCTGGGATCTGACCGTTGAGCCGCGTCAAACCAAAGACATTATCCTTTCATACAGCGTTAAATACCCTAAAAATGAAAAGGTGATACTTGAGTGACAGACACTTAAGCCCATTTAACACCCGAGGTTATGAACAGCTGTTCATAACCTCGTTATACTTCGCCCAAATTCCTGTTTTATAGTTATTTACCTATGTTGATAAGCTTGTGAGTTTCTTGTTACTTTCTTCATGGCAGATTTAGGCCGAAAAATTTGACACAAGGACTTTGAGAAGTTATATTTGTAGAACCATGTGAGCGATAAAGAGTCGCTCTGAGGTAAGAAGGTTCTTTCAAATGGTTTAATTATCACTCTGAAATTACATCAGACTTCAGAGTCTCACGCTGAACGACTACGGTCCGGAAGCGTCCGTCACGGGTGCAGGCTTAGAAGCCTCCCCATCCTGACGGTCTGACGGGGGCAATCAACAAACGGTGTAACAACCGCGAGAGGAGAGCAACACAGATGCAATGCCGAAGACTAATAAGGCAGCAAATGTGCCCAACAAGAGAGTGGATCATCATGCCACCCGAACCGGCGAGGATAGGATGGAGATGATCCGGGCATGACAGCAGTTATCCCTTCGGGGAGTGTCAGGCCTCAAGGGTTCATGACTCCGTGTCCCGGTATGCATTCCGCTAAACCGCAAGGTTTGACAGAAAACAGAAAAGACACCGGAACAGGGTCCGCAGTCCGCCGTAAGGCAGACATCGACAGACCTCGGAAAGGGAGGAGCCAGAGAGATGAACCGGCTGTAATAACAGTAGCATGGCGGCTTTGACGGTCATGGCTGTCACTCGCCGGAATGGGAACATATACGTAAGTATGGTTCCCATTCGTGTTTTATACAGATCGTGAACCGAATGGGTCAGAAACAGGTGCTAATTTTTTGAGGATCGGAAATTTCCGGTAAATACAGCAGAGTATTTGCCTCTGACGCGGCACCTCGACCAGTGCTGCCGGCCCTCACTAACGCCCCCGGATTACTCCCCTGGTTGATCCTTTTATGAAACTGATGATGTGATCGCGCTCCGGTGTCGAAGCAAAATTGGCAGCAATATATTCCAGCGCCGTGCTGCCGTTCATGCCCATATTGTAATAGGCCCGGTATATCTCATGCAACTCAAGGATCTTCTCCTTCGTGAAGCCTCTCCGCTCTAGCCCTACCGTGTTCAGCCCCATAAATGACAGCGGATCCCTGTCAGCCTTGATATACGGAGGCACGTCAATGCGTACCTTCCCCCCGCCGCCGATAATTGTATGAGCGCCAATGTGCACAAACTGGTGCACCATCGATCCGCCACCCATAGTTACAAAGTCGCCAAGTTCAACCTCACCCGCTATTCCTGACAGGGCAACCATGATCACATTGTTCCCCAGCTGGCAGTCATGAGCGACATGCACATAGGCCATCAGCAGGCAGTTCTTCCCGATGGTGGTCCTGCCCCTTGAGCGGGTGCCCCTGTTCAGCGTCGCAAACTCCCTGACAGTAGTGTTGTCACCAATCTCCAGGATGGTCTCCTCACCGCTGAACTTCAGGTCCTGCGGTATGGCTGAGATGGATGCGCCGTTGAAGATACGGCAGTGCCTTCCAATACGGGCGCCATCATATATTACTGCCCCGGACCCTATCCATGTTCCGTCACCTATCGTTACGTCTCCATGAATAACGGCAAACGGCTCAACGGTTACCCCTTCGCCAAGCTGAGCTCCCGGATCAATGTGTGCCAGAGAAGAAATCATATCATGTTATTTGTTCTTTATCACCTGGGCTGTCAGCTCACCCTCAGCCACCAGCTTCTCACCTACAAACGCCTGAGCATACATTATAACTATACTCCTCCTTATTGGTTCGGTAAGGTCACACCTTACAACAATGGTATCTCCGGGAATGACCTTATGCTTGAACTTCATCCTGTCGATCTTAAGAAAGTATGTCGAGTATTTCTCAGGTTCATCCATGTTATTCATGACAAGGATGCCTCCCACCTGGGCCATCGTCTCCACCAGCATCACTCCCGGAAAGACATGCTCCTGCTCAAAGTGTCCCTGGAAGAAAGCTTCGTTGTAGGTTGTATTCTTGATACCTAGAATGTGGCCGGGAGTAAGTTCAAGAATACGGTCAACCATGAGGAACGGGAACCGGTGCGGCAACAGCTTCTTGATTTTCTGTATGTCCATTAACGCCGGCTTGGTGGTATCAAGCAGAGGTATCTCTTTCTTTGTCGTCTGCCGCTTTATCTGCTGCCGTATCAGCCTTGCCAGCCTGGTGTTCGAGAAATGACCCGGCCGTGTAGCCACCACCTTGCCCCTGATCGGCTGCCCTACCAGCGCCAGGTCACCAATCAGGTCAAGCAGCTTATGCCTTGCCGGTTCATTCGGATAACGAAGCTTGGTGTTGTTGAGTACACCCGCATGGTGTTCGGTAATCCCGGGCTTGTTGAACAGCTTTGCAATGCGGTCTATCTCCTCCTGTTCAACCTCACGCTCCATTATCACCACGGCGTTCTCAAGGTCACCCCCCTTGATAAGCCCTACCCGGAACAGGGGTTCAAGCTCATGGAAGAAGACAAAAGTCCGGCTGCCGGCTATCTCCTTCTCAAAGTCGTCAATCTGGTCAAGGATGGCATACTGGTTGCCAAGTATCTTTGAGTTGTAGTCGATCAGCACATGGGCGCTGAAGTGGTCATCAGGATAGACTATCAGGTCAACGCCGTGCTCCTCGTCAGAGAAGGTGATCTTCTCCCTGATCACATAATAGTTGCGCTCTTCACTCAGTTCAATGATTCCGGCCCGTTTTATTGCCTCAACGAACATACGGGAGCTGCCGCCCATTATCGGGGCCTCGGGACCGTTTATCTCAATGAGGGCATTATCTACCCGCAATCCTGAAAATGCTGCCAGAACATGCTCAATCGTTGCCACAGAGGCCTCTCCCTGTACCAGGGTGGTACCCCGTGATGTCTCCGTCACATTGTCAGCAATGGCATCGATTACCGGCGAACCCGGCAGATCAGTGCGGCAGAATTTATATCCGTGGTTCGCAGGTGCCGGTTTGAAAGTCACCGTGACGTCTATGCCTGAATGAAGGCCTTTACCATTGAGGCTCACCTCCTTAGCCAGCGTCCTTTGCTTTTCGCTCATTTCTGATTGGGTTAAAAGTCCTGCAAAGAAAAATAAAATTTTCCGAACGACACAACAGAACCCTTCACATCTCTGTGATGTTCAAACAATTTCCTTTAGACCGTCACAACGGAACTACCTGTTTTTTAAAGATTCCACTGATTTTGCGAGGGTGTCAATTTTGCTGCTCATGTCGGGTAATTTTCTGAAGTAGACAACGCTTTTCAGGAACTGTTTGCTATCCATGGCAGGATAACCCAATAAGACAGCATTCTCTTCACTGACGGTGCTCATGATGCCTGACTGGGCTCCTATCTTGCATCCGTCCGCAATACTCAGATGGCCTGCAAAACCAACCTGTCCTCCGAACATGCAGTTCTTCCCGATCTTTGTCGAACCTGCCAGTCCTGTCTGCGCCGCAATCACCGTGTTCTCTCCTATCTCCACGTTATGTCCCACCTGTATCAGGTTATCGAGCTTTACGCCCCGTCTTATAATTGTAGACCCCATAGTGGCCCTGTCGATACATGTATTGGAACCTATCTCAACGTTGTCTTCGATAATGACGTTGCCCACCTGCGGAATCTTCATATAGTTGGCGTCATTCACGGGGGCAAATCCGAATCCGTCAGAGCCGATGACAGAACCTCCGTGAAAGATGCAGTCATTCCCGATGATGCAATTCCTGTAGACTTTCACCCCGGGGTGGAATGTGCAGTTTCTTCCTGTTGTGACCCCATCTCCGATATACACATTGGGGTAGAGGCTGCACCCGTCTCCTATCACAGCCTTTTCTGCCACATAAACATGAGCCCCGATATAAACGCCGTTACCTATGACGGCACTCTCCTCTATTACTGCGGTCGGATGAATACCCTTCCTCGCCGGTCTGGTCTGCTCATCATAGATTGTAAGCAGCCTGGCCAGAGCCTGATAGGGATCATCAACCCTGATCAGTGCAGCGCTGACCTCCCTTGACGGCATGAAGTCCTTTTTCACCAGCACGGCCGACGAACCCGTGGTGTAGAGGTATGGTTCATATTTGGGATTGGAGAGAAACGAGAGAGCGCCGGCATGCCCCTCCTCTATCCTGGCTATGGTGTTCAGCTTTGTTTCCGGATCTCCGTCAACCGTCCCGTTAAGTAACCCGGCTATCATTGCAGCAGTAAATTCCATCTTCCGTATTTTTTTATTCTGTTAATATTTCCTTGGGGTAACAGAGATAATACTTTGTAATCTTTTCTGACAGGGCATCCTTGTCGAACAGGTCTGAAACGGCTGTGATATCCTGTGTCTCACCGTTCTTGAGGAGTATGCGCACCTCGGGCGTGCCGGGAGCATAGGTCTGGTTATAGACGTCGCCGGTGTTCACATAAAACTTCGCCTCAACTTTATCAATCCCAAGCAGCCGTTCAGCCTTTCTGCCCAGTTCCGCCACCCTGGCTTCATCAAAGGGTTTCCTCTGAAGCTCGATACCCAGCAGATCTCTGTTTACCAGTCTCCTGCACAGATCAGCCAGCACCCTGTCACCACAACTCATCCAGACCTTAGTGGCTGACATTATGTCGCTCTCATCCAGGGCAGTAAAGTGTCTCACCAGTTCGGCGGTCTCCTCCGCAGTGTCGGTGCTGTGACGCGCCTGGAGGAAATATTCAAGGGCTGGTGTGGCAAACAGGGTCATGCCGGCTGCAGTCACCCCGCGTGCTCTCAACAGGAGACTGGTAAGGAGCTTCTCCGCAGAGATAACCGTGCGGTGATTATACACCTGCCAGTACATCATACGCCTCGCTATCAGGAACTTCTCAACAGAGTAAATGCCCTTCTCATCAACCACCAGCCTGTCGTCTGCGACATTCAGCATACGGATGATTCTGTCTGACCCGACAGACCCCTCTATCACACCGGTGAAGAAGCTGTCGCGCCGCAGGTAGTCCATCCTGTCCATATCCATCTGTCCCGTCACCAGGTCATGAAAGAACCGTCTCGGGTACTCCCCCCTGAAGACGGCGATTGCATCAGTCAGGCTTCCGCCGGTTCGGCGGTTCAGCTCCTCCATGATGAGGAGTGACATCATCTCATGGGGCATCTCCTCTATCAGCGAGTGCTCAAGGGCGTGTGAGAAGGGTCCGTGACCTATGTCATGAAGAAGTATCGCTGCCAGAACTGCCTCCTCCTCCGAAGGGGTAATCTCTATACCCTTGGTCCTGAGAGTATGTATGGCCTGCCCTGTGAGGTACATGGCGCCCAGGCTGTGCTGAAAACGGCTGTGGACGGCCCCCGGGTAGACATAGCTCGACAGCCCCAGCTGCCTGATGTTGCGCAGTCTCTGGAACCATGGATGACTTACCAGCTCGAAGATGAGATCCGACGGCAGGCTGATAAACCCGTATACCGGGTCATTTATGATCTTTCTTCTGTTGGTCAACCGGCTCCCTGTTTATGTGAGCAAATTTATTTAATTGTTTGCAATATAATGACAGAAAAGGTTCAGATACAACGTACTTGTTAAATTTTCCCCTCATCCTTTCTTTGAATAATTGAAAAATGGTGTTATCTTTGCACCCGAAAAGAAGGGTATGGACGGACCAGGGGACAAAAGTCCCCTGTTTTGTTAGCAAAAATCAGACTATGATTACAAAGGATCATATAAGGAAACTTGCGGAGGGGCACATCAGCGGCACCGGCATTTTCCTTGTTGATGTACGGCTTAGCAGCACCGGACGTATCACAGTCCTCATTGACAGGCCCGAAGGAGTGAGAATTGAAGATTGCGCCTTACTGAGCAAGTTCATCAGTGGTGAGCTCGGCGAAGAGGGCGGCGACTATGAGCTGAATGTATCATCTCCCGGACTTGACATGCCTCTGCTTGTACCTGAACAGTACCTTAAGAACGAGGGCAGGATGGTAGAGGTGGTTACCAATGAGGGCGAACATGAAAAAGGTCTTCTTTTGAACCCGACCAGGGGAGGATTTGACCTGAAAATTGACACGAAACAGAAGAACAAGGAGATTGTCTCTGTGGTCAGGTCATATAATTTTGAGGATGTCAAGACAGTTAAAGTAATTATATCATTCAAATAACAGAACAGATTACCACAATGGAAAACGTTAATCTCATAGATACTTTTTCAGAGTTCAAGGAGCTGAAGAATATTGACAGGCCCACCATGATGAGTGTGCTGGAGGATGTGTTCAGGGGTATGCTGGCCAAGAAGTACGGTTCGGCAGACAATTTTGACATCATCGTCAATATTGACAAGGGCGACTTTGAAATTTGGCGTAACCGCGAAGTGGTTGACGACGAAAATTTCACAGACCCCAACACCCAGATACCTCTCTCCGAAGCTCATAAGGTAGATGAGGATTATGAGGTAGGTGAAGAGGTGTCTGACGAGGTCAAGTTCCTCGATTTCGGGCGCAGGGCAATTCTGGCACTGAGGCAGAACCTCGTGGCCCGTATCCTTGACCTGGAAAAAAACAATATCTATCTTAAGTACAAGGACCGCATAGGTGATATAGTCACCGGTGAGGTGTACCAGGTGTGGAAGCGTGAGACCCTCGTGCTTGATGATGACGGTAATGAGCTGATCATGCCCAAGGGCGAACAGATTCCCTCCGACCACTTCCGCAAGGGTGACACCATACGTGCAGTGGTGATCAGGGTGGAGATGAAAAACAACACCCCAAATATCATCCTCAGCCGTACATCGCCGGTGTTCCTCGAGAGGCTCTTCGAGCTTGAGGTGCCTGAGATCTTTGACGGTCTCATAACCATCCGTAAGATAGTGAGGGTTCCCGGCGAGAGAGCCAAGGTGGCAGTCGAATCATATGATGAACGTATTGACCCCGTAGGCGCATGCGTCGGTATGAAGGGATCAAGGATCCACGGAATCGTTCGTGAGCTTCGCAATGAGAACATTGACGTCATCAATTATACGTCCAACATACAGCTGTTCATCACCAGGGCTCTCAATCCTGCCAAGATCTCATCAATAAAGCTCATTGAAGCAGATAAGAAGGCGGAGATCTATCTCAAGCCCAGCGAGGTCTCGCTTGCCATCGGCAAGGGCGGCCTGAATATCAAGCTCGCAGGCCAGCTGACCGGTTATGACATAGAGGTCTATCGCGAACCGGATAATGAAGACGAGGAGGATGTATCACTTGATGAGTTCTCAGATGAGATCGAAGGATGGATCATCGATGAGCTGAAAGCTATCGGATGCGACACTGCAAGGAGCGTCCTCAGGCTGACAATACACGACCTGGTGAAGAGGACAGACCTCGAGGAGGAGACGATCAAGGAAGTTGTAAATATACTCAGGTCAGAGTTTGATAAATAATAACCGGCTTCCCCGCAAGGGAGAATCGAGATATAAAATATTTAAGAGGTATCATAAAGGTATATGACTGAAGACAAGAAAGCCATACGTTTAAGCAAGGCAGCCCGCGAATTTAATGTTGGGATTCAGACCATTGTCGAATATCTTCACAAGAAGGGATTTGACATCAGCACTGATCCTAACTCCAAAATTCCGCCTGAGGCTTATGCGCTGATAGTCAAGGAGTACAGTAGCGACCTCAGTGTCAAGAAAGATGCCGAGAAACTGGCTCTCAAGGAGAAGATAACTCCCAAGAAATCTCTTTCCATAGATGATATGGAGCCAGGCCGGGAAGGCGATACGGGCGAACCTGAGGAGGAGATCCTTATCACGGACATTTCAGGTGTCAAGAAGCATCTTGATCTCCGTACTGAGATAAGGAAGCCGGAGGTAAAAACCGTAGGCAAGGTTGACCTTACCCCTCCTGCAAAGACGGTGAAAAAGGAACCTGAAACACCAGTTGAAAAACCAGTTGCTTCCGAAGCCAAAGCAGAGGCCGCAGATCAGGAAAAGCCTGAAGAGACAAAGCAGCCGAAGGTTATCGGCAAGGTCGATCTCGACAAGCTTAGCGGCAAGCCGGGCAAGTCTGCAAAAAAGAAGGAAGCCGGAAAAAAAGAACCGGAAGCTGAACAATCCAGGCCCGAAACGGAGGCCGTAACACCGGCACCAGTGGATGCAGAGCCTGTAGCTCCCAAAGCACCCGAGGCACCTCCCGAATCAAAGGAGGCTGAGATCTACCGCCCCGGTTATGAGAAGCTGGCCGGCCCGAAGATCGTCGACAAAATTGTCCTGGTACCGGAGGTCAAGAAAACCCGTGAACAGGTCAATGAAGCGCGTCAGAAGCGTGACGACAGGAAAAAGCGTGAGCGCATCAAACCCAAGCCACGCGAGAAGGTAGCTCTGGATGCTGCGGCACCGGCACCTGCCACTGATCCTAAGAAGGATAAGAAGGCACCTCCGAGAACAGATCATCGCGGCGGAGACAGAAAGAAATCATTCCGTGTCCTCAGGCCTGAGGTTGACAGGGACGATGTAGACAAGAACATCAGGGACGTCAACCTGCTCATGAGCAAGAGCAAGTCGAAGGTGGCAAAGTACCGCCGTGACAAGCGAGATGCCGTCAGCCAGAAGATGAGGGATGATACCGACAAGAAGGAACTCGAAAAGAGCACACTCAAGGTCACCGAGTTCGTCTCTGTCAATGAACTGGCAATAATGATGGATGTGCCGGTAATAGATATTATTTCTACATGCATGAGTCTGGGACTGATAGTCTCAATCAACCAGAGGCTCGATGCCGAGACCATGGCCCTTGTTGCCGAGGAGTTCGGCTTCGGGGTCGAGTTTGTCAGTGCTGAGCTGCAGGAGGCAGTCAGGGAAGAGGTGGATGAGGATTCAAAACTAGAACCGCGTCCGCCAATCGTCACCGTCATGGGACATGTTGACCATGGCAAGACCAAGCTCCTTGATCACATCCGTAACACCAACGTCATTGCCGGGGAAGCAGGAGGAATAACACAGCATATTGGTGCATACCGGGTCATGCTTGATAATGACAAGATTATAACCTTCCTTGACACCCCGGGCCACGAGGCCTTTACGGCAATGCGCGCCAGGGGGGCACAGATAACTGATATTGTTATAATCGTTGTAGCTGCAGATGACGGTGTCATGCCGCAAACGCGCGAGGCCATCAACCATGCGCACGCTGCCGGTGTACCCATAATATTCGCAATAAACAAGATAGACAAACAGACGGCCAACCCTGACAGAATACGCGAAGAGCTGGCCGGTATGAACTTCCTGGTGGAAGAGTGGGGAGGAAAATACCAGTCGCAGGAGATATCGGCAAAGAACGGGATCAACATTGATGTCCTTCTTGAGAAGATCCTCCTGCAGGCCGAGCTGCTTGAACTGAAAGCCAATCCCTATAAGCTTGCCCTGGGTACGGTCATCGAGTCGTCGCTCGACAAGGGACGCGGCTTCGTGGCAACGGTGTTGGTCAAGGCCGGAACACTCAAACTGGGTGACGTTGTGATTGCAGGAAGCTGCTACGGCCATGTAAAGGCCATGTATAACGAGCGCAACCAGAAGGTGAGCGAGGTCGGCCCCTCAATGCCGGTCCTTATCCTCGGGCTGAACGGAGCACCTCAGGCTGGTGACAAGTTTAACGTAATGGAATCCGACAAGGAGGCCAAGGAAATTGCCACCAAGAGAGCACAGCTCCAGAGAGAGCAGGGATTGCGCACACAGAAGCATATCACCCTGGATGAAATCGGGCGCCGGATTGCTATCGGTAACTTCCAGGAACTCAATATCATTGTCAAGGGTGACGTTGACGGATCCGTCGAAGCTCTCAGTGACTCGCTGATCAAACTCTCAACCGAAGAGATACAGGTCAACATCATACACAAGGCCGTGGGACAGATATCCGAATCTGACATCCTGCTCGCCGCCGCCTCCAACGCCGTGGTAGTCGGCTTCCAGGTGAGGCCGTCACTCAGCGCCAGGAAACTGGCTGAGAAGGAGGGCATCGACATACGCCTCTATTCTATCATCTATGACGCCATTGAAGAGATCAGGGCCGCCATGGAGGGCATGCTCTCACCTGAGATCAAGGAAGAGATCGTCGCAACCGTGGAGGTGCGCGACGTATTCAGTATCGGGAAAGTTGGTACGGTTGCCGGTTGCTTCGTACGTGACGGGAAGATAAACCGCAACACCAAGGTAAGGGTCATTCGTGACGGTATCGTGATACATACGGGTGACCTGGGCTCACTGAAGCGTTTCAAGGACGATGTCAGGGAGGTTACCTCAGGCTATGAATGCGGACTGAACATCGACGGTTTCAATGACATTAACGTCGGCGACGTAATCGAAGGATACCAGACCGTGCAGGTCAAGAAAACCCTGTAGAATTCTCGATTGACGATTTTCGATTGTCGATTTAAAGGATTTTCCATTCGCAAATCGCAAATCGCAAATACAAAAAAAGCTGCTCACGCAGCTTTCTTTGTATTTACTATGTTGGTAATCAAGCTCCTATCAGCTTTTTATACGCCTCGGCATCAAGAAGCGCGTCAAGCTCTGACGGGTCCCCGATTGCAACCTTTATCATCCAGCCTTTGCCGTAGGGATCACTGTTGACAAGCTCTGCGGCAGTGTCAAGATCTTCATTCTTCTCCGTAACGGTGCCGCTGACAGGCATGAAAAGGTCTGATACAGTCTTGACGGCCTCCACCGTTCCGAAGACCTCACCGTGACTAAGCTTCTCGCCCACGGTCTCGATCTCTAAAAATACTATATCGCCCAGCTCATGCTGCGCAAAATCGGTAATGCCTACCACAGCTTCATTGCCTTTGACAAGAACCCACTCATGATCCTTGGTGTACTTAAGGTTTGCAGGAACATTCATCGCTTGATATTTTTTTTGTTTGACTTTGGTCTACAGCTTTCAGGTTGTCAAAAATACATCTTTTTTAGTATTTAATCCCTGATCAATGCTTTTTTTAACCCGGTGAGCAATGACCCGTCACTGTACCAGGGTAAACCTGAGGCTG
Organism: uncultured Rikenella sp.; assembly: GCA_964455705.1. GTDB lineage: Bacteria > Bacteroidota > Bacteroidia > Bacteroidales > VadinHA17 > SR-FBR-E99. Next base: position 52,414 of record CAYVYM010000014.1, read on the forward strand.
AAGCCGAAGTTGGTATTGGAGGTAAGGAATGTATTGGCAACAAACGGGTCATTCGTCGAGTGGTCAGCATAAATCTGCAGCTTGAACCTGTCGCTCAGCACATAGTCGGCCGTGGTGCCAATTGTAAACACCCTCTGCCCGGCCACCGGCTGGTTCACCTCCTCTATCAGCTTGCGGGCCAGAGTCTTGTTGTCCCTGATTGAAAAGTCCAGTTTCAGGTTAAGATCACTCTTGAGAGCACGCTGGCCCGTGCGTGAGCGAAGGTTGATGGCCACATCGTCAAACCGGTATCCGGCACCGATTGTAACCTCCTCGTTCCTTATGTCAGCCACCTGGTTGCTGGTCAGGTTGAGAGTGACGGTACGTGACTTACGGTACTCTATCCTCGTTGACAGTGAGTTCTTCCACCCGAGGTCTATATTTATGAAAGGACTGAACTGCTCATTGATTGTAACGGTGTTGATCTCATGCTTCGGTATGAAGTTCGACTTCAGGTCACGTATCCTGCTGATGCCGTCCTGATCCGGGTTCCAGTAAAGGCTGGTGTTGAATGAACCTATTGTGTATGTTGACCTGTACTGGTGCGACAGGCTCACCGAGTTGAATATCTTCCTTACCGCCTCGAACTTGGTCAGTCCCTCGAAGTTGATCCTCCAGTTGGGCATCATATGGAGCGCCGAGGGGAAGGGAGAGAGAGAGATCTTCCCCGCGTCGCGCTTTGTGTAGGCGGCCAGGAAGGCAGGCACGAGAACCTCACCCGAAGTGAGTCCGTAGCCGCTTGTGTAGGGGCCGGTAAGCTGCTCGCCGGTAAGCGGATCGAAGTTCGGGTCATATGAATTGTCGGCCTGGCGGCGCTCATTGCCCCTGCGCTGCGAGATGACGACGGTATTGGTGCGGAACTGTTCGAAGGTCTGCGACACATAATCGCCTGACTTTGGTATCTTCTCAAAGGCCGTACCCCATGAGATGATTGATATCGTGAAGTTGCCGGTGATGCGTGTGTTCCTGGTGCTGTCAGGGAATTCACCGTACCTGTTGGCCCTGAGGTATGATGAGACCGTCTGGGAGTAACGCCGGTCAGCCGTCAGGTCTATTCGGACGCCGGGGAAGGGTTCGATGTTGGCCCTGAGGTTAATCTGTTCGCGTTCACTGTATGTTGCTGCATTGTTGAGCAGCGTGTCAGTGGTGACCCATCCGTTGATGACTGCCGCGTCAAAGAATCGCTCATCGGTGAGACCCATAAGGAACCGCCATCCCGGCGATGACATGCCCTGGTAGCTCTGCTGGCCCATGAATGAGGTGCCGGGAAGATAGCCCGGCATGATGTGCCCCTGTTCTATCGTATATGTTGCAGATACATTTCGCAGAGCCATGAGGGAACGTATAAGATATTTGGCGGCGACACTGGCAACCCCCGGCTTCTTCTCAACCCTCCCCTTGATATCGATGCTGGCATTGGTGACGTCAGTATCTGAGATGTAGTCGATCCTCATGTCGGATACAACATCAAACTTCCCGCTAACAACGGTGCCATCAGGCGCAGTGACTGTGACAGTCACATCTCTCGTCTTCAGGTTATGGTTGATGATCCTGGCTCTTCCGGCTCTGAGAGGTATCCCCCGCCTCGAATGGGTTACCTCCTCGTATCCCAGGCTCATCCGGCTTTTGGCTCCGGGCTGGGTGGAGGCCTCAATCTCCTTCAGGAATTTGACCTTGCTGTAGAGGTTGGTCATATTAGCCTGAACTGTGAACTGCCCGTTGTTCGAGTTCTTTATTGTATTGCCCGGTCTGATATTCAGCGAGTCAGGGAAAATAGTACCGGCTAGCCAGTCATACCTGGCGCTGTACCTTGCGTTGGAGGTCACCCATGACAGGAGTGGCAGCTTGTTGACGGGGATATTGTAGTTGAGGTTCAGGAGGTGGTAGTAGTTCGTTGTGCGACCCATGCCCGCCAGGTTGGACATCACGGAATCACGCCAGTTATCGAATATATCAGGGTAACGCCTTCTGTCAACCCCACCTGCCGGCTCATCGATGCGCGCAATGCTGCTGGCAGTGAAGTCGACCTTCATCTGCTTGGTGATGTCATACTTTATGTCATAGAAACGCGTCCACTGGAAGTCCTTTGTGAAGACAGGCTCAATGAGAAGATCCGGATTGTTGATATTTCGGGTCTTAATCTCATTGTAATACCTGTAGATGTCAGTACGAACGGTGATGTGCTTCGGAAAGAGATAGATGTTGAAGTCCTTGATCAGCCTTAAGGCAGGAGAATTGAAAAGCCCCGACTTCTGGAAGGGGGTGAAGTTCTTTGGTCTGGCATCAAAATCGTACGATATGCCTCCCCTGTATGTCCGTTCAAGGTCAACCTCCGTTTTGGTAGCAGTATTATAGAGTTCGTTGAAAGCGTAGCTGACAGAGACGTTCGCCGGGTCCCATGCATGAGGCTTCTCTCCTCTCCTGGTTGTTCCGGCGTTACTGATCGTCAGGGTCCGGCGCCGGGTATACTCTTCGGCCAGGTTCAGGATTGAATCGCGCTCCGCTCTTGTTGCAGCATTATCAAGTGACTCGTCGAGCCTGATGTCGGGATCAAGCGGATCATACTGGGGTCTGATGCGGTTCTCAGAGTATCCCATATAAACGGGTATCCGCATGCCGGCCTTCTCCGGAAAGAATTTTCCAAGCTCCAGGTTAGACGAGAGGTCGTACTGTATCACCTGCTCCATGCTTCGCTCATTGACCTTTTTATCAATGCTGCCCCAGCCCGGGGTGCTTGTCTGTCCCACCAGGTTTACGGTACCCAGGTCAGCCAGACGGGCCTGCATCTGGGCGTTGGCCGCCCATCCCCCTTCCTCCCTGAAATCGCTCAGGCGAAGCTCGTTGATCCATACCTCGGCCGATTTGGGGGCACCGTCATCGCTCTGAGGGTTACGCGTTCTGATCGGGTTCCTGACACCGGTCATTACAACCCTGACATTACTGAGGTTGGGGTTACCGCTGACAGAGATTCGGGCATTATCTGCATAAATGGAAAAGATGTCGGCTTCACTGAGGGTTGAACCGCTCTCTCTCATGGCTGCATCACGGGCCTGCTTAGCCTCGAGGAGCCGTGACAGGTCAATATCCAGCTTGTTTGCTTCGGGCCACACCACCGCCCTCTGCTCTTCACTGTCATTGCTGTACCTGCCGTAGGGGGTCAGCTTAAGGGGAATCTCATACTCGTAGAAGTTGCCCTTGTAATCTGATCCAAGTCTTATGAAAACGGTGACCTCATCATCAAGGAGAGGCTGCCCTATGAGAGCCTCGGCATGCACCTCCATCTTCAATCTGCGGTATTGGCGCATGTCAAGGGTGACATTCTTGTAGGTCGCCCTTGCATCACCGTCGGCCAGGTCTCTGACCCGCAGCACCATCGATTGCTCATTGAGCTGTCTCAGCTGAGGGTTGGCCGGGTCTATGACACGGTCGAAGCCCGGAGGCAGTACATAGTTCACAGGCTCCTTACCGGCATTCTCCTCTATGCTCACCGAGCTTATCTCGAAGGTCCCGTCGGCCTCCTCGGGTATCGTGATACGCTCACCGCCCTCGAAGAAGGCGATATTGTACTTGCGCCATTCTGACCTGACGAGCTCCAGGCGGGCAAAACGCATTATCACCTCCTCGTCGAAGTTGCGCATGTACATACGCATGAACCTGATTGACTTGAAATCTCTTATCGACCCCACCACTCTCTCGTAGTCAGTGACAGGTATCTTGAACTGGAACCATTTTACCGATGACTTCTCTCCGTTGGCAAAAGTGGCATTATACTCAACCTCATCAACGATGAAGTTCCTGCCCACAACCATATCCTCAGGCCTGAGACTAACGTGGTACTGGTAGTAGCTCTCGGTCTCACTGAGGGTGTTGTCGCGATTGATATCCTCCATGTCAGGCAGGGTTGTTCCGCTGGTGGGATATGATTCGTCTGACATCTCAGAGGTGGGTGAGTTGCCATCGGTGCCGTTGAATTTCTTATATCTATCCAGAATGCCAAGCTGAAGGAGGTCGTAGTCGGTTCCCCTGAAATAATGGAAGTCATCATTTGAGGGGTCTGCAAAGATCTTGTCAAGCACATCGGGGCTCACAACCACCCCTACTGCCTGGAGGTAACTGTCAAAGAATGACTGTTCGTCTTCGTTGCCCAGCCCGTCAAGTCCCACATCCTGGTACCGGCGTGATTCGATGCTGTTGTCGAAGGCCTGCACTACAGCCTGCACCGTTGGCACACGGCCCCATACGGTTGTATCGACATTCACCACCAGGGGTGATGTCGGAAGCCCGTTCTCAAACTGCTTGCGCGAATCGCGCAGGATATCCTCGGAGATGTTTCCAAGGTTGAAGTAAAGATCACCACCCTCATGTCCGACGCTCTCTGCGTAGGGATCCATGAGCCAGAACTTGATGTACTGTATGTTGGCCGACTCAAAGTCATTCGTGAGCAGTTCCCTCATCATCCCGCCCCATCGTGTTCGCGGTGAGTTAAGGAGTCCGTCTGCGCCAAGTCCCGCAGAATAGCCGTCAGGCAGAACATTGAAGTTGTACGGGCCTCTCTCATAAGGGTAAAATGCAACGTTCAGCACAGAGATGTTGGTAGGGATTCCGCTGGCTGATTCCTTGTAGGGAAATATCTCCGTCTCATATACCTCCCTGACATAATGGCTCGACTGAAGGTCAGGGTTGGCTTTTATATAGGAAGGTGTGGTTGAGCCATTCCGGAGGAACAGCGGGTCAATGACATACCATGCCAGTCGTGCCCTGTTGAAGCCTGACCTGATATCATTGTTCAGTTTGGCTTCAGGGAAAAAGTGATCCTGTCCCTGGGGCACGCTCGCCATTGACCAGGCATTGAACGCGCGAAGGTCAAGGGATATCTCGCTTGCCTCAAAATCATCGATGTATACCGCCCCTTCCTTTGTTATGGCTTTGCTGTGACCCGGGACCAGATGCGCAAACTCACCGAAGAAATTGACTGTTGAAGGTGCATTGGTCGAAATGAGCGGAAGCCAGTCTATGGCGTTTGTCAGGAACTTGGAGTCAGCGCGGTACGATGCATCAAACCCGTAGATTGTATTTGAGATGGGGTCATCGCCATAAGTAACCTTCTGGGTATAAGGTCTTTCAGTAAGCCGCAGGACTGTACCCCCCAGGTTGAACCTGTCTGAGAACCTGTAGTTCAGGTGCGTTCCTATCAGGCTCTTTGTCTGCAGCCCGAAGAACTGGTTGCTTTCAAGTGAAACCTGGACCGGCGTCTGTGACTCAAGCAGGGCGGAATTGATGATCTTGACTGACCCCATGTTGTAGTCAACGGTATAATCAATGTTCTCGGAAAGTGTCACACCCCCGGCGGTCACCTTGACGGATCCCTGTGGGATATTTGCCACATTGAGCCTGATATCCGATCCGGAGGCGGAGGTGAACTGTCCGCTGAGAAGATACTTGTTCTTCTCGGCCATCTGCCTTGCAACCGTCTGAGTGGAGTCATAGAGCTCGGTGAAGACGTACTTCCTTATCTGCTCAGGGTCAGTGATGTATTTCAGCAGATGCCTGCCGAAAGGCTCCAGCACCGGGAATATTATCCGTCCCTTATCTGCCATCACTGTAATCCCGTCCACAAAGTCAAACAGGCCGTCTGGTTCCCTGTCAAGCTGTGAGTTGAGCTGGTCTAGCCCGAGAGCCTGCAGAAGCACCTTACCGTCAAGCGGGGTGCCGGGCAGATAATTGAGTGCGTTGCCCGACTTGTCATCCTGGAAAAGGATGTTCACCTCAAAATTCTTCGCCTCAATCCTTCCGGACCCGATGTTGTAGATATTTTTCATCATAAGCTTCCACGAAGGGATCTGCGGAGTCAGGTTAGTCCCTTTGATAAGCTTGAGTATCAGTGCGTCGGGGGCAGTGATCCCGTCTGTTGAAAATTCTCCTACCTTGAATACCTCACCGTTGAACGTGTACTCATAGGCCACAGCCAGGACCTCATCATTGTTAAGGGCCATGTTGAGCGAGATGTATCCCAGCTGCCTGTTGACCGTATACTCGCGTTCAGTGAGCTTGCGGGCGTTCTCTATCTTTTCAAAGTCACGACCGATATTGAAATCCGGATACAAAGCTTCAAAGGCATTGACTACCTGGTCAATATTCCTCACCGCGCTGTAGGTTGAATTCAGCTCCTGGTAGAGTCCGTTACTGCTGTTTGCGGGATTGACCGGAGCACCGGGAATGCCCTGGAACGCCGGAACAGGATTGTAAATGTTGGTCTGGTTCTCTGCAAGATCAAGGAAAGCTACAATATTCCGGTTGCTCACATCCTCAAAGCGGCTGGTCTTGTTGGTGATCCACACCTCGATCTTCTCTATGTTCACCCCTGCGCTCACAATCGGCAGGTTAGCCAGGGCCCCGTTATAATTGTCTCTGAAATGCTGCGACAGAAAGAAGTGCCGGTTGGCCTCGTAGTTGTCAGCGGTGATCTCATAGTCGCTGATCTGGGCTCCACCCTTTACCTCCACAACGGACGATTCACCCTTCTGCTGTGAGAAGACGGTGGTCATCGTGAGCTTGCCGAACTGCAGCTCAGCCTTGAGGCCGAAGAGGCTGTAGCTGCCGGTGATGAGTGTGCCGGTCAGTGGAAGCGTCACATCTCCCGCCTCAATCTTTTTTATGATTTCATCTTCCTTGCCTGAGTATTCGAGCTTGGTGCGGTTCTCGAACTCAAACATAGCCTCCGTATTGTAGTTGATGCCCAGCTGCATCTTGTCGCCGATGGTGCCGGTGACATTCATCTGTATCTTTTCCTGGAAATCGAAGGTGGTGATGGTGCGCAGTCTCTCTGATAATGTCGGGTTCTCGGTATGTGAGATATTGATCCCGAATATCAGCTCCGCCGACCCCTGCGGCACGATGTTAATTACGTTACTGCCGAAGATCCTGTCAAAGGTCTCGCCGCCTACCTCTATCTGGGGGATGAGTGACGACCTGTATCCCGAGGCGTCACCGCGCAGACTTGCATCCCAATATTCACGCATGGCCTGTTCAAACTCATACCTGCGGTACTCGTCAGGACTCATGAAGACCGGCCTGCGATAATCGAGCTCTCCGATCTTCTGGTAGATTATGTACTGGTTGTTGCGACCGTCATACTCAACCTTTGTCGAAATGTTTGAGGGGTTATTGAGGAAGAGGGGAGATGATCTCTTTGCCTCCCAGGGGTAGGCCGGATCAGCATTAAGTTTCAGGAGCGTGTCGCCGGCGCTGGTCTGGGCACCAAGAGCCACAGTAAACAGGGTCAGGACAGTAAAAAGCCCCACCCTGATCCAAAGACCTCTATTTTGTAAAGAAAACTGCAATCCGGCACTCCTGTTTTATAACAGTTTCAGCGCCCTCCTTACTATCTCCTCTACAGGTAGTTTTCTGTCCTCCTTCAGGAGGCTGTCAACTGCCTTCGCGGCGCTGTTCCTGGCAAATCCAAGCATCACTAAAGCAGATAACGATTCTTCACGTGCAGTATTGTCGGAAAACGCAATTATTTCACCGGAACCGACGTGTTTTCCTATTTTGTCTTTAAGGTCGACAATGATCCTTTGTGCGGTCTTTAATCCTATGCCCTTGACAGCCTTGAGAATGCCGACATCACCACTGATAATTGCCTCCCGAAGGTCTCCCGGCCTGACCGATGAAAGCATCATCCGGGCAGTGCCTGCTCCTACCCCTGAAACGGTGATCAGTTGCCTGAACAGGTCACGCTCGTCGGCTGTGGCAAAACCGAAGAGCTGATGGGCATCCTCGCGGATCGATTCATGTACCAGTATCTTGCATGTAACTGCCTTGTCGAGTGCTGAATAGGTATTGAGCGAGATATTGAGGTTATATCCTATGCCGCCGCACTCAACCACTACAAAGGCCGGGTTCAGTTCTGTGACAGTACCGGTTATATAATCGATCATAATGCGTGGTCGTAATTTTCAGGCTCGGGAGGCAGCTCGTCAACATGATCGCGGTCAGAATGGATCTCGATCTTCTGGGACTGAAGCGGATTGCGTGAGATCTCCTCATACAACTGTCTGTTGTTGTAAATGTCGCAGGCAGCATAGATGGCCTGGCGCATCGAGTTGCCGGAGGCTTCGTTCTTACCCGTTATGTCGAAGGCGGGGCCATGCACCGGTGATGTTCTTATCACAGACAGGCCGGCGGTGAAATTGACGCCGGTGTCAAAAGCGAGAGCCTTGAAGGCGCTCATGCCCTGATCATGGTACATTGCCAGCACCGCATCATAACGGCTGAAGGCTCCTGACCCGAAGAACCCGTCAGACGAATAGGGGCCGAAGGCAAGGATACCCTCATCATTGGCTTTGTTGATGGCAGGAATGATGATATCCGTCTCCTCGTTGCCGAGCAAACCGCCGTCGCCGGCATGCGGATTGAGACTAAGGACTGCGATGCGGGGACCGCGTATGGCAAAGTCCTGAAGGAGCGACCGGCTCAGCAGCCTCAGCTTGCCAAGGAGATGCTGCACCGTGATGGTTCCGGGGACATCCTTCAGTGGCAGATGCTCGGTGGCAAACCCTATCTTCATGCTCTCGCTGATCATAAGCATCAGTACCTCGGATCCGTTCAGCTTCGCTTTCAGATAGTCAGTATGCCCTGTAAACCGGAACTTGTCCGACTGAATATTATTCTTGTCTATGGGAGCTGTCACCAGTACGTCAATCTTGCCGTCACCAAGGTCAGCGACAGCGCTCTCGAGAGCCGCCAGCGCAGCCTGGCCACCTTCCGGAGTTGATTTGCCGAGCTCAACACGCACCTCGTCATCAAGGCAGTTTACCAGGTTGACTTTTTTGGGGTAGGCTTCGGAAACAGTCTTGATACTATTGAAATTGAAATTGGTGATATTAAGCACCTTGCGATGATATGCCGCCACTTTGGGCGAACCGTAGACCACAGGAACGCACAGGTCGGTGATTGATGAATCAGCAAGGGCCTTGATGATGATCTCATACCCGATGCCGTTGATATCGCCCTGCGTTATGCCTGCTGTTATAGTTTTTCTCTCCATAGTCTTGCTGGTCTGGTGAACAGCAGAGTGCTGTTCAGCGTGGTAAAGTTAATGAAATTATTGAATGATTTAGCTTAATTGTATTACCTTTGAAGACTCCTGCCACGATGCGCAGGATGTCATAAAATGGGTGTCACAGAACATTTGTACGACAAGGTTGACAGGGGTCAGCGTATCACTGCCCGGGAGGCGTTGAGCCTGTGGGACAAAGCCCCACTTGCCATGTTGATGTACCTTGCCGACGGTGTCCGCCGGAGGATGCACCCGGGCAACAGGGTAGGCTGGATGATTGACCGTAATGTGAACATTACCAACATCTGTTTCTCACAATGCCGTTTCTGCAATTTTTGCCGTACATCAGGCAGTGATGACGCCTATGTGACAACAGATGAGGAGTATGACCGCAAGATCAGCGAGCTGACAGCCCTCGGAGGCGACCAGCTGCTGTTGCAGGGAGGTATGAATCCCTCTCTCGGGCTTGATTTCTATACCGGTCTCTTCAGAAGACTAAAGAACAGGTGGCCCGGCGTTAAGCTGCATGCACTCGGTCCCGCTGAGGTGGCATGGCTGGCACGTGCAGAGAAGATAAGTTACCAGGGCGTACTCACGGCACTCCGCGACGCCGGCCTCGACTCCCTTCCCGGCGCCGGGGCCGAGATACTCTCAGACAGGGTCAGGAGGATCGTCTCGCCCGCCAAGGCAACCACCGCCGAGTGGCTGGGGGTGATGCGTGAGGCGCACCGGATGAACCTGCCTACCTCTGCCACCATGATGTTCGGCCATGCCGAGACTGTGGAGGAGAGGATTGGTCACCTGGTGCTGTTGCGCAAACTGCAGGATGCCAGGCCTGAAGGCCATGACGGCTTCGTCACCTTCATCCCGTGGCCCTTCATGGACCGCGGCACCAGGCTTGCCGAAAGAGACGGCATACGCAGCACGGTCACCGCCACGGAATATCTCAGGCTGGTAGCCATCAGCAGACTGGTGCTTGACAATATCACCAACCTGCAGTCGTCAATTCTCACCGTAGGTCAGGAAACTGCAATGATCTCTCTCCACGGAGGGGCAAATGACCTGGGTTCGGTGATGATTGAGGAGAATGTGGTCAGCGCCGCAGGCGACCCCTTCAGGGTTGACCCGGAGACAATGAAGCAGATCATAATCGATGCCGGCTTCATTCCGGTGCGAAGAGACCAGCGTTATAAGCCTGTAGGTGAGCCCGGGACGTGACTATTTATTCGGTGAATCCGGGATGTGACTTTTTATTCAGTGAGCCCGGCAGTTGACGGTTGATCAGGAAGCTTTTCTGAGGGTATACATGAGTGCCTCTACCTGGCGCAGCAGCTCTCTCTTCTCCTCTTTCGGGGCATACACGAAGCCTG
>CAYVYM010000015.1:0-57143 GCA_964455705.1 uncultured Rikenella sp.
TGCCGTCTCCACAATCCTGGGGGCAATCCTCTTTCTGCGCTTTGGATTTGCTGTAGGCACTCTGGGATTCTGGGGCGTACTGCTGATCATCATTATGGGGCACGCGGTGACCATCCCCACAGCAATGGCTATTTCAGAGATTGCGACGAATAAGCGCGTGGAAGGTGGCGGAGAGTATTTTATTATTTCCAGGTCATTCGGGCTGAACATCGGTGCCACAATTGGCATCGCGCTGTTCCTCTCGCAGGCAATAAGTGTAGCCTTTTATATAATCGCCTTTACTGAAGCCTTTGAGTTCCTCTTTAACTATTTCGCTAACCGGTATTCCGTGATTGTACCACGACAGGTAATAAGCCTTCCCGTTACATTTGTGCTCGGTGTTCTCATAATCCGAAAGGGATCCGGCACAGGTGTCAGAGCCCTCTATGTGGTTGTTGCCATCCTTTTCATCGCCCTCCTGCTCTTTTTCCTTGGCAAACCGACTATAGACAGCATGGGTCAGGGACATCTGCCTGTACGGGACATCCGTAACATGGGAGACTTCTTCATAGTCTTCGCCATTGTCTTCCCGGCTTTTACAGGCATTACTGCAGGCGTAGGCCTCTCAGGCGACCTCCGTAAGCCCTCCAGGTCGATACCCCTGGGAACCCTTTTGGCTACGCTGACCGGCCTTGTGGTATACATTTGTGTAATATATAAGCTGGCGGTCTCGGCCTCAGTGGAAGAGATGCTTGAGAACCAGCTCATAATGGGCAGGATAGCCATAGGAGGTGCGATAATCATACCCCTGGGACTGGCAGCCTCCACCCTCACATCGGCACTGGGATCGGTCATGGTCGCTCCACGGACCCTCCAGGCACTGGCAATGGACACCTCCTTCCCCTCCATGAGGCTCAACAGATGGCTGGCGACAGCCAGGAGTAATGACGGGGAACCGGTGAATGCCACACTTGTGACAATGTTGATAGCAATCATATTTGTTGCCCTTGGAAGCGTCAACGCCGTGGCTGAAGTCATATCAATGTTCTTCCTGGTAGCATATGGTTCCATCTGCCTGATTTCGTTCCTGAATCACTTTGGCTCCTCCCCGTCATACAGACCATCATTCAGATCAAGATGGTACTTATCGCTCACGGGATTTGTGGTTTCGGTGCTGGTGATGTTCAGGATCAATACTCTCTATGCAATCACTGCATTATTACTGATCGTAATTGTCTACCTGTACATAAATCACTACCACAAAAACAGACAGGGCCTTGAATCCCTTTTTGCCAACGTGCTATTCCAGATCAACAGGAACCTCCACGTCTTCCTTCAGAAATCGGAGAGCAGGAAGAAACAGAAGGAATGGAGGCCGGGTGTCATTTGTATCTCTAAAGATTCCTTCAGGAGAGAGAAGGCTTTCAAACTTCTCAACTGGCTCTCATACCGCTACGGTTTCAGCACCTACCTGCACAGGATAGAGGGCTTTTACTCAAAGGCTACAAGCAGGCAGGCCGGGGAGGAACTTGCACGACTGATAGAGACCTACGATACCTCGAACAATCATGTCTACGTTGATACTATAATCTCTCCTTCATACACCTCGGCAATCGTGCAGGCGATACAGGTGCCGGGCATTTCGGGGATGGAGAACAATATGGTTGTCTTCGAGTACGACAAGGATAACCCGGAAAACCTTGGCGAGATCATTGAAAATATACGGCTTATCAGGGCCGGCAACTTCGATATCTGCCTCCTGGCCTCAGCAGGTAAGGAGATGATACACAGCAAGGGGATACATGTCTGGATCGACTTCAACGAGCCGGAGAACGCAAGCCTCCTCATCCTTCTGAGCTTCATCGTCTCCGGCCATCCCGACTGGCGGAAGTCATTTATAAAGGTCTTCAGTACGTGCAAACCCGGCCAGTATGCGGAGACGAGCCGGGAACTCAGGGATCTGATCACCTCAGGCAGGTTACCCATAACGGAAAAGAATGTAGAGATACTGGAGATTGAAAAGGGTACCACGGTCAGAAACCTGATTAATGAAAAGTCATCCTCGGCAGCCCTTGTCATGACCGGCTTCAGACCTGAAGCCCTTAAACACAACGGCGAGGCTGTACTGAACTGCTATGCCGGGGTTGGCACGGTTCTTTTCGTCAACTCACAGCTCCAAAAGGAGATCTTATAAAAAAAGGCTGGCACCGGAGCGGTCACAGCCTTTTCATGAATCATACGGACACTTGTATCAGTTTAGTCCCCTGTTCCTGAGAAGTGGTTCAATCTCCGGCTCGCGACCACGGAAATTAAGATAAATATGTTCGGCATCCATTGTTCCCATTTTCTCAAGGACATTCTTCCTGAAAGAGGTTGCCGTAGCCTTGTCAAAAATGCCCTTCTCATTAAATGCTTCAAAGGCGTCATGGTCAAGCACTGCAGCCCACGTGTAAACATAGTACCCTGCATCATAGCCGTCAATGATATGGAGGAAGTAGGTACTGCGGTATCTGGGTTCAATCTCAGTTATCAGCCCAATCTTATTCATTGTCTCCTTCTCAAATTTCTGCACATCGATACTGACAGGTGCCTCCAGCGAATAGTAGGCCATATCAAGAAGTGATGCCGCCATGACTTCAACGTTGTCAAAACCCGTGTTGAAGTAACTGCTGTTCTTTATCTTTTCGACAAGTGCCTGAGGGATCTCCTCACCTGTCTCATGATGCCGTGCATACATGGCCAGCACCTCAGGCCGGGTAGCCCAATGCTCCATTATCTGTGAAGGAAGCTCCACTATGTCCCATGCCGTATGGGTTGAGGAGTAGGTGTTGTCCGAGAAGAGTGCCTGCAGGCCGTGTCCGAACTCATGGAAGAGGGTGAGCACGTCATCCATGCTCAGCAGTGCCGGTTTACCGCCTGCGGGCGGGGTGAAGTTGCCTACGATTGTAACGACGGGCATAATCTCCTTGCCATCAATCACCCTGTGATCACGGTAGCCGCCGCACCAGGCTCCCTGGCGCTTGCTCTCACGTGGGTAGAAATCCATGTAGAGTACTCCTACATGGCTGCCGTCAGCCTCTTTCACTTCGAAGGCCTGAGCATCGGGGTGAGGCAGGGGGATCTTGTCAATGCGCGTAAAAGTGATGCCATAGAGCTTATTGGCCACGGCGAATACTCCGTCGCGTGTGTTGTCAAGACTGAAATAGGGCCTGAGTTCGGTATCGTCAAGATCATATTTGGCCTTGCGCAGCTTCTCGGCATAATACCACCAGTCGTGCGGCGCGAGTTTAAAGGTACCGCCTTCAGCCTCAATGATCTTCTGCATCTCATCACGTTCACGGCTGGCAACGGGTAGTGCCCTCTTAAGCAGGTCAGTGAGCAGGTTGAGAACGTTATCAGGGGTCTTCGCCATACGTGTCTCCAGCACAATGTCAGCGTGAGTGTCATAGCCAAGGAGTTTTGCCCTGTCTGCCCTGAGCCTGACGATGTCAGCAAGCACCTTGTTGTTGTCATACTCATTGCCGTTGTTGCAGCGATTGAGATAGGCGTCATACAGACTCTTCCGCAGGTTGCGGTTCTCAGCATACTGAAGGAAGGGAATCATGCTGGGTTTCTGCGTGGTGAAAACCCACTTGCCTTCCATTCCGTTTGCCTTTGCAAGCTCCTCTGCATTCGCGATGACACCCGGGGGAAGGCCTTTCAGGTCGGCCTCTTTGTCAATGACAAGTTTGAAACCATTTGTCTCTGCCAGCACGTTCTGGCTGAACCTGACTGCCAGTACCGACAGCTCCTGGTTCAGTTTCTTCAGTTTCACCTGGTCCTCACCCTGGAGCAGGGCACCATTACGAACGAAGCTCCTGTAGAGATTCTCAAGCAGGAAGAGCTCCTCCTCATTGAGCTGCTCAGCTTCCCTGTTTTCATATACAGTCTTTATCTTCTGAAAGAGAGTGGCATTAAGCAGTATCTCATCACTGAAGGCTGACACTTTGGGGGCTATCTCCATCTGCAGACTCTCGAGAGTATCATTTGTATTTGCACTGGTCTGCGAGTAGAAAACATATGCCACCTTATTAAGAAGTTGACCGCCGCGGTCATATGGCACAATGGTGTTGGCAAATGTCGGGGTCTCCCCGGTGGCAGTTATTGCTGCCACTTCTGCCCTGGCAAGGGTTATGCCGGAGTCAATGGCAGGCAGATAATGCTCATTCAGTATCTGATCAAACGGAGGAACACCAAAAGGTGTCTTCCACTCCGTGAAGAAGGGATTACCCTGCTCCTTCTGCCTGGTGGTGCATGATACGACTGCCATCAACAGTGCAGCTGCAAGAAGAAAAATCTTTCTCATGTTATTGTTTTTTATTTGATAATTAGACGTTTCAACGAGACGGCAAATATAATTTTTTTATGAAAGATATTCTTTGAAAACACTTATAAAACCAACTTCTTAACTGACCGTTAACAATGAAATGAGTTTCCGCGGAACAATTAAAAAAAATAATTGTTAATAACTTGTTCATTGCTGAAACAATAAGTGGAGATTCGAAGTATAACTATTGTTTCCTGTTACTAACTTTAAAAAGTATATCATTGCTTATGGCAAGACCTCTACCCTTGAAATTTTTACTGCTCACAATTATCTTCCCGGCCATCACCATTCAGGCTGGATTTCCCCAGGCAGTACATCAGGCACAACAACGCACAAAGCCTGACAGTCAATTAATTGATATACCGAAGGGGGTGACGGTTGCCGGTACAACTGCTGAAGCAGGCACCGCTGTGCTGAAGGCAGAACAGGTCTTTCCTGCCCGTACAGGCAAGGACTTTCTCACCGATAACTGCAGGGTATACCCGGTACCGGCCACCAGTGATCTTTCTGTTTCAGGAATAGAGAATGTTTCCCTGTTGGAGATATTTGATGTAATGGGAAACAAAATTATTTCTGAGCAGTGCGGGGGTGTGGATATCAAAACGTTGAATATCAGCCATCTGGCACGTGGCATCTATTTTATAAGACTCACGACACCCCTTGGTGGCGTGATGAAGAGATTTGTCAAGGAATAATCCACCTTAAATCTCACCTTACGCAAGAACCGCCCCTGCAATCCGGGCGGTTTTTGTATTAATGACAGTTCGTGGGCATAATTATCGTTTCTCTGGTCTCAACGGCGGTTATAACATCCGGATAAAATCATTCAGCGCGGAGGAAATTTCAACCAGTTTGTGGCAGTCAACAATCTCTGGACTGTCTTTCGGTGTGTGTGTGACATCCTGTAATTCAATGTTATCAATGAACCATTTTGATGATACAGCTATAGCCGGCACCCCGTTCTGCAGGAAGATGCTATGGTCGCCTTGCGGCCACTGCGCCCCCTCAGTAATACCAGGGTAATTAACAAATATCTCATTTGCGCAGTTATGGAGAGCCTCGGGCAGGTCGAAGAGGGAGAATGCTGATAATCCCTCTTTGTATCCTGCTCCGTCAATATTTATGTTCAACAGCATCTCATTGAATTTACCCTGGTTTGACATCAGGTAATTCATCTGCCCTGGCACTGCATAGTAATCTTCGCCATTGAAGGCGACAATCTCTATCATATAATCGCCTGCATAATCCTTCAGTCGTCGGGCAAGCAGAAGAAGCACAACCACTCCGGATGCATTGTCAATTGCACCTTTTGTGCCCTTTTTTGAATCGATATGGGCAGTCACAACCACCCTTTTTAATCCGGACCTGCCTGTTCTTGCGATGACATTGTATCCCTTCCCGGGAACTCTCACCGATCTGGATTCAAGTGCTACCTCTCTTCCGGCATATGGAAGGAGTCTCGCACCCTCCTCCTCCGTCATATAGACTGATGGAATGTCGAAGTCGCCATCCTCTATCAGGGGGAAAGGATAGACACCACCTGCCAGGGCTGCATTCCTTCCCGTTGCGCTGATGATAGCAGCGGGCTTTCTCTGTTCCAGGAGTGCAATGATACGCTGGTGTTCCCCGGGATTATAAAAGACAAAATTCTTTGGCATGAGCTGCTCCTTTGCAATCTCCCCATATAACATTAGTATCTTACCGGAGCAGTCAATGCTTTCAAGTTCATCCACACTGCTTGCTGCCATAAGCATGGCCCTTCCATTGAAGGCGAGTGAATAGGGGCCCGTAAGCACAGAGAAATCCTCGCCGTCACAACTAAGGTATGCGCCGCCATCTTCCCAGTCAAACGCATCAAACTCAGCCGTTTCAGTCTCCCATCCCAGCTGTGAGAGTTCATATTCAAAAAATCGAGTTGCCTGCCTGTTACCCTCACTGCCAACACACCTTTCATAAATAGTGTTGCAAAGAAGCTCAAGATACCGGGTACTTCCGGAATAGAGATCTTCATTCATCTTTTTCAAGTTAGTCAAACACATCCAAAGGGCCTGACAGATATTCGGGAGTCAGACCATTACTGCAAAGTTATTCATTCCGGTGCTGAGTTGTCTGTAAAAGCTCCTGCTTCGATATAATTTGTCAGGTCCTTAAGCATTCTCACCATGGGAGCGCCATCCACAAGATCATGGTCAACAAGCACGGTCATATTCAGAATCTCCCTGATTTTTACCTCGTTGTCAATCACTACAGGTTTTTTAAGGACAGACCCAATACCAAAGGATACCGGGTGAACAGACCTGTGAATGAACCAGCCATTAACTTTTCCTATCATTCCAACCGAGGTCACTGCTGCATTACCCATTTTTTTGTAAGCGAAATGGGGATTTACGAGCATCACCTTCCAGATTAGTCTTCTGACAGATCCCGGCAGATGGAAATAAATTCTTTCCGATAAATCACTTTGAGTGTTTATGACAATATCCTCTTCGGATAACTCCTTATTCTTTGCATTTTCAATCTCAGCGGTTATCTCCTGTGCGCTTTTTTCGTTAGTCCTTTCTATTACCATGGGAATAGGCACTCGCTCGCCGTTAATCTCCTTTTCCACCAGGATTGATATATTGATATCTCTGAAAATCATAAGCCTTCGTTTGCCTCGCAGGAATGCGGCAGCCTCCGGATGTTCCTTCAAGACGCTGCCGATCACCTTAATAAGCCAGCCATTGAGGGAAATATTTACACCGCCTCTTCTTGACACCTGCAGCTTTCTCCTGCTTTCCGTCACATCAAACTCAAGCAAGGCAGCTACATGATGCTTCTTTAACGCTATGGAGAATGTGTCAAACGTCGCTATTCGTGATGCGGGAACCTTTTTATAACTGAATCCACTATTCATTCGGATTCTGTATTGCGAGTGATCTTATGATAATTTTTAAGGAGCTTCCCGAACTGCTTATCCTTCTTTCGTTTCTCGGCCAGGGTGGTTTGAAACCGCTCTTGCTCCTTTTGGATTTTGACATAATTTCCGTATGATTCCCTGCTGAGGTTTCCACTCTCCACCGCATCCAGCACAGCGCAACCCGTCTCATTCATATGACTGCAGTCATGGAATCGGCAGCTTTGTGCGAGGTCATATATTTCCCGGAAGGTTGTCCTTACCCCTTCATCAATGTCTGTCACACCGAGCTCCTTCATGCCCGGAGTATCAATTATAATACCTCCGTTGTCGAGAACGAACAGCTCGCGATGCTCAGTCACATGTCTCCCCTTATTCGTGCTGCGACTGATCTCCCCTGTTTTAAGAATATTCCTTTGCAGGAGGTTATTAATAAGTGTCGACTTGCCCACTCCTGATGATCCCATCACGCAACATGTTTTGCCCTTTGGGATTAAACCAAGTATTTGGTCTGTCCCATCAAGGGTTATGTTACTGAGAAGCACATATTTGACCTGCCTTCCCCTGCGCTCAAGTTCATGTAAAGCTTCAATTATTTCCATCTCTGTAACAAGGTCAGTCTTGCTAAGCACCAGTACCGGTTCGATGCCTGCCGAATGGCAAATGATAAGATATCTTTCCAGCCTGTTAATGTTGAAGTTATTGTTGATGGCCTGAACGATAAATGCTATATCAATATTTGCGGCAATGATCTGTATTTCACCGGTTTTGCCAACAGCCCTCCTTGCCAGGAACGATTTCCGGGGAAGAACCTTGTTGATATAGGCCTGCCCTGAGTCATATCGTGTCATTGCCACCCAGTCGCCTACAGCCGGAAAGTCTTCCCTGGACTCAGCCGAGTATCTC
Source organism: uncultured Rikenella sp. (assembly GCA_964455705.1). Lineage (GTDB taxonomy): Bacteria > Bacteroidota > Bacteroidia > Bacteroidales > VadinHA17 > SR-FBR-E99. The sequence continues at coordinate 8,148 of CAYVYM010000015.1, forward strand.
AGGTTTCCCGTGATCTCAGCATCATACTCCTGCTCTCCGTCAGTGACAACATACCTCTCACGGTCTTCCCGGGTTACCCGACCGAGGACAAATCCTGAGAGGTCAGGACTATTTGCCACATTTGAGAGCTCTTCTGTAAGCCCTATATCTTCCAGTCTCATTTACGATGGGAGTTTTCTGAAATAACAATAAAGCATGCAAATATTAAGGTCTCTGTTCAGTTGAGAAAGATACAAACTGATTTGTTAACTTTGAATAGCTGCGAATGAAAGGTGAGATTCTATTGGCGGTCTTACAATTGGTCATCTCTTCCTGATCTTTTCGGCAGTCTCAAGATATACTGGAAGCGCAGCCGAACCGTAGAACTGGTAAAGTTCAATGTCAAATATTCCTGAAGTCACAGTAGGATCGCCCTTCACTAATTCCCTGGCCTCTTCAGGGGTTCTCACATCGAAAAGGAAGAGGCCGCGGTACTGCCTGTCATTGGTTGAAACGGGGCCTGCTACCACCAGTTTCTTTTCTGCGGCAAGCCGGTCCATATTGGAGAAATGGCCGGCAAAGAGGCTGTCGCGCAACGCCTGATCCCGAATATCCGCCGGACCGGTCTTAAGTATGACGAGCACGTAGGTTTTCATTCCCCGTTCATCGGCTCCCAGTTGGGTGGCAAGCAGTGAGTCATATTGCGGTATACTATCCTGACCCGACAACAACAGCACCGTGAAGGAGAAAAAAAGGAGGGCGAAATATCTTTCCATTATTATAGATTATTAACTGAATGAGAGGTAACTTTGAAACAAATTTATATCAATTTAGTTCCGGTTTTAAAATAAAGCACCATGAAAAAGAGATTTTTAAACTACAGGTTCATTACGGCCATTATTACAGCAGGATTGTTCCTTATATCTTTTGGTCTGTCGGGCCAGGGGTCAAAGGCAAACTTTACAGGCAACTGGGTTTACAATGCTGAAAAGAGCGACACTGGGCAGTCGCAGGGACAACAGCCAGCCTCACCTGGAAGAGGAGGCTTTGGCGGCGGTGACTTTTCCGCAAAGCAGGAAGGGAACATTCTTACTGTTGAACGGGTTATGAGTACTCCCGACGGTACAACAAATACCATCACATCAAAGTACACTCTTGACGGAAAGGAGTCAGTTAATACTGCGCGTATGGGTGAGAGCAAATCCGTTGCAACCTGGTCGGCTGACGGGAAGAAACTGACGATCAAAACAACAAGGACAATGAACCGGGACGGCGAGTCGCGAACTATCACATCAACAGAGGTGTGGAGCCTTACTGATCCGAAGACCCTTTCGATAGAAATGACTACGGCTTCACCTCAGGGAGAAAGAAAGACCAGATCAGTTTACACTAAAAAGTAGTTATATTTGCGGCCGCAAGATCGTCAGGATATTGCGCTACCGGAGAGATGCCAGAGTGGTCGATTGGGGCGGTCTCGAAAACCGTTGTCCGGGTAACTGGACCGTGGGTTCGAATCCCACTTTCTCCGCAGACCATAGCACTCCTGTTCCGTCAATGACGGAACAGGTTTTTTATTTTACGGCATTATAAACCCGGCTTGCCGGAGCAAGAAATGACGGAAAATAAAAAGACTCTCATGCACGAAGTGTAGGAGAGAGTGCTATGGTCTGCAGGGTCTCCCGTAAGGGATCACGAGTGAATGAAATGAGCGAGTAATCCCTTACTGCCCTGCAGGCCAGGAGAGAGTGCTATGGTCTGCAGGGTCTCCCGTAAGGGATCACGAGTGAATGAAATGAGCGAGTAATCCCTTACTGCCCTGCAGGCCAGGAGAGAGTGCTATGGTCTGCAGGGTCTCCCGTAAGGGATCACGAGTGAATGAAATGAGCGAGTAATCCCTCTGTATTAGAGAGCGCTATGTTTTTGAGGCAGAATGTAGTTGAGACCATATTCGTTATTGCATATGACGGCCCGGTGGCGTACCCGCGTTTTCCAAAAATTCAAACAGAATTATGATGGAACTATCTGGAATATTATCTATTGTTCCATTAATTTCATAATGGTCCATCTTTTTGCATGCTCCCATTAATATAAGAACAATTATTACTTCAAATCTTTTAATATGGACTGGTTTGTCAAATATTTTGTTTCAAATAGTCTGTTGTAACAACCATTGCAAATTCTTCATTCAAACTGGCTAATGAAGTTTCGTGCATCAAATCTGCTGAATATTTTTTTCCATCCAAACCTTTATTATTGAATGTTGCAGTTGCGTCTGAAACAACAAAGGTGTCATAGCCAAAATTGCCTGCCATTCTTGTGGTTGTCGAAACGCAATGGTCTGTCGTCAAACCAACTATAACCAGTTTGGAAATTTTCTCACTGTCAAGTCTGTCTTTCAAGTCTGTTCCGATAAAAGCACTGCTGCCGTTTTTTTTAATAATCGGTTCGCCGTCAATAGGTGCTACTATATCCTTAAATTCATTACCTTCATTTGTCTCATTTAATAGTGAGTTTGGATTTGAAGAACAATGTTTAATATGAAAAATTGGAAGTTTTTTATCTCTCCATATTTTCAAAAGCTCAGCTGCATTAGCCTCAGCATTATCATTGTTTCTTTGTCCGCCCCAATAAGCGATATTGTCAAAGGCTTTCTGAATGTCCATTAGAATTAATGCTGGTCTGTCTACAATAGAAATATTCATTTTACTTTTTTTTATTGTTTTATTCAATTACGTTTTATTTAAATTGATGCACAACGGCCCGGGGTATGTTTAGTAGGTGTTATCCCAATGCATGGAGGCGTATCGTCCCGTTTTCTGCCCAACCGGATGCTCTCTAAAGCCTGCCCCGGTAGGGTATGGCGCGTGTTTTTTCCGTCTTTGTACAAAGTTGTGTAAGTATTACGCGTGTCGCGGTACAAGTCAGATCGGAGCCGGTAGACTACCACGGTACAGGATTTTTATTGAGGGCACTGGCGCAGTGTCGCGGTACAAACTTTCTCGGAGCCAGAAACCTGTCACGGCGCAGGATTTAAATTGGGTATATATGCGCGTGTCCGGGTGCATATACCATTACAAAGCTATCTTGCGAGCAGGAGTAAAATCAAAAACCGTGACAAACAACTTACCCATAGCACCGTCCGTGTTAGCTGCTGGGCAAATTTGAGATATATCATGTTTAAAACAAGTATTGATCTTTAGCCGCCAATCCCCCGTGCAGGCGGGACGGGCTGGAAGGCTCTTTGCGCAAACCAGTAATTCTTTTTAAAAGCAGAAACTTATTTTTACGTAATGTGCCTGACAGCGAAGGGACAGTTTTACTTACTATTTATTATTCATGGATACCAGATTTTTTAACATTTTCAGGAGGAAGGTTTGAGAAGATGTTTTGTCAGTGTATTAATTAAATCAGCAGGTAATATTGGTTTTATAAGAACATCATCAAACAACTCGAGTAAGTTATGATCATCTTTACTAAAATTAAAGGCTGTCTGTGCAATTATTGGAGTAGAGGGTGACTTAATTTTTATTTTTCTGGCAGCTTCGAACCCATCCATTTCAGGCATTAGAATATCCATAAGGATCAGATCAAATTTATATTCATTGCTCAAATAGACAGCTTCCAGACCACTCTTTGCATTTATTGCTTCCATTTCACCTCTCTTTATTACTAACGACAAGTATGAGTAGTTATTAAAATTATCTTCAGCTATTAAGATTTTCTTTCCAATAAGTGCTGAAGTGTCTTTCTGATTGTTTTCTGCAAATAAATCACCTTTAATGGTGGATGTAACGGAAGGAATCTTAAAAAAGAACGCAGAACCGATACCAGGTTCAGACTCAACCCACATTTCTCCATTAAGATTAACTATTATGCCCTTTGCGAGTGTTAAACCTAATCCTGCACCACGATAAAGATTATTTTTGTCATTTTCAATTTTATAAAACCTGTTAAATATCTTTTCTTTCTCATCTTCCGGTAAACCGCATCCTGTGTCTTTTACATAAAATCCAATAAATTCCGGATCCAACAAAAATGTACCGATTTCAATAAAGCCCTTATTTGTATATTTTATAGAATTATCAACCAGTTGTTTAAGTACCTGGGTTATCCGTCTTCCATCAGTGCTAATTCTTAGTCGGTCAGTAGAGTCAATATTCGTTTTGATTCGAATTAATTGCTTATTTCTTCTATTCAATAGTTCATTACCAAATTTAACAATATCGATTATTTCATCATTAATCAAAAAATCAGACCTGTTTATAAAAAGCTGGTTTGTTTCGAGACTTGATGTATCCAGTACATTACTAATAAGCTGGAGAAGATCGTCCTTACTTTCATTAATACTTTTTACAGCAAATGCTTTTTCTTCATCAGTGTTCATTCCTTCCATCAACAAATCGGTAAAACCTATAATTGCATTAAGAGGTGTACGGATTTCATGAGAAAAATTCGAGATGAATGATGATTTCAATCTATCGGATTCTTCTGCTTTATCTTTTGCAGTTTTAAGTTCGATGGTCCGCTCAAGAACTCTTTTTTCAAGGTTTTCTCTTTCTTCAAGCAAAGCTTTTTCTGCCCGGTCCCTTTCTTCCTTCCTGGCAGAAAGACTAATAAGCAAGTCATTAAAACTGTCATAAAGAGTACCTGTTTCATCATTTGAATACTTTTTAGCCCTATGTGTAAGATCACCTGAATCTCGTATATTACGTGCGGTTGTTGCCAGATCTATAATTGGCTTTGAGATAAGTCTCTCAAGAAGGAGTGAAAGTAAAAAAGCAATCAACGAAGACCCCAGAAAGATTATTGATATAACTTTTATATGGCTGAGAGTTTTCATCCTGATAATGCCTGTCGATGCAATCAGATCTACTCTTCCTATAGTTTCATTTTCAGAAACGATTGGTTCAGAAATGAATAATAGTTTATTCTGAATAACGGTGGATGAATCTGGGTCAGTGAGAGCAGGAGTGTTTTCATAACCTGATTTATAGTAAGTTGCAAAAACATCACTTTGCTTATCATAAATTACTCCGAATAGAACAGAGGGTATATTTCTGAGCTTAACTAAAATGTTTTCAGCAGTTTTTTTGTCATCAAAAAGTATCGCAGGTACAGAATAATCTGAGATAAGTTTCGCATCAAGAGAAATATTATTCACCAGTTCTTTCTTCGATGCGAGTATATTGCTATATACTTCAATAGAAAATCCTATTAGAAGGCTAATAATGGTAACAGTAAGCAAAATGCCAATTAATTTCTGTCTGATTGTAAAATGATTGAACAACATCATTGCTTTAATTATATAATTTTAGAATTATTCATTAGAAGTGAACTAATCTTAAAATTACCTGCCGACACAGATTTTCTGTTTATTTCAAACTTAAGTTTATTCTCTTCAACATAAAAATTTATATGTATCCCTTTTATTCCATAGTCTTTACCAAAAGACAGAATCAATACTCCGCTTTGGTTGGCAATCGACATTAATCTATCAATTTCACTATTTGAAATCGAAGACAGATAACAAAGATTGCAGGATACTATATTTTCATAATTTGCCAGTTCAATCACTGTAACTTTAAGATTCTTAATGTTTTTATCTTTTAGTGCTATTTTTAGTATGTCATATAGTTCATTATCTCTATAAACACCGATTTTAAAAGTTCCCGTATCCTTGGAAGACTGTAACCGCGGCCATTCAACAAAACGTGTTATACGTTCAATATAAGCAGCTTTAATTATGTTCTCATCAGATTGTGCGTTACATGGCAAATTGAAAAGAATAAGAATTAAATGCAAAACGATCTTCATTCCCGAAGTCTTATTAATTTTCCACCTCATAAGCTCAAAAATGTGCAGTTAGTTTTAAATAGATATTTCTGGAATCTTGTATAAGCACATCCTGAACATGTTCATGGCCTCCTGGGAAATAGTATTTTATATTGAACAAGTTTTTGGCTTTTACAGAGGCATCAAAGTGTTTCAAAAATTTTCTGGAGTTTATACCGAGGTTGAATAAATATAGATTACCGGTTTCATTTCCTGAAAGGGTTCTTCTGCTGGTTTCCAGGAAAAATTCAGGGATGATATTAAAATATTTTGTAACAGGTAAAACAAAACCTGATTTTGCCATAAATGCAGGAGAGTTGGTCAATATCGTGCTTGAATTTTCGTCAAGAGCACGCTGCAGAGTAAAATTCAGAAAAGCCTCGATATTATTAACCGGATGCTTATATTTGAACTCATACTCTAAACCATAACCCCTGGCCCTGCCTAAATTATGGAATTCAGTGATGTCTGCTTCATGAAGATGCTGATCTATAAGATTAAAAAATAAGAAATTGTAGAGAGAAATATTTCCAAAAAGCGTTTCCGACAACTTGTGAGACCAGACCAACTCTCCGGCGCGGATCTTTTCAGATGTTATATTGGGATTTGTCATGTGAGAATTATATGATTCGTAGAAGGATTCGTAAAAATTGGGAATTCTGTAAGCTTCGCTATATAACAGTTTCAGAGAGGAATTTTCCGAATAACTGTACACCAGTGCAAGCCTTGGACTTAAAGCCTGCCCGAATATTGAATAGTGGTCATATCTTAAACCTGCTGTGAGGCGTAGATTTTTAACTATTTCAAACTGATCCTGAGCGTATAAAGATAAAGTGGAGAATGGAAAGTTTCTATCAAAATATGTTGTGTCATCCGACCATTCTTTGTAATCGGACCGGAAAGTGTATTTATACTCAAATCCTGCAGTAATAATGTGTCTTTTACCGGCTTCATGATAATATTGTATTTCAGAACCAATCCACCTACCATAAGAAGAATCAAAGAAATCTTCTCCACCTGAAGGATATGAACCAGTATAACAATAATCATCATAATATGATCTGAAATGCAGGGAGATGTTCTTTTTAACATCTTTCTGGTAGCTGGCTTCAACAAAATACCGGTCATCAAGTGATTCTACATTTCCTGTAAGGTCAGTGTTATAAGCCCCTGTTGGAATTCCCTTCGATCTGCGAGAAAAAGCAGCAGATAGATTAAAATTATTATTTGTTATGCCTGTTTGGAAACCAATATATTTCTCTCGGTCCATCCCTGAAGAAATTCCATAATTTGTCTCAGGAGCATCAAGCTCGCTGAAATAATAATCTTCTCCTTTATATGTGCCACCGGTTCCGGAAAAAGAGATATCTGTATTTTTAATTTTCTTCCCAAAAATTGCAGAAAGATCATGTTTCCCAAAACTTCCTGTGCCTACTGATACTGTTACTCCATCAGTATCAGAACCTTTCTTCATTATTAAATTGATAATATTGAGCATTGCACCAGATCCATATACAGAAGCCCCAGGCCCCCTCATGATTTCAATCTTTTCAACATTAGCAAGATTTATAGCAAGCTCATTACCCATAAATGCTGAACCGTAAACAACCTCATTCATAATATGACCGTCAATCATGATTACAAACCTGTTGTTATAATCAGTAGGGCGACTGAATCCACGAGAGCCAACGTACAAATAGTTCTTGTCATTTGAAAGGTACATTCCCCGCTGGCTGTTCAGAACTTCACCAAGAGTTTTATAGCCAAAATTTTTAATTTCATCCGCAGTGATTATACTAATGGAGGATGCAGCTTCTGAAGATTTTTGAACGAATTTTGAGGATGATATCACTTCCTGATTCAAAAGATCTGAGAAGGACATCTCAAAAAGCTCATTAATCTTTGTTGTGTCGATCTGAGCGGAGAGAGAAAGGCTAAAGCTTATCAAAACTGAAAACAAGATTATGCATTTTACGTTTTTCATTACATAAAAGTTTGATTTTAAAGATTGTAAAGATAATGAAAAGAGAAGCTGCTGAGATGTTATTATCCCAATGAATGAACTTTAAGGCTCATTTGCAGCTTTCGGATTTTAAGCTGCAAATGTGCCTTTGAAATTTCCAATATTTACTGAGCTGTGTTTTTGCATGCTCTTCCCGCTGAATTGGAATTCCAATAATGATATATGTCAAGTCGGCGGGATGTGCCTGCAAAAACAATTACACCTCGAATCAATTAATTTAAATTACTTTCTCTAATTATAATTGAAGGAATTTTAATTTTCTCATTATTCTTTGGTTAATCTGAGTTTATGTGGACTTGTTTTGGGAACTCTCTCAATCAGTTTCCGTGCTTCAAGGTCCAGTTTTACTGTAACCATATACCAAACAACTTTACCGTCAAAGTTAGCCGAAAGCTCTTGTACTGCAAGGTCGGTTAATTCATCAAAGCTTATTTCTGATAGCTCTTTTAGCTTTGAAAGAATAAAGTCCTTTATTACTTCATATCTTCTTAAAAGAATGTTTACCCCTTGTTTACCGCTTGGATGCAAGGTCATTATTTTGGCTTCGTTCATACTGGTTTCACTTTAAAAGAGTATTTGCTAAATATTATTAGAACTTCTTTTTTTCTTGGCTGTTATTCCAATAGGTAATCCAATTGCTATACCAATGGGAATTGACCAAATCCAAATTGAGCTGTCTTTTGTTGCAAGTTGAACTATTATTGAAATCATTGCTGCAATAATAGCACCCATTGCCATACCTGTTGCCGGGTTTAATTGAAACTTCTTCTTCATTGTCATTCTAATTAAACTTGAAATTACTTTGCTGTCGCAAGTTAATGTATTATTTTTTCAAACTCTTTATGGGTTGCTCTTTCCACGTTCTTACACAGGAAATTATCAGGAAGGTAGGAAGGCCAGATTAGATAAACCTTATATTTATTTTATTCATTTCAATTTGGTATTTCCCCGAATACTCTGGTCTTGCCAGGGTTTACTCCCTTTCGTTTCATTCCAAAGGAAAATCTCATTATATTATTTCTTCTTATGATTTGGTACAGGCCAATTATAACAATAAAAGATATAGTAAGAATAATAAGAAATTTTCCCAGAATCGATAAATCCCATTGAACCACAAAATATCCAAAAATCACAATAACGGTTTGGTGTAGGATGTAAAAAGGTAAAATCCCTTGATTGAGATCGTTCAAATAGCGATGATTAAAATCCAGAAATTTTTTTCCAAGTCCTATAAATGCAAATACCCAACTGATGCTGTTCAGGTTTTTCAAAATGATTGAGAAAAAGTAATTCAAATTATAATCTGGTATTGAAATATTGTCAAGAAAAGTTTTATTGATTAAATATAAACTCCAACAAGTGATGGCTATCAATAGAAATTTAAAAGCATTTTTTTCAATGAATAAAATGATATTCTGATTGATTTGCAAAAGAAACCCAAAAAGGAAATAGAGTGAAAATGTTGCGAAGTCTGCCCAGTTCAGATAGTGAGGGAATACGGGTCGCAAAAGAAACTCAAGTAAAACAAAAGGTATTATGATATACCAAAAAGTATAAAATGACCGGAATAATTTATTGGATTGTTCAAACACCTTATTTTGGTATCTAAGTATAAGTTTGAATAGCGGTAGAAACAAAATTGTTTGAACGAATAAATACACTAAATACCAGATGTGGTATCCTAAATATCCAGTCCATATTAGGTTCCACCCAAAATTTTCATTTATTAAACCATTTGGCAATTGTGTCAGAAATAGAAGATAATTGCCCTCAAATCCTGATTGTTGAATAGCTTCAAGAAATTTTTGAGGTGGAATCAATATAAATACACCAAAAATATAGGGGATGACCAACCGCTTTATTCTTCCATTCAAAAAATTTTCCCTCTTGGATTTCATCGCGAAATAAGTACCTGCACCTGATACCAGGAAAATAATATACATTCGCCAACTATGCATAAATTCAATGATATAGTTGATCGAAATGCTTGTTTCAACGTTTTTCAAATGCCAGGGATAAGTATCGAACAGGCGAAAGGAGTGAAATACAAACAATAAACCGAAGGCGATAACTCTTAGCCAGTCAATATAATACATACGTTGATTAGTGCTCATATCCTTACTTGCTGGAATGAGTTTCAAAAAACTTTGAGATAGACGGAAGCATATGTTCTTTCAACCTGATGTGGAGCCTGTCTGTATGCCCACCATCAAACCATAGAGTTTCAACCTTGATTTGGTTTTGCTCCAGTAAGTTAGAAACATACTTTGTCCCATCAGTTATCCAGCCATCATTTAACCCACAGTCCAAAAAGATGGATATTTTGTTTAGATTGGAATGGTAATCTTTTATTTTTTCTTCCCATCCTCCAAAGCCATTAATCCAACATTTAAATTGTTTGTCATTTATGTTAGTTTCTGTAACCGATGTATCCGGTAAATAAAAGAATGGCGGGGTCTCTAATGCAGAATCCGGACAAAAAGCACTACCATAAGCGAGCAAAAAACCTTTAAGATATCCATCATAGGGCCCATATCTCAAATTAGCAGTAAGATATTTATACCGATCAATCTCATTTAATTCGGACTCATTAAAGAATTCACTTATTACTTGCTGAATCTCTGAAATGTTCTGATGTGAAGTTAAAAATCTGCTGTTGAGAATACCTTTAACATCAAATAGTCCGGGGCTTAATGAATAAACCATACCAAAAATATCGGGATGTTTCATTGCTATATGTAAAGCACCAAAGCCCCCCATTGAATTTCCTGCAATAGCACGCCAACTGGGAGAGGGATTTGTTTTGTATTTCTTGTCTATGTACTGAACCAGATCATAGGCAATATAGTCTTCCCAATTCCCATTGATTGATGAATTAACATAAAAGCTACCGCCCAAAAAGGTATTACCGTCAACTAATACAATAATCATTTCATTTATCAATTGACGTTCAATTAAAGAATCTGCCACTTTTTGCAGTTCAAACCCACTGTACTCGCCGAATAGAAACTCGTTAATCGGGCTTGTAAAGCCGGGTAAATAATACACAACAGGGTAGCTTTTATTTGAGCTGTCATAATATGGGGGCAAATAAACAGCAACTTTTTGTAGAGTGTCTACGCCCAACTTATTATTATTCAGCGAAAATGCGTTAATAGTTTCAATGGACAAGTGGCTTTGACTAAAGCTTTTTTCCGTTGTTAATGCCATCAAAAAAAGTGATACAAGAAGAATTAGCTTTGTCTTCATCCGATTTTCTTTAAAGTTCCGGACAAAACTACATTTTGGTATTCGGACAAATGCCCGAAAGTGTAAGTTCGGACTACAAGAATGTTTTAAGATAACATTGGAAGGTCCGATCAGGAAAGATTGGACTCAGCCGGAATGTCAAAATCCGACTTCTTGAATTCAGATGGCGTTTTACCGGTTAATTGTTTGAACACGCTGTTAAAGGTTGATTTTGAATTAAATCCGCACTCGAACGCTATTCCAAGCATAGAATAATGAGAATATTCCGGGTCAGATAACAAACTTTTCACTTCATTAATCCTGTGTCCATTAATAAACTCGTAAAAATTTTTATTAAACTTTTCATTAATTATTTGGGAAAGATTATTGGGTGTAGTTTCAAGTTTGTTTGCTAATTCTTTTAAAGTCAGGTTTTCATTTAAATATGGCTTTTCGTTCTCCATTGATTTGGTCAACCGCTTTATAAGTTTCTCTTTCTCAACATCTTTTAAAGATGAAGTTGCATATTTGGGTTTAAGAGTTGGAATAGTTTCAATTTGAGGAATTGGATTTTCATTTGATAATATTGGTTTTTGTTTAATACCATAATAACCTAAGAAATAAATTATTACAGTAAGAGTGATGTACATTATATAGTCTCCGTCTTCATAAGAGATAAATTTAAAAAAATCACTTAACAAGCCCATCAATACAGACACGAATGAAACAAATACCATACAAATCAAGACTATTTTTAACCAATGCAAGTCTAAGTTTTTTGTGTTGGAGTAGTTTTGCCTGATTTGTTTAAGGTGCTTCCTCAATAAAAGAAGGGAAACTATAGAATAAAAAGGAATAGAAAAATTAATAAAGAATTCGGCTGTGTAAATGAAACCGGAAGTCTCCCCCTGTGTTTCTTTTTCGTAATAAATTAACTTCTCTTGCGGGCTTAAAAAATAAAAGTCATAAATTAAAAAAGTGGTTATAAATAAAAACGGTATTGCGTGAAGGAAAAAATTTCGAAACGAAATTGCATTATTTTCATTTACCAATGATTTTGTATAAAAAAACAAAATGGGGCCTAATATTATTGGGAAAGTATAAGTAAGTCCCAGCAAATGTGGGTATTCAAATATGATATTCCTTTGAAATAAATAATGTTCAATCAACACAAAACCAATTAAGCTGAAGAACAGCAAAAGTAATTTTGGAGGAAGTCTGTTTTTTCCTCTATCTATAAGTAAAACCCCAAAGAAGAAAGCCTGAACTGCACCAAGTAAAAATATAATATCCATTATTCCAGTTATTCAATTGTATTGCGGTTAGTCATCTGAAGTTGTCAATGCATTCTCGTTACACTTGCTGCCAACAGCCCGGCGGCAGCGGGAGTTAGCGTTACCCGACGCAAGCACCGGGCAGAACCCTTTTACTTTAGCCGAAAAGCTATCACGCTGCGCCCCGTGTGAACGCAGTGAGCAGAGGGGGTGCAAGGAGGGTATGGCACGTGTTTTTGCCGTCATGGTACAAATTTTATTACGTAATGGCGCGATCGCGGCAGAAGTTTGATCGGAGCCACGAATTTATCACCGGTTACAAATTTGGTGGCGTGCACTGGCGCAGTGTTACGGTACAAACTATCTCGAAGCCGGAAATTTGTCAAGGTGAAGGATTTGAATTATGAGCAGATGCGCGTGTCCGGATGCAAGAACCATTACGAATCTGTATTGTGTGCAGGAGCAAAAGCAAAAAGTGTGACATACGACTTACCCATAGCATTGTCCGTGTTAGTTTTAGTTTTTTTGTTGAAAGCTAAAGATACTCAGATTGATACAGGGTTAATAACTTATCACTTACTAACATTTTTTACTCTGAAATATGCTATTAGATATAAACATGTAATAAATGTTAAGTGTATCCATATTGGGATCATTTTGGTTAATTGAACATAGTCAGAGACTACTGAGTAAATTTGAGCAATAACTATACCGGTTATTACTGGGAATATTGTAATTAACAAAATTCCTTTTCGTTCAAGAGGTTTTAAACTACCCCATATTAATAAAACTGTCCATCCTACCATTAAAGCTGCACCAAGTCCCAAAGCATATCTGTATTGAGGTGTTATTATTAAGTTGTCTGATCCAAAAAGACAACTTCTCAATTGGGGAAAGATCATAATTATTGCTGCTATTCCATCTGTTACTGCCCCTATCCAAAAGGCAATTTTTAACAATTTAATCTTATTCTTAATACTCATCTTAAGAGGTTTTATGTGTTAATCTGGCTGTATAAGTAGGTAGTATCATTTTAGGTTAAACCTTTGATAAGAATTGTATCACAAAACGATGCATTTAACCTATGCTTAAGTATTACCTGATATTCTTTTGAGAAGTACCATTCTTCAAAGTCCTTTTTGTTTTTAAACTCGATAATTACGGATTTAGAATATTCCCATTTACCTTCAAGAAGAGTAGGAGAGTTGTCCACAGCGAGGTATTTGCCTTTATGTTTGGAAAAGGACTCGTCTACTTTGTCAAGGTATTTCTGATATTCCTTTTGATTATGAATTTTGATCTGGGCTACGAAATATTTTTTCATGGAGTTATCTTATGTGTAGAAATTTTGCAAATCAAATCTAACCGGAGTCTGTCTAAAAACCAAACCTGGCAATTAATTTCTGGCTCCATTCAAAGCGGTTTAAGGCTTAGTCTGTTTCTGAACGACATTTGTATTTTGGGGAATAATATTCCCTCACAGGTCACTGAAATGTCTCTGATAAGGCCCAAAATGTCAAAATACAGGGAGGCAACAGCCTTCAGGTACTCCTTCAGGACATCGATGGTTAAAATTCTACCAATCCGCCTGAGATTATAAGCGATATACATAAACCCTACATCGGAACTAGCCCGATCGATTCCCTTTTTTGTGAGGATACAGCTGAACCCCCATTGTCGTTTTCTGGTACCATAATGATGTTCTGCGATTGCCTGGCGGCGCCTGTAAAAATGTTCCTTCTCAATAGTGTTGATCCGGTTCCTTTCATAGTAAACAGCATATTCGCTTCTGCGGATCAGCCTTGCTGTCTTTGACCTGGTGCATTCAGAACGGGCCGGGCATAATTTGCACGCCCTGGTTTTATACTGTTTGAACAGGATCACATTCCCGCTGCTTGTGAGTTCCTTATACCATGATCCATTAGTTTTCAAAACTTCACCCTGCGGACATATATATGTATCCTCAGTCTCATCGTACCTGAAGCATTCATAATTATAATCATGGTTTGGCGCCTGACTTGTTGATGGTACTCCCGGTATTGCAGCAATGGTTTCTATTCCCGGTTCCTGTGCAATTTCAAGTTCTGAGCCCGTATGAAAACCTTTATCATATAGTACCGTGAAGTCATTGGTCCTGAGAATGCTTTTGGCTCTCTGAACCATATTGCCCATCGCTTTGCAATCGTTCTGGTTGGTTACCTTGTAGTCAATCGGAATATGGTTCTTTGCATCTACGGTTGATTGCACATTGTAAGCTGCTTCAGTGATATTGTTCCGTAGCATTGTCCGTGTTAGCACATGTATATTATTAATTATCTAACAGATACGTTTGAATTTTGTGTTAGATTATTTGATTCAAGGTTGCTGTTGTATGGAGATTTGTTGTATATCAATGTGAAAGTTATAGTATCATCTAAGAAGACTCATTAGCCTCATGATGAATTTGGGAGGTGGTTTCATTCCAAGCTGTTCCATTAATCCAAGGCGGTCAGGGACACCCCAATGTTCAATAAGTTGTCCGTTTCTAAAATGCGCAATATCGATAACTGTAATCTCAAATTTTTTCCCGGTAGGAGGCAGTGGACCAAATTGGCCCATATGTGTACCACGAGCTGTCATTCGTCCCCAAACCCTATTTTCAGAAACGACCGTATCCTCTATTACCATGGAAAAATCAGGGAAGGCATGATGGAGATTATTGATACCTTTTTTTACTCCTTCCACATTTGGTGGAATAAAGCCACTTTGATGTTCAACAAAATCTTGTGAAGTGTATTTATCAAATACTGTCACATCACCTTTACTGAAACCTTCTTCGATAAGTATTTTGAACAGTTGTTCATTTGAGGTTTTTGTTTCCATTTCTCTGATTGATTTTCTATACAAACAAATGTCTTGTTCCTTTGTTGCAATCTGTTAGTAATGTCAATCAGTCTAAGGAAATTGTCTTATGCGGTTAGCACAAGTATTTGTCTATAGTCGAGCGAAAGGCAAGTCCTGTTAAATGCAGAAATTATCTTGTCAAGGTGATACATTGTGAATAGGGCGCGAGGGCTAAATCCATGTGTCTGAAATATTTGTGCAAACGTTCGGCGGTATGTGGCGTTGGTCCGCCAGCTGGCGGACGGTGGCACACCTTTTTGCACTCGTTGTGCGATGCAGTGTTATTCGGTTGGTAGTTTATTCTCGTGTTGGTAAAAACCATGATACCAGGAGGGAGTCCCCCGGCGGTGCCGCGGGCGGGCCGCACCGCCGACCACTTTACTGTCCTCTTTAGTCAGAAAGTTCTCGCGGTGCGGTGCGCCAATGACATATACAGACCAGTTGTGCTGAGTGCTTTAGTATAAATCCAGGATGATAGCTAAGTTTTCTTTTACTTTATTGGCAAGACTTTCAGGTAATTCCCCAAGCTTTTGAATTAATCGCTTATTGTCAATTGCTCGCACCTGATCAATCATTATGTCGCAGTTCCCGTTAAGATTTGCAGTACCCTTTTTAATATGAACTCTTAAGATTTCAGATTCTTTCTGAATATTTGTCGTTAGAGGACATATTATCGTTGAAGGGTGTGGTATCTTATTCAGAAGATTTGTTTGTACGACAAGCACAGGCCTTGTCTTACCTGGTTCTGTACCTATTTGAGGGTTTAAATCAGCCACCCAGATTTCAAATCTCTTAACCTGCATAATCTATCTCCTCAAATTCATTAAGTATGGAAAGAGACTCGTCTTTTACAAGGGCAGATTCTTTCTCGAGTTTTGATTCTAAGATTTTACGCATCTGAATTTTATTATAATATTCCAGAGCCTCATTTATGTACCTGTTTCTCGGTTTCTTAATCTTGGAGAGTATATTCTCAGTTTCTCCGAAGATCGAGTCGTCAATTTTTAATGATACTGTTTTCATGACTTAAATATTGTTCTACTAAGGTATATATAATATGCATATACTGCAAGTATACTTAGATAATATTTATCAAATGTGTTTTGGCATTCAGCACAACATTGTTATGTGTACACTTTTTGTGCACAATAATTGTGAAGTTTACTCACTGGACAAGCATTGGTGCTAATGGTGAAATATGTTGTCATAAATGCTTTTTTTTCGAATAAACTAATGCACAGCCCCGTCAGTCCCATTGCCAGATACCTCAATGATCGCCAGGTCAAGATGATAAAAGTCAAAGAGACAAACAGATCGGTTGCACAACTAAATTATACAATAGTTTTGAATGTAAACCTTATGTTGAACTGTCATTAACACTTTTTGCAAAAAGAAAGAGAGCACGTAACTCTTTCTTTGCGGTTAAAGCGGAATTGCCTCCCTGATGTAATACTTTTCCCGGATCAGATCAAAGTGAATCGACTCATGAGCAATGTTAAATCTTTTTCGTCTGTCCGCCGGCTACCGTGGAAAGAATTGAAGAAATAGTAAACAGATATCAGCACTTCATGTAACCCCATCCATGAACTTTACCCGGTGCAAAGAAAGTTTTTCATATATTTAAAGGATTTCAGACCTTCAGCCACCACAGAAAATAGTATTATTGTCAAGTCAGCCTGAACGAAGATCATGCTGCTAATTGAACCCGATTGACAACATGAGTGCCATAAACATCAATTTTGCCAATAATGAAGATAACGATAAGATCATTGGCCTGGCTGAAAAATGCCCACAGGAGGGCATGATCACCTATTTCATCAACCGCACCCCCCGTTTCAATACACTCCAGAGGCTGCTTGACAAGGATGCCTGGCACTTCGTTGCCCGTAAGGATGACAAGGTTATCGGGCTGGTCGGAGTGGTTCACTTTCCGGCCAGAGTGCTCGGGAATACATACAAGGTTGGCTATATGCTCGACCTGAGAGTAGACAAGGCATACAGGAGCGGTATCACAGCTTTCAAACTTGTCAGGGAAGCTGTAGATCATGTCAGAAAATCAGATGCTGACATGGTGATAGCCAACTTCCTGAAGGACAATAAACGCCCTCTTGTCTTTACAAGTGGCAGAGGAGGACTGCCGTCAGCACATTATCTGGGCACTAACAGGATATTCAATATTCTTCCGCTCCGATCCATGAAGCTTGATCCACGTTACATAATAGAAAAGCCCGACGATAAAGACATCCCCGCGATAATAGAGCTGTACCGGAAATATGCTTCACGATATACCATCGCCCCGGTGATCAAAGAAGATC
Source organism: uncultured Rikenella sp. (assembly GCA_964455705.1). Classification (GTDB taxonomy): domain Bacteria; phylum Bacteroidota; class Bacteroidia; order Bacteroidales; family VadinHA17; genus SR-FBR-E99. The sequence continues at coordinate 25,682 of CAYVYM010000015.1, forward strand.
GTTTCAGAAATTATCTTGATAATATCAATGGACTCTCTCTTGAGAACTTCCTGGTGGCAAAGGAAAACGGTACGATCAGGGCGGTAACGGCGCTATGGGATGAACATCCGTACAAAAGTTATCAGGTACTCAGACTGGGTTTCAGTATAAAGGTGGTAACAGTCCTTTTAAATTTTCTTTCACACTTCATGAAAGTACCTCACCCCATAAGGCTCAATGAGCCGCTCCGGCAGCTCTCTCTTGTACTTTATGCCCATGATGACTGTCCCGAGGCACTCGACACCCTGTTCAGACATGCAAACAACATCAGCATGGGATCTGAGTATACCCTCATTATGCTATACGCCCCGGAAAATGATCCTCTTTTCAGATCCATGAAGAAATTTACGGGGATCTCGGTCAGAAGCGAGATGTATATTTTTACCAGGGAGACCGAACTGATAGAAAAACTGAAGGAGAACCCTGCAGGTGTTCTCATGGATGTCTCTATGACTGTATGACTGTCATCAATGGTTTGGCAATCAGATACGTTCCAGGAACCACGCCAGAAAGATCCCCAGATAGTTACCCACGGCCAGACCGATTATAGATACTGAGAGGCCGGAAAATACTATCTCACGGTTTCTAAGGGAACCGGCAACGGCCAGAACAACCGCAGGATTGGTTATCATGGCTGTTGATGTTATTATATAGGTATCAGCATCAATCCTGAAGATCCATGACAGGAAGGCCTGAATAATCATAGAGCCGAAGACAACTATGGCCACATAAGCAGCTATTTTCATTGCAACGAAGTCAATATTACCCAGATCCGCCCTTGAGGCAATGACCATGCAGAATATCAGGATCAGATACATACCCAGGTCAAACGATTTATCGAGCTTCTTCACAGAAGGGATCAGTGAAGCTGCAATGCCTGATGTTGTGATGATCAGGATAACAACGGCCATCTGTGCTGACCCTGGCACTAAGAGTGATGCAGCGCCTCCTATGCCAAAAATCAGGACAGCTATACCGAATGACTTAAGGAGTGGAATCACATTCTCCTTTCTCAGCAATCCCCAGTAAGGATCTTCACCATCATCGCTTCCGGCATTACCGGAAGCAGGATCAATGTAGGAGTATGCCGGAAGAAACATCAGTAGAAGGCGCTGGGCAATTGTCATTACAAACAGAAGATGAAAGGCTCCAATCACAAGGTCATAGGTAACGATAATCATATATGTTGTCTCATCAGCCCCGAGTGCAGTCTGTATTGATGCAAGGTTGGGTGTGCTGCCGGTATACAGGCCAACCATCATCCCTGATACATCCCAGAGATCGTGAATGCCCTGGTTTCGGAAAATAAAAAAACCGGCAACGACTGCTATGATGACAGCAGTCAGGGCAAACGCCAGTGAAAGCATTGTTTTACCCGCAATCTGAGTCCACTTCTTTATATCCATGGAGAAAAGCAGCAGGGGGATAGCAATGGGAATTGTCAGTGTAGTAAGCAGTTCCTGCACCTTTGCATGACCATCAATCATGGGCAACAAGCCCAGGTTTCCAATAACAAACCCGATCACATACGCAATTACAACAGGACCGATTTTACTTAACAGGCTGTACCGGTGACAGAGACGCAATATCAGCAGTGGGGAGAGAAGAAAGAAAAGTACAAGGATTACAGCAGCCATATGTTATTTCTGTGGCGCCAAAATAAGGATTACTTTCCATAACTTAAGCATTTGCATGTGAAATGACTTATTCTCTTAGAGCCTTTGCATGCCATGTTACAGCACGTGATTTGTATTGCCTATTAGTGCCGTTGCATACCATGCCTCCGCACGTGGATCGTAATAAACCTGCACTTCATCATCCATGTTTCATTTAAATCGAACATCGGTAAACGTTTCTTCCTCTTCCTTGTTTAATAATTAGTGAACTTTGCTCCATGACTGACAAATCGTTTGCCATAGAAGGGATGAACTGCGCATCATGCGCAGCACATGTAGAAAAGGCTGCCGCGAAGGTGGAGGGCATATCCTATGCCAGCGTCAATCTGGCTACGGAAAGACTGACGGTCAGCTATGATGAGAAAAAAAACTTACTCGGCCAGGTCATCGAAGCAGTAAGCAGGGCAGGCTATAAGGCGATAGATGACGAGAAGGATCGGAAGGCTTCGAGGCCGGAGGCACAGAACCTGAAGAGGAGGCTCATCTGGTCACTTATTTTCACCGTTCCGCTAATGGTTCTTACCATGTCAGCCATGGTCGGAGCGAAGCTGCCTCTCTTCATCTCCCCTGATTCCAGCCCTCTGACATTCGCGCTTGTCCAACTGTTTCTCACCACCCCGGTCGTCATCGCCGGACGCAGTTTCTATACGACTGGCACAAAGACACTTCTGAGGGGTAACCCTGGCATGGATACTCTTGTCGCTATGGGCACAGCTGCCGCCTACCTTTACAGCATCTATGTCACCGTCCGTGTAGCAGGAGGTGACAGTCATTCCGTCCATAACCTCTATTACGAGTCAGCGGCAGCCATCATCACTCTTATAACCACCGGCCGCTTCCTGGAGGCCCGATCCAAATCGAAGGCCGGCAGCGCAATCAGACAGCTGCTCTCCCTTGCTCCTCCCCTGGCAACGGTGTTGCGCGACGGTAAGGAGAAGACGGTGCCTGCCTCAAAAGTCATTGTAGGAGACCTCGTCATAGTCAAACCCGGTGAACGCTTCCCTGTTGATGGCATTGTAACAATCGGTGAGACTTCAGTTGATGAATCGATGCTCACCGGCGAGAGCATACCGGTAGAGAAGACAGAAGACTCAGTGGTGACCGGAGGAAGCATCAACCTTCATGGATCCGTCGTCTGCAGAGCCACCCGCGTGGGAAGCGAAACCACCCTGGCCCAGATTATCAGGCTCGTAGAGGAGGCCCAGGGATCAAAGGCGCCCATCGCCAGGCTGGCTGATAAGATTTCCGGCATCTTCGTTCCTGTTGTCATCGCGTTGGCCGTGATAGCATCCGCTGGCTGGATGATCGGCACAGGCGACTTCCGTCTCTCCTTCACGGTTCTCATCTCAGTACTGATAATTGCATGCCCATGTGCACTTGGGCTGGCCACTCCTGTGGCTGTGATGGTAGGTACAGGCAGGGGTGCCCGTCAGGGCATTTTAATCAAAAGCGGCACGGCCCTGGAAACGGCAAGGAAAACCACAGTGGCAGTACTCGATAAGACAGGTACCATTACCACCGGCAAGCCTGTGGTAACAGACGTCATACCGGAGGCATCATCAGATAATGAAAGACTGCTGTCATTAGCTGCATCAGCCGAAATCCGGTCAGAACACCCTGTGGCCATGGCAGTGAACGAACATGCTGCGGCTGCCGCGATTGCTTTCACCATACCTGAAAGATTCACGGCACTACCGGGTTATGGTGTGGAATCTTTTGCAGACGGGACCCATATTCTTGCAGGCAACAGGCGACTGATGGCAGAGAGAAAGATCGATACAACAGGGACTGACATGGCTGCAGAGCATCTGGCCGCAGAAGGAAAGACGATACTGTATGTTGCCGCCAACGGGACATGCGAGGGTGTTATAGCCGTTGCCGATACCATCAGGCCGGGCTCGGCAGCGGCAATAAGGGAGTTGATTCAGATGGGCATTGAGGTTGTGATGATAACAGGTGACGGGGAACAGACCGCCAGGCATATCGCCAGGGAGGCAGGAATAGGCAATGTGATAGCAGGTGTGCTTCCGGGAGACAAGGCCGAAGAGATCAGAAAAATCCGCGCAAGGGGTGAAACAGTCATCATGGTTGGCGACGGTATTAATGACGCTCCGGCACTGGCAACGGCAGACGTGGGCATCGCTATCGGTTCAGGAACTGATGTGGCCATGGAGGCGGCTGATATCGTACTTATAAAGAACGACCTTGGTGATGTGGTGAAAACACTCAGACTTAGCCGCGCAACCATCCGTAATATTAAACAGAACCTATTCTGGGCATTCATCTACAATATTCTTGGCATCCCCGTAGCTATGGGTGTCCTCCACCTGTTTGGCGGTCCGCTGCTGAACCCGATGATAGCTGCCGCCGCGATGAGCTTCAGCTCTCTGTCAGTAGTATGGAATGCATTGAGAATCAAAAATGTAAAGCTATAGATTGTTTTTTTGACTTTTTTTGATGCGTCCGTTAAACCTTTCACTCCTGCATACATCAGAGTAATTGAATACAGGAAACAATTAAATCAAACAATAACTAAAAACAATTACTCATGAAAACAAGATTATTTCTGACGGCAGCAGCTTTCATAGCTATGACAGCAATTGCTACAGCACAGACGGCACAGCCCGCCGCTGACCAGACAGGCAGAGGCCGGGCTGCCGGTAATGTTTATGTCGATGCCGATAAAGACGGAGTATGTGACAATGTGGCCAAAGGTACACGTCCGGGGCGCAGGGCATATTCCGAAGGCGCCAACCAGAAAGCTGCAAACCGCGGTACGGGCCAAGGACAGGGACGGGGACAGGCAGTGGCCAGCGGTCGCGGTCAGGGCCGTGGCCAGGGTATGGCAGCCGGTACCGGACAGGGGCGCGGTAACGGCCAGGGACGGTTCAACGGCAGAGGACCGGCATTCGTCGATGCCAACAATGACGGTGTATGCGATAACCTGGCGACACCAGCAGCAAAGAAATAAACACTTCCCCGCATCAAAATAGGATGAGCCCAATCCCCAGGGCTCATTTCTGTTAAAAAAGGAGATCGCGACCGATCTCCTTTTTGTTTATCTGTACTAACTTTATCAAATGACTTTTGACTTTACGGACTTTACAGACTTTGGACTTTAAACTCCAGCCTTGTATCTCAGTATAATCATCCCCCTCTACAACGAAGCCGGTGTCATTGAAACGACCCTGGCGAGGCTCGGTGATACCGTGATGCCGGGTTTTGTGGATCATACTGAGGTGATAATCGTCGACGACTGCTCCACCGATGACTCGGCATGTCTGGCTGAGAAGAGCACCCCCGGAGCATTTGACACAAGATTGATCAGGCTGCCCGTGAACAGTGGCAAGGGAGCAGCAGTGACCTCAGGAGTCAGGGCAGCTAAAGGTGATACAATCATAGTACAGGATGCCGACCTCGAGCTTGATCCGGCCGACATACCGGCAATGCTTAAAAAACTTCACTACGACAACCTTGACCTCGTCAGCGGTACACGGTTCCGTGCCGGCAAGCGCTATCCCTGCCATGCCCTGGCGGCAATCTCCCTTAACAGGTTCATCTCAACCATCGCCTCAGGGCTTACAGGAAGAAAGATCTCCGACCTTACATGCGGGTACAAGGTCTTCAGGAAAAGTTTCTACGAAAGCCTCAGCCTGAAGGAAAACCGGTTCGGATTTGAGACTGAGCTCATGTTCAAAGCCCTGCGCAACAGGCAAGCAACTTATGGCGAAGCTGATGTAGCCTACCTGCCCCGGAAAAAAGCTGAAGGAAAGAAAATCACGATTAGAGACGGACTGGGAATAATGGCCAAAGTATTCAGGTATGGGCTATCAGACAGAAACCGGATGTCATCGCTTACAATTGCCTTTATAGTCACCTTCATGACCGTAAACATGCTGATTGTGAAGCATTGGAAAGATGAACAACGAGTCATAGAATGGGATGCCATCTCCTATTATGCATACCTCCCGGCAGCGTTCATCCATCACGATCTGTCGTTGAGCTTCGCCGACGGTTATGACGGGCCGCAAAAAATAATCATTTGGCCGGAGAGAGGTCCTGAAGGTAGTTATGTCATCAAGACAACCATGGGACTTTCACTGATATGGATGCCCTTCTTTCTTGCCGGTCATGTGGCCGCACTTATCTCCGGAGCTGATGCCGGAGGCTATTCGGAACCATACAAGTTCTTTCTGCTTGTCTCGGCGCTGACCTTTCTTTGTATCGGAATGGTCTTTCTGCGAAAAATATTACTGGTACATGCTTCAGACAGAATCACTGCCCTGGTGCTGGCATCCTTTGCATTCAGCACCAACCTTTACTGGTACACTCTTTTCCAGGGGACGATGGCGCACGTCTATAACTTTGCGCTAATAAGTGCTTTTGTGTGGTATGCAATGAAATGGTGCGATCAGGACAGAGAGAAAAGCGGCGCAGTCCGGCGAAACGGGCACAGTGGCGGCATGGCCAATACAGAAACCCGGTTGAGGCAGCCCAGGGCTGCTGACGAGATGACGGCAGGCAGGCAGAAAACCTGGCCCGCTATGAGACTGGGGTTCCTCCTTGGATTGATAACACTCATCAGACCAACTAACATCGTCATAATTATTTTCTTCCTTCTCTACGGCATAACCTCGTGGGAAACCCTCCGGCAAAGGACAAGAGAACTTGTCTCCGGTTACAGGTACCTCCTTCTCATGTGCCTCGTGATCATCATTGTGTGGCTGCCGCAGATGATATACTGGAAGGAGATGACCGGACAGTGGCTCTATTTCTCATACGGCAGTGACGAACGATTTTTCTTTGGCGATCCGGCAATCCTGAAAGGGCTCTTCAGCTGGCGGAAGGGACTTTTCATTTATACTCCCCTCCTGCTCATCTCATTTGCAGGGATATTCATCCTCTGGGTCAGGCGGTCGCCTCATGCTCTGGCCCTGTCTCTCTTTGTGCCAGTGAACATTTACATCATCTTTTCATGGTGGTGCTGGTGGTACGGCGGAGGGTTCGGTCAGAGGGCCCTTATTGACAGCTATGCCCTAATGGCGGTAGCCGCCGCTGCCATCCTCAGTGTTACGCTGACAGCAAGGCGAAGGTGGCTTAAATTAATGGTCCTTTCTATCTTCCTGCTTCTTATGTCGCTCGGCATCTTCAATAACTTCCAGTACTATTACGGTGCCATACACTGGGATTCCATGACGAAGGAAGCCTATCTCGATTCCTTCGGACGGGTGAGGCCCTCGGCATACTTTCACGAGCTGTTGGATGCCCCAGATTATGAAAAAGCAAAGGAGGGCGCTGACAGGTAATACTCCGTCAGTTGCCCTCCAACCCAATCACACAAAATTTATTTCCCGGCATGTAACAGCGTTTTCAGTTACTGTCTGTTGCCGGGTAAAATATCACTGATAGCTAAACTATTGGGCTTTCTGTATGCTTGAGACGATATAATCCTTCGGCTTCACTCCTATTATCCTCTCTACCTCCTTGCCATCCTTGAACAGTATCATCGTGGGTATGTTCCTGATTCCGTATTTGGCAGCTATCTGTTGTTGCTCGTCCACATTGAGCTTGTAAAGCTTGGCCTGATCCTCTGTGGCAACAGCCACATCATTGAGTATCGGAGCCATCATCTTGCACGGCATGCACCAGTCGGCCCAGAAGTCGACCAGTACCACGCCACTCTTCGTTTTGTGAGCAAAGTTCTGAGCGGTAAGATGTTCTATAAGTTCACTCTCCTCAACAGCCGGGGCATTCTTCATTTTGCTGTATGAACGATACACCAGCACAGCCACTACGGCTATAACAACTATTGCAATAATTAGTCCTTTCATTTTCATCATTATATAATTCAATTTTTATTTGTCTTGTTTAACCCTCATGTTAATGCAACCAATTCACCAGGTGTCTGAGTTTTCATATAATGTGGAGTTTATTTCTTTATTTTTAGTTTCTTCTAAGTGAATGGAGGTATTCAGCTGCAGCCAAAGCTGCAACGGTGCCTTCAGCCACGGCCGTGGTGACCTGCCTGTAACGCTTTACAACGGCATCCCCGGCAGCATATACACCTTCAATATTTGTTGACATATCCGGGCCCGCAATGATCTCTCCCCTTTCGTTGAGTCTGACTGTTCCATTCAGCGACTCGGTGTTGGGTACGTACCCAATGAAGACAAACACGCCGTCAGTCCTGAAATCATTAACCTCGCCGGTAATGAGGTTTCTTATTTTTACGCCTTCAAGTTTCTCATCACCATGGAATGATTCGATTGCAGATGACATAATGAAGCTGATCTTCGGGTTTGTCTTAGCCTCTTCCACAGCGTACTCAAAAGCCTGGAAATGGTCAAACTGGTGTACTATAGTCACTTTCGTCGCATACCTTGTAAGAGAGACCGCCTCCTCGAGGGCTGAATTACCTCCTCCTACCACCACTATCTCTTTCCCGGTAAAAAAGTCTCCGTCACATGTGGCACAGTATGATATGCCCTTCCCCCTGAAGGTATCCTCGCCTGTGACGCCCAGCGTGCGCGAGCGGCCCCCGGTTGCCAGGATTACTGCCTCTGCGGTGAAGGTCTGGCCCTCAGCGGTGGTAATGCTCTTGGACGAATCATCAAGCGTCATGGAGCTGATTTCACTGTTACCCTTCACCACTGCCCCGAAGGCCATGGCCTGCTTCTTCATCACCGAGCCCAGCATATACCCGTTTATCTTTTCAATGCCGGGATAGTTGGCAATCTCATGGGTCAGCGTCATCTGTCCTCCGGGCGTACCCTCGGTAAGCACCAGCGTCTTCACCCTGGCGCGTGAAAGGTATATTGCAGCGGTAAGTCCGGCAGGACCACCCCCCAGCACAATTACGTCATAATGAGTTGCACTCTCCATGATCTAAGCCCCTGGCTGACCAAAAGCGGTGTCGAGGATATGCTTCACCTGTGACATATTCTGAATGCTCGAGGTGGCCTTGATCATCTTTCCGTTCTTATAGTATACCGTGTACGGCAATCCCATAAAACCTCTTGTCATGGGTGTGTTGCGGATCACCTGCGCCTCAGGATTATCAAATTCCATGTCGAAGAATCTGACATGCGTGTATACCGGCTCAAGCTCTTCCATGACCCCGTATACCGGGATGCACATGGGACCCATCCGGCCGCAGCATACCATTACATTTTCATTCTCGCTGATTGTTTTCTCAAGCTGAGAAGCAGTCTCGATGTGTTTCAGATTTGTGTATAACATATTCTTATTTTATTGATTACTAATTATTTCAGTCGGTTTTCTAGGCAAGAGGCAGTAGGCAGTAGTGAAAATTAAGAATTATGAATTAAGAATTAAGAATTGAATTAAGAATTGAAGGTCAGGCACTTAGACTGCAAGACCGCAGGACCTTCAGACTTTATGGACTTTATGGACTTTCGACTTTACAGACTTTATGGACTTTCGACTTTAGAGACTTTTAGAGTATTTTTACCTCGTGCGTCATTTCAATTCCCGCCTTTCGGTAAACGGCTGACACACCGCAGTAACGCTCCATGGATAGGCTGATCGACTTCTCAATCTTCTCCATATCCAGATCTTTCCCGCTGAACTCATATATTACATGCATCTTAATGAACGCATTAGGATGTTCCTCTTCAGTATCACCTTCAACAACCACGTTGAAATACTCAACCTCCTGGCGCATTTTCTTCAATAGCGATATCACATCCATGCCTGTGCACCCTGCCAGGGCTGCGAGCATGAGAGGCTTGGGACGCGGGCCGCTGTCATCACTGTGGTCACCGGCCTGGTCTATGTAAAAATGGTGTCCGTTGACCTCGGTATCAAACTTCATTCCGCCCTTCCAGGCTGATTCAATTTTGTGTCTCATTGGTTCAGTATAATTTTCTGCAAAGTTAGCCTTATCCCGGAGGCTTTTTATAAATCGTCAGTCACATGTGACATGGAGATAATTGAAACAGGACAACATAAAAACTGTCACAGATCAATGATCTGTTATTAAAATCCCGGACCGTATTAAGGTGGTCCGATGCTCCTCCGTCAGTGGTTTATGCTTAAATTTGCCGCATATTGATATTGATGAAAACAATTAGCCATACCGACAAGGAATTCATATGTGATATAACTCTGCCCTGTTTCTCGGCCCTTTCAGCGGAGGAGACGGAGCTGGTGCGCAGCAGTCGCGTACAGGTGGTATTCCGACGTGGTGAAAACATTACAAAGCAGGGTGCCTTTGCCTCTTACGTGATTTTCATCGTCAGCGGATTCTCGAGGCAGTTTATCGAATGCAGCAACGGGCGCGACTATAACCTCCGCATCATCACTCCCGGTGAGATGGCAGGACTTTCAGCCGTCTTCAGCCGTAATACCTTCAGCTACTCGGTTGTGGCAATCACGGAAACCACAGGCTTTCTCATAGAGAAGGAAGCCATGGCAGGACTTGTAAAGCAGAACGGCGTCTTTGCATTCAGCATTATCAGTCGTTACTGCGAGCATAATGCAAGGCTTTACACCTCACTTGATCATGTGCTCCACCAGCAGACCAACGGCAGGATGGCGACAGTGCTTCTCAACCTCGCGCCGGAGAATTTCGAAGGAGAGGATCTATTCAGGTACCTATCAAGACGTGAGTTGGCCGACTTCGCCGGCATCTCGACAGAGGGAGCGGTGAAAGTGCTGAAAAGCTTTGAAAGGGACGGCCTCATAAGCCTGTCAGATAAGAGCATCATTATCCTCGATCATTCCAGGCTCGAAGAGATAAGCAGAGTTGGATAGTCTCAGTCGGCAGTCCACAGTTCACAGTCGGCAGTCAAAACCAGTCAGCAGTCCACAGTCGGTAGTCAGCAACTATTTAATTCACTGGTGACTGAAGACTGCAGACTGACTTTACAGCCTGATCGTCATCTCCGCCAGGTTCACGCCCTCAAGATGAAGCATCAGCGGTGTGTTCAGGTCCTCCTGCTGAAGCATCGTGACATCAACCTCAATGCTCTTCTTCTCACCGGGCATAAGCACAATATAGTTATCGTTAAAGAATACCGGCGTCACCCTCTCACCATCGGAGGCGCGGATGACCTTCAAGCGGACAAAAAATGCCGCTACATCACCGCTGTTGGCCAGGTCTACAGTGTATTTCCCATTGTTGCTCTTCATCATCTGTCCTACCATCTTCGCATCTGCAAGCGACATAAGCTCCCTCCCGTCACCATTACTGGGCAACCAGTATGTGTTGTCATCAATGGGCAGACCGGTTGAGACATAGGTGATACGGAGCCTGAGAAACTGTACCTTTGACGAAGCACCAGGCATGCCAGCACTCCAGATCCTGGTCACGCTGTTGGGATCCAGGACAGACTCCTGCGATTTTTTCCAAATCTCCCTGCCGGATTCATCAGTCAGTATCGCATCAAGCCTCAGTCCCTTACGCTCCTTGGGTGTAGCATTGATGGCGTAGATGCCCGAGTCGGCCGGATTGTACTGGAGGTGCAGGGGGGCGGCTCCGTGCTTAAACCCGTAATACCCCGCATTCTGATCGAGGTACCAGTCGTAGAACTGCCCCTTGAGGGCCGGCCACGGATTCTGACTCTTCCATACGAGGAACCCTGAGTACCAGTCCCACATGTGAGAGTAATGCCCTTCAACCATCGAGCGGTACTGGTCGTAGTTAACTATCTGCGCTTGTGTCACAAAGTCCTTCAGGTCTGCCGGCTCTCCCATCCTTTCTATCTGACCACCGTAATCCATGTACTTGTGGTATCTCCATACCTCGTTTACCTCTTTGCCCTGAGGCATCACAAGGTCCTTTTCATCCATCATCTTCTTCAGCGATTCAATATTCGGCAGGCCAACCGATCCTATCTCGGGATTGAACGGATGCCATTTCGTCGTAAAAAACCAGAGCGGTTCCCTGGCATTATAGGGGCCGTCAGCTGTGCCGCCGATGTAGTTTGTGAGGATCTCCGGTGAGGTGGACTCGCTGAAGTAAAGCCTTGTCCCGTCAATTTCCCCTAGTGTCTTTCTTATGAGGGTATCAAGCTCCGGTTCCGGGGGAAACTCGTTTCCTCCGCAGATCAGATAAAGTGAAGGGTGATTGCGGAGCATCTTCACCTGGTCAGTGACTGACCTTAGGAAAAGGGAGTGGTCATCAGGATACAGACGGCGTATCTCCTGTGACTCAGCCTTCCGCAGCGTATCGGGCCACCTGCCGTTACAGTCGCCTGTGATCCACAGGTCCTGCCACACCAGGATACCATGCTTGTCGCATGCCTCGTAAAACTCCGGCCTCTCGGTTATCGATCCTCCCCAGACCCTGATCATGTTCATGTTCATCTCGGCGTGCATCCTCACCTCAGCATCATATCGTTCCGGTTTTAGTCGCAGCATACCGTCGGATGCGATCCAGTTTGCACCCCTGATGAAAAGCTTCTGACCGTTTATTGTGAATATACGCGCACCTATACTATCGTCAAAAAAGCTTCCTGTCTCCCTGAAGCCGAACATCAAATCCTCGCGGTCAAGAGTGTTTCCCTTCTTGTCATGGAAGGTTACAACTGCAGTATAGAGTGATTGCTGCCCGAGGCCGTTGGGCCACCAGATCCGGGGGTCAGTCTGTTTCTTCTCTGAAAAAGTCACATTTACCGTCGAACGAGGCTCAATCTTCATCTTCTTCCTGTCCCTGGAACCCATAAATGAAAGGGCGACTTCGCCCTCGATCAGCCTGTCAGTAGGATTTTCCAGTTCGACGGAGAAGGTGACGAATGCAGGGTCCTGCAGTTCGCCCGGCAGACGCGGACCGGGAACACGCGTCTTAGCAAAACCGTCACGTAAGTCAATATCCCCTGTAACCTCTATTGTAACCTCATCCCAGATGCCGGTGTTACGGTCTCTGACAGGCTGTATCCAGTCCCATCCGGCCGTGAACTGCATCGTAACATCACGACCTATCATGCCGTCACCTCCTTGTCCTCCGTTAGGATTACCCGGGTGGAGTGGTGGTTCAACCCTCACTGCCAGCCGGTTATTTCCCTGTCGCTTCAGCAGCGGGGTGATATTGAATTTCTGCCGGAGGAACATTCCCTCATGAATGGTGTCATTGAGGCGTTCGCCATTAAGGTATATCTCAGCCCTGTAGTTAATGCCCCTGAAGTTAAGCCATACCTGCTTTGCAGAGTCGATTGTTTCGGCCGAGAACCTCGTGAAGAACCAGTAGGTATAGTAATCACGGCCCTCAGCCCATATATCAGGGATTTGCTCATTGTTCATTCCGTACCATGGATCGGGCATCAGCCCGTTCTTAACCAGGGTTGTCAGCACCGTGCCCGGCACCGTTGCACCAAGCCAGTCAGTGAGATCAGGATCCTCAATTGTCAGCTGGCGGCCGTCAGCATTCACCTCCGAGGCCTTCTTCGCCCTCCATCCGGCCGATAGAGGAGTCACCTGTCCTGTTACAAGGATAGTAAAACACGACAATAAACTGATTACAAGTATCCTTTTCATCATAATTTCTGATTGATCTTAAAAGTATGATGGAACCCACATAATAATGAAATAGTTACAAGTCTGCCTGTGTTTTCATAACATGCGGGTTTCATATCTGTCTGCCTTCCAATTCAAGAACGGAAAGATATTAAAATATTCCTTATCTGAGGTCTCACTACAGGTCTTCAGGGAAGGTGACCCAACCATGGCAGGGTGACAAATAATAATTATTTCTCCATAATACTTTGATTTTATCCGTGGAATGTCAAAATTGCAGATTCATCTGTTCAGACTATGCAGTCGCCCGGCAACAAAGAGCGTGAAAGGCTTTTTGCACTTATTCTGACCCAGCACCGAAGATGGGGTTCTGTGCTTATGCCTTACATTCTGGAGAGACTGCCCGGTCGTGAATACTACACACTGGCAGAGTCACTGTCGCCCTTCCCCGACTCGGCGACGCTCTCAGGACTAGACAACGATGAGAGGGAAGCTGTAAGGCTTGTGAATGAGTACTCTGACCGTAACCTCCACAAACTCTTTTCGAAACAGCGAACAGTAAGGGAATTCATCGACAATGTCACCGTCCGTGAGTTTGAGAAGATCATCAAGCCATATATTGAATCGAGGATCCACCACTGCCTGCACATCGCACTCAGTGAGGAGATCCCTCTTTACCTTCAGAAGACAAGAATAACCACTCTTCATCCTGAAGACAGGCTGTCAATAGAACCGGCTGAGGGAACGCCTGTATTCAGGTTCGACCGCAGTCATGAGGGAAGCAGCTACAGCCTGCTGGTGGAATCCGCCGGACTGCCTCTCAACCTTCGCAAATCAGTCATAGAGATACTGTCAAACAAACCATGCGTTATCCGTGCCGGTCATACCATCCACTTTATTTCAGGCATCGAAGGAGCCAAGATGAAGCCGTTCCTCACACGTGAAAAAATCAGTATTCCCCGTGCAACCGAAGAGAAATACTTCAGCACGTTCGTCCTGTCAGTCATCAACACCCACAAAGTCACGGGAACGGGATTCACACTTGAACATTCCGTACCGGCAAAGCAGGCATTTCTCACCGTAGAGAAGAAAATTTCCGGTATCCCGGCGGCAATCCTGAAATTCCGGTATGATAATAAAGACATCTTTTACCCTGATGATCTGAGGCACTTCACCACATTCAGCAATGAAAGCGGGAAATTCATCTTCACCCGTAAGGAGCGCGATCATTCATGGGAGAGAGGCTGCATAAACGCCCTTGATGAGGCCGGACTGTTCACTGAAGACGGCATCAGCTTCTTTACGCCGGGCGCAAGGGAGGAGAATGGCAAGGCTCTCTATGACCTGATAGAGGCCATTGCATATAACAGGAGCAGGCTTGAAGATGCAGGATTCATGATTCGGACAGGCAGCCTTGACAAGCCATACAGTCTCATTCCCGTGGAGATAAAACTGAGTCACCAGCTGATAAACGACTGGTTTGATCTCAAGGCTGTAGTGCAGATAGGCCCGTTCACCATCCCATTTACCAGGTTCAGGCGGAATATCCGCGATGGTATCCGCGATTATGTTCTGCCTGACGGCACCATGGCCGTGCTTCCGGAGGAGTGGTTTGCCCGCTACCGGGGCCTCTTTGAAATGGGTAAGGACAACGATGATAACCTTTTGTTGCACAAACAGCATTTTGGAATCATCAGTGATGTAATGTCGGCTGGCGACTGCGATATATGTGATAAGCTTGGAAAACTATCCATGCCACGTGAACTGCCCCTCCTGACTGCCCCAAGAGGGCTGAAGGCAGAACTGCGCCCCTACCAGCTTGAGGGAATAAGCTGGCTCTGGTTCCTGCAATCGAACAACCTGGGAGGCTGTCTCGCCGATGACATGGGTCTGGGCAAGACACTCCAGACACTTGCCCTCCTGCTATGGAACAAGGAACAGAAACCCGGCGACCAGCAAAGAGAGGCCGGTTCTCAGCTGACCCTCTTCGGTGATGGCAGAACCCGGGCAACATCACTTGTAATCGTCCCCGCTTCGCTGTGCCATAACTGGTACAACGAGATCAGAAAATTCTGCCCTTCAATGAAGACCCTGATACATCACGGCGCAGGCAGGCACAGGTCGGCATCACACTTCACAGGTTATGATATTATCATCTCAAGCTACCATACGGTCAGACAGGACATTGAATTCCTCATTTCAATGAATTTCTTTTATGTCGTGCTCGATGAGAGCCAGCATATAAAAAACCCGTCCTCAAATATCTACAGGGCTGTCACACGGCTCAGGGCAGATCACCGTATAGTGCTTTCCGGCACACCCGTTGAGAATTCACTCACTGATCTGTGGACGCAGCTGAGTTTCGTGAATCCCGGACTCCTGGGCTCACTGACCTTCTTCAGGCGTGAGTTCGCCAGGCCTATTGAAAAGAATTTCGAGGAGGAGAAGGAGAACAGGCTGCGGAAGATAATACAGCCCTTCATTATGAGACGCACCAAGGAGATGGTTGTCAGAGAACTGCCTCCGGTGACCGAGCAGGTGATACACTGCGATATGTCAGATGAACAGGCTGTTGTATATGAGAGAGAGAAGTCGGCCGTGCGCAACAGCATCCTTGAAAATATTGAAGCCGTCGGTATAGAGAAGTCGGCCATCATGGTTCTGCAGGGACTGATGCGGTTAAGACAGCTGGCCAATCACCCTGTCATGACTGACGAAACATACAGCGGAGGGTCAGGCAAGTTTGATGCGGTAACATACAATATTGAGAGTGTTATATCTGAAGGACACAAGATCCTGGTTTTTTCCTCTTTCGTGAAACATCTTGAACTCTTCCCCGGCTGGCTCGAGAGGAACGGCATCGGTTATGCCATGCTCACAGGCTCGACCCGTGAGCGTGAAAGAGTCATCGACAGCTTCAGGAACGACGATCAAAAAAAAGTCTTCCTTATCTCCCTCAAGGCCGGAGGTGTGGGACTAAACCTGACCGAGGCTGACTATGTCTTCATACTTGACCCGTGGTGGAACCCTGCATCAGAGATACAGGCCCTGAGCAGGGCTCACCGTATTGGACAGGAAAAGAGAGTCTTTGTCCACCGTTATATCTCGGGTGATACAATAGAGGAAAAGATACAACGACTGCAGGAGAGGAAATCAAAGCTGGCCGGAGCATTTATCGACTCAAACAATCCCTTCGGTGAGCTTGACGTTAAGGAGATGCTCGAAATTCTCAACTGATTTTTCATTAACTTTACCACGTCTTAAGTCAATATAATCCTGATTAATACTGCAATGAACAACTATCAAAATCATCCCCTGGCAGGCGCTGCAGACCTTGACAGCGCCATGACCAAGCTGTGGTCATTTTACAAAAAGTATTTCATAGGACTTTACGTTATTTCGGTGGTCCTTGCACTGATTTCTTCCCTCATAACCTCAGGCTTCGACCTGGCGGCACTACAAGGAACAACTGATCCGAACGAGATGTTAGAGACTATGAAAGGCATGGCCGGACCCTATGCGTTGATAATGCTCATATCACTGGTTTTCGGAGTGTTGCTGCATGTCTGGGTACTCGAGAAGCCAATGGCCGGGATCGATTTTTTACCCGTACTGTTGAAAAAGACCATCGTGGCGCTCTTCCCTTGCCTGGCAGTGATGATAATCTTCACTGTAATCGCCATGGTCCTTACGGCAATCGGACTGATTCTGCTGGTACTTCCTGCTTTCTTTGCCATATTCTATATCGCCACAGTGATGCTCTTTGCCCTGCCCCTCACACTTATCGAAAGCCGGAACCCCTTTAAGGTCGTCGACCGGTCCTTCAGGCTTGCTCACAGTCACCTCTGGCCCAACATGGGATGGGTAATCGTCATGATACTGATATTGGTTGTTGCCTCCCTGGTTATCGGAGCAATAGTGGTACTGCCGTTCACCGGATCATTCATCAAATCAATTACCAATCCGGAAGAAGCCGGCACCATGCTGGAAATGAGCCGTAATCCGCTGTACATCGGACTAAGTGCATTGATGTCTTCACTTGTAACCCCGGTAATGCCGATACTGGCATTTATACTCTACTTCAGGAACCGGGGAGACGAGGTGATAGCTGAGATCACAACAGAAGCCGGGCCGGCGGTGAGGGTTGAGGATCTGTACCCTCCCATGCCCGACAGGGAATAATCGTCTGCACATTGGCCGGAAATTAACGCCTGCAGCCGGAGCCTATTCACCAAATCTCTTTGACATTTTATCAGAGATCTTCTCGCCGGGATACTGTTCTGAGAAGGCCTGCCAGTACTCCTTCACGTTCTGTTTCACCTCCTTGCGGAGTATCAGTATGCCCACCAGGTTGGGCACCGCCATCAGCACAATTGCAACGTATGACAGCGACCAGATAATAGTCGTATCAGTGAATGATGCCAGGAAGAATCCTGCAACATATACAAACCTGTAATAGATTACATATTTTGACCCGAAAAGATAGGTTGTCGCCCTGTCTCCGTAGTATGACCAGGAGATTGCCGTCGAAAAAGCAAACAGGAGCAGTGAGAAGGTCACAATGTACGAACCGTAGCCTTTCAGGATGCTGCGGCTGAATGCATATGTGGTCAGCGGAGCGCTGTGTATGAGTGATTCACCCCTGACGGTCATGGTAGACATATTGGGCAGCTTTCCTGCTGTGACATCAAGTTCTCCCGTATAGGGATCCTTGCCTGATATGAACCTGATATTCTCGGCCAGTGATCTTGCGTGGATAACGGAGATGCCCGCGGTGGCGATCAGCCCGTTCTCTATGGCAAGCTTGCCGTTATAGAGACCCAGGAACTCATCTCCACTGAGGTGTTTGCTCAGCTTCTCAACATCAGCGCTGTTGCTGTCGTCATAAGTGCCGGATAGAATCTGCATGTCAGTCGTCTGAAACTGGTTGTCAGTCTTGGTGTTCCATGCGCCGGAAGCAAGCACCACCAGCCCCGTCAGAGTGCAGATACAGATTGTGTCAATGAAGGGTTCGAGGAGCGCCACCATTCCCTCGGAAACCGGCTCCGGGGCACGCGCCGCGGAGTGGGCTATGGGCGCTGATCCCTGCCCGGATTCATTCGAGAAGAGCCCCCTGTTGACACCCCTGTTCATGGCAAAGGCAAAAGTGGCACCAAGGAAGCCTCCGGCCGCAGCCGATCCGGTAAAGGCATCGGCAAATACTGATGTAAAGGAGGATATAATATTTTCAGGATGCGAAAAGATCACAAGAAGTGCCCCGGTAATGTAAAGAAGAGCCATGAAGGGTACCAGTACCGATGTGACCTTCGCGATCCTTTTTATCCCGCCGATGATTACCAGTGCAAGCAGTACTGCAAGGATGGTACCTGTAATAATATGTTTAATGCCGAAAGAGGTAAAGACCGAATTTGAGATGCTGTTTATCTGTGGCAGGCTTCCTGTGCCGAATGAACTGAGAATGGTGGCACCGGCAAAAAATGCCCCCATGATGGCACCTGTCCTTATGATCTTTCCGCTGCTGGTCTTAATGTTCAGTCTCTTCTTCATGTAGTACATCGGGCCTCCGGAAATAGTCCCGTCTGGAAGGATATCCCTGTATTTGTGCGAGATAGATACCTCAACCATCTTGGTGCACATTCCTATGGCTGCAGTGACCAACATCCAGAAAAGTGCCGCAGGGCCGCCCAGGTGTATCGCCAGGGCCACACCCGCAATGTTACCGGTACCTACAGTGCCCGAGAGGGCCGTGGCAAGCGACTGAAAGTGAGAGGTGTCACCTACATCATGCGAGTGATCATACTTGCCGGTAGTGATCCTGATGGCATGCCGGAAATACCTGATCTGGGGAAAGCCGAGATAGATAGTGAAAAACACTCCCGTTCCGATAAGCAATACCATAAACCAGGGATGACCTCCGAGATACCCGTCAAGATTTACAAGAAAATTATTTATACCCTGCATACCGATGAACTTTGTGGTTAAAATTTAAGCAATCCCAGGCCATTAAGAAATACCATGGCTATGGCAATAGGCGCCAGAAACCTGATGGCGAACCTGTAGAGACTGTAATACCTCAGGCGAAGAGTACCACCGTTTGACAGTTCGTCCTTTGTGGAACGCCCCGGATAGAACCACCCGAGAAAGGCGACGATAAGCAGTCCGCCGAGGGGTAAGAGAATGTTCGCAGTTGTAAAATTGAACAGATCAAAAATATTAAGGTCGAAGATCTTTACATTGCCCATCACCCCCCATGACAGGGATGCTGAGATTCCAAGAATGAACATCGATGCTGTGGCTATCAGGATTGCAGTACGCCTGCTCACGTTCAGCTGTTCGGAGAAATAGGCCACTATCACTTCCAGCACGGAGATTGTTGAAGTGAGCGCCGCAATTGCCAGCAAAAAGAAGAATGTAAACGCGAATATCATGCCGCCTGTCATCTGCTGAAAGATGCTGGGCAAAACTATAAACGTAAGGGATTCACCTGAAGATGGAGAAATGCCGAATGCAAAGACTGCCGGGAATATGGCAATACCAGCCAGAACGGCAATAAGCAGGTCAACCATTGAGACCTGTACTGCAGTACTTCCCAGCTTATTATCCTTCGGTATATAAGAACCATAGGTTATCAGCGTGCCCATTCCAATACTGAGCGAGAAGAATGCCTGGCCCAGGGCCATCAGCACAGTGGTTCCGGTTATCTTGGAAAAGTCAGGACGGAAAAGGAACTCCACTCCTTTGCCCGCACCGGGAAGGGTGAGCGATTTGATGCACATGAACAACAGCAGTATAAACAGAAGCGGCATGAGTATTTTCGTCGACATTTCAATGCCTTTGCGTACACCTCCCAACACTATGCCAGCCGTGGCAATCATGAAAATCGAAAACCAGAGGGCAGGCCTGAGTGATTCACTCCTGAATGACTCGAACATCCCGGAGAGCTCTGCCGAGCTCTTCCCCACAAAGCCTCCCTTGAGCGTCTGATAAATATACTCCAGTGTCCAGCCGGCAACAGCCGTATAGAAGGCCAGTATCATGAAGGCAGCCACTATTCCCATCATCCCCACAAGAAACCACGGCTTGCGCGGAGCGAGTACCCTGAATGCCCCTACTGGGTTTCGCTGCGACCTCCGTCCGATGACCAGCTCCGACATCATGACCGGTATGCCGATAGAAAAGATAATCACAAGGTAAATTATCAGAAAGGCCCCGCCACCGTTCTCTCCCAGTATATAAGGAAACCTCCAGATGTTGCCAAGCCCCACGGCCGAACCTGCAGCTGCCATTATAACCCCCAGCCTGGAGCCAAACGAACCCCTGTTGTTAAAATCAAATCCGCTCATCTTATAAAAAAATTGCCTTTAAATATTTTCAAGAGGTTAAAGGTGGTAAAAAACTTAAAAGCAGCAATGCATTGCTGTCAAAAAACAGGAAATGCAGATATTTTGTGCAGACCAGGCTCATCCCCAAGGCACCATACCATGTATAAAAAGGTAAAGGCAGGTCTCAGACCTGCCTCCCCCTGTAGCAATCACTATTATGTTAGTATGATTCGCGTTCCGTGTAATGTGTATGCAGGAGTTCGTGCGACTTATGGCTGTTGGGTGTCCCAAGAAACTCCTCGTAAATGGCTTTTATTTCGGGGTTATCGTGTGACTTCCTCAGGTCCATATGCATATCTTCCGAGTAGATGGCTTCCATACGCTTCTGCCTTATCGCGGGGCTGGTAGGAATAGGCTGACCTCCGCCTCCGAGGCATCCGCCCGGACAGGCCATGATCTCGATGAAGTGATATGATGCCTTGCCTGTGCTGACAGCCTTTGCAATTTTATTTGCATTGACCAGGCCATGGGCAATGGCCACCTTAAGTTCTGCTCCTTCAAGGAATTTCCACTCCTCAGTAGTGTCTTCAATCTTTATGGTGGCTTCCTTTACCCCCTCCATACCACGTACGGGCATGATATTAAGGTTCTTGAACGGCACCGGCCTGCCGGTCACAATTTCGTAGGCAGTACGAAGGGCTGCCTCCATGACACCGCCGGTGGCACCAAAGATCACCGCGGCACCTGTCGAAGTTCCCATCAGAGAGTCATAATGATCCTCCTCAAGAGAACGAAAATCGATACCCGCCTGCTTGATCATCACCGCAAGCTCGCGTGTGGTAAGAACGAAGTCAATGTCCTTGTAACCACTTGATCTCATCTCAGGCCTGTCAGCTTCATACTTCTTCGCCGTACACGGCATAATTGAGACAGAGACAATCTTTGAAGGGTCAATCTTACGTTTCTCGGCATAAAATGTCTTGGCCAAAGCTCCGAACATCTGCTGCGGTGATTTGCAGGTTGAGAGATTGGGAAGCATGTGCGGGAATTTGTGCTCAATGAATTTTATCCATCCCGGTGAGCATGAGGTGAACATAGGCAGTGCCATGGTCTTGTCGCCATCTACCAGGACCTTCTTCAGCCTCGTGAGCAGTTCCGTACCCTCCTCAATAATCGTAAGGTCGGCAGTGAAGTCCGTGTCAAGCACCGAGTCAAAGCCAAGCTGACGAAGGGCAGTAACCATTTTACCAGTCACTCTTTCACCCGGGTCAAATCCCAGGTCTTCACCCAGTGCCACTCTTACTGCCGGGGCAGTCTGAACAACCACATGCTTGTCTGTGTCATAGATGGCATCCCATACCTGGTCAATGTATGTCTTTTCTGTCAGCGCACCCGTCGGGCAGCGGTTGACGCACTGGCCGCAGTTGGTACAGACGACGTGGCTCATTGGCCTGTCATGGAATGAAGATATTTTCATGTGCGAGCCCTTGTTTGCCACTGCGATGGCAGAGACATGCTGAAGCTGGGCACATGTGCGTACGCAGCGCTGGCACCTGATGCATTTGCTGTCGTCCTTGAGGAAAGCAGGTGATGACCTGTCAATAATGTATGAATGGCCCTCAGCAAGGTCAAGGAAGATATGTTCACCAAACGAATACTCGTTTGCCAGTGTCTGCAGCTCACACTTCTGGTTCTTGTAGCACTTGGTGCAGTCAGCCCTGTGTTCCGAAAGCAGCAGCTCAACGATATGCTTGCGGGCATTTCTCACCCTCAGGGAGTTGGTATGAATCTCCATCCCCTCTGATACCGGCATGGCACACGCAGCTACGAGCGTGCGCGCACCCTTCTGTTCAACGACACATACGCGGCAGTTGCCCGCCACGCACAGGTCCTGGTGATTGCAGAGCGTGGGTATGTTTATGCTCAGCTTCTTGGCAGCATCGAGAATGGTGGTTCCTTCCGCTACTTTTATCTCATGTTCATTTATCTTAAGAGTAACCATGTTTTTCTATGCTAATGTTAATAAATAATCTCTTCCCTGAAATTCTCCACTATTGATTTGAAGGCATTCCCCACCGACTGTCCGAGGCCGCATTTTGATGCCACCTTCATTGTGTCGGCGAGCTTGACAAGCTCATTTAGATAGGTTGATTTTGAATCTCCCTTCTTGACCATCTCAATGCCCTTGAAAAGCTGCTGGCATCCCACACGGCACGGGGTGCACTGTCCGCATGACTCTTCGGTAAAGAACTCAAGGTAGTTATGCAGCACGTTGTACATCGAGCGCGAGCTGTTGAACAGCTTCATTGAACCGCCTGTAGGCACACCCTCAAACCCGATTATGGTCTCACCGAATTTCTTGCGCGGGACGCAGAAGCCCGATGCCCCTCCAACCTGAACAGCCTTGGTGTCGCCGTCTCCGAATTCATTCACAAACTCCTGAACGGTCATCCCCAGCTCAAGCTCAAAAATACCCGGAATGGGTGTGTCACCCGATATCGAGAACACCTTTGACCCTCGTGAGTCCTTCGTCCCAAGCTTGACATACTCTCTGGCACCCTTCTCTACAATCATCACTGCAGTGACAAGAGTCTCAACATTATTGATGGATGTCGGCTTCGAAAACAGCCCGCTTACGGTCGGATAGGGCGGCTTGTTGCGGGGCTCACCGCGGAAGCCCTCTATCGACTCGAACAGGGCACTCTCTTCACCGCAGATGTAGGCACCACTGCCCATACGGTATTCAATACTGAAATCGTAGCCTATCTCATTGATAAGCTTGTGGAATTTATGAAGCTCTACATAAAGCTGTGGCAGGAGGAACCTGTACTCACCACGGAGGTAGATAAACCCTTTCGTGGCGCCCATGGCCTTCCCTGCTACTGCCATTCCTGCATAAACCTTGGAGGCTACCTTGTCAAGTATCTCCCTGTCTTTGAAAGTACCGGGTTCTCCCTCATCTGCATTACATACAATATATTTCTCAGGGCTCTTCTCAGCGGCAGTGTACTTCCACTTCAGGCCGGTCGGAAAACCTGCCCCTCCACGTCCTTTCAGGCCCGAATCGAGTATCTGTTCAATTATCTCGTCACTGGTCATCTCGAAGGCTTTCTTCATAACCTTCCTGACATCTATACTTTCAAATATAAGGTCAACCTTTGTCAGTCCTTTGTTTTTCATTTCAGTGTCTCCCTCTTTTTAGCGCATGTAACCTTTAACCACATCTATAACTGTCTCCGGAGTCAGATCAGTGTACGGCATGTCATTGATCAGTATTGCAGGAGCCTTGTGACACCATCCTATGCAGTTGGTCTCAAGCAGTGTGAACATCTTGTCGGGAGTGGTCTCGCCAACCTTAATCTTCAGGATATCTTCAAGTGTGCCTATAATGTCATTCTTCCCCTTCATTGAACAGGTAATGGTCTTGCAGACCCTGATTACATTCTTACCCCGCTCCTGTGTGTCAAGGAAGGTATAAAATGATGCTGTCCCGTAAACCTCTGCTGCAGAGATATCGAGCTCAGTGGCAACTGCCACCATCGCATCATCAGTAAGGTAGTTGTGCTTCTTAACAATTTCCTGAAGGATGGGCATCAGGCTCTCTCTCATGCGGCCGTGTTTCTCCGCCAGCTCCTTCACCATGTTACCAGTGTGATACATTTTTATTGGTTTTTAAGTAATTAGTTGTTTACAATTAAAATTCTGCTTGATTTTTCGGCTGTGAAATTAATAACAATACTCATTCAAAAACCTTACTTTAATCATGTTTATGAATATTTAGGCCTGAATGGAAGTAATCGGTAACGTTGACAGATAATCAGAATCAACCGGCAGAGCCTACCTCAAGCTGCATCCGGAGCCATCCGAACCACTGCTCCAGACCCTCTCCCCTTGTTGCAGAGGTTTTGATGATGGTGATGCGGGGATTGATTGCTGCAATGTCGGCAGTGAATGAATCCATGCTGAAGTTCGTATACGGGATAAGGTCAGTTTTATTCAGGATGACAGCCTTTGCCTCACTGAAGAGCATGGGATATTTGGCGGGCTTGTCATCACCTTCCGTGGTGCTGACCACCGCCAGTTTGAAAGCCTCACCCAGGTCAAACTGCGACGGACATATGAGGTTGCCCACATTCTCCACAAAAAGCAGGTCAAGGGCATCAAGATCAAAGTGTTCAATGGCTTTGGAGATACTGTGCGAATCAAGGTGACATCCCCCTTCTGTATTGATTGCAACAATCGGGATATTGTACTTCTTCAGCCGCTGCGCATCACGGTCGGTAGTGACATCCCCCTCAATCACGCCGATGCTCACCTCCCCTGCCATCGCTTCGCAGGTTCGTTCAAGCAATGTGGTTTTTCCTGCACCCGGTGAACTGATAATATTGATCATCATTACCTTCCTGGCCTTTAACAGGCTGCGAACCTCCTCAGCTTTGTTCTGGTTCCTGTCCAGAATGTTTTTCATAATTCTTATTTCCATGATTATGCTCCTTCTATACTTTTAACGAACAACTCCTTCCCATGTTGCAGGGCAATCTCTTCTGAGCCGCATATGCTGCAGGCACAAAGATCGCCGGCAGGCTTGTATTCCGATCCGCAGCCAAGGCACCGCAATTCTGCCGGAATGATCTCTATATCGAGATCAGCACCTGATGCCACCGTATCCCTTGCTGCCTCACCGAAGGCAGCTACAAACAGATCTGGAACGATCTGAATAAACTGCCCGAAGCTGACGTTAATCCTGTCAACTTTTGTCAGTCCTGCTTCCGCGGCATATCCTGCAACCATTACGGCCAGGTCTTCTGCTATTCTCAGCTCGTGCATGATAATCTCCTTAGCAAATCCTGGGCAGCAGCTGTCCTGAAGGCATTTCCAGAAACCTGCTGCCGCCTGTTGTACTCTTCAGGATGACCCGGCCTTCTCTTCCGGCAGTGATCGCGCCAATGATAGCAGCACCCCGGCCCTGTGGATCTGTAAGCATCGTGTCAACAATCGCTTCCGCCTCATCAGCGGCAGCGACTATCAGCACTCTTCCTTCACTGGCAAGAGTGAGCGGATCAAACCCGAGTATCTCACACAAGCCCCTGACGGCTTCCTCCACGGGCACAGACGATTCGTCAACGGTGATGCCGAAACGGGTCATGCCGGCCAGCTCGTTCAGAACGGCTGCAAGGCCTCCCCTGGTCAGGTCTCTCATGAAATGTACTGCAGCGGGCCGATCAACCACCCTTCTTATCAGATGGTTCAGCGAGGCGCAGTCAGATGCCATAGGTGTGTCAAAAGAGAGATTCCTGCGTGAAGCAAGTATTGTCACGGCGTGATCACCGGGCGGACCGTTTATTATAAGCCTGTCTCCCTCCCTGACAGAGGACCCGCTGCTGATATGCATCAGTTCTTCGCTGAGTACTCCCACGCCCGCCGTGTTTATGAAAATCCTGTCGCACTTGCCCTTCTCCACAACCTTGGTATCGCCGGTGACAATCGTGACGCCTGCGGCCTCTGCCTCATCAGCCATCGAGGATACTATCAGGGCAAGCTGATCAATATCAAATCCCTCCTCTATGATGAATGCGGCTGACAGATACTTTGGTACGGCCCCTGACACTGCAAGGTCATTCACCGTGCCGCATACTGCCAGCTTCCCAATGTTGCCACCCGGGAAAAAGAGCGGATCAATGACGTATGAATCGGTAGTAAAGGCTATCAGGGCTGACGGAACAGTGAGCAGGGCTGAGTCGGTCATGGGTCCTGTCATACCAAACCGTGCTGCAAAGTGGTCACGTATGAGTGCCTGTGCCTGCCTGCCGCCGCTGCCGTGGCTCAGTGTGATCTTTTCACTCATGACTATTGTATTTGTACCATGAATTACATGATCCCTCTTCGGATACCATGCAGGCCCCTTCCGGATTGTCAGGAGTGCAAAGCACTGCAAAGAGCGCACAGTCAGGCGGCCTGCTGACGCCTCTTAGAATATCTCCGCAGATGCATCCGTTTGCACGTGTCGACTCAGGAAGCTCAACCGGAAAAGCCACGGCGTCAAAACGCCGGTAGGTGTCACGCAGCCTCAGCCCGCTCAATGGTATGACGCCCAGACCCCGCCACTCAACATCTGCAGGCTCAAATACTTCATTCATAAAACCCTGCGCTTTTACGTTGCCGGGAACTGAAACTGCCCTCCTGTACTGGATCTCCACAGAGGGCCTGCCGCTATTCACCTGCCTGATGAGCATCAGCACGGCTGACAGTATGTCCGTCGGCTCAAACCCTGTGACAACGCATGCCAGCCCGTATTTTCGCGCGATGAATTCAAATGCTGATGAGCCGGTAATGACAGCCACATGACCCGGACAGATAAAGCCGTCGATCTTCGTGCCCTCCATTAATATAACCTCCATTGCCGGAGGCATGACCTTGTGAGCGTTCAGTACAAAAAAATTGTCGATATCCTCCCTCTGTGCCTGCATCACGGTCACAGCCGTTCCGGGAGCGGTGGTCTCAAACCCGATTGCTGAAAAAACCACCTTTCTTCCCGGGTTTGAACGGGCCAGGTCCAGCGCCTCATGTGCCGACAGTACCACCCTGACATCCGCTCCTGCCGCCCTTGCTTCTCCCGGAGTAAGGTCACTGCCCGGCACCCTCATCAGGTCGCCGAAGAGGGCGATGGTCAAACCCTCATCTGAGGCGAGGGCTGTCAGGGTGTCAATATACAGGGCCGATGTGACGCAGACAGGACAGCCCGGTCCGGAAATGAGCCTTACCTCCGGGGGCAGCAGTGAGGGTATGCCAAACCGGTGTATGGCGGCAGTATGACCCCCGCAGACCTCCATGAAGGTGTAATCACGTGTAGCCTCCTTCGCTATCAGCTCTGCCAGCCTGGCAATATGCCTTCTGCTCCTGAATTCGTCGACGTATTTCATTTCCGGGTCATTCGCTCATCGAATCATCCATCTCCTTCAGCAGCCGGAGTGTCTCAAGCGCATCCTCCTCCTTCAGCTTCTCGATGGCGAAGCCGGCATGAAGCAAGACATAATCGCCCACCGTGACTCCATCAACCATCTGCAGCCCTGCCCTGAAGACGGCTCCTCCCACGGAGACCTCCGCCATCTCACCCTCAATGGCAATTACTCTGGCAGGAAGACTCAGGCACATACACCTCCCCTTTCCGCCGCCGTCAGCAGCTGCCCGAGAGAAATGCCACCGTCGTTTGCCGGTACCAGGTGATTGGTGTAAACCTTGAATTTGTTCATGGATAAAAGATACAAAGATTTCTCAAGAAGATATCTGTTCTGGAAAACCCCGCCTGACATTACAACATCGTTCAATCCTGTCTCCTTCCTTATCTTAATGCATATGGTAGCTATTATCTGTGCAATTGTATTGTGAAACCTTGCAGCAATCTGCGAAATATCTGATCTGTCAGAATCCCTGATTATCTCCTGAAATGTATCGCTCAGGCAGACCGTGTCGCCGATGGTGAACGGGTAAAAATCATCGGTGATGACGCTTACAGCTGATTCGAGTCTCATGGGTGCTTCGGAATCAAAGGAGGCCCTGGTACAGAGCGTGAGCAATGCCGACACGGCATCAAAAATACGTCCGGCACCGCATGTCAGTGGCGAATTAATGCCGTGAACGAGCATCTCCCTGACAACAGCCAGTTTTTTCTCATCGATTGTCCGGAAAAGCTTAACCGAACTAAAGTCAAAGCCGCTGCCAAAATAACTGTAGAGACAGGAGAGGGCCATCCTCCAGGGCTCATCAATGGCAGCATCACCTCCCGGCATCATGAAATAGTCGAAGTGAGTGTATCTCTCAAAATCCCTGGCAGTGGCTGTCATGAACTCACTGCCCCATATATTTCCGTCAGTACCGTAGCCCGTCCCGTCCATTATCACCGCGATGACTTTTCCGGCCAGGCAATGCTCAGCCATCACCGATACCGCGTGGGCATGGTGATGCTGTACCTTCATCAGCGGCAACCCTCCTGCCTCTGCCAGCTCCTCCGCAAATTTGCCCGACAGGTAATCGGGATGCATATCACAGACGACTGATGAAGGAGTAAATCTGAAGAGTGAGGAGAAGAGCCTGTATGTCTCCCGATAAAAATCAAATGTGGCCACATTCTTTATGTCGCCGATATATTGGCTCATGAAAGACTGGGATCCTTTGCCGATGCAGAGGCTGTTTTTCTGTTCCGCCCCGGCAGCAAAAATCCCTTCAACAATTTTGTTCAGTTCAACGGGTTGCGGGACAAAACCCCTTGCCCTTCGGATCAGGCTCACATTGCCGCCGATCACCCTGACAACAGAGTCATCAGCCCGGTTGTTTATCTCCCTGTTGTAACTTACAACGCACCCCGTGACAGGCATGAGTTCCCTTTCGGCCTTCAGGTCATCGGTTATTATAGGTTCATCACTCAGGTTACCGCTTGTAAGTATTACAGCAGGCGTGCTTATGGCTGTGAAAAGCAGGTGGTGCAGGGGCATATGGGGCAGCATCGCACCGATTGTATTCAGGCCGCTGCTCACCGGGGGTGACAGTGGCCTTTTCTGATTCAGTATGAGTATTGGTCTGCGCCATGAGAAAAGCGCCCTCTCCTCCTCCTTCCCGGTGAAGCAGAAGTCGTTCAGGGCGTCCATATCCCTGAACATAACAGCAAAGGGTTTGGTATCTCTCTGCTTTCTCTGCCTGAGAGCCGAGACTGCCTCTTCATTCAGTGCATCGCACATGAGGTTATACCCGCCTGTCGATTTAATGGCGACACTGCCACCTGCTTCAAGACGATCAGAGATGAAACGTAAAATGTCAGTCATGCCGGTGATAACAAGACCACCAGCCCTGAGTGTATATGACGGCCCGCAACTGTTGCACGCTATAGGCTGGGCATGAAACCGCCGGTCAGACATGTCATGGTACTCCGCCGCACACCCGCGACACATGGCGAAGGGAGCCATGGTTGTGGCGGCCCTGTCATATGGAAGTGCTTTTATGATGGTGAAACGGGGACCGCAGTTTGTGCAGTTTATAAAAGGATAATCAATTCGCCCCGGATCGTAGTGAAGATCAGCAAGACAGTCATCACATACGGCTATATCAGGGCTGACCTCGGTGATGCTCTCTTCATTATCCGTGCTAGGAGTGATGGTAAAGTCGCTGTAACTCCCTGTCTCTTTTTTTCTAACCTCCACAGACTTGATATTTGCTGCCGGAGGGGCAAGGGCCCGTATATCATCAATGAATCGATCCGTCGTCTCCCGGTCACACTGCACGGTCACAGTTACACCGCCGGTCCTGTTTACCACCTCTCCCTTCAGAGAGTATCCGGAGGCAAGCCTGTAGATGAATGGGCGGAATCCGACGCCCTGCACAAGTCCGCTTATAAGTATCTCATACCCGGTTTCCATTAAGGCTACAGGAATAGTGACTGTTCTTCCTTCATGCGGTAAACAGACAGGATTACACTTTCTATCTCATCACTCAGGTTCACGTTGTTCACAACCACATATACGGGAACTTTAAGCAACACGGGCGAGAAGTTTACTATGCCCCGGATACCCATGGTCACAAGGTCATTACACACCTCCTGGGCCGAGATGTCGGGAACGGCTATGATAGCAATCCTGACCCTGAACCTGTCTATGATCTCCTGGAGGCGCCCGGGCGGGTAGACATTGCTGTCAACCCTTGACTTCTGCTTGTATGGATCTATATCGAATGTGGCAACAATGTTGATACCCCGCTGAATAAACTGCCCGTATTTCGAGAGAGCCTGTCCCAGATTGCCCATACCCACGAGGATCACGTTACTTATCCTGTCGCGGTTGAAGAGAGCCTCCATTTCACGCAGCAGTGATCCGGTTATATAGCCTCCCCGTCTGTTCCCCCTTATTCCATACTCGGAAAAATCCTTTCTCACCTGTTCGGGAGTGACCCCGGCACCCTCGGCCAGGGTGTAGGAAAATACCCTGGTGACTCCCATCGTGTTCAGCCTCACCAGCAGCCCGTGATAAAGAAAAACCCTCCTCAGGCTGTTCCGTATATTATGTTTTGTGATTTGTTTCACATTAATACACCCTTTCACAAAACCCAAATGCAAGTTAAACTAACTTTTTCAAACAGCGTATATAAAAAATATAATATTGATTATGAGCATGTTATTAAAAATACCGGAATCCTTCATCCTGTAAGGGGGAAAAAAAACTTGACTTGCGTTAATTGCACACTTAAATTTATTATGTGAATCTTCTCACATAAAATGTACTACATAAGTATTAAGAAAGAAGATTGGCATCGTTCACTGGAAAATCTGCTCACTTCACATGACATTTTTGTTCCGGTGAAAGATGAATTTAGCCTTGATTACGAGCCGTTCAGGCTGAGTCAGGCTGAGAATATTGCTTACAACACTCCCAAGCCCGCCACTCCTCTCAAGAATTTCTTTCTCCCTGTCAGGGAGAATGTGACTACGGTCAGGAATCACGGCAGGCCAAGGATCATTATCGGGGCGCCCAACTGTGATGTTGAAGCCCTCGGGTTGTTGGACGAGATATATCTTGATGAGGCTTTCACCGATCCTTTCTACAGGAACCGACGGAAGAGCACAATCGTGGTATCCTCTGATTGCTTCTCGGTAAATGATCACTGTCACTGCACCTCGTATGGCGTTAAGCCCTATACCCTTGAAGGTGCGGATATGGTCCTGCTGTCAGAAGGTGAAGATATCTTCCTGAGGGTCATTTCAGACAAGGGGGAGGAGCTTGTTAAGCAGTTATTGTTTGCTGCCGGGGTGAGTGACCCTGAGCATCTCCTCTTCGCTGATCAGAGACACAGCGAAACTGAAGCACTGCTGGCTGAATTAAACAGGGGCCTGCCTGATTATCAGGCTACCGGTAAGATAGTACAGCGGGCCGGTGACCAAATCTGGTTCAAATACGCCTCAAAATGTGT
>CAYVYM010000016.1:0-57006 GCA_964455705.1 uncultured Rikenella sp.
TGGAGCGGGAAACGAGACTCGAACTCGCGACCCCGACCTTGGCAAGGTCGTGCTCTACCAACTGAGCTATTCCCGCAATTGTGACTGCAAATTTAATATTTTTTCCATCATAAAAACAAATGATTTTTAAGGCATGAATTTATCCTGTCGTTACCGTATACAGATTTGTATATTATTTCAATAATTTGCGGATATTATACAGTTTATTCAGGGCCTCCATGGGTGTCAGGTTGTCAAGATCAAGACCCAGCAGTTCGTCACGTATCTGTTTCAGCACCGGGTCATCAAGCTGGTAGATGCTCAGCTGGTATCCCTCACGATTAACGGCAATCTCATCCACAGGCTTACCCAGGTTTTTACCGCCACGCCCCTCCTCCAGCAGCTTTAATATCTCATCTGCACGCCCCACCACACTCTTCGGCATGCCCGCCATCCGCGCAACATGGATACCGAAGCTGTGCTCACTGCCACCCCTCTTCAGCTTGCGGAGGAAGATCACCCTGTTGTCAAGCTCCCTGATGGATACATTGTAGTTCTTAACCCTCGCAAAAGTGTTCTCCATCTCATTGAGCTCATGATAGTGAGTGGCGAAGAGAGTCTTGGCCTTATGCCTGTACTCATGAATATATTCAACCATGGCCCATGCAATGGATATGCCGTCATAGGTGCTTGTCCCTCGTCCTATCTCATCAAGCAATATCAGGCTGCGGTCGGAGAGGTTGTTAAGTATGCTTGCCGCCTCGTTCATCTCCACCATGAAGGTAGACTCACCAAGCGACAGGTTGTCAGAGGCTCCCACCCTGGTGAAGATCTTGTCTATGATGCCTATGCGCGCTCCCCGGGCCGGAACAAAGCAGCCTGCCTGTGCCATGATGACAATCAACGCGGTCTGTCTCAGCACTGCCGACTTACCTGACATGTTGGGCCCGGTTAATATTATCACCTGCTGCTTATCATTGTCAAGCCATACATCATTGGGCACATACGGATCATCAGGAGGAAGCTGCCTCTCTATAACCGGGTGACGTCCATCCCTGATGTCCAGCGTGTTACTGTCGTCAAGAATCGGCCTTGAATAACCATACTCATCCGAGATAACGGCAAACGAACGGAGGCAGTCGAGCCGTCCCACTGCTGCGGCGTCAGCCTGCATGAGGGCAATGTAGGGCGTGAGCGACAGCACCAGGTCATTGAAGAGCGATGTCTCAAGAGCAAGGATCTTTTCTCCTGCCCCGAGGATCTTGCTCTCATAATCCTTCAACTCTTCAGTGATATATCTTTCCGCACTCACAAGGGTTTGCTTGCGTATCCAGTCGGCAGGAACCTTGTCCTTATGCGTATTGCGCACCTCAATGTAATACCCGAAGACATTGTTATAGCTTATCTTCAGCGAGCTGATGCCCGTCCTGATGCTCTCCCGCTGTTGCAGGTCATTAAGGTAATCCTTGCCTCCGTAGTAGATGATCCTCAGCTCATCAAGTTCCTGCGAGATGCTTTCAGCGATCACCTGGCCCTTATTTATGGATGCAGGCGGGTCAGGCATCAGCGTCCGGCCAATGATCTCTGACAGCTCGGGACACGGATCAAATCCTGATGCCAGCGAGACCAGCGGCTGACAGCCGCTGTCGACACACAGTCTCTTCAGATCTCCTATGGCTGTCAGTGCCCTGCGTACCTGGACCACCTCTCGCGGGGTTACGCGACCCACGGCAGCCTTGCTCAGCAGACGCTCGAGGTCGCCCACCTCCCTGATGAGTCCTTCCATAGCCTCACTGATACCTTTGTCTCTTATCAGGAACTCCACGATATCAAGCCTGGTGTTAAGTACGGCTGTATCCTTCAGGGGAAGTGAGATCCACCTCTTCATCATGCGTCCGCCCATGGGCGAGAGGGTCCGGTCAACGATGTCGATAAGCGTCTTCGCTCCCTCGTAAGGCGAATGGAAGAGCTCGAGGTTGCGCACGGTGAACCGGTCGAGCCATACATACTTCTCCTCCTCAATGCGTGATATCCGGTTAATGTGCCCAAGGTTCTCATGCCTGGTCATGTCAAGGTAGTACAGGATGGCCCCGGCAGCAATGATGCCCTGTGGAAGACCATGTACCCCGAATCCCTTCAGGGAGGTTGTGCCGAACTGCTTCAGCAGCCTGTCAGTGGCAGTCTCCGTGGTGAAGATCCAGTCGTCAAGCTTGTAAGTGTAAAACCTGCTCCCGAACCTCTCACGGAACAGTTCTGATTTTCTTTTTTCAAAAAGCACCTCGCGCGGCTGGAAGTTATTCAGTACCTGCTCAATATGGGGAGTATCACCCTCAGTAACAAAAAATTCACCGGTGGAGACATCGAGCAGTGCAACTCCCACTGCCTGTTTGTCAATGTGTATTGCCGCAAGAAAATTGTTCTCCTTGTGGTTGAGCACGTTGTCACTAAACGAGACTCCCGGGGTAATGAGCTCGGTAATGCCTCTCTTAACGATCTTCTTCGTCAGCTTCGGGTCTTCAAGCTGCTCGCAGATAGCCACCCGCTGACCGGCTCTGACAAGCTTCGGGAGGTAGGTGTCAAGGGCATGATAAGGGAAACCGGCAAGCTCAACGGAGCTGGCCGACCCGTTCGCCCGACGGGTAAGTGTGATGCCCAGTATTTCTGAGGCACGGATGGCATCTTCGCCAAAAGTCTCGTAAAAATCGCCTACCCTGAAGAGCAGTATCGCGTCAGGGTGCTTGGCCTTGACGGCGTAATACTGCTTCATCAGCGGTGTTTCGACATATTTATGCATTTGAGACATCCGGGAACGGAGACTTAACCTCTCCGAGGAAACAAAATTAAAAATCTCCTTCAACTTAAGTATAACTTTTATCATAAATAGTCCGGACGAGATTATATACTTTTGTATTAAGGCTTAAAGTAAGATTGTGCCTTCGGGAATCCGGAAATAAAACCCTGTAAACATAAATAGCATGAAAAAAGTACTCATTCTCGGTGCCGGCCTGGTGTCAAAGCCAATGGTCGAGTACCTGCTTGAAGAAGGTTTTGAAGTGATAATTGCAACCAGGACAAAGGAGAAGGCTGACAAGCTTCTCGGCGGACATAAGAACGGGAGATCAGTTGCATGGATGACTGAGGACATGGACACCCTCTCTGCGATGGTTAAGGAGAGTGACCTGTCAGTCAGTCTGTTGCCTTACAAACATCACGTTGACGTTGCCAGACTCTGCCTTAAGCACAGGAAGCCCCTGGTGACAACTTCATACGTTTCACCTGCGATGGAAGCTCTGCATGACGATGCCGTGAAAGCAGGCGTAATCTTCCTCAATGAGGCAGGCCTTGACCCGGGGATAGATCACATGTCAGCCATGCGCATCATTGATAACGTCAGGGATAGGGGTGGCAAAATCGATGAGTTTTATTCGCTCTGCGGAGCTCTTCCTGCACCCGAGTTTGCCACCAACCCGCTTGGATACAAGTTCTCATGGAGCCCGAAAGGGGTTGTACTGGCAAGCCGTAACGGAGCCACCTACCTGAAACACGGAGAGATTGTCAATGTGGAACCCATCAACCTATTCAAGGTGAGATTCCCGCACTTCTTCCCGGAAGTGGGTGAACTGGAAGTTTACCCGAACCGTGATTCAGTAAGCTATGTCGACATATACGGACTCAAGGCGATAAGAACAATGTACCGCGGCACCTTCCGCTTCAAAGGATGGTGCGAGACTCTCGACCTGATGAAGGCGATAGGCCTGATCGATGACGGTGACAAGGATTATACCGGTATGAGTTACAGGCAATTCGTTGCTGAAAAAGCCGGGATTCCGGGCAAGGATCTCAGGATGGAACTGAAGGAGAAGCCGGGTCTCAATCCGACCGACAGGGCACTGGATGCACTTGAGTGGCTGGGAATGTTCAATGACACTGACATGGGATATAAGGTGACATCGCCCTATGAGATCACCTCCGATCTTATGATCAAACTTATGTGGCTCGGGGATAATGAGCGTGATATGATCGTGATGCAGCACCTCTTCCTGGCCAGCTATGAGGATGGAAAAAGCGAGGTCATCAGCTCCCGGATGCTCGACTTCGGTACCCCGGCGACGAACACCTCGATTGCACGGACAGTTGCCCTGCCCGCTGCCATGGCAGTAAAAATGATCCTCACCGGCAAGATAAGCCTGACCGGCGTCTACCGGCCGATACTGCCCGAATTATACAACCCCATCCTTGATGAACTGGAGGCCAACGGTATCCGGATGGAAGAGGAGTATGGCCTGCCTGTGGATATGATGATAAAGTAGGCCGCATACGCGGTAGTGATACCCGGACAGCTCACTGGCAGATCTCGGGCGTAATTCCGCGAGGCCTTCAGAATTTAAGATAGAAATCCTTTGTGAGGGAGACATACTCATCAGAAAAGAGGTGTCTTCTTCCCTTTTCTATAACCAACTCCGACTCTTCACAGCTGCGGGGGTTTCCTCGCTGCAGTGACATGAGCACCCTGGCCGGTGGCAGGTCTGGTGATGGTCTGACCAGCATCCACTTCTTACAGTGCAGGTTATAATCCCGGGCCAGCTCTACGAAATTTCCTGCCTCAACCTGCGGAAGTACCAGGTGCAGTATCCCGGCTGGTGCCAGCAACCTGGCGGCTGCCCCGGCCAGGTCAGCGTGACTCATACTGATGGTGTGCCTCGCCCGCGCCTTGCTCTCAGATGGGTTCAGTAGAGAATCAACGAAATATGGAGGGTTGGTTATGATTGCATCGAAAAGTAAATTGTCGGCTGGCCGGTAGTCCTGTACCGAGGTATTTAACAGCGTGATCCTCTTATACCAGGGGCTTGCAGTAATGTTGACTCCGGCCTGCATGAATGAATTGCGGTCAGGCTCAATAGCAACAATGCGGGCATCTGACCTCTGCGCAGTCATGAGCGCCAGAAGACCCGTCCCGGTGCCTATGTCGAGGATATTCTCCGCCCTCTCAACAGCGGCCCAGGCTCCCAGCAATACGCTGTCAGTAGTGACCTTAAAGGATGAGTGTTCCTGGTGTATTACGAACTGTTTGAATCTAAAATAGCTTCCTGCCATAACACAAGGATAGCGCTTTTGACTCATTCTTCATCAACAGCCCTATCCTAAGCTCTCTTTTTGTCATAGTTTTCTTTTGAAATGTTTTTCCAGAAATCCCTTAGCACGCCTGTAATTACTTGAGTTTCTATCAGAAACCCGTCATGCCCGTACAGAGAATCTATCTCAGCATAGAATGCTCCTTCAACACCATCTGCGAGGAGCTTCGGTTCAGCCACCGGGAAAAGGAAATCAGATGATATCCCTATTGCCAGAACGTCAGCCTTAATTCTCCTCAGGGCTTTCCCTATACCTCCCCTGCCCCTTCCGATATTATGCGTATCTGACAGTTTTGTCAGGCGGTAATATGAGTAGGGGTTGAATCTTCTGACCAGCTTATCACCCTGGTAAGACTGATAAGAAGATGCTTTAAAGGAATCTGTCTTATCATTGTCATCTTTCTGAGTCAGGTTATATGCGAAGGCTGACCTGTAACTTAGCAAAGCCACAGCCCTGGCTGCCTTCAGTCCTTTCTGGCCACCCTCCGGGTTGTTTGCGATGAAAGATTCATCTGCCTCCACGGCCAGTCTCTGTGACTCATTGAATGCTATAGCCCATGGGGTCTGCCTGACACTGGAGGCGATGAATACAAGGTGCCTGATAAGATCAGGGTACATAATCGAGTATTCAAGTGCCTGGAACCCCCCTATCGATGCCCCGATGACAGTATGTATGCCATTGATCCCCAGGTGTAACCTGAGTATCTCATGCGCATTTACAAGATCCCTTATAGTAATATCAGGGAAGCTGTTCAACCATGGTGACCCTGTCAATGGGTTTATGTCTGCAGGACCTGTTGTGCCATAACAGGATCCCAGAATATTTGCACAGACGATATAGTAAGTCGAAGTATCGAGTAACAATCCTTTACCCACCATTCCAGGCCACCATGCCTCCACGTCTGAATTCGCCGTAAGCGCATGACAGACCCAAATAACGTTATCACCTTCCTTGTTCAGTGTCCCATATGTATGGTATGTTATTCCCAGGTGAGGAATGACTGCACCGGACTCTGTTTGAAATGGTTCTTCTACTGTTAACTTTTTCATAGTATCTTTTTAAATGCCTGTGAGAAATCATCTATTATATCATCAATATGCTCCAATCCGACAGAAACCCTGAACATACCAGGCTCCACACCGGCGGCGAGCTGATCTTCAGGAGATAGTTGCGAGTGGGTTGTTGCCGAAGGTTGAATGATAAGTGTTTTGGCATCACCCACATTGGCCAGGTGGCTTACCAGGCTGAGGTGTTCAACAAGTTTAACTGCTTTTTCAAGGTCTGCCTTAAGGACAAAACTCAATACCCCGCCTGCCCCTTTCGGAAGATATTTTTGAGCCAGGGGGAAATATGGGCTTTCCTTTAAGCCAGGGTAGCTCACTTTCTCAATGAAGCTCTGTTCCCTGAGCCAGCCTGCAAGCAGAAGTGTGTTCTGTACATGCCTTTCCATCCGCAGTGATAGTGTCTCAAGACCCTGTAGAAGCAGGAAGGAGTTGAAAGGACTGATAGCCGGACCAATATCCCTGAGTCCTTCAACCCTCGCTTTAACGATGAAGGCCACATTCCCTGCCTCTGTGTCGGGAGAGAAAACCTCTGTGTAAACCAAACCGCGATATCCTTTGGCGGGTTCCGTCAGAGTTGGAAACTTCCCGTTCCGCCATTCAAAGTTTGCTCCGTCTACAATGACCCCGCCGATACTTGTGCCATGTCCGCCTATCCATTTGGTGGCCGATTCCACAACTATGTTCGCTCCAAATTTAATTGGAGCACAGAGATATCCGC
The DNA here is from genome assembly GCA_964455705.1 of uncultured Rikenella sp. Classification (GTDB taxonomy): domain Bacteria; phylum Bacteroidota; class Bacteroidia; order Bacteroidales; family VadinHA17; genus SR-FBR-E99. The sequence continues at coordinate 6,895 of CAYVYM010000016.1, forward strand.
ATGCACCGAAAGTGTTGTCTACCACAAGTGGAATTCCGTGACGTTCTGCCAATGGGGCAAAGGCCTCAAAATCAGGAATGTCAAAACCGGGGTTGCCAATTGTCTCAAGATAGATCGCTCTGGTCCGCTCATCTATCAGCTTCTCGAAAGATGAAACTTCAAGGTCCCTGGCAAACTTCACATTAATTCCGAAAGAAGGCAATGTGACATTGAACTGGTTAAAGGTCCCGCCATAGAGAAACGGGGAGCTGATAAAATTGTCGCCGGCCTTCAGGATGGTGGTCAATGCAATAAACTGTGCAGCATGACCGGAGGAAACAGCCAGCGCAGCAGCTCCTCCTTCCAGGGCTGCTACCCGCTTCTCAAAGACATCTGTGGTGGGATTCATTATCCGGGTATAGATATTGCCCGGTGCGATCAGCCCAAACAGGTCAGCAGCATGTTTGGCATTTCTGAAGACATATGATGTTGTCTGGTATAGAGGGACAGCTCTTGAAAGAGTATCATTGTCCGGGGAATGACCTGCATGTAATTGCAGTGTCTCATATCTGAGTTTGCTGTAATCCATGATGAAAAGTTTAATGTATTATTAGAATTGCACCGCAGCAGGATACATCCTTCCATCGTCAAGTGGCGGTAAGATCGAAAACGACTAAATCAGGGAAAGGAGACTACCGGCACATGCACATAGGCATGAGCGGCATGGTGAAATTGTAATGAGTGAGATGAATGTAATTCATTGTCTCCTGTTTAACCAAAAAGGTTACTTTTTGTCTGCACAAAAATAATAAAAAAATATTCAGGCATTATTATTCTTTTCTCGGCCAAGTTGTTCAATTGTCTGAAGTGCTGTTGTGGCCGCTATGTTAATGTTTTTCATTACTGGTTAAAGACCGCTTGAATCCTTTTCCTGCCAGCTTTTTTTCAATTCATCGGGCAATACCTCATTCATTGAACCGGTACGGTACCCTGTGAGGTCAATAGTTACGTAACTAAACCCTGCCTTCTTGCAGATAGTTGTTAAACGGTCCTTGTGAAGCCAGGCATTATCCATCTCTGCAGAGATGAATTCCAGTCTGGCCAGATCGCCATGACTTCTGATTCTGAATTGTGTGAAAGCCAGCTTTCTGATTTCGAATTCAGCGGTGCCGACTCTGTCAAGTTTATACTTTGTGATCTTTTCACCGTATGGGAATCTTGAAGCGAGACATGCATAAGACTGTTTATTCGCGGTGGGCAGATTGTATTCTGCAGATAACTGCCGGATATCTTTTTTAGTTATTCCGGCCTCAGCGAGGGGAGAGATAACTCCGTATTTTTGTTTTGCTTTCATCCCGGGCCGGAAATCATTCATATCGTCTGCATTACTTCCATCGAAGACCACTTCAAAGCCATCCCTGTCAGCAATGAATTTGAGTTTGGAAAACAGCTCACTCTTGCAATAAAAGCATCTGTCAGGAGGGTTTTCAGAATATCCCGGTATTTCCAACTCCTCTGAAACGATTATCATATGTCTGATCCCAAGCAGTACTGCAAGACTTTTTGCTTCTTCAAGTTCATAAAACGGATATGTACTCGATGTTGCAGTAATAAGCAACAGGTTATCACCGTAAACATCTTTTGCAATTCTTGCAAGCAATGTACTGTCAACCCCTCCCGAAAATGCAATTGCCGCACTTGAAAACTGCTCAAGTCTTTTCCTGAGTCTGATCAGATTCTCTTCCATAATTCTTATCAAATAAAAAGTGTAGTATATACCGATCCAAATATACTAAATTCATTCTTGTTGTCAGGATCCGGTACTGACAGGTGGCCTTAAAAGTCAACTGGGTCAATAATTGAATTTCCGGACCCGTGTGACAGGTGACAGTTCTGGTTTAACGGCACAAACTTTCAGGCTTGGGAATTTCTTCTTTAATACTTCGGCACAACCTGTCAAGTTTTGGCAGAATCACTGATACGAGGAGATTGCTTTACACTCAGTTCCGGGGGGCTGATATCTGAAACCAGTAACACTTCAATTACACGGATAATTAATATCTTTCGGTTACAATTAATATCAGATGTTGCTGCTGACACTATCAATGCTGACTCTGCCTTTTACAAACCCGGTACTGAAGTTCCTGGTGATCCTGATTATAATCCTGGTAGCCCCGATCATCTTCAACCGGATAAGAATGCCTCATATTCTGGGTCTGATAGTTTCCGGGATTATAATCGGCCCCAACGGTTTCAACCTCATCCTTCGTGACAGCAGCATAATTCTTTCAGGAACGGCCGGACTTCTATACATTATATTCCTTGCCGGCCTGGAGATTGACCTCGTCCAGTTCAGAAAGAATAGCTTCAGGAGCATCGTGTTCGGGCTCTATACCTTTATCGTTCCCATGGGGTTGGGTTTTGTCGCCGGTTTTTATCTTCTGAAGTTTTCTATTCCCACATCTATACTTTTGGCCAGCCTGTTCGCCTCACACACACTGATAGCGTACCCTATCCTGAGCAAGCTTGGGATAACCAAAACCAGGGCTGTTAATATCGCAGTTGGAGGAACCATGATTACCGACACGCTGGCACTGCTGGTGCTTGCGGTAATTGTGGGAATGACTGTCAGCGAAGTGAACGGGAAATTCTGGACAAGACTCTCATTGTCAATCATTGCATCCGGGTCAATAATCATATTCCTCTTCCCTGTAATTACCAGGTGGTTCTTCAAACACGTCAGCGACAGTGTTTCACAGTATATCTTTGTACTTGTTATGGTGTTTCTCGGGGCTTATTTAGCAGAGCTGTCAGGTATTGAGGCCATAATCGGGGCCTTTCTTGCCGGCCTGGCTCTCAACCGGCTTGTCCCGAACACCTCTTCTCTGATGAACAGGATTGAATTTGTCGGTAATGCAGTGTTCATTCCCTTCTTCCTGATCGGAGTAGGTATGCTAGTCGATTATCGGGTGTTTTTTGCTGATTTTGAAACAATTAAGGTTGCCATCGTAATGACGGTAGTTGCTACGACAGCCAAATTCATTGCTGCCTGGCTGACACAAAAGACTTTCCGGTTTTCAGTAGATGAGCGAAGGATTATTTTCGGTCTCAGCAACGCGCAGGCTGCGGCGACCCTTGCCGCCGTCACTGTTGGTTACAATGTGATAACAGGAACAATGCCTGATGGCTCCCCAATCAGGCTTCTGGATGAAAGTGTCCTAAACGGTGCCATTGTCATGATCCTCGTGACATGTACAATCGCCACCTTCATTACTCAAAAGGGCGGGAACAATATTTCAATTCAGATGTCCCATTCGGGCGAAGAGGGTGAAGCAGACACAGGTGAAAGAATCCTGATTCCGGTTAACAATCCCGATACAATTGACGAGCTTATCAGCCTGAGTTCCATCATCAGGTCTTCAAACAACCACACCGGATTCTATGTGCTGAATATTATCCAGAACAGCCGGTCGGATACGGATGCAGTGCAAACAGCAAACCGAATCCTTGACAAGGCTGTTTACTCCGGATCATCGGCTGATCTCCGTCTGCAGAGGATACTCAGGTATGACCTGAAAACTGTGGACGGGATTGCCAGTGTTATCAAGGAGCAGTCAATAACAGACCTCATCATGGGACTTCACATCAAGAAAGAGATATCCGAATCTTTCCTGGGGAAGGTGACCGAAGGCATCCTGACAAAGTGTAATATTACAACCTTCATATATAAACCTATACAGCCGGTTTCAACAATTAAAAGGCACGTGGTAGTCATTCCTGAAAAGGCCGAGGTAGAAATGGGGTTCCCATTGTGGGTGGTTAAAATGTGGAATATAGCCAGAAATACAGGTATAAAGCTCCTGTTTTACGGTTCGGAACGAACCATCCGGTTACTGAGAGAGGTAAACGTCAAGCATCCTGTTGAAGCAGATTTCAGGAGATTCGGCGACTGGGATGACTTCCTGGTTTTATCAAGAGACATAAGGGATGATGATAACCTCATTATAATACTCAGCAGGGAGAACAAACCCTCTTATCATCACAGAATGGCGAGAATATCTCATTATCTGAACAACTATTTCCATAACAACAGCTTCATCCTGCTTTATCCAATGCAATCTGGTGTAGGCGAACCGGAAGAAATTGATCTTAACAACCCTTCAATGCTTGACTCCATCGAAATGCTTGATGAAATAAGAAAAAACATTGCCCGTCTTTTCTTGAAAAAATAACTTCTTCCGTAAAGTATAATATCAGGCAAGAATTATTTTCTGACAATCAACACCTTGTCGATCCTGTTCCCGTCGATATCAATAATTTCGATTGAATGTCCGACAAACTCGAATTTATCTCCAACCTGTGGAATTTTATTGATCTGGCTCAGTACAAAGCCGGCAACAGTCGAATAGTCTGCCTCTTCAAAATTGATTTTAAAATCCTCTATTATGCCGTCCAGAACCTCAACCGGGGCATCGCCGCTGACGAGAAATGACTTGTCATCCCTTACAAAAATATCGGGTTCGGACTCCTCTCCCTCCTCTGGCATTTCCCCTATAATATTTTCCATGATATCATGAAGGGTGATTATGCCTTCAAGACTCCCATACTCGTTAACAACTATAGCCGTATAGAAGTGTTTCTGCTGAAAGAGCCGCCAGAGCTTGACGGCCTCCAGGGTTTCCGGCACAATGATAGGTTCAACCACCAGGGTGGCCGGATCAGCATTGCCCTTCTCGCTCAGCTCCTGCAAATAATCTCTTGTATACAATAACCCGTGGAGATTGTCAAGATCCCCGTGACTGCAGATCAGCTTGCTATGTTTCGACTCAAGCACTGCCTTCCGGATATTTGCAGGGGTATCGTCCGAGTCAATCCATTCAATATCTGTCCTCGGAGTCATAATATGCTTTGCTCTTTTATCAGCAAAATAAAATAGTCTTTCGTTAATGAGGTTCTGCTCCTTTTCTATTACCCCGTCAGTGGAGGCACTTTTCAGAATCTGCCGCAATTCAATCTCGGTGATCTGGCTGGTTACCTTTTTTATTCCCATCAGACGGGTTATCACACCGGTCGACCTTGCCAGAAGCCATACAAACGGGTAGAACAGCCTGCTGAAATAGTAGATGAACGGAGCAATTTTGACAGCAATTTTTTCAGGATTGCTGAGAGCAACGGTCTTAGGTACCAGTTCTCCTACCACTATTGAGAAATATGTAATCACTATCACTGTGAGGACCATTGCGAGCTCTTCGGCATAGGGCACCAGAAAGCTTGCGCGCTCAAGCAGTGGCACAACATCTTCGGCAAGATTTACGCCACCATAAGCACCCGTAATAATCCCGATCAGTGTGATTCCGACCTGGACAGAGGAGAGGAAGTTCTCCGGGTTTTTCTTGAGTTCCAGGGCTTTTACTGCTCCCTTTCGGCCTTCTGACCGCAATTGTTCCAGGCGGGAGGTCTTGCTTGATACTATTGCTATTTCCGACAGGGCGAAAAAACCGTTCAGAAGTATTAGAATACCAATTATTGCAATTTCCATTTCTTATTATGCTTTTTTCTTTTGGCGACCCAACTGCCCGGAATGCCCGGAATGCAAAGATAGGGCTTCTCCGGAAAATTAAATCGACGTAAATTAGGTAACTGCATTTTGCCCTTCCGGGTACCTGAATGAAAACAAAATCCGAAATATGCTAATCCTTTGTTAAAGGCACTCAACTGTGCTGGTGAATCACTAATATCAGGAAAAGGTGATTTCCAATCTTATTCTCACTGAATATAATATAGGACAGAATTAAAACCATTTTGACGGAGTATTGTTATTAATTGTGTGAACAGGCCACTTTCCATACTGACTATTTTCCTTGTCGTAACAGGGATGCTTCACGTTTCTGTTGCAAGGCATTACTGCGGAGGAGAATTGGCTGCCAAAAAAGTTTCACTATCGGGAGCCCTGGCCACTTGTGGTATGGAAGATACAGAACGAAACTGCCCGTATGATCATAACGGCGACCGGATTGAATCCCATTGCTGCGATGATGCCCTTACGATATACAGCATTGACAATAAATATACTCCGGCCGCTAAAGCAGTGGCTGAATTTTCAACTACGGAAATCGCGGTCCAGGATCTGTTGTTTGTATCTCCTGCACGGTTCCCGGATATTAAAGCCCTGGGCTGGTCAGATATCAGTCCCCCGGGCCTTCTCATGACCTCTTCCGTGGATCTCGCGGAAATTCGCGTCCTCCGGATATGATTTTTTTTATTGTGCTATGCTGCAAAAGAGTTTTCTGCCCTGTTTGCAGCAGTCAATTCCATATTTACCAGCAACACCATTTTTAACACTTAAATCTTTAACATCATGAAAACAATACGTTTTATTTTAACTGCGATAATTATATCAGCATTCACGGTCAGTGCTTCTGCACAGGTACATGATCATGCAAAAACCGACCCTGATCAGGGTACCTTAAAGACAGAAAAAATCAAAGTCTGGGGCAAATGTGACATGTGCAAGGCTCGAATAGAAAAAACTGTCGCAGCCGAAGGTGCTACAAGTGCATCATGGGACTCAAAGACTCAAATGCTTACTGTGTCATATGATACTTTAAAGACCAGCAGGGAAGCATTAAGCAGGAAGCTGGCTGCCGCCGGGCATGACACGGAAAAATTCAAGGCTACTGTTGAGGTTTACAATAACCTTCCCGGTTGCTGCCATTATGAAAGACAAAAGTAAAGTGATTGATCTCAGGTATGCCAAGTCCTGATAATATGACGCCACCGGATATCTTAATGATCTCACGATCCGGATATCCGGTGGTATCTTGAGCTTTTGTATTATATAACAAGTTACCATGTTTAACAGGTTAGTAAGATATTTCCTTGAAAACCGGCTTATTACCTTCATTTTTCTGATTGTATTTGTGGTAATGGGCATGGTTACGATGCCATTCAACCTTAAATCGGGCTTCTTGCCCCGCGATCCTGTTCCGGTTGATGCAATTCCTGATATCGGCGAAAATCAGCAGATAGTGGCAACCGAGTGGATGGGTCGTTCCCCACTGGATATTCAGGACCAGATTACCTATCCGCTTACAACCGCCTTGTTGGGTATACCCGGGGTTCAGACCATCAGAAGTACTTCAATGTTTGGCATGTCATTTATCTATATCATCTTTAAGGATAATGTCGAATTCTATTGGAGCAGGTCCAGGATTCTCGAAAAATTAAGTTCCCTGCCTCCCGGAACATTACCCGAAGGAGTACAGCCAACCCTGGGACCCGATGCCACTGCGCTCGGGCAAATATTCTGGTACACTCTTGAAGGCCGTGATCCGGAAACCGGAAAACCGGCCGGAGGATGGGATCCTTCAGAACTTAAGACAATTCAGGATTTCTATGTGAAGTACAGCCTCTCTGCGGCAGAAGGTGTCTCAGAGGTAGCTTCAGCCGGAGGATTTCTGAAGGAATACCAGGTTGATCTGAATCCTGAGGCTCTTAAAGCCTACAATGTCTCAGTGATGGATGTGATGAATGCGGTAAGGAGGAGCAATCTGGACATTGGCGCTGAAACAATGGAATTAAATAATGTGGAGTACATCATCCGTGGTCTTGGCTATGTCAAAAGCCTGAACGACCTGGAGCTGTCTGTTGTTACGGTTCGCAACAATGTTCCGGTGCGTATCAGGGACGTTGCCATGGTTACCTATGGCCCGGCACCAAGAAGAGGGGGTTTGGACAAGGCCGGGTCCGAAGCGGTAGGTGCTGTTGTGGTGGCCAGGTATGGCTCCAATCCGATGGAGGTCATTAATAACGTTAAAGAAAAGATTCAAGAAATTGAATCCGGGTTACCACAAAAAATCTTGCCGGACGGAACCGTCTCGAAGGTGACAATCGTTCCATTTTATGACCGTACGGGATTAATTAAAGAAACAATAGGAACTCTAGAATCGGCGCTTTCACATGAGATTCTGATCAGCATCATAGTAATTATTATTCTGGTCATGAACCTGAGAGCATCACTCATCGTCGCAGCCTTATTGCCAATAGGAGTTTTAATGACCTTTATCCTTATGCGATTAATGGGTATTGATGCAAATATTGTAGCGTTATCGGGCATTGCAATTGCAATTGGTGTTATGGTAGACATCGGCATTGTTGATGTGGAGAATATTCTCAGGCACCTCGAGATGCCCGAAAACGCGGGAAAAAAAGGGAAGAATCTCCTGCAGGTCATCTATCAGGCAACGACTGAAGTAAGGGCTGCTGTAGTAACTGCTGTTGCCACCACAATTGTCAGCTTTTTGCCGGTTTTTGCAATGCAGGCTCAGGAAGGGAAACTGTTCCATCCGCTCGCGTGGACCAAAACATTTGCTCTCATTTCCGCATTTGTACTGGGAATAGTAGTATTGCCAACCCTGGTTCATATTTTCTTCAATATCTCTTTTGACAAAAAGAAAATAAAAACAATATGGAACTCAGTCCTCATTGCTGCCGGTTTGGTTATTGCAATAGCCTGGAAATCATGGCCGGCCCTGGCATTAGTAGCTGTCGGAATCAATAACCTTCTTGATTACAAATGGTCCGAAAAACGTAAAGAATTCCCCAATTACATTAATATTTTAATTACAGTTCTGTTTGCAACATGGTACCTGTCAATAGAATGGTTGCCTCTCGGGGCCCACAACAGTGAATTTTCCAATTTCCTTTTCGTCTCAGGAATTGTCACGGTAATTCTCCTGGCCTTAATGTCAATGGTCCGTTTCTATGAAAGGATACTGGGCTGGGCTCTTGAAAACAAGCGGAAGTTCCTCATCATACCGGCAGTAACCCTGTTTTTTGGTTTACTGGTCTGGCAGGGTGCTGATAAAATTTTAGGATTTATTCCCTCAAGCGCTGAGAAGCTGGGGTGGAAAAACATCCGTCAGACCTCATTCTGGCAAAAAACAGCTAAGTCCTTCCCCGGAACCGGCAAAGAGTTCATGCCGTCACTTAACGAAGGCTCATTTCTTCTGATGCCTACCAGCATGCCGCATTCCGGAATTGCAATGAACCTTGAATATATCAAAACACTCGATAAACGGTTATCCGCTATACCTGAGGTCGAGATTGCCGTCGGCAAATGGGGCAGAGTAAATTCGGCTCTCGACCCGGCACCGGTTCAGATGTTTGAGAACACAATAAATTATCGTTCCGAATACATCCTCGATGAGAATGGGCACAGGATGCGATTTAAAATGAATAAAAGCGGAGAATTTATTCTGACCGGTAACAAAGTTTATAATCCCGGCTCCGAAAAATTCCGGATAATCCCGGCTGACAGCCTGATTCCTGACAGGAAAGGGGAATACTTCAGGCAATGGCGTCCTGAAATAAAGAAGCCTAACGATATCTGGAACGAGATTGTGAAGGTGACCGATATTCCAGGGCTGACATCTGCTCCCAAACTGCAGCCGATTGAAACAAGGCTTGTCATGCTTTCAACAGGCATGCGCGCTCCGATGGGTCTTAAAGTCTATGGTCCTGATCTGAATAGTATCGAAGAAGCCGGGCTGGTTTTCGAAAAGGCACTGAAGGAAGTCCCTTCAATTAAAGCTCCCTCGGTCTTCTACGACCGGGCCGTCGGGGCTCCTTACCTCGAGATAAAGCTGAACCGTGAGTCAATGGCCCGGTACGGGTTGTCTGTAAGCGAGGTCCAGGAGATTCTCCAGGTTGCAGTAGGCGGAATGACACTTTCCACATCCGTTGAGGGCCGGGAAAGATTCCCGATAAGAGTTCGTTATGCACGTGAACTGCGCGATAATCCCGAAGACCTGAAAAGGATACTTGTGCCGGCTATGAATGGCGCCCAGATTCCCCTCGGTAATGTTGCAGAAATAGACTATACAAGGGGAGCCCAGATGATACGCAGTGAAAATACATTTCTGGTGGGTTATGTTATTTTCGATAAAAATGAGGGTACTGCTGAAGTCGATGTGGTGGAACAGGCCGAAGATCTTTTAATGGACGGAATTAATTCGGGTGAGATCTCACTGCCTGCCGGCGTAACATTCAAATTTGCCGGTAACTATGAGAATCAACTCAGGGCCACCAAAAGATTGGCTTTGGTGATACCAGTCAGCTTATTGCTGATCCTGCTGCTGCTTTACCTCCAGTTCCGGACGATTACAGCTTCATTCATCCACTTTTCAGGAGTCTTTGTCGCTTTTGCGGGAGGTTTTATTATGCTCTGGCTTTATGGACAGGACTGGTTTATGAATTTCCAGATTGCAGATATAAACCTCCGCGATATGTTCCAGATGCACACAATAAACTTAAGTGTAGCTGTCTGGGTAGGGTTCATTGCCCTGTTCGGGATTGCAACCAATGATGGCGTGCTTATGGGAACATACATTCATCAGGTCTTCGAAGAACTGAAACCGAAAACAGTTCATGAGGTCAGAGAGGCAGTCGTAATGGCAGGCAAGAAGCGGGTCCGGCCTGCTATGATGACAACTGCTGTTGCTGTCATTGCACTGCTGCCAGTTCTTTCTTCTACAGGTAAGGGAGCTGATATTATGGTACCTATGGCTATCCCGGTATTTGGTGGCATGATCATACAGGTGATGACAATTTTTGTTGTCCCGGTTTTTCAGGCTATCTGGAGGGAACGTGAAGTGTCCCGCTCCCAAAAAGCAACCGTTCAAATAATTAAAAATCAAACGGATGATGAAGACAGCAGCATATAAATTCTTCATAATATTAATCATTACCGGCGCTGCCTCATCAGAATTATCAGGCCAGCATCTATCCGATTCTCTGGCTTCTTATCTTGAAATTGCGGCAAAGAATAACCCGGTTGTCCAACAGCGACTTTTGGAATACCAGGCAGCACTTCAGAAAGTGCCTCAGGCAGGCGGTCTTCCCGATCCGGAACTGAGTGCAGGCGTCTTTCTTAAGCCGATGGAACTGCTAAGTGGAAGCCAGATCGCCGAATTCAAATTAATGCAAATGTTTCCATGGTTTGGAGTTCTTAAAAATGCAAAGGACGAAATGGACCTGATGGCAAAAGCAAAATTTGAATTGTTCCGTGATACCAGGGCACAGACTAATTATGACGTTCAAAGAACATGGTATGAGCTATTCAGGGTTCAGGAAGAGAGAAGAATTTCTGAAAAAAACATCGATTTACTGAAGACTATTGAGACTCTTTCCCTGACAAAATTTAAATCACCCTCATCAGGGAGTCCGGTATCACAACAAACAGGTTCCGCCCGTGAAGGTAGTATTACAGGGAGTTCCTCCGGTATGCCGGGGATGAAAGGGATTCCCGGCAACAGGGAGATTGTAGCACAAGCCGGCAATGCGTCATCAATGCAGTCATCCACAATGGGTACGACTTCAGGCGGGTCAGGACTCGCTGACCTGTACACGATCCAGATAGAGCTTCTCGGGCTTGAAAACAACATTTCTTTGCTTAAAAATCAGGAAAGAACTTTAATTGCACAATTCAACGGCTATCTGAACAGGAATCCTGTTTCTCCTGTTTTTGTTGACACAATACTTAATACGCCTTCAATAATTTTTACGGAGACTGCGGTTCAGGACAGCATCCTTGCAAATAATCCTATGCTTGGTATGATTGATTATGAAAAACAATCTCTTGAGGCACGGAAGAGAATGGTCACAGGAATGAGCTCTCCAATGGTAGGTTTTGGCATCAATTACTCTTTAATCAACAAAAGTCCGATGTCATCATCATCAATGAACGGGGCTGATATGGTTATGCCTATGGTTTCAGTTACACTTCCCATTTACCGAAAGAAATACAATGCCATGAAAACTGAAGCGGATCTGCTGAGATCTGCTGCAGAACAAAAATACAAAGCAACGGCAAATTCTCTCAGAACTGAATTCTATAACGCTTTTCAATTGTATCAGGATGCTGCACAGAGGGCACAGCTATATGAAAATCAACGGGTTCTTGCTGCAAGATCACTTGATCTGCTGTTAAAAGCTTTCTCAATCTCAGCATCCTCACTCACCGATGTCTTAAGAATGCGGCAGCAAATCTATGAATATGAGCTAAGGCTCGTTGAATCAAATGTCGATCTGAATATTGCAGCTGCCTGGATAACACGACTGATGACATCTGCAAACAACTATTAAAACTTGAAGGGAATGGAAAAACAAAGAAAATCTCAGATGTTCAGACTGCTCTCCCACAGATATATCAGATTCGGCCTTTTAGTCTTGGCAGGTATCTTTATTGGCTGGCTGATTTTTCATGATGGGAACAGGCATAATTCTGAAACCAGTCAGACATCAGAAATTACACAAGAGACAACCTGGACCTGCGCCATGCACCCGCACATCAGGATGGCAGAACCGGGAGACTGCCCCATCTGCGGCATGGATCTGATTCCGCTGGTTCAGAGTAGCACATCGACTGTTGACACTGATGCAGTACATCTGACAAAAGAGGCAGCTGCCCTGGCAAATGTTATGACATCAATTGTCTCCAAACAGAAACCTGTTAAAGAGATACGGCTTTATGGGAAAGTTCAGGCAGATGAAAGAATGCTACAGAGTCAGGTATCACATGTATCGGGCAGGATAGAGGCGTTATTTGTGAATTTTACCGGCGAACCAGTTAAAAGAGGTCAGGTTCTCGCTCAGGTCTACTCCCCTGAACTTATTTCCGCCCAACAGGAGCTTATTGAAGCATCCAGGACCAAAGACACACAACCTGCAATATACGAAGCAGCGAAAGAAAGAATGCGTCAATGGAAAATTACCGATGATCAGATTGTTTCAATTGAGAATTCCGGCGTAACACAGTCTCTTGTTGATGTCGTCTCAAATACAAACGGTATAGTAATCTCGAAACTTGTGAATACAGGGACTTACATATCACAGGGAACACCCCTTTTTGAAGTTGCTGACCTTTCAAGGCTCTGGGTTCTCTTTGATGCTTATGAAAGTGATCTGCAATTTTTAAGGAAGGGTGAAAAGCTGACTTTTACACTCGAAGCCTTTCCGGGTGAAAAATATTCGGGGACAATGGTCTTTATTGATCCTGTTATTGACCCGCTTACAAGAGTGGCGAAAGTAAGGGTTGAGACTGAAAACAAGTCAGGCAAACTAAAGCCGGAAATGTTCGTAACCGGCATTGTATCAACCACCCTGCGCGAATTCAACAATTACCTTGTTATTCCGAAATCTGCAGTTCTATGGACAGGTAAACGGTCAATTGTTTATGTGAAGCAGGCCACGGCTGATGAGCCGGTGTTCAGAATGCGTGAAATAGAACTGGGCCCCATGCTTGGCGAGAGCTTTGTTGTAGCCTCAGGTCTGTCAGAGGGTGAGGAAATTGTCACAAATGGCACTTTCAGTGTTGATGCAGCAGCACAACTGGCAGGCAAGCCGAGTATGATGAATCCGGCCGGCGGAGTCTCCTCTGCAGGTCACGATCACGGCAGTATGGAAGGCAATGGCCGGAATCCCGGACAAACATCCGGTACCGGTCAGGATAATGAGAACACGTCCTCTCCTGGTCAGGATCACAGCAATATGACCGGTGTAGAAGTCAAATCATCAGCCATTATCGGTCATTCTGAATTCAGGGTTGAGGGGCTTTGCGAGATGTGCCAGGAGAGAATTGAAACAACTGCCAGATCAGTTCACGGTGTTGAGTCAGCAGAATGGAATATGGAAACTAAACAGCTACACCTCAGCTTTGACAAATCGCACACAAATATCGACGATGTTAAAAAAGCTATCGCTGACGCCGGCCACGATAATGATAAATACAGGGCATCCGATGATGTCTACAGTAAACTGCCGGAATGCTGCCTCTATCGTAGATGATTAATGGGGTTGTTCAGCGAAATTTCCGAGACTACAACGTTAACGGGTTTTTACTTATGGAAGCACAAGAGCAAAGATTTTATAAAAGGGCATTCTGGTTAAGTCTGTTCACTGTTTTTTACAATATTATTGAAGGAATTGTTTCTATGACTTTTGGATATGTTGATGAAACACTGAGTCTGTTTGGCTTCGGGGCAGATAGTTTTATCGAAGTAATATCGGGCATTGGAATTGCTATTATGATATTGCGGATAAAACAGAATCCGGAAAGCCCGAAAAGCAGGTTCGAAATAACAGCCTTAAAAATAACCGGTTCTGCATTCTATTTATTGTCGGCAGGTTTGTTTGCAGGTATTATTCTGAACATCATCCATCATCACAAACCGGAGACAACACTCTGGGGAATAATAATTTCATCGGTTTCAATAATAGTTATGAGCTGGCTTATGACTGCAAAAAAAAGTATAGGTAAAAAGCTACACTCTGCACCCATAATTGCCGATGCAAATTGCACCAGAGTATGCGTATATATGTCAGTGGTGCTGCTATTATCAAGTCTTGTTTATGAAATTACAGGATTTGCCTATGCAGATGCCATCGGTGCCGCCGGTCTTATTTACTTCTCAATATCAGAAGGTAAGGAAGCCTTCGAAAAGGCAAAAGGGAAAGAATGTAGTTGCGACGCACAGTGTGAAACTTATCAGGGTGATAATAAATCACGGAATGGCAGGTAAATATTATTTACACCCCCTTCATAACCGGAAAATTATCGATGAAGCTAATTCTTTTGCCACTCATATGGCAGTAATCTGATTCCGGACTAGTATTTTTCGAAGACGCCAAGGCCAAAAAGAGCGAAGTCATATTTAACGGGGTCGGTCGGATCCATTTCCCTCAGGGCAGCATCAAGCTCGGCAACGGCCTTCGCATCGCTCTGTTTCCGTTTTAGCAGACCCAGTTTGCGTGCCACATTACCAGAATGCACATCCAGCGGGCAGGAGAGCACTGCCGGAGATACGGAGCGCCATAATCCGAAATCGACGCCCCTGTCATCGCTCCTCACCATCCACCGCAGGAACATGTTGATCCTTTTTGCCGCCGCCCCCTTGAACGGATCCGAAACATGCCTCTCGGTCCTGCCGTTGTGAGGCAGCTCAAAAAAGATTTTTCTGAACTCATGAATGGCAGGCTGCAGTGAGTCGCGGGTCTGGTACCGTGCAAAGACAGGCTCCATGCCGCCCTTCTTAAGGTATATATATTTCAGAGTTTCAATGAAGTAGATGAAATCCTCGGCATTAAAGGTCCGGTGGATGCAGCCGTCTATTCCTTTAAGGTCACTTTCACGGTGATTGATAGTAAAATCATAAGGCGTGTTCCCCATCAAGGCCATCATGCGGTCTGCGCTCCGGAGAATGGCCACACGGTTGCCCCAGGCGATGGTGGCTGCCAGGAACCCGGAAATTTCAATATCCTCCCTTTGAGTGAACCGGTGTGGAATGCTGACAGGATCGGAGTCAATGAACGACGGATTGTTATAGATGTCAACCCGCTGATCAAGGAACTCCCTGAGTTCACTCCTCCTCAGCTTAAAGACGCCTTTCCGGGAAATCATTGTGTGACTGGTCCTCCTTTAGTCTGATGGCCGGAAGTCATTGTGTGATAAGTCCGTCCTTTATCCTGATGGTTCTGTCTGACATCGCTGCCAGTTGCGGATCATGGGTGACGATGATGAAAGTATGGCCGAAGGTGTCACGCAGCCTGAAGAAGAGGTTATGCAGTTCCGTCTTGTTCTCTGTATCAAGGTTACCCGAGGGTTCGTCTGCCAGGATGAGCGAGGGGCTGTTGACGATTGCCCGTGCCACCGCCACGCGCTGCTGCTCTCCGCCGCTGAGCTCTGAAGGCTTGTGGTCAAGCCTGTCGCTCATTCCCAGAAAAGCCAGCAGTTCGGAGGCCTTCGCCCCTGCCTCGGTACGCGATTTCCCTGCTATGAGTGCAGGAATGGATACATTCTCAAGTGCGGTGAACTCGGGTAAAAGCTGGTGAAACTGGAATACAAAGCCGATATTGCGGTTCCTGAATGATGCAAGTGCCCGCTGCGAGAGTGACCCTACATCCTGCCCGTGATACAGAACTGTTCCGCCATCAGGTTTGTCGAGGGTGCCGATGATCTGCAGCAATGTGGTTTTACCGGCACCGCTGGCGCCAACAATGGCAACAACCTCCTTCTCCCTGACCTCAAGATCAATGCCCTTAAGTACCTTCAGGTCACCATATGCCTTGAGAATACCTGTCGCCCTGATCATTGAACCTCCCTGTTTATATCGCTCGCAGTGTCATTTATCTCGTCAGAGAGAGGCGATGCAGCCTCATTGAAATCCTTTTGCGCGTAGTCTGTCACATCGTTGATCTCCCGGTTAACTGAGTCAGCCACTTCGTCTACCTCACGGTTCACAGTGTCAGTCACATCGGTGACCTCCCGGGTCACGCTGTCCGTCACATCATTGATATCCCTCCTGACGGAATTCGTCACATCGTTGATGTCTTTCCTTATGTCCTGTGTGCTCTCATCAAACTCCCTCTTGATCTCATCAGTGGCCTTCCTCACCTCCCTCATGCCCTTACCCATTGTGCGGGCTATCTCCGGGAGTTTGTCAGCACCAAAGAGGATCAGCACAATTATCACAATGATAATTATCTCCTGTCCGCTTATAAAGAGTAACATTCCCATAAACCTGTTAGCAACTGCCCGCCAAAGTTAACAAAGAATAATAAAAAACAGGAGGGGTCCGGCAATAAATGACTGAGGCTGCCTCATCGGGGCAGCCTCAGGTCAGATGCCGTTAACCGGCTATCTTTTTCTGTTGTCCGTCAGCGGGCTGGACCTCCTGGTCCCCTCCCTTTCGACGGCGCATTGTTTCATAATAGATGGGTGTTGCAACGAACAGTGATGAGTATGTTCCTACGACAATACCCAGCAGCAGTGCGAAAACGAAGCCTCTGATCACCTCTCCCCCGAAGATGAAGATCGAGAGCAGCACCATGATGGTAGTCATTGAGGTGTTGATGGTACGAACCAGGGTGCTGTTCAGCGCCAGGTCAATAACCTCCTTGCGCGGCCTTTTGCGGAAAATGGTAAGGTATTCCCTGATCCTGTCGAAGATAATAACCGTATCGTTAACCGAGTATCCAACCACTGTAAGTATGGCCGCAATGAATGCCTGATCAATATCCATTGAGAATGGCATAATACCATAAAACAATGAGAAGACTCCGAGTACTATCACCACATCATGAACCAGTGCAGCGATGGCGCCAAGGCCATACTGCCAGTTCCGGAAGCGGAACAGAATGTACAGGAACATTCCTGCCAATGCAAATAGTATTGACCATATGGCTTTCACCGTTATGTCACGGGCAATTGTGGGGCCCACTGTTTCAGAGCTCTTGAGATTATACTCGAGGAATGTCTCCTTATCCGGGTTACCTGCAAGTCCCTTGAGACTTTCAAAAACAATATTGTCGACCTCATCCTGGGCGCCGGGGTCATCCACCTTGTACTTGGTGCTTATCTTAACCTGGCTCTCAGAACCATAAGTCACTACCACCGGGGCTGATTCCAGGCCCGGGGCAAGAAGCTGGGCAACCTCCGACGTTGATACCGGCTGATCAAAACTGACGACATATGTACGTCCTCCCACAAAGTCTATACCCCTGCTCAGGCCACGCGTTGAAAGTGAAACAATACTGGCAATAATCAGTATTATGGAGATTGCATAGCCAATCTTACGGAAGCTTAGAAAAGTGATATGGGTATCCTTAAGGAAGTTGGCCGTGGTCTTTGATGTAAACAAAACATTACGGTTCCTCTTCAGGAGCCAGTCATATACCAAACGCGAAAGAAGAACCGAGGTAAAGAGAGAAGTAACTATACCAATGATCAGGGTTGTGGCAAACCCTTTGATCGGGCCGGTACCGAAGACATAGAGTATTATGCCGGTAATGATTGTTGTAAGGTTACCGTCAATGATGGCAGAGTATGCATTACTGTAGCCATCGGCAATTGCCTGTTTAATCCCTTTACCACTCCGGAGTTCCTCCTTGATCCTTTCAAAGATAAGGACATTGGCGTCGACAGCCATACCAAGAGTAAGGACTATACCGGCGATACCTGGCAGTGTGAGTACGGCGTTCAGTGAGGCCAGCACCCCAAATATCAGAAAAATGTTCAGCAGGAGCATCATATCTGCAACCGATCCTGCTGAGCGGCTGTAGAAGAATATCATATAGAGCAGAACAATGACGAACGCCACTATAAATGATTTCAGTCCGCTGTCTATTGCTGCCTTACCCAGTGATGGTCCGACAACTGTATCCTGGATGATATGTGCCGGAGCCGGCATCTTTCCTGACTTGAGAATATTTGAGAGATCTTCTGCCTCCTCCAGGCTGAAGTCGCCTGTAATCTCGGTGTTGCCGCCGGCAATCTCATTCTGGACCCTGGGATATGACCTTACGTAATCGTCAAGCACAACAGCAATACAACGCCCGATGTTGTCCCGGGTCATTCGCTGCCATATCTTTGCCCCTTCGGCGTTCATTGAGAAATCTACCTTGATATCTGTGCCAGTCACTCCGGTAGAGGGGCGTGCGGAGGTCACTACGTCACCTGACAGGGGTGGACGTCCGTCTCGTGTTGAGACCCTTATGGCATGAAGTTCGTATAATGTTCCGGTCTCATCATATTTGTAGGGGTTCTGGCTCCAGTAGAACTTCAATTCTCTGGGAAAAAGCGTCTTCACCTGATTCATAGCCAGGTAACCGTTAACCCTCGATGTGTCTTTCCCGGCTGTGAAGCCGACGAGGCTGCCCGGCACAGGCTGTCCGTCCTGGCCTACATTCGGCCTCAGCACTCCGAACAACGGGTTCTGAAGGGTGAACTCCTCAAGGGTAGAAGCTTCCGTGGCAACAGCAGTGTCGCTGCTTACAATATCAAGAAGAGACCTGTCGCCGCTGGCCGTTGTATCTGCCGCCGCAGCGACAACCCCTGCAGAAACAGTATCAGTCACTGAAGCAGTTGCTGTGGCCGGCATTATTGTGCGCAGGAATTCGTTTGCCTGCATGAGGTAGCCTATCACCTCGGAGTTCTCATATGTCTCCCAGAACTCAAGGTTGGCTGTTCCCTGAAGGAGGTCACGCACCCTCTGCGGGTCTTTCACACCCGGCAGTTCAACCAGGATGCGGCCGCGGGGCTGCAACTGCGAAATATTTGGCTGAACAACACCGAAGCGGTCAATCCTGTTACGCAGAACGTTGAAGGAGTTATCGATCGCCGAGTTAGTCTCATCCTCAAGCACTTTCTGAACATCGGCGTTGGTGGAGTTGAAGTTGATGCGGTCTTTCAACTCTACGGTACCAAAGACTGCCGCCATCCGGGCATTGGGGTCGACCTCTTCAAAAGACCTTACAAACAGGTGGATGAAGTCTTCTTTACTCCCGGTAAGCTGTTTCTGCTTTGCAAGCGCCAGGGCATCATTGAAAGTCTTGTCAGTGCTGTAGTTGGAAAGAGCCCTGATAATATCCTCAACCGAGATCTCAAGTACCACGTTCATCCCGCCTTTCAGGTCAAGACCCAGGTTGAGCTCCTTACCCTGTACTTCCTTGTAGGTATTCCCAAGGAATCCCCACTTATCCTTAGGCAACGAGGCGATTGAATCTAGATACCTCACCTCCTTGTTAAGATCGCCTGCCGCATATACCCTGGCCTCTTTTTTCACCTTGTATGATGCCAATGTGAATGAGAGCTGGTAAACGCAGACAAGGGCCAGGGCAATAGCCAGAGCTGAAATTAATCCTTTGTTCTGCATCTGTATCCTCTTTTAAATTTAATGGTTGTGTGTGATTTGCTTAAATAATACGAGGCGCAAATATATAACTTTATTTTCTTAAAGCATATTATAAGAAAGCAAAACTGCCGGCTCACGCCGGCAGCCTTTGTCTATGCCGTTTTCAACTATTCGACAAGCTTCTCGTAGTCAGTCTGCAGGGGTCTCCTGTTGACAAAATCATAAAGAGCAAGGGCCCTGATGTTGTAGTAATATGTCCAGTAATTATTAAGTGCCTGTATGTAGCTGCGCCTGTTCTGGTCCTTCTTGGTATCTGCGTTGTTCAGTTCCAGCACGTCAATCTTCCCGATGAGGAACCTCTGCTTGGTCACCTCGAACATCCTGGTTGCCACGGTATCCGATTTTGCGGCAATCATGACCTGATCATTCTGCAGGTTAAACTGCTGGACATCAAGTAACAGATTCTGCTCAAAATCAACCCGCGACTGTTCGACCTGCATTCTTGTAAGCTCTTCGCTCGACTGTGCCATCTTGAATCTGCCGCGTCCCTGTCCCCAGTCGAGGATCGGCAGGGTAAAGCCCACCCTGATGGTCTGTTGCTGGTTAGGCTGGTCATATGCCATTTTCAGCAGCGGGTCCTGGTCACGCAGACCGTATGAGGCAGTGAGATTGGCATTGAGACCCTTCTCCGCCTTTGCCTGCGCCACTGAGCTCCGGGCTTCCACCAGCTGTCTCTCAAGGGCGATAAGGTCGGGATTGTTTTCCTCAGCCAGTTTCAGAACCTCGCCTACCTCCACCTGCAGTGCAGGTATCTCGCTGGGTATGAGAAGCTCAAGCCTTACAGTCTGGTTGAAGCCAAGGAATGAACGCAGCTTCAGCTCTCTGTCGCGCAGGTTGATCTCCGATTCGTTAATGGCGGTGCCGGCATTTAGAAATGAGAGCTCCATCTGCAGAAGCTCATCCTCAGCTATGGTCCCGAGGTTATAACGACCCAGGGCTATCTTGTACAGGGTATCTGCATTCTGCATGTTGGTCTCAGCGATCTCCTTGTTTATCTGAGCCAGTGCGAGGTTGAAGAAGTGCTGAACCGCCATCATGCTTACAGTCTCTACATCGCTCAGATATTTCTTTCGTGCTTCCTCGTACTTAAGCGGTTCTATCTTCTTCTGCCACTTCAGCTCATTGTACCTGAAGAGCGGCTGGGTGAGCCTTACATTTAGCGGAGCTGTAATAAACCTTTCACTGTTGCGTTCAAAGTCCTTTTCGTAGGTGAGGTCAGAGAGCAGCGAAATTGACCCGCCGGTCAGTCCAATGTTCTGACCCAGAACCAATGAACCCGATGTCTGCAGCACGTTGGTTGATGCATAATCATATCGCTCAGTCACAGAGTTCCAGACCCTGCTGTACGCAGTACTGTAGTCGGGCAGGTTTCCTGCCAGTGTTAAAGCCGGCCTGTATTCAGCCACAAAGGTGCGGTACTGCCAGTAGCTGGCTCGAAAACGGTGCTTGGCCATAAGGGCATTGGGCGATTGCTCGGCGGCAAGGCTCACCACATCGTCAAGCGTAAGGCGCTTAACTTCCTGCGACATGAGCGGCAGGGTGAACAGTGACACAAGCAGAATAATAAGAGAAAGTGTTTTTATGCTTTTCATCATATAATAATTAATTTTATTTGTATGATGGAACCTCCATGTGTCACATTATTATGAACTTGTGTTTGCATGTGGCAACACATGGAGGTTTCATGACTGAGTTTTATTCATAGCGAAGTGATTCGATCGGGTCTCTCTCCGAGGCTCTCTTGGCCGGCGAATATCCGAAAATGACGCCTACCGCAGCCGATACGCCGAAGGCTATGACTACGGAGAACAATGAAATAATGGTGGTTATGCCGGCTATTTCATGAATGGCGACAGAGAGTATTATCCCAAGGAAAACGCCGATGAAGCCGCCGGTGACACTAATCAGGACAGCCTCAGAAAGGAACTGAACAACAATGTCCATCTTCTTTGCGCCAATAGCCATCCTGGTTCCGATCTCCTTTATCCTCTCCATCACCGAGGCGAACATGATATTCATGATTCCGATGCCCCCCACTATCAATGATATGCTGGCGATAGCTCCGAGCACGATATTGAATATGTCCTTGGTCCTCTGCTGCTGCTTCAGCAACAGCTCCGGTACCGTGATCTCAAAGTCCTTGACCCCCGAATGCCTTCTCAGCATCATCCTGCTGAGTACCTCGGTTGTAGGTGTAAGCTGCTCTGTCTCCTGTACCTGGACCACTATCTTGTCAAGCTGGTTGTAATTGGTCTCACTTGTAGATGCGTTGGAGCTGTTAACTACAACCCTTGACATGCGCCCGCCGCCCCCGAAGACCTGCATCGAGGTTGCTTCCGAGGCAAGCTTGGTATTGACAAGAGCCCTGTTCTGATACCTCATCAACATGGTCTTGATTGGTATGTACACATTGTCATTGTATACGTTGACACCCTGTTCTTCGAACCCCGTCAGCGAGACATTGGTTTTTTCAAGCACACCTATGACCTTCAGCCAGACGTTGTCAAACTTGAGGTACTGTCCGATAGGATCAACCTGGCTGAAGAATTTGGCCCTGATATTTGCGCCTATGAGGCAAACCTGAATGCCGTGTTCCTCCTGATAATCATTGAAGAAGACCCCTTGAGAAAGAGGCAGGCTATAGAGATCAAAGTAGTCATTTGAAACTCCGACGAGCTTGGCGGTGTATCTCATGCCGCTGAGCACTATGGTGGAGTTAAAGGAGATCTCGGGACTGATCCTTTTGACAGCCGGTATTGTATTGCGGATTGCCTCCACATCGAGGAGGGTTAGTCCCCTGGAAAATTTGTTAAGCTGCATCTCACCTTCCTGGCTGTCCGAGCTTTTATCCTGGACTATGGGACTGATGAGGATGTTATTGACACCCACCATCTTTATCTGGTCAAGTATCTCCTGTTGAGCCCCCTTGCCTATCGCCAGCATGCTGATAACTGCAGCCACCCCGAAGATAATGCCGAGTGCTGTAAGTATTGACTTCAGCTTGTTTGCCAGGATCGACTCAACAGCGATGCGTATGTCGTGGCCGTATCTTTTAAACATATGTTTTCCTTCGTTATTTGCCTCTGTAAATCCCGGATAAAACTACTGGTTACGGATAACCACCCGCTGCTGTGTCGCGGTTGTGTCGGTCCTGGTGCCGCCGGGCCTGCCCTGTCCTGCACCTTGTCCGCCTGCACCTCTCACCTGTCGCATTGCCTCGCGCTGCTCCGGAGTCAGGTTTTGCATGTACTCGCGCATCTGCTCCGGGGTCATGTTAGATGGCATCATTCCCGCACGCGGATTAGCGTTCTGCTGACGTTTCTGTTCCTCAAGCTGTTGTCTTCTGCGATCCTTGATGGCGGCAATAAGCTCCTCTCCCTGCAGTTTGAAATTATCCCCGTCAGGCGGGATGGAGAGATAGAGCTTCTCTCCTTTTTTGAGGCCCTGCTCAACAATTACGTCATTCTCATTTGATTCACCAAGCATCACTACCTGGCGGGAGCCATCCTTTTTATAGACAAAAGGAATGCTGTCAGCAGTGGCAAACACAGTCTCAAGAGGAATGTACATTACATCACTGAATGTCTTTGTGATGATCTGGTTGCCGGTGGTCATTGAAGGCCTGAGTATAGGATCTGAACCGTCAACTTTGGTGATGACCTCAAACACCTTGGCATCAGTGTTGGGAAGCTGCTCCCCGATATTGGCTACGCTTAAAATAGCACCTGTATATGATTTATCCGGGAAAGCGTCAACGGAGAGCCTTACCTCCTGCCCTGCCTTCACCTTGCTTACATCAATCTCATTCACATAAGTCTTTGAGATCATTGATGACAGGTCAGGGAGTGTGGCGACTACCGGATCCCACGGGCTGATCTCAGAGCCTACCTTGCGCTTTGCGCCGTTCCATTCCCTCTTGTATATAACCATACCGGCTGATGGGGCTTTGATCACAAAGTTCTGGATAATATCCTGCATTTCAGCAACCTTTCTCCTCTGCTTTGCCAGCTGGATCTCAGTGTCCCTGATGTCAGCCCTGGCCTGCCGGACCTTGAGGTCGTAGTTGCTCACCGCCTGCTCATAGGCTCTCTCGGCCTTGTCAAGTGAGATCTTTGCCTGCCTTATGGTTGTCGGAGGTTCAAATTTTGACTGTTCAAGAGTGATCTGTGCTTCCTCCATGTTGAACTTGAGGTTTACCAGGTCATCTCTGAGGTTGCCCAGGGAGATTGTAGTGTCAAGCTGCTTCTTGAGAAGGTCAGTCTCATATGATTCCTGCCTGTCAAGTTCATCCTTGAGCGAGTTATCGACACTGGAGCGGTCAAGGGTGGCCACGTAATCACCTGCCTTGACCTCTGTCCCCTCCGGAACAAGATCCTGTATCTTGATGCCTCCGAACCTCATGTTCCTGCTGGCAAGGCCCTCAGGCCCCTTGATGTCAGTCGAAACCTCGGCCTGCAACTCCCCGGTTGTGGTAACAACTATTTCAAAATCACCCTGCTGAACTTCGGTAATAAGGGTCCCCATATCTCCCTTACCAGATAATTTACTGATCACGATCATGACGATAATCGCCACTGCAACAACGATCGCGGTAATGATAATATTCTTTTTCATCTGCGGATATTTCTGTTTGTTTTAATTAAGCCGTGAAATTATTACAAATTTAGGCATCCCCTGCTTTTTTTAAGGAAACATTAACTTTCATTAACTTAACGATATAATTATGAACAAAAACCGTTCAATAAATCCCGAAAGCCCCGGGTCTGTCGAATATTTTAGAGATTTTTAACAATGACCGTCACGTCTGCCGCCAGTTTTTCAGCCTTTTCCTTTTGCCTCTCCTCGGCATAGATTCTCAATATGGGTTCTGTGTTCGATTTCCGTATCTGGACCCACCCCGTCGGGAAATCTAGTTTGATGCCGTCACGGGTGTCAGACACCGCCTCAGGGTATTCACGCTTCAGCATTGTGAGCAGTTTGTCAAGATCGGCGTCGCCGGCAAGTTCAATTTTTGTCTTTGCGATGTAATAATCAGGGTACTGACGACGCAATTCACTGCAGGTCATACCCTTCGCGGCCAGATGAGTTAGGAACAGAGCTATCCCGGCCAGAGCGTCGCGGCCGTAATGAAGAGCGGGATATATGACACCGCCATTACCCTCACCCCCGATGATCGCCCCGGTGCGCTTCATCTCGGCTACCACGTTAACCTCCCCCACCGGTGCAGAGCTGTAAGTGCATCCATGACTCCCGGTAACATCTCTGAGGGCTTTGGTGGATGACATGTTGGAAACCGTGGGACCCTTGATGTTACCAAGCACATAATCGGCAACCGAGACGAGAGTGTACTCCTCGCCGAACATTGATCCGTCTTCACAAATGATAGCCAGCCGGTCAACATCCGGGTCAACTACAAACCCGAGGTCTGCACCCTGCTCCTTCACTATACCTGAAATTTTCCCGAGATGTTCCGGGAGGGGCTCCGGGTTGTGGGGGAACAGACCTGTGGGCTCGCAATAGAGTTCGACCACCCTCTTTACGCCCAGAGCCTTAAGCAGTGCCGGGATGACAAGGCCTCCCACAGAGTTTACGGCATCGACAGCCACGGTGAAACCTGCCTTCCGTATTGCTTCCCTGTCAACCAGAGGCATGGCAATCACCGCCTGTATATGCCTCTCCGTCCAACTGTGATCAGTGGTCTGCGATCCCAACTTGTCGTATGTTACATACTCAAAATCAGAGGCTTCAGCAAGTGCCAACACCTCCCTGCCGTCGTTGTCGCTGAGAAACTCACCCGCCTCGTCAAGGAGTTTCAGTGCGTTCCACTGGGCAGGGTTATGGCTTGCCGTGAATATGATACCTCCTCCGGCTTTCAGTCCGGTGACCGCCATCTCAACCGTCGGTGTGGTGACAAGCC
Organism: uncultured Rikenella sp.; assembly: GCA_964455705.1. Taxonomy (GTDB): domain Bacteria; phylum Bacteroidota; class Bacteroidia; order Bacteroidales; family VadinHA17; genus SR-FBR-E99. The sequence goes on from CAYVYM010000016.1 coordinate 32,539, forward strand.
CGGCATCGATTACATCAATACCCACGCTGCGCAGCGAGGCATTGACCAGCGCGGCAACCATCTCACCTGAAACACGGGCGTCCCTTCCCGTCACAACCTTCAGAGGCCCGCGACCACGTCGCCTGAGCCATGTTCCGTAGGCTGAGGCAAACTTCACAAGATCAATGGGGGTGAGTGATTCGCCCGGATTCCCTCCAATGGTTCCCCTGATGCCGGAGATAGATTTTATCAGAGCCATGCCGCGATATTATTTTACATCTGCAAAGGTGCGAAAAAGATCGGGGATAAAACCGGTAAATAGTTGTAAATTTGCACCCTGAAAAAGAATGACGATGGAAAATGTACCGGCAAAGCCGCCAAAAAGAAGAACCGTTAAACCGGCTGCCGAAAAAGATGCGGGCGACAGGAAGAGAAACCTGAGGCCGGCTGCAAGGCCGGCCACAGGAGCCAGAAAGAGAAACGTAAAACAGTCCTCCAAACCCGCTGCCGAAGAACCGATAAGACTGAACAAATACATTGCCAACAGCGGCGTATGCGCACGCAGGGAGGCTGATGAACTGATAAAAAATGGTTACATCTCCGTCAACGGAATAAAAGTGACAGAGATGGGCCATAAGGTAAAACTCTCTGACACTGTTGAATATAAAGGAAAGAGACTGGTGCCGGGCAAAAAGGTTTATATCCTGCTCAACAAGCCAAAGGGATACGTGACAACCGTAAAGGACCCGCATGCCGATGTCACCGTCCTTGATCTGGTGAAAGATGCCACCACAGAGAGGATTTACCCGGTGGGAAGACTTGACAAGTCAACTACCGGAGTACTGCTGCTGACAAATGACGGTGACCTGACCGGAAAGCTTACACATCCAGGTTATGGAGCCAGGAAGGTATACCATATCTTCACTGACAAAGAGGTGACCAGGCATGATATGGAAGTGATCGTAAGCGGGGTCACCCTTGATGACGGAACAGTAAGCGCTGACGCCATCTCATTCCCTGAACCGGAAGACCATACACAGGTGGGCCTCGAGATCCACTCCGGACAGAACAGGGTTGTGAGACGTATCTTTGAGAAATTGGGGTACCGGGTAAGAAAGCTCGACCGCGTCAGCTTCGCCGGCCTGACAAAAAAGAACCTTCAGAGGGGCCACTGGAGACATCTGACTGACAAAGAGCTCAGCATGCTCAAGAGAGGCATTTACAAATAGATCGTCATCTCAATGGAACACAGATCGGGATTTGTAAACATACTTGGAAACCCCAACGTAGGTAAGTCGACACTGATGAACGTACTTGTCGGTGAGAAGCTCTCGGTCACCACTCCGAAGGCCCAGACCACCCGGCACAGGATCATGGGCATACTCACGGGCGAGGGATACCAGATAGTCTATTCCGATACTCCCGGAATCCTGAATCCCAAGTATAAACTGCAGAAGGCGATGATGAGATCGGTTGAGTCCGCCCTTGATGATGCCGACCTGATCTTGTATGTCACTGACGTTAGTGAGACAACTTCCAGGCACGGGGAGCACCTCGCACGCATACTTGCCTCCCCGGTACCTAAGATCATAGTGATAAACAAGATCGACCTTTCTAACCAGGCTGATCTTGAAAGCCTGGTTGACAGATGGAGCCAGATGGCGCCCGGCGTCCCCGTGCTGCCGGTTTCGGCAATAAAGAAATTCAATACCGGCCTTCTTCTTGGTGAGATCATATCACGTCTCCCTGAAGGACCTCCATATTTCCCTGAAGATCAGCTCACCGATCGTTTTGACAGGTTCTTTGTGACAGAGATCATCAGGGGAAAAATATTCGGGACTTACCAGCAAGAGATACCCTACTCGGTTGAGGTGGAGATAGAGAGCTACCACGAGGAGCCTTCCATAAACAGGATTTCCGCAGTGATATATGTTGCCCGTGACAGCCAGAAAGGAATCATCATCGGCCATAAGGGATCAATGCTTAAAAGGGTCGGAACAGCCGCAAGGAAAGATATGGAAGAGTTCCTCGGGAAAAAAGTGTTCCTCGAACTTTATGTCAGGGTAGCACATGAGTGGCGGGATGATCCGCGCATGCTGAAGAAATTTGGTTACCTGTAGTATTAAATTTATTATGAGCAAAATAGCAGCAATAGTAGGCAGACCCAACGTTGGCAAGTCAACTCTCTTCAACCGGATGACCGAGAGTCGCGCAGCGATAGTGGATGAAGAGAGCGGCGTTACACGCGACAGGCACTACGGTAAGGTGATATGGAACGGAGTCGATTTCTCAGTGGTCGATACCGGCGGTTTCGTCGAGAACTCCGAAGATGTGTTCGAGAGTGAGATCAACCGGCAGGTTAAGCTGGCAATCAGTGAGGCTGACGTTATTATATTCATGGTTGATGTAGAGGAGGGAGTCCATGAGCTCGACAAAGCTGTTGCGGCAATGCTGCGCAAGGTACCGAAGAAGGTGATCACGGTTGTCAATAAGGTTGACAACAACAAGCGCCTGCTCGATGCTCCGGAATTTTATGCGCTCGGGCTGGGAGACTATTTTACAATAAGCTCAGCCAATGGCAGCGGCACCGGTGAACTGCTTGACGAGATAGTGCGTCACCTTCCTGATACAGTTGACCAACCCGAACCTGAGATACCCAGGGTAGCCGTCGTTGGGCGCCCCAACGTGGGCAAATCATCACTTGCCAACACCCTCCTCGATGAAGAGCGAAACATTGTCACCCCGGTTGCCGGCACAACACGCGACTCAATTCACAGCCTGTACAATAAGTTCAACACCAGTTTCCTCCTGATAGATACGGCAGGGCTACGTAAAAAGGCCAAGGTTGATGAGGATATTGAATTCTACTCCATCCTAAGATCAATAAGGTCTATTGAAGAGAGTGACCTGTGCCTCCTGCTCATTGATGCCACCCGCGGCATTGAATCACAGGACCTCAGCATCCTCAGCATCATTCAGAAGAACAACAAGGGCGTCATCATGCTGGTGAACAAGTGGGACCTGGTTGAAAAGGACCTGCACAGCACAAAGCAGCTTGAGGAGGAGATAAGATCACGTACCCAGCCGTTCACCGATTACCCGATACTGTTCATCTCAGCAATAACCAAACAAAGAGTGCACAAGGTTCTTGAACTGATCACAGAGGTCTATGAGAACCGGAGAAGAAAGATACCCACCTCAAAGCTTAATGAGGTGATGCTTAAAATAATAAGCGATACCCCACCTCCTTCAATCAAGGGAAAGCATGTCAAGATCAAATATGTTACCCAGATTCCGGCAGCATACCCCACCTTCGCCTTTTTCTGCAACGTCCCGCAGTATGTCATGGAGTCGTATAAAAGGTTTGTTGAGAACAGGCTCAGGGAGAACTTTCAGCTTACCGGTGCCCCGGTGAAGATTTTTTTCAGAAAAAAATAGATAAATTTGGTGTGATTTTTGATGGATGAAGAATCCGGAGAGCAATGAAACGATCACTTTATATCATAATTGCGACAATGGTCATAATGGCCTGGTCTTGCAGGCCCATCGGGAATCTTCCCGATGAACCGGCAATTGAATTCAGGACCTTCACTATCTTTGACACTATAGACATACTAGGTAACCCTGCCAAAGCCGGCGCTCTCAAATTCTACTTCGAAGACGGCGATGGCGATGTTGGCCTTGATGCACCTGCACAACCCGGTTTCGAGCCTGAGAGCAATCTTTTTCTGAGGCTTTACCGAAAAACCGGGAACAGCTTCGAGCTTGCAGGGCCGACTGATCCGCTTTATCCATCAAATTATCGCATACCATACCTTGATGCAGAGGGACAGAACAAGATACTCAAAGGGACCATAGAGGTGACGCTGATCTATTTCCTATATGATACGAGTGATACACTCTATTACGACTTCTGGATAAAGGACCGCGGGGGCCATGAGAGCAACACCGATTCCACCTGCGTCTTTGTCCTTACCGAAAACGGAGCCTGCGGAGCGGAATAATCAGACCCTGAGTCCCATAAAAAGGACATCATCCACCTGCTCATTGTCTCCCTGCCATTCAACAAAGAAATCTTTTACCCGTTTGTTCTGCTGCACCATCGGAAGGGGTACAATTTCATCAATAAGGGTGCGCAGACGGCTGATCTTCATTTTTTTGGCTCCATGTCCGCCAAACTGGTCACAGTAACCATCAGTGAAAAGGTAGACCACATCTCCCTCCCTGAGGTGGTACTCCTGGTCGTCATAGAACTTCTCGGTCACTGACTCCCCTCCCACCGATGCGCGGTTACCTCTCACATAATGCTGCTCCCCGTCAATCACAAGAATCACCGGACGCATTGCAGAAGAAAATACCAGCTGCCTCGTCTTAAGATTGAATTCGCACACCACTATGTCCATGCCGTCATTTGAGGCCTCCACCTCCTGGTTCTGGTTCAGGGTGGAAAATATCTGCCTGTCAAGTTCATGAAGCACCTGGGAGGGCCTCGTGATCTTTTTGACAGTGATTATATCCTGCAGCAGAGCTGTGCCTATCATTGACATGAAGGCTCCCGGAACACCGTGACCGGTAGAGTCGGAACAGACAAGTACAAACCTGTCCTTGTCAATCCAGTCAAACCAGTAGAAATCGCCGCTGACGATGTCACGTGGCTGGAAAAAAACGAAGGCCTCCTTAAACACCGATCCCAGGCGTGCGGTATCGGGCAGTACACTGCTCTGTATTCGTTTGGCATACTTGATGCTCTCGGTAATGTCAAGGTTCTTCTGTGCAAGCTCTTCCTTCTGGGCGTGGACTTCCACCGTCCGCTTCTGCAACTCACTCTCGAGGTATTCGGCCTGCTTCCTGTAAGCCCTCTCCCTGAGCCTGATGATTGTATATACCGCGGTTGCAAGCAGTGCCAGTACCGAGAGTATGAACCACCACTTCCGGGTAAAGGGATTCTCTATGACGATGCTGAATGATACGGCGGCGGCGTTGTCAGGGTCTTCACGTGTCAAAGCCTCAACATTGAACCTGTAATGACCGCTGCTGAGACTGTATGTCACCGATGACCTGTCAGAAGTAAAATCACTCCATTCCTCGTCAACATTCTCCATCCTGGTTCTGAAAATGACATTGAGGGGGTCACGCAGAGAGATACCGGCATAGTTAACCCTGACTGAATATGATGGTCTGTAAGGAAGATTGTATGACTCGCGGTAAGGGTATTCTACACCGTTGATCACAACCGAGACAATGGCTGCCTGCGGTGGAACGGACGTCTTCTGTTCCATGGCAGGGTTATAGGCCACTATGCCTTCAGTGGTACCGATATAGACAGAACCATCGCCCATCTGTGCCATCGCATTTGCAATGCAATCACCCCTTACACCGAACTCCGTGCTGAATGACCTGACGGAACCGGTAGCAGGGTTGATGATTGAAAAACCTTTCTCATGTCCTGTCCATATCCTGCCGTCTGCAGCAATAAGGGTGCTGTAGCAGAAGTTAGTCAGCAAACCATCGGCCACGGTATAGTTGAGCAGGGTGTCACCGGCAAACAGGAAGAGCCCGTTGCCATAGGTCCCTGCACAAATGGTACGGTCAGCAGCTACTGATATGCTTCGAATGTCAGTGACCATGGCCCCTTCCATTACAAAGCCTTCGGTCCGGACACCACCTGTCACATGTATATAGCAAAGTCTGTCACTCTTTGTAGCCACAAGCACCTCTCCTGCCCTGTTGACGACCACCTGTGCAACGCTATTATGCGGAAGCATCTCCCAGGTTGTATAGGCGGCCTTCTGCCTTCCCGTTTCCCTGTCAAGCAGCACGACCCCGTCAAGGGTGGCAAGCCAGATGTTATCAGTCTCAACAGCAACGGAGTTGATGCGGTTCTGCCCGGGGTTCCCGGAACGGTAGAACTGCTTCAGCAAGCCGTCAGGCTTCATCACCCACAATCCGTCGCTCACTGTTCCTGCCCAGATGTTCCCACGGTCATCTGTTGCCCACGAGGCAATGCCCGACCCGCCGGTCCTGCCGGCCATGGGGCGGTAATTTGAGAAGCTGCCGCTCAAGGGGTTGTAATCGTAGAGACCGTTCCTTGTACCCATCACAACCTGGTTACCGATACTCCCGATGAAGTTTATCTCCCGGTTTGTCTCCGGCTTATGGAAAGAAAATGCGTTGGTGGTCACTGCAGCCAGTCCGCTGTTGTAAAGACCGATCCACAGGTTCTCCTCACGGTCCCTGAAGATGGTCCGGATGTTGTTGTCAGCCAGCCCTGACGTCATATCATAAACCGCAGTCGTCTCCATTTCAGAAAAGTCCGGGCTGAATTTCACCTTAATAACCCCAGCCTCCTGAGTGGCCATCATCAGGCTCCTGTCATCACCGGCTATCAGCGAGGGGATGCGCATGTTCATGAAGAGGGTGTCACCGACAGAAGTAGCTGCCAGCATGCCGTTGACCCGCCTGATCATGAAGAGCCCGGCATAATCGGTTCCTGCGAACCATGTATCACCATCCATCTGCCTGATTGTATGAACCCAGGTATATTCCAGTTCAGGGAAGGTGAGTTTCTCGACCACCCTGTCACCTGAAAGGGTGCACACGCGCAGGTTATCCTGTGTGGCAGCCAGAATTGTTCCGGCACCATCAAAGGAGATGTCGAAAACAACATATCCCTCAGGCATAGACAGCCTGGCAATCTTCTCTCCTCCGCCGGCATCAGCCAGGTAGATTCCTTTCGTCTGGGTGATGATCCATATTTTTCTGTCAGGACCCTCCGTTATTCGGTTTATCCTGTCAGACTCAGGAAGAGTCTTGTGTACAAGTGTTCCTCCCTCGCTCCAGGTGAATAGCGAACCGTCTGTCAGACCTGCCCACATGGTTCCCTCCCTGTCACAAAAGAGAGCATTGAGGTTACCGCGTGAGTGCTTTTCGGGGAACTGCATCCGGTGAAAATCAAAACCGTCATACCTGAACAGGTTCGAGTCAACACCTACCCACAGAAAACCATTTTTGTCCTGTTCAATGACATTCAGATAACTTCCCGGAAGACCTGTGTTCTCATCATAGGTACGGTAACTGAAGGTCTGAGATTGTGTCCGCCCGGGGAACAGCACCTGCAAAATGGCTATGCAAAGTACTGCAATTAAGTTACTTGCGTTTCTGAACATGTTTACTTCTTAGGTACTACCTTTATCCGTGGCTTATATACGGGTACCCCTCCGATAGGGGCGCTGAAGAATTGCAGGTTTTCACCGTACTGGTTTTCCACGGTCATGACCACATTGTTGTTCTTTACAAGTTCTCCCTTCCTCTTGTAGAAACGGAAGTCGAGTGACTTGCCAATCTCTGCCTCAAGGATAGGCATCCGTGATTCAGTCCAGTGGTCTTCTCCTGAAAGTGGCATTACCTGACCCTTTCGCTCTACGGAGACGACAATGAAATCTCCGTCATTGTCCCAGTCGAAGTTCCTCTGCTGTATGTAAACGCATCCACTGTCAATATAAGGATAGATATGAGATACGAATGAGGTGTCATTGTTGTTCCACATTCTGAAGGTGTACTCATAGGTGAAGGCGTTGGCACCCTCGATGGGAACATTGGCGTCAGGTCTTCTTGAAAGTGCATATCTGTAGAGATTTCCGTCATCACCCGAGATTCCGTCACATATGATCTTGAAGACATTGCTTGAGAACTTCGGGTAATATTCGCCGTCGGCCGGATTGAACGGTCCGAATGTGAACCAGCGTTCATCAAACTTGTTATCCATGCCGAAGGTGCGCGTGGCAAGAAGGGTTCCGCTTTTATAGTTGCCTGTGGGATTGATGCCCTTGGCGTCGGGGTGGGTATAGCAGCCTTTGCCTCCATATACCGAATAGGCCATCCGTGTGTCCCAGAAGTTGTTCAGCTCATCGGTTTTTCCTCCGATGTCCGGGTCATAGATCCTGATGTAAAAGGGATCCTTGTAGTCTTTCGGAATTGTGAAAAAGAATGTCTGAGAGAAGTCGTCATCACCCCATGATGTTGCGGCTTTCGGTCCGAAAGTAATCAGGAAGGGTATGTTCTCATCCGGACCCGGCACCTCCTGGGCATTAACCAGGGCAGGTGCGGTAGTAAGAATGGTAAGTATGAGTGATAGTATATTGCGGGTAAATTTCATTTTCGTCATTAAAAGTATTTAATTTCCGTTTGCTTCAACTTCAATGTCCTTGCAGACACAAACCTCTCTCACAACACCGCCTGCTCCCGGGACGGAACTCACAATCAGTTGTATGTTATACCTCCCCGGCAACAGGAATGTCTTTGAGACCTCAAGTCCGGTGGCGATTGTCTCATCGCCGAAGTTCCAGTAGTACCGGCCTATCTCCATCCCCGGCAGGTAAGTCTCCCCGGCATTAAGCACCAGTCTCTCTCCTGTCCTGATCTTGTCAGGTGCAGTGATCACCGGTTGTTCAATATCTGTTATCTCGAGTTCATAGGAGGCCTGTCTCTTTTCGATGCCTCCTGTGATGAGGTTCACTATATCAAGAGTTATATCATATACTCCCGGTCCTTTATAGCAATGCTCAGCCGTTATGCCAGCAGCCCTGGTACCATCGCCAAAATCCCACTCCCACCGGAATCCTGTTTTCATTGTATCCTGTCCGAGGGCATTCTCCTCGATGAACTCGTAGCAGTAGCTGTTCTTCTGCAGTGTATCACACGTCGACCAGCGTATGATTGTTGATGCAAACCGGTAAATATCATCACTGTAATTATGGCGGTTCGATGAAAAATAACCCTCTAACCCGCCCTGAACGGCATAGAAGGCAAAGTCATCAGCCTCTGAGTTAATGGGCTCATCGAGCACGACAGGCTTTGTCCACGACCCGAAAGCCAGGCTTGAGAACCAAATATCCAGGCCGCCCATGCCACCTGGACGGTCAGATGCAAAGTAGAGCCTCCCCGAGCTGTGAAGGAAGGGGTGTATCTCGGCATCAGCACTGTTAACGGTATTCCCCAGGTTGGAAGGAGCTGACCATTTCCCGTCAATGCTCTCACACATGTAAATGTCATACTTGCCCAGGCTGCCCGGCATGTCAGAGCAGAAGAAGAGGTACCTGCCGTCTGCCGATACATGGGGGTATGATAGGTTGTACTCCGTATTGTTGTACTCAAACGGTTGAATATCCGTCCATTGAGAACCGGTACGCCTGGCGGTGAAGATGCCCAGCCTGTTAGGCTGTTTCTTTCCCAGCTTGCGCCCGGGAGAATAATTCCTTGTAAAATAGAGGGTATTACCGTCTGCAGTAACAGACGCCGGCCCTATATTGGCATCGGTCCCGAGGTTAGTTGCAAAACGCACCGGCTTTTCAGGTTCACCCCCGGCATTGAAAGGAGCAAAATAGAGTTCATACAGCCTGATGCCCTCAAGGTTTTTCTTCGTCAGGAATGGATTGGTCTTCCTGTTGGAACAGAAAAGTATGCCGTCACTGAGTATCACCGGGGCCATGTCATCCGAACCTGATGATATGGCGGCAACCTTTGAAATCTCGAAAAGACCCTTTGCCTGCCCGTTCAATTGCGGGAGAGCGGCAAGAAACATTATTGCCGTTATACCTGTATATTTCAGAAGCCTCTTCATCTCATCAGAAATACCTTGGTGAAGTTGCACTTACTGAATACTCAAACTCATATCTCAGTGACACCTCATGAGTTCCTGAGGTGTAGCTGTTCAGGTGCCCCAGCTGGTAGTCAAAAGAGTATCCAAGCTTCAGCTGAGGGGTGACCTGCAGATCAAGCAGCGCCACGGCGGCCTTCTCGGCAATCCTGTATGAGCCTCCAATCCAGAGGAGGTCGGCGAAAATCATATTTGCATTCAAATCTACTTCCAGAGGCTCCGCAAAAGAATATCTTACCAGCACAGAGGGTTTGAGCCTGAAACCGTCGGAAAAACTTATCAGGGTCCCGGTCAGGAAGTATGTCTTGAACATACCGAAATCGGGGGAGACTGCAGACTGATCTGTTTCATTACTTACGTAGGTCAGGATCGAAGGCACTGACAATCCGGCAAAGAACCTGTCAGTGTAGTAGTAGAACCCGGCTCCTATATTAGGCATTGTGTAGCGTATGTCTCCTATCAGAAGAGGATCCTGAGGATTGCCGTCAGGGAAGCGAAGATTATTGTAGTTTGTATTGCTCAGGTCCGCTCCTGCCTTCAGCCCCATTGAAAGTTTGCCTTTTCCCACGCGGACGTTATAGGCATAGAACCCGTACAAGCCAACATTTTTTGTTACCCCGAAGGTAAGATATTCAGCCACAAACCCCAGTGCTACCTTCTCACGCTTGTTCACAGGGCTGTGCAGTGACAGGTTCTGGAACTGGGGAGCACCCACTATGCGTGCCCACTGCTTGCGGTATGACAGGTTCGCGCTGAGGGCCCCGCGGGTGCCGGCGTATGCCGGATTGATGATCAGCCCGTTGGTCAGGTACTGGCTCGTAATGGGTGTTTGCTGAGCAGAGAGAGCCTGCTGAAGAGCAAACGCAAGGACAAGTATTATGTATCCTCTGCCCTTCATGCTATCTTTTCAGAATTAAGAAACCACTGATGTTGGTCGTGTACACAGGCACACTTATATCCTGAGCGCCCTTTATGGTCAGCAGGAAATAATAGGTGCCCTCCGGAACCTCGTTCCCGTTCATATCAAGACCGGCCCATGCGCCGATGGGGTCATCACTCCGGTAATCGTGTGATCTGTACACGACGGCGCCTCCTGTATTTATTATAACCAGCTCGTTATAGGTATACTCAAGTCCTTCAATATTGAAGTAGTCATTTATACCGTCACCGTTCGGCGTCACCCCCTGGGGTATGATGAGCTCAGGCACCGTAATCGTCACCACGACTTCAGGCGCAACGCACTGTCCGTTTGTCACCGAAAAGATGAATGTGTTGTTTCCGAAGCCAAGCTTCCTCACCTCTGTTGTTTTTTCACCGGGAGTCGAAAAGAGAGGGTCACCCTTGCCGGCGGCAAAGTCATAACTCCATGATGCAATTCCCTCACCTTCAAAGTTGCCCTCAAGCAAGACGGCAAACTGGTAAGGCAGAAGTGTTCTGTCGGTTCCGGCGCTGATATTGGTGGGCATGATATCAACCGACACCGTGACCGGAGCGGAGACGGACGTACAACAGTCATTCTCTCCTGAAGATACGTTCCTCCTGAACTGTGTTGTCCCATCAAGAATTGGCGGCTGATAGTTTGCCGCGGTATTTGCTCCGGGAGCGCTTGTCCAGCCGGGTTCCGTGGCGGGCTTGCTCTCCCACATGTACCGGAAACTGCCGTCACCGCCACCCGGAGCGCTTCCTGACAGTGCCGCCGGCGACTGGGTATTGCATACCGTCTGGTCAGCTGTTATGGTGTTTCCCATTATCAGCGGAAGGACGGTGATCCTGAAGACTGAGTTCTCGGAGCAGACCCCGGAGGTGACAGTCCTGCGAAACCAGGTTGTGGCTGTCAGGTTTCCCGGCTGGTAATCCGGCGTGGTGGCACTCAGCCCGGTGAAAGTCACATTGTCGGTTGAAGAAGACCATGCATATGAATAGGTACCGAGACCCCCGGCAGGTGTGCCTGAAAGCAGTGCGGGAGCCGTGCCGGTGCATATTGTATCATGATCCTGCGCAGACAGCCCGATGGCGAATTCTGTGATCCGCGGATCAACAGTGATCTTTATATCATTGCTGGTGCTGGTGCATGCCGAGGAGGTGACGAGGCGTCTGTACCAGGTGCTGGCAGTCAGTGGTGTTCCGTAAAGATCCTCCGTAGTGGCATCCGGGATATTCAGAAATGTAGTGCCGTTGGTGCTGTTCATCCATTGGTAGGTATAGGTACCCGCTCCTGCGCCGTTGGCAGGGAGTGTCCCGTCAAGAGTAGCGGGAGCCGAGCCCTCACAGATGGTCTGTTCAGCAGAAATGATATTGTTGGTTATTGTAGGATATACTGTCAGCTGAACCGAATTGCTGACCGACTGGCAGGTGTTGTTCAGCCCGCTGTAGACCATCCGCCGGTACCAGGTTGTTCCCGGGGAATCATCCTGCGGGTCATAGTTCAGGCCGTTATTGGGTGCGGTAGCTGAAGACCAGCTGTTGTTGTCAGGGCTGCTCATCCACTGATATGTGTATGATGGCGAGGCACCTCCACCGGGTGTGGTGCCTGTAAGGTTGCTGAAGAGAGTGCCTTCGCATATGGCCTGATCAGCCGATACGGTGTTGCCGGTGACAGGTGGTAATATGGTGATGGTGACCGGAGTGCTGACGTCAGTGCAGGCACCTGAACTGACTACTCTGTGGTAGTATGATGTGGCCGTCAGCGCCTGCGGATCATACTTGGGGCTGGTATGGGTGCCGGAAGCATTGCTCCATGTAAAGTTATCCGGACTCTGTTCCCAGAGATAATGATAGAGGCCCGTTCCTCCTGCCGGTCCGGCGTTGAGCTGGTAAAGGGCATGCGGATCCTGGTTATAGCAGAGTGTAGTGTCTGCCCCCACAAGGTTGCCGGTGATGCGCGGATGGACTATGATGCGGACAGCCTTGCTGATATCGGTGACGCCGGCGCCGTCATTGACCACCCTCCGGAACCAGAGCGACACCGCCTCGGTTGATGCCGGTGTGTAATCAGAGGCAGTTCCCGGTACATTTGTCCAGATGCTGTTGTCATAGCTTCTCTGCCACTGGTAGGTGTAGGTGCCACTGCCTCCCGTAGGCCTGGTGCCAGTCATGGCTGGCGGGATCATGCCCTCACATACCGAGTCGAGCATCATCATGTTATGAGTAACATATATCTCATTGAACAGGAATCCGTTAAGTGGAAGGTTAAGGTTATTCCGGATGGTACCGGGCAGACCGTCCTTATTGGGGTCGCCGGTGCTGTGTATACCTCCCTGGCCGCCGGCCACGGTAGCGCTGCCCGGGAAGGCACCGGCAGTCCATATAAGACCTCCTCCACCACCTCCGCCGGCGCCGTTCTGGTTGACATTGTCGCCGCCTTTGCCCCCCTCGGCATTAAGTACGGGAGTGGTCGCAAAATATCTTGTGCTTACTGCCACCGAGCCACCGGCACCGCCTCCAGCGGCCCCGCTGTTGACAGCCGTGTTGTTGCTGCCACTTCCACCGCTTGCGGTTATCAGCCTTCCGTTACCCCTGATGGTGTCAGCGAGAATTATTATGATTCCCCCTCCCTCTCCCCCGTCGGAGGTTGAGGGAACGGTAAGCCATACCGAAGCGCCACCACCGCCGCCTAGAAAGAGACCGGTGTTTAATGTAGGGTATGAAGTGACGGTAAAGCCTCCGCGTCCTCCTGGAAGCAGAGGGCTGCAGATATCCGGAGCCAGTTCATTGTCTCCCACACTGCCGGCACCATAGTTGGCCCCGCCACCGCCACCTGAATGACGGCCGTTACCCCCTCCTCCTCCGGTCATATTCGCTCCCTTGCCACGCATGAAATCAGGGTAAAGAGGAAGATCACCCGCGGTACGGAAACCGATGCCCTCGCCCTTGTAACCTGATGCAAGTGACGTGATCGGGTACGATTCATAGCTCATGGCAACATCAGAGTTCTGGCAGAAGCCGTTCCCCTGTGAAGCAATGCCGCCTCTGAATCCCCTGCCGGTAAGATTGATGTCGGCATTCAGTGTCAGCACCCCCTTAACCATAAAGGCAAGAACGCCTCCCTTCGCCGATGCAGAATCCCAGGCCTGACAGGTAAGCTCGGTGTTCACAACAGCATTTCTGTATGAACTTACCTTAATCAACTGTACCTTGGCCACTGCGCTGTAGGCATTCAACAGGAGACGGCTGAACGAGACAGTCCTGCTTACACTGTTTATCGATGATATTATCAGTATTTCATACTTCCCCGGAGTGCCTTCCACGTTCTGATAATTCCCCTGCAGAGCATCCCCGGCATTGATCCTGACCCCGTTCATCTGCATAACCATGACGGTATCGTTAACTGCAAACCCTGACAGGTCATCAACAACAACGAAGTCGGCTCCAACGGATGTTACCTTTGCATACCTGTTGATCTCTCCTGTGACTAGTGGTGTCTGTGCTGAAAGGAAAACGCCCCCGCCGGTTATCAGAAGAATGAGAATCGTAAGATAACTCCTGGCTATTTCAGACAATCTTTGGGGCATTGTAAGGTGTATGATCTGCTATTTTATGTAATATATAACTCAAAAGTTGCCTGATTATTTTAGATTCCCTGCGTGCCGTCGTGCTCAACAGTATAAAGCAGTGGCAGCTCAACTGTAAAGGTGGTTCCGTTATCATGCTCAGTCTCAAACCAGACTGCCCCCCCGGCCGTCTCCACATAACGCTTAACGATAGAGAGTCCAAGCCCCATTCCTGATGACTTTGTGGTAAAATTAGGTGTGAACATCTTGGGGATCAGCTCGTCTCTGATGCCAGTTCCGTTATCAATAAACTGTACCTGAACCTTGCCGGCGGAATCTGAAACAACAATCCTTACCATACCCTTCCTGTCAGAGGGGATAGCCTGCAGTGCGTTCTTGAGCAGATTGGAGAATATCCCGTTCAGATGTTCCCTGTCAGCCATGACAATGGCCTTCCTGAGATTACCGGTCTCGAGTGTGATGGTTGCTTTTGCTTCTGTGCCGAACATGGCAAGTGTGATCTTTAGCTGTGCAATGACATCAACCTCAGCCGGATCAGCACCCGGGAGCCTGGCGAAATAGGAGAAGGCTGATGCAATGTTTGACAGGTTGTCAATATATTCTATCTGGTTGTCAGTGAAGCTCCTGAGCTTTCCGTCAAAATCAGGTGCCTTGTCTGTCCACCATTTAAGAAGCTGCTGCACATTGAGCTTCATCGGCGTCAGCGGATTCTTTATCTCATGTGCGATCTGCCTGGCCATCTCACGCCATGCCATCTCACGTTCAGTGCGGGCAAGCTTGCCGGCACTCTCCTCCAGCTCGTCCGTCATGCGGTTGTACTGCTTAACAAGTTCGCCGACCTCATCACGACTGCTGTAGCTTATATGCTCGTTCTTCCTGCCGTAAGCCACGGATGCCATGGCCTGCTGCAGCATGTTAAGGGGAGAGGTAATCCTTTCACTTAGAAAAACAGCAACCCACATCATCAGCACAAGTAACAACAGGGTGAAATTGATGAGTGTGACAACCAGGTTTGAGACCTCACTGGTGAGGAGATTCTGCATCGCAAAATAGGGCACATTGAGATAGGCCAGTAACTTATTTTCACTGTTGTAGAACGGAAGGTACGCTGACAGGTATCTCAGCTCGCCAATTGTCTCTTCCCCAATATATTCTTCCTTTCCCTCTTCCGTCAGAACGCCGTAAGCGACGGGATCAATCATGCTTCCCTGGAGGCTGCGGGCAAAGACCTCGGGACGTGAGGTGGCAAGGAGCATGCCTGACGGAGAGTAGAGATTGATGTCAGTGAAAAAGACATTGGAGAATTTCACCAGCAGCTGGTTAAGGTTGGGATACTCTGCTGTCTGCCATCCACCATCGAGTGTCTGCTCTGACGAGAGCTTGTGCTCGAGCTCAATGGAGAGCGAAGTGGCCTTTTCACGTAAAATCCTTGTATGATTGGTTTTGAACTGCCTGGTACTCAGTATCAGTGCCCCTGCAATTATAATTATGAATACAACGGACAGGACTGCCGCGAAGGAAAGCTGGAGTCTCCTGCGGAAGGTATTAAAGTTAAGAAGCTCGGCCGGGCGCCTTGTGAATACTATCAGGGTGGCAAAAGAATAGATCAGGATAATGATGAAAAGATATGCAAACGTAATTACCCGGTCCATCACAGTTACATTATCAGTGGAGAGAGCCAGTGTCATCTCCCCCCGGTTGTAATAGAGGTGCTTGTGCCCATCGGTCCTGATAAACCGGTACTCATAACCTGTTGCCAGGTCAGGAGCCAGAAGATTATCGAAGGGATAATCACCAGACCGAAGCACAAGGTCACCGTCGGCATATTTTGCATAGGAGATATCCTTCAGCCTGGGAAACCGCTGGTGACTGCCGTCGAGCAGGAGCTCGGGATAACCGGCAAGATAGGCCTCGATGTGACTTACGACCTCAATGAACAATCCATTGGTGACCGACGGCGATACATTATAAAATATCCTGGAGAAATACCAGGCGCGGCCCGACTGGTTATGCATGAACCAGAAGCCTGTGCCCGTAATGGTATCACCCTCATTCCTTATCCTGTTGTCAAACCATGCAAAGCAATTCTCTGCTGACGAGCCTGTTGAACGAAGAGCGAGGGGCGAATCGTTCCTGCAGATTACAATATTAAGGTCATAGTTTTCCCAATAACCGTTGAAATAATTGTCCTCCAGGTATCTGTAGACTCTGTTGATATCGGAGGCTGTAATATTCTCACGTGAGATCATCGCCTTCAGAAGAGTGTCATTGCTTAGTGAAGGCCACATGTCCATCAGCATTCCCTCTGCCACCATATCATTGTCATTGGCCAGCGATATGGCCATAACCTTCATGTTACTGTCCTCCCTGATGTCACTGTATCTTATCACAAGTGATGTGGTGAAGATGGCTGTAATTACTGAAAAAAGGACGATCATGGAGACATCAGAGGAAGACCTTCTCTGAAACAGGATGACCGTGAATAGAATTACTATCACATATACTAATCCCTGTATACTGCAGTGACTCAGCTGAAGGCCGGCTACCGTCAGGACAAGCGACGCTGCAGCAATTGTAAGGAGGCTCTTTTTCAGCTGCCACTCCTTCATCATCTTGCCCGCCCGGAGGAAAAGAATTACCGGAGCCGTCAAAAACAGCATGACAGTAATAAAACCTGCCAGACCCATAAAGCTCATGTCGAGGATTTTAAAGGCCTCGAAGTTTATGGCCGAAGTAAGCACCAGGTCCCTCAATAAGGCCTCTCCGGCGATGAAGCCTGTGTATCCTGCAGCAATAAATGCAGCAGGAGCCGCTACCGCCCGGTATCCCTCCCCCTCGACCGGAGCATTGAACGATCCGCTTCGGAAAATGAGTTTGAGTCCTGATACTATCAGAAGCCCCAGCAGCATCGCATGCCCCACTGAAGGCAGCAGGCGACCGGCTGACCACAGGAAAGGTGAGAAGAGCTCAGTTGATCTCACTGACGGTGGAATGCCTGTAATCAATACAGTTGCATAGATAAGCATCAGTGCACCAAAGGCCAGCGTAATTGAAACGGCCTCTCCGGCACTGTCTCTGAAATGACCTGAAGCAAGGACCACCAGCCTGACCAGGAAGAACAGGAATAATAACCAGAACAGCACCGGGATGATCAGGAAGATTGTGTTTGGCTTCTTTTCCGGAAAGACCAGCCCGAAGTGAAACTCATTTTCTGATCCCATGATCCTGAACTCTGAGGCAGCCTCATCAAAGGTAATGGTGACGGAAGCCGGTAACCAGTATTGCTCGGAAAAACCTGACCGGAGGAGATTGTTGACGATTGTATACTGCCTGTAGACCTTGATCAGCGCCAGCATCTCGTACTCCCCGGACTGTCTGTGTACGGGGATAAACCACTTGTTACTCAGAAAGACAGGCTTGTGGGAGTCAAAACGCTCTTCATACCTGACAGGGAAAGCGATGCTGTTGTTTGACCAGTATGCAATCCTCTCATTCTTATAGACCAGGATGGTGATACCGTCAGCCAGGGCATCCCTGCCGGTATAGCTGCGGAACATCACCGAGGAATCACCTGCCTCCTCAATCTCTCTCTCAACCTCTTCAAGAAGCAACGCCGCCTGCTTTTCGAGTCCCGACAGCCTGGAATCGAGGTGTGAGGTCCTGAACTTCCATTCAAGATCACTGAAATAGAGTTGATCGGCTCCGACAGCCAGTGCGGCTGTAACCAGCAACGCGACAATGACTGTCCTGATATCCTTCAGTCTTCCCTTCATAATGTTATTCGTGATGATAAGGGTCTCCGGCTATTACCGACAGTACCCTGTATAGCTGTTCTGCGAACAATAATCGTACCACCTGATGTGAAAAGGTGAGCTTTGAAAGTGAGATAATGTGGTCAGCCCTGCCGGTCACAGACGGGTCAAAACCCCAGGGCCCGCCAACGACAAACACAATGCGTTTTTTTGGCAGTGACATGGTTGTACGTAACCATGCGGCCATCTCCGTGGTTGAATAGCTCCTGCCGTGCTCGTCAAGCAGAACCACATGATCATCGCTCTTAAAGTTGGAAAGCATCCTCTCCGCTTCCCTGGCCATCACCCTGTCAACCGGGCTCTTACCCGGGCTTTTGACATCAGGCAGGGTGACAATTTCGAAGCGTGTATATTTTGAAATTCGCTTCTCATATTCCGATACCCCTTCCCTGATCCAGGGCTGATCAGTCTTTCCCGTCAGCATGAGAACCAGCTTCATAAATTCATCTCTTTTTGTTGAGTAAGGCAAATATAAGAATTAAGGCCTTTTAAATCAGTGCCGGATGATCGGATTTAAAAGTGGTTCGGTTTTTGATAATAATAGTTAAATTTGCTAAGTCCTTAAATGTTTAGCATAAAGGAATTGAAATGAAAAGAAAGTCACTTGCAGCAGCCGTGGTGCTGTTCATCATCGTATCACTGCTTGCTGCACAGGAACAGCCCAGGATACCCGCGGGTATTGCTATTGCCTTCCGCACAGGAAGCGCTGCCGGGCTTTCCGAATATCTTAACAGCACAGTAGAGCTGGTTATGCCTGCGAAGGAGGATTTTTACAGCAAGAGTGTCGCTGAGACAATCCTGAAGGATTTCTTCACCCGCTATCGCTCGCGTGAGTTCGTCATCAGGCACCAGGGCGCCAGGGGTGACGCCCAGTATGCCATTGCCACCCTGGAGACAGACAAGGGGCGTTTTCGCGTCTACTTCCTTCTCAAAAAGGTCGACGGCAACCCTCTCATACACCAGATAAGGATAGAAACGGAGAATGAGTGATCGCAGCCTACGGTCATTTATCCTTAATGCTCTCGCTGAAGATACCGGAAGCGGAGATCACAGCTCACTCGCAGCAATCCCCTCTTCAGTAACCGGCCGCGCCAGGCTCCTGGTAAAGGAGAACGGCATCATCGCCGGATTGAGCGTTGCCAACGAAGTTTTCCTGGTCACCGACCCTTTACTTAAAACCGAAATCCTGCTTGAAGACGGGGCATCTGTGTCAAACGGAGACATAGGCCTGACGGTTGCCGGCAGCGTGCATTCAATACTGCGCGCTGAAAGACTGGCCCTCAATATAATGCAGCGGATGAGCGGCATCGCCACCACTACCGCCGCTTACATGGAGATGGTAAGCGGCACAAAGGCACGCATAATTGATACGCGGAAGACAACACCCGGAATGAGGTCCTTTGAAAAGGAAGCCGTGCGCCTGGGCGGAGGAATCAACCACCGGATGGGGCTCTATGACATGATAATGCTCAAGGATAACCACATTGACTACGCCGGAGGTATAACCGCTGCAGTCAGACGCACACAGGAGTACCTCAGGCTGCACAAACTGCCTCTGAAGATTGAGGTGGAATCACGCAGCTTAAATGAGGTAAGGGAAATTCTTGAGGCGGGAGGTGTTGACCGGATCATGCTGGACAACTTTGACATTCCTGCCACCAGGGAGGCTGTGGCACTTATCGGCGGCAGGGCGGAGACTGAATCGTCGGGAGGGATAACCCTGGCAAACGTGCGGGACTATGCCCTGTGCGGTGTAGATTTCATATCAATAGGGGCTCTGACCCATCATATAAAAAGCCTTGACATGAGCCTGAAAGCCTACTGATAACCTTTTATGAACGCCAGGGAGTCATTATTAGCAAAGACAAACGGAATTAGAAATGCACGGCTGCCCGGTTTCGACGGTGCGCCGCTCGAACTGGTGGCAAGACTGATCGCACAGGGACTGTTCGGACGTGGTGTGCTGGTGACCAGAGCCTCTTCAATCGCCTTCAATATGTTAATGGCCCTGCTGCCTGCAACCATCTTTCTCTTCACTCTCATCCCGTTCATTCCCATCCCTAACTTCCAGACTGAATTGGTACGACTCTTTGAGAACATGTTCCCGGAGGCAGCGTACAGTCTCCTTGAGACTACAATCGTTGACGTGATAACAAATAAAAGCGGTACCCTGCTGGTAGTGATGGGCTTTGCAACCATTATATTTTCAACAAACGGTATTCATGCCCTGATACACGCCTTCAATGTCTCATCACACGGCTTTGAGAGCCGCTCATGGCTGCAGCAGAGGAAAGTTGCCGTGTTTCTCCTGATCTTCATCCTGGTAATGTTCTACGCTTCAAGCGCCCTGATCATTCTGAGCCGGTCAGTGGTGGACAGGCTGGTTGAGCTGGGCCTTCTGGAGCTCAATCTCGTATACTACGTTATAATGGTCTTCAAATGGCTGCTTATTATTGCCATGCTCTTCTTTGCCATCTCAACAATGTATTACCTTGTTCCCGCCCGGAAGAAGGACTTCAGGTATATCTCACCCGGATCGATACTGGCGACAACGCTGTTTATCATCACCTCACTCGCCTTCTCTGCCTATGTCAACAACTTCGGCCAGTACAACAAGTTGTATGGGTCAATCGGGACGCTTATCATAATTCTGATCTGGCTCTACCTTAACTCAGTGGCGCTGCTTGTAGGTTTTGAATTGAATGTCAGTATCAGAGCCGCTCATTACAGCAGGGACCCTGTGGAGCAGTAACATTATCTAGAGAGGTAAAGCCTGCGATGATCACTCTTTGCTGCCATGTTCAGGAAGGCGAATAATTCCTTTGCCCTCTCACCCTCATAATAACCGCGGTTGATTTTTAGCTGCCGTGTGAATAGCAGCAAGCCCTCATCCACTACTTTAACCTCATAGCTGTACACTCCGCACGGACCCTCCCTTCTGACTCTCTCCGGGATATACTCAGGTTTATAACCTGCTGGCATTCTGAAAACAATTGAATCACTGACTGATGGCATCTCAAAGACCCTTACACCTATTGTATCAAAAGGCTGATACTCAAACGGTTCCAGACAGGGTCTGAAATGAATCCTGGTGCCTGCCGTGATTGCGAAATCAGACATTGTATATTTGCCAGTTAGGACCGATATTGGATCATTCCCGCGCATCTCAGTATATGAAACCGAATCTGTGGTGTAGGTTCCCATTGCACGTACCTGGTTGAGAATTCTCTTAAGTTCGGTTTCGGCCTTGCCGGCATAGACCTGGTTGTAGTCGAATGCCAATCCGCTGGCAGTAACTGTCAGCGAAGCGGTGGAAGCCTCCCTCCTTCCAATGTTTATCATTCCCGCGGTGGCGAGCATGCTGTTCCTGAAACCCGGTGTCCGTACCAGCTTCCCTCCTTCCGGGGTGACGAGAAGCACATAGCGGTCAGAAGTAAAACCGCCCAGGTAGTTGAAAGGTTCTGTCTGGTTGGTGCATTCAAGCCAGACAGTATCTTTTGCCATTGGAACACACAGGATGATGTGGTCAAACTGGTCGCTCACAAAGGAGGGTATTATATTCTGGTTCTCACCTGATCTGACCAGTGTGTAATAAGAATTTATCCCGGCCTCCTTTAGGAGAGCGCTCATGTAGTTTGTCAAACCCTTGCAGTCGCCGAACCCTTTCTCTGCCACCTGGCTGGCCGGGGCAGGCTTATAGCCTCCGATGCCGAGCTGGATTGATGAATAGCGTGTGTGTGACTGCATATACTCATAGAGAACCCTGGTCTTCTCTCTGTCGTCCGTCAGCCGGGCAGTGAGGTCAGAAACACGCTTCTTATCCTGAGGGTTCAGCTGATCGAGCCCCCTGTTCAGCTCAGCAGCCCACATGCCAAAACTCTCCCATGAACGCATGCTTCCCTTGATACCCCCGAATTCAAAATCCTCTGTTGCAGCAAGCAGCACCGGCCGCCGTGCAAAAGAGAGTGGTGAGAAGTACCACTTGTTGATGGCGGGAATCCCCCGTTCAATCCACGTATATATGTTATTATCCTCCAGATTGACGCTGTCACCCGAAGATTGCATGTTATATTCCCTGTATCTGAAGGGTATCGACCTGGGTATCACGTACTGTACAGCAGATTCTTCCACAGAAAAGGTAGGATTGAGATGAAAGTTCCATCGGGGAAGATTAAGTAACCCGTTTAGGTTGACATCGTAAGAAACCTCGATAGTAAACGGGTACCTGTTAACGGGAAAAACTATCCTCTTAACCCTGGCATCAGATATGAAGCCCCCCCCCTCGCTTACATCCATTATCCTGGACATAGGGACAGACTCTATGAATTTGCCATTGGCATCATACACGGAAGCCTTTATATTCTGCACACTCATGAATTTATCGTAGTGTATTTCGAACAGGCGTAGCCAATTTGCATTTTCATTCATCAGGGTTACGACCCTTTTATAGTTCACCTTTGCCTTCCCGGCCGATTCAACGGTAAATACCATCTGGTCACTCCTCACCACTGCTACGGCGTTCTCACGCAGATCAAGAGGGATGGAGTCAACGGCCAGCTTATAAGCAAAAGTGTTGCCCGGCACAAACAAGATCAGGCTGATAATATATAACAGGCGTTTCATCTTCATCGGTTCAGATCTCCTTCTTTAAAATGACAACCTCAGACTGTTTACGGATAATATTGGCACGGAAGTTCCGCAGTGAACTGTATCTTTCCGGCTTGAAGGCGACTGTTGTAATGTTGATCTCCGCATCAAGGATGACCTTCCTGCCTTCGGATCTGATATTGTATCTGAATGCTC
This sequence comes from uncultured Rikenella sp., assembly GCA_964455705.1. Lineage (GTDB taxonomy): Bacteria > Bacteroidota > Bacteroidia > Bacteroidales > VadinHA17 > SR-FBR-E99. The sequence goes on from CAYVYM010000016.1 coordinate 55,299, forward strand.
CGCCGCCACCGTCGAGACTGAGGTTGACTGACTGCGGCAGTTCTGCCACGGTCCAGCCCTCAGGAATAGTGATCTCACAGGTGTACTTTTCAGATGAGGGACACCCGAAATCAACAGGTGAGAGACGCTCATCTTCGTAGAATTCATTTGTACTGCTACGATTGTGAATTACCGGGGTCAGGTACATAATCCCCTCTCCTGTCTCGGCGGCATCAGGTACCACCAGGCTTATCCATTCAATGACCGGTTTTTCAAGTTCCTCCAGGTTCTCCAGTCGGAGAGAATCAATCCTCCAGCTGTTGTTAATGTAGCGCATCATTTCTGTATAGGCCTCCACTCCCTCAAGCTTGCACACCTTCCTTACCACCCAGGCATCATAGCTCTCATATGAGTTACTTGCGGTACCCTTCATTGACCCATCTTCACTGAGATCCAGAACAAATCGCATGGTCTCACTGTTCCGCTCATTATTCTTCATATCAATCCATGACCCTCCCGAAGTGTTTACAACCCAGCCCTGGCCGTTGAGACACTGGAAAGGCAGCATGCTGAATGGTCTGAGTTGATCAGTGGCATCAATAATATATTGTTCACCGTCAGCTTTTACACGGGCTGTCACATAATTGAACCTCTGGATAATTGCGAAAAAGGTGTTTAGCATCCCGTTCTCCCTGGTGCTGAGGATAACCGGGTCGGCCTCGATGCCTGCCATCCTGAGCATGGCTATGAGCATCAGGTTGATATCGGCCGCATTGCCCCTCGCATCATTGTATATTTTCTTCATAGTTGCAGAGGAGGTATAATCATCATACCCGTTCCACATCATATGCTCCGTGACAAAAGTATAAATACGGCGGACCAGGTCAGTCTCCGACCCCCCCTCAGCCTTCAGTTCTTCAGCTTTCTTTTTCAGTGACGTACCCTTTGAGAGATATCCGCCAAAGTCTGTGCGGTCAAGCAGTTTCTTTGACAGCTTCGGATAAGTTGGTGACACCTCCTCAAAGTAGTAGCCTGGTATTTCAATTTTCGACAGCTCGAAGCCGATGCGGGTATAGTAGTCTTCCGATCCGGTACTGAAAGGCTCCTCCCTGTATGCAGGCATATTGTAAGCTGTCCATTGCCCCACATAACCGTTAACGGCCCTGCTCCCAAAGCTTACATATGTTTCAGACCTGTTGAACCTGACCTTGCTAAGGTCGCCTCCGGTAACGAATTTATATTCAAAATAGCCCGGGAATTCTACCCTGAAGCCGCATCTCCTTACCGGTATTTCATACTGGAACTCCAGAGTATAAAGTGTGAAAATATCAGGACTCTCAACCGAATATTTATACTCGATAACTGACCCGGCCTTTACATTGGGAATTGAGAAGCGCACGGTGTTCCTGTAGCGACTGCTATTGTCATAATATATACTCTTTTTGTCCACCTTTCCGGTCACTGTCTTATCCTCCTCGGTATTGTATGATGCTGCCTTTATGCTCATTACCTTCTCGTCGCTTCCGAAAGGTATTTCGACATTCGCATAATCGAGGCCGTCAGTGTTGATGATCTTGATTCTGATATGGCGTTCCACCTCCACTACTATCTTTTCAATGCTACGCATACGCACTGTTGCAAAGTTTTCAAGGATTACGGCGTCAGCAGTCGGATCTTCGGCGTACTCTGCCATTTCAAGGTCTTCCCTGGGGATGTCGCCAAAGGTGAT
>CAYVYM010000017.1:0-2422 GCA_964455705.1 uncultured Rikenella sp.
AACTACCTTTGCCAACTTCCTACTACCCATTGCCCACTGCCTACTGCTCCTTTGCCAACTGCCTATTGCCTATTTGGTAAATGCTTACCTACTGTCCATTGCCTACTGCCTACTGCCTAACGTCAACTGAGCCTACTGTCCATTGCCAACTGCCTCTTGCCTATTGCCTGCTATAGCTTGCCCAGCCACATGCCGAAGGCAACTCCGATATAGTTGCCCAGTATCCATCCGATCAAACCTGTTGCCAGCCCTGTGAGAATGACATCTTTGTTCTTCAGGGCTGCTGCAACCATCGGCACAAAGGGCGGTGAATAGACAAACCCAGTGGTTGTGATGAGGTAATCATCGGCATTGATCCTGAAGATCCATGAAAGGAACAGATGCAGGAACAAGGACCCGAAATAGGCATAAGTGACGTAAAGAAGAAGACTGACATACTTCGCCTGGAAGATCACGCTCAGATCGCATCTGGAAGCGATGACCACTGAAAAGGCAATGATGAAGTACATTCCCAGCTGAAACGTCTTTTTGATATTCCGTATCTTCGGTATGAACGAAGCGGCAACGCCCAGGGTTGTAATCGTCAGGATCACCGAAACAGTCATCGGAACGTTGGGGAACAGGAAACTGACGCCAAGCGACAATGCTGTGATTACTAGTGAGAGCCCGAGTGCAGCCAGAAGCGGCGGAACCGTATCTTTCCTGAATATCCCCGAGAAATCATCAAACTCTTCCGCTATCTTATCACTCACTCCTTTTATGTCTAGATCTTCCCCGTTCTTGTCACCTATTCTTTTGAAGGGAGGCAGGATCATCCTGAAGAATGCCGGTCCGGCGGTGATGAAGAAGAGGATCACAACGGCGCCAACTATCATATCATAGGTGTTGGTCATAATGAAGGCATTCGGCTCAACCCTGAGCGCCAGCGCAATGGAGGCCAGGTTGACAGAGCCACCCGTGTATAGCCCGATAAGCATCCCTCCTATCTTGTCGCTCCCTTCGACCTTGTCTCTGAAGATCAGGTACCCGGTTGCCACGATGATCATAACTGAAACCAGGGCCAGAAGCATCGAAAGAAACCCTTTGCCGGAGAACCTCAGCCACCTCCTTACATTGAGTGAAAAAAGGATCAGGGGTATGGCCAGCGGCACCAGTGCCGTCTGCATGCTGTCCTGGACGGAGGCAACGCTGTTGACCTTCAGGTCGCGGTCTGAAAGAGTGCCGGCAGCCACCATCTCAACCACCTCCGATTTTGGAATGAATGGCCTGTCCAGCCCGATTGTGGCTTCACGGAAGGCATCACTTCCCCGTGGCAGTATGCCAACGTTGGCAATAATGATACCTGTAGCGTAGGCAAGGACTATTGCTCCGATCTTATTGACAAAAGGATACTTCATGGTTAACCAGATCAGAAATATCGGAAAGGTGATGTAGAAGACAATCAGAATGATCAGAGTGAGCATGGCGGTCAGGTTTTGATGCGCCTAAAATAAACAAAGCGCCCTGCTTACGAGGCAGGGCGCTTATAAAAGAGGTCTTAATACTGATCCGGGTAAGTATAATTACTTATCCGGACACTCTTCAAAACTTTTCCGGTATTGCTCTATCGCCCTCTGACTCATTCCCATGCTTGAGAATCCGCCATCATTGAAGATGTTCTGCATTGTAATCTTTTTTGTCAGGTCCGAGAAGAGGGTGATACACACGTCTGCGCAGTCTCCTGCATCTGCATTGCCAAGAGGTGACATCCTGTCGGAGAAATCGACCAGCGAGTCAAATCCCGAAATGCCCGCTCCGGCAGTGGTGGCGGTGGGCGACTGTGACACCGTGTTCACCCGCACGTGCCTCTCTTTCCCGTAGATGTACCCGAAGCTCCTGGCGATTGACTCGAGCAGGGCTTTGGCATCGCCCATATCATTGTAACCTGCCAGTGTGCGCTGTGCAGCTACATAGGTCAGCCCCACAACCGATCCCCATTCCTTTATGGCATCAAGCTTGTAAGCTGTCTGCAGAATGCGGTGAAAGCTGAGAGCGGATATATCGAGGGTCTTGAGCATATTCTCATAGCTTATCTCCGCATAAGGTATCCCCTTTCTCACGTTGGGTGACATCCCTATCGAATGAAGTACAAAGTCGATCTTCCCGTCAAAGTACTCAGTGGATTTCACAAAGAGTTCTTCAAGGTCATTCATGCTTGTTGCATCGGCAGAGATTACCATGCTTCCGGTCTTATCAGCCAGTTCACCGATGGTGCCCATGCGTATCGCCACAGGTGCGTTGGTAAGCACCAGTCGGGCACCCTGGGCATGGGCTTTTTCTGCCACATGCCAGGCAATAGACTTGTCATTCAGAGCACCGAATACTATGCCCTTCTTGCCCTCGAGCAAGTTCGTTGGTTTTACTATTTGATTCATTTTCCTCG
>CAYVYM010000017.1:2432-50984 GCA_964455705.1 uncultured Rikenella sp.
ATTAAATCGGCTTAGCAGCGATTTCTTATCTCAAAATTAATTATATTAAACCTTTTGCCTTGCTTTCTAAAAGATTAGTAATCATAGCTTTGAGTTCTAGTTATTTAATGTTCAGTATCATCTGCCTCCCAGCAGCTCACGTGCGTTGCGCAGGGCTGCTTCCGTAATGGTGGTTCCGCTTAACAGTCTTGCTACCTCCGTAACTCTTTCATCGTCCTTTAACAATCGGACACGTGTAATTGTTGAATGATCGCTCTCCTCCTTGTAGACATGGTAATGCAAGTCTCCCTTTGCTGCCACCTGCGGAAGGTGTGTGATGTTAATTACCTGCATGCTCTTTCCCATATCTGCCAGTATACTCCCTACCATTGAGGCCACCTCGCCTGACACACCGGAATCTATCTCGTCAAAAATTATTGCCGGCAGTCCGGAACTGCTTGCAAGCACCGACTTAAGGCACAGCATAACACGTGACAGCTCGCCACCGGAGGCGCATCGTGACAACTCCTCGGGCTCAACCTGCCTGTTGGCGCTGAAGAGGAAGTCGACCCTGTCAAGTCCGGCAGGTCCGGGCGCATCGAGACTGCTGATGCGCACTTCAAAACGTGCATGTGGCATACCCAGGTTCCGGAGCATGGCGGTTAACTCGCCGGCCATCTCGGCCACAGCACCGTGCCTGGCTGCTGAGAGACTCCCGGCAAGCATTACGACTTCATTAAAAGCATTGTCTGCTCTCTTCTTCAGTTCGCCTGTTTTCTCGTCAATGTCGTCAGTCGCCGTCACAGCCTCTTCCACCTGCTGCTGCCTTGCCAGCAGCTCGACCAGATCCCTGCACCGGTGCTTCTGCATCAGTGAGTAAATCATATCAAGCCGTTGAGTAATATATTCAAGCCTGCCAGGATCAGCGACAGCCCTGTCATTGAGTTTTTCAGCCTCGAATGATATGTCGTTCAGGTCAATCAGCTGTGCATCAATCCTTTTCTCAAGCTCACCGGCCTCAGGCAACCATCCGGCGATCTTAGACAGACCGCTCCGGGCGATCCGCAGCAGCGAAAGCGCCGAGAGATCATCACCCGCCAGGGCCGTTGTCGCGGTAATCAGACCTTCCTTTATCTCCGCGGCGTTGCTGAGCATCTCCTGCTCCCTTTCAAGCGCTTCCTGCTCACCCCGAACAAGGTTTGCTGCCCTGAATTCATCGAGCTGATGCGAATAGTAATCGTGATCAGCCCGCCCTTTTTCCATGGTCATGGCAGCAGATTCATAATCGCGTCTTGCCTTCAGCCAGAGGCCGTAGGCGACTGCATAATCCCTGGAAAGGCCTGCGCTGCCTGACCAGGCGTCTATGACCCGCATCTGGAACACGTTGTTACCCAGAAGCAGGGTCTGATGCTGCGAATGCACATCTATAAGCCTGTCACCCAGCTCTTTCATCACATTAAGCGTGACAGGAGTATCATTGATGAATGCCCTTGACTTGCCTGCCGGTGTTATCTCCCTGCGCAATATGGCTTCATCATCATAGTCGACGCCATTGGCCTCAAAGAGCTCCCCAAGCTCGTAACCCTTAATATTGAAATCAGCCTCAACAATGCATTTCTCCTTATCGCTGAGTAGCACCGAGGTGTCAGCCCTCTCGCCAAGAACCAGTCCGAGCGCCCCGAGAAGGATCGACTTTCCGGCGCCGGTCTCACCCGTGATAATGGTAAAACCCTCACCGAAGCCCATGTCAAGCTCTTTAATGATGGCATAGTTCTTTACTGTCAGTCTGCGAAGCATGCTAGGTATCTTAGCCTGAGGCTGTAAGTATCTTCTGGTATTTGGTCTCGTTGGCCGGGTCTATCTCGGTCAGGATCTGAACCACCCGGTTTTTCTCCTCGGGGAAGGCACTGGAAAAGATGTTTACAATCTCGTCAGCCTTGGCATCGAGAACAATCGTGAGATAGTACATGAACGGGTCCGGGCGCTGACGGTACAATTCCTGCAACCTGCGCAGGCTCTCGAACATCTCATTTCTGGCCAGTGTCATGTCAGACTCCATCCGGTCAAGACCCCTGAGATGATAAAGGTACATGAACTGCCTCGCCCCGGAATACGCATTGTCAAGCACGTTTTTAACAAGCCAGTAACGATTCCTGTTCCTTGACCCGTCATAGGGTTTCCATCCCGGCTCAGGGGTATTCTGGGCGTTTGTAACGATTTTTTCGGCTATCTGGAAATAGGGGGTGCCTCCTCCCTGTGAGTATGTGTCAAAATCCATCCCTATAAAGAGATAGGCATAATATGCCAGGACAGAGACCAGGTTGCTGGTGTGGCTGTTGGGATTAAACTCCAGCGGTTGAAATTCCACATACCTGAACTGGAAATTGTTATCGACGAAGTTAAGGACCGTCGACTCATAGGTAGTGTTGTATACCGGCCTGCTGAGCTGAATCTGTATGGTACCTCGGAACTCGTCTGCCGAGAGCTGTTCGTCGAGATTGATAAGAAGGTTGCACTCAATCCTCTCGGAGAAGCTGAACAGGTTGTCAGTCCAGACCATGCTGTTCATGAACTCATAGATGTCGCGCTGCATGCTCTGGAAGATCTCCCTGTTCGAGCCCTGTATCTTCTGCGCCGATACCTGCACATTGCAGTAGAGTTCCTGTGACCTGACAATGCCGGTAACTGACAGTATCATCAATGCCGTCAGAATCAGTCTGTGTTTAATCGATTGTCGCATTCAGGATCAGCGTATCAGTAAAATGATCTTCTCCAGTATATCCGAGGCAACCTCGTCCTTGGATTTCAACTCAAATTTATCAATAATATTGTTACTGTCGATGATGGTGATGCGGTTGGTGTCATGACCGAAACCGGCACCCTCATCCAGCAGTGAATTGAGGATGATCAGGTCAAGGTTCTTCTTCTTCAGTTTTGCCGTGGCATTGTTTATTTCGTTGTCAGTCTCGAGGGCAAACCCTGCAAGGATCTGGCTCTCCTTCTTCATCGAGCCAAGGCAGGCGGCAATATCTTCCGTAGGTCTGAGCTTCATCGTCATCTCCCCTTCACCTCTCTTTATCTTTTTGACTGATGGAGTCTCAGGGGTGAAATCCGCTACTGCAGCTGCAAGGATACCTATGTCACAAATGCGAAAGGCCCTGACGGAGGCCTCCTTCATCTCAGCCGCAGTTTTGACATCAATCGTAGTGATATTGTCGTGTGACGGTCTGAGGGCAACAGGACCAAGCACCAGGGTGACCGTGGCACCGAGCCTGGCGGCCTCGTCAGCGATTGCAATGCCCATGCGGCCGGATGAGTGGTTGCTTATGAAACGGACAGGGTCAATGGGTTCAACCGTGGGGCCTGCATTAATGAAGACCCGCTTGCCCGTCAGGGGCTGTTCAGCTATTTTTTTTTTTTTTGAGAGGAACTGTTTCAGCTCCTTCACAATCACCTCAGGCTCGGCCATCCGTCCCCTGCCCTCAAGACCGCTGGCAAGCTCCCCGGTGTCAGGTTCAATTATATGATTGCCAAAACCTCTTAGTGTCTCAATATTTCTCACGGTGGCCGGATGACCAAGCATGTCCATATCCATCGCAGGTGCCAGGAAGACCGGACAGCGTGCCGAGAGCCAGGTTGTCAGTAAAAGATTGTCTGCAATGCCGGCAGCCATCTTCCCCATAGTGTTGGCAGTGACGGGAGCTACCAGGAAGAGATCAGCCCACATGCCGAGATCAATGTGACTGTTCCATCGCCCGTCTTCCGGATCAAAAAAGTCAACCAAAATGGGGTTCCTTGAGAGGGTGGCCATAGTCAGAGGTGTGATGAACTCTTTTGCCAGTGGCGTCATGATGACCTTTACTTCAGCCCCCTCCTTAACAAGCAACCGGATGATAGTTGCAGTTTTGTAAGCTGCAATACCCCCGGTGACTCCAAGCAGTATTTTCCTGCCTTTCAGCATATTTGGATTTATTTCTTCGACTTCTGCTCCTTGTCGGGATTGCGGTAATATATCTTGCCTTCCTCGAACTCAGCAAGGGAGATGAGTGTCGGCTTCGGCAGCCTCTCATAGAACTTTGAGATCTCAATCTGTTCCCTGTTCTCAAAGACCTCCTCGAGGTTGTCATTGAATGACGCAAACTCCTCAAGCTTGGAATTCAGCTCCTGCTTCATCTCCACACTGATCTGATTGGCCCTCCTGGTGCAGATCAGGACGCTTTCGTAAATATTTCCCGTCTCAATGTCAAACTGGTCCACGTCTCTTGTGATGGTGGTGTATGATGCCGATGTCTTTTTATAATCCATATCTTTTTGTTTGTAATTCAGTTTACCTGTGTTTGCTGTAATGTTGTGTCCACCTTCAGAAATCTGGCGGTTATGTCAAAGATTCTTTTTACATCCTTTGCATACCTGCCCGCCGGAAACTCTTCAATGAACGAATAGTATTCGTCGAGTGCCGCCTGGTAGCGCTCAACCTGCCTTGAGGGAACACTTCTTTCAGCATAGAGGAACAGGGCATCCAGTTTCAGATACATAAGCTCCTCCCGGTATTTGGTATCGGGGTACTCCTTCAGGCTGTTGGCAAGTGATATTGTTGCAGCCCTGTATTCCTTGAGATCATAATAGAGTCTTGCGCTCAGATAGGACTTCTCCACAAGCTTTTCCTGAAGCTCGAGCACCTTGGCCTTGCAATCATCAATTCTGGTGCTGGTGGGATATCTCTGCATGAAGATGGTGAAACTCTCTATAGCCTTCCGCGTGTTGGACTGGTCAAGCTCCGGCCTGGGACTCTGGTAATAGTCGCACAACGCTGACAGGTATGCGGCCTCTTCAGCGTTATTACTGCCAGGGTAGGTGTCGGCAAAATTTTGATAATACTGGCCGGCCATCATGTAGTCACGTATCCGGAAGTGGGCCTGGGCATTGATCCAGTTCAGCTGCTCAGCCTCATCAGTAGCCCTGTACCTTGGCAGTATCTGTGAGAGGAGCTCGATCGATTTTACGTACTTGCCATCATCATAATAGTCATATACCTTCTGCTTCTTAAGCTCAAAGTCGCTGCTCTTGAGAAGTTTTTCATACTCACCGCATGACGTAACGGCAAGTGCAAGAATAATGAATATTATCGGCCTGATGCTCATACCTGAAAATGTTGCGCAAAATTACTACTTTTTTTCATTCTTTGGCTCAATCAATGCAAAAGTGTTTCATTTAAACGAATGATACGGTTAAAGGAGTGTTAAATTATGGGAACAAATGGGTATAAATAGGTACATTCGCCCATAATTGTTTTTAATAATTTTGCGGGCATTAATCAAAAACAGAATTACGTGGATATTTTCGACAAGATCAGAACGAACCGAGGCGCCCTGGGACAGTACCAGGAGCAGGCCGACGGTTATTTCATGTTTCCAAAGCTTGAGGGTGAGATAGGCCCCAGGATGAAGTTCATGGGTAAGGAGGTGCTTAACTGGAGTCTCAATAATTATCTTGGGCTGGCGAATGACCCTGAGGTGAGGAAGGTTGATGCCGATGCTGCAGCCGAGTACGGGCTTGCTTATCCCATGGGTGCCAGAATGATGTCTGGTCAGACCAACATGCACGAGAAATTTGAACAGATGGCTGCCGAATTTGTCGGCAAGGAAGCTGCTTACCTGCTGAACTACGGCTACCAGGGAATGGTTTCAATCATTGATTCGCTGGTCGGGAGGAAAGATGTCATTGTGTATGACTCCGAATCTCATGCCTGTATCATGGATGGTCTCAGAATGGTGCTGGCCAAGAGGTTTGTTTACCCGCACAATGACATGCAGGGCTTTGAGAAACAGATGGAGCATGCTCAGAAGATCGTTAATGAGACCGGAGGTGGCATACTCGTCATCACCGAGGGTGTCTTCGGCATGGCGGGCGACCTTGGGGCACTTGACAAGATAGTTTCCTTCAAGAAAAAATATAAATTCCGCCTCCTTGTTGATGATGCACACGGAATTGGAACCATGGGCAGGACAGGTGCCGGAACAGGTGAACACTTCGGAGTACAGGATGAAATTGATGTCTACTTCGGAACTTTTGCAAAGAGCTTCGCAGGCATCGGAGGCTTCGTCGCCGGAGAGAAGGATGTCATCAGTTACCTCAGGTTCAACCTCCGCTCACAGATCTACGCCAAGTCGCTTCCAATGGCGATGACCATTGGTGCCATCAAACGCCTTGAGCTGATCAGGGACCATCCTGAGAAACGTGAAAAACTGTGGGCCATAACCAGGGCTCTGCAATCCGGATTAAAAGAAGCAGGCTTCGATCTTGGAAGGACAGAGTCGCCTGTCACTCCCATCTTCCTCAAGGGAGGAATACCTCAGACTACCCAGTTACTAAAGGATCTGAGGAAAAATTACGGTATTTTCTGCTCGGTGGTGATCTACCCCGTAGTTCCAAAAGGTGTGATCATGCTCCGCATTATTCCCACAGCCGCCCACACCCTGGAGGATGTCAGGTATACAATCGAGGCTTTCAAGGAGATCAAGAAAAAACTGGAGACAGGAGCCTATCCTGATGAGATGGCTGATTTCAGGAACTGACATCTCTTCTCCGCTCCTCTTCCAGGTGATTGATGCTTACGAAGGAATACTGATATTCCATCGGTAGTATCCTTGCATACTCCTCAACCGGGCAGTCGTCAAGACACGCATTTATGATCTTGCGTCCCAGCGGAAGAAGGTCAGGCTCAAGGAATGTGACAAGCTCCTTCCTGAAAAAGTCGCGAAGTATTGCTGCCCCGGCATCATAGCCTCCTTCGCCTACCTCGGCCTGGCGATATACCTTCAGGAAGCGTGTCGGGATGGGCGAGCCCTCAATTGTCAGATAGTTGAGTTCATAACCCAGGAGCGGACAGCGTGCCGGCCTGAGCTGATCATGCCTCAGTTTGGCATTACCGCGCCGGGTAAGGTATTCCCGCATTAGCAGCTGCGGCCTGAACCCTACCTTCCATGCCCCTATGTGCTGGTTAGGTGTGAGCGTGTACCTTACCCTCGGGGTGTTTACTATCTGTTCAAGCAGCAGGTTGGCATGCCGTACTCTCTTTCCCGTGGCAAAAGGCCAGTATGAACCTGCCCCCTCGCTCTCCATGTCGCCGCCCCCGGTGATGCTCGGGTTGGCATACCCGCGCGGACTGACAAGACGCCAGAGCCACGCCAGAGCCGGTGGCAGGATATGAAACAGTCCTGCAATACCATAGGAGGGTTTCCCCGCAGTACAGGGTGGCATCCTGACCCCGAAGTTGCGGACGTCAACTGTTACCGGCGTGTTGATGATGCCGGGTACAATCTTTCTCGGGAGCACGACCCGGGGGTTGGGGCACCGCTTGCCCGGGCTATCCTCAGCATGATTCCAGATAAGTGCTGTACCGTCGGGCCTGGTGTCTATGTTCAGGAAAAGCAGCGGCTCACCGGGGTTGATTGTAATCTTTTCAAGGAAGGGATCATCACCGTAACCGGTAACGCCGTCGACACGGATGAACCATGCATTCTCCGCGTCAGCCACCGTCAGCTTGCCGTTGTTCTGCTGATATGAGGGGTGACACAGGGCCATGTCGTCCGTGGCAGGGAAAAAAGAGCAGAAGAGCGGGATGGATATCACCCTCCTCTCTCCTGTGACAATGTTCTGCCCGATGAGTATCTGTCCGTTCGGTTCACGTACCAGGTTCTGAATCATCTCGCTCTTCCCTCCGCCGCTGGCACCTTCATGCATGAAGGTTGTGATATTGTCATACGGGCTGACAACCTGTACCGTTGAACAGTGTGTTGTGAGCCACCCCTCAGCCTCGCCCTTGGAAAGGAGTACACTGTAGAATCCTTTTTTGGCACTGGGACCCGGATAGAGGTTATAGGCGAACATCTCATGCAGCCCCTCGAGCCGGTTGTGAACTACCACCTGGCGCCCGCCGAAATGAGTGTGACGGAACGGCGGAGCAACATAAACGACAGACTCCACCGAAAAGCCGACGGGCAGGTCATCCACCGACACAATCTTCTGCAACAGCGAGAGCCCGAAAGCAAAGAAGGAGGCATTCAGCGGAGTGACAACCACCCCGCCGGCTCCAACCGGGTAGTTTCCGGCAAAACAGAGAAAAATGCCAAGTTCCTGGCCTCCGAGCCAGTCAAATGTCTCTTTCCTCAGCCCGCTGAATTCATGCCCGTATTCTTCGGAAAATCTCTTTTTGTCAGTTGGCCCGGTATCTCCGATAAGCATGGTATCCGGATCGCGACGGCGCATGTATGGCTCGGTATAGTTCGCTGATAACCCGTTGGTAACCCTGTGAAGCGTCACCTCGCTGACCTCTCCCCTGCCGGGGATCGGATAGTTAACCTCATAGAAAAGATCTTCTCTCCCTCCGGTCGATTCCTTCAATATCTCAGCGGAATTATTGAAGAACAGAATTTTGGGAGATCTGCCTGCCAGCAACAAAACCTCTTCCGGCAGCTTCACATCCTGCCTGCCCAGAATGGCAATTGCCTCAGATGCATCCATATAGCAAATAATTATTTTTCATTAAATATTTTAATTATTATCTCATTAGTTGTGCAGGAATTTCACTGCCACCGCGGTAAAAATAACATATTAACAAAGCCTCAGTCCTTTTTTGGGCGCTCAGATATCAACATCTTATAAAAAATGCTGAAAAATCTGTAATGTTTTTACCGAAAGCACGTCATAGGATAAACAACTCTATAATAACCTCTAAAACGGACAGTCATGAAAAGAATGGTTTTAACAGTACTCATTGCCGCCTTTGCGGTTGTTCTTTACGGTCAGCGAAGTTCACTCGATGGTTTTTTCGACAGCTATTCGGACAGGGATGGCTATACCTCGGTTACCATCAACGGCAACCTTTTCGGGCTGCTTAAAAGCTCCGAAAAGCAGGCTGACAAAAAGGGATCAGATCAGAAAATCACCTCGGTAAGAATCGTAAGCAGGGAGAAGGCGACCGGTCTTTCCGGTGCAGGATTTCTCTCAGAGATCAGGGGTGTGATCAGGCGAGGGGGATACGAGGAACTGGTGACAGTGAAGGATCACGACACTGATCTCCGCATAATGATTAAAGGCAGAGGTGACGCCATCAGAGAGATCCTGGTGGTGGCCTCCGGCGAGAAGGAAGCGGTTATACAGATCTGCGGCAATCTTACCCGTGAAGACGTTGAACGCCTCTCCGAAAATCATGCAGATGGACTTGCACAACTTGAAATGCTGGAGAGTTCAGGGAAATGGTAACTTTGTTCGAGAGACCAGTACCAAATGAGCCCCGAAGAATTCAGGAAAATTATCCTGCCGGAAGGGCGAAGGCTGTATGCCCTCGCCTTCCGGTACCTGAACAACAGGGAGGAAGCTGAAGACCTGGTCCAGGAGGTGATGATGAAGCTATGGGCCGGCAGGAATGAGCTGAGGAAGTACGCAAGCCCGGCAGCCTGGTGTACAACGATGACCAGGAACAGCTGCATCGACATGCTCAGAAGAAAGAGACAGTTCCGGCTTGAAGAGATGAGTGACGCCATCATGATGCCCGAAACAGGCGCGGGTCTGTCGAACAGCTCAGACAACCGCGAGGCAGTCAGGATGATAGGCACGATAGTCAGCCGGATGAAGGAGCCATACAGAAGCGCGGTAATCCTCAGAGATATGGAAGGATATTCATACGAGGAGGCGGCAGAGATCATGCAGACAAAAATAAATACCCTACGCACGGTGCTCTCAAGAGCAAGAAAAAGCATTAGGGAAGAGATGGAAAGGATTTACAGCTATGGAACAGGAAAGGATAAGGGAACTGCTCAATAAATACTTCGAAGGCAATACTTCGGAAGAGGAGGAGGCTCAGCTCAGGGATTATCTTTCTGACCCTTCTCTCTCCTCAACTCTCCGTACCGGATACGGCTATGTACCGGGTATGGTACCGGAAATCCCTGAACCTTCGGAGGGTTTTTATGAGAAACTCGGGGAGATTACCTTGCGGCAGGCTGAAATACCCCGCCGCCGCGCGAGCACGCCAAAGAGAATGTACAGGTATGCCCTGGGTACCGCTGCTGCGGCTGCAATACTGACAGGTGCGCTGTTACTCTTTGATTATTTCGGCAGACACGGGCTGCGGGACACCTATGATGATCCTGAGATAGCAATGGCCGAGGTCAGGAATATCCTTCTGGCTGTTTCAGAGAAGATGACAACCGGAACCCAGCCCCTGGGCTCCATCAATTCAATCACTACAGCACCTGAGTCGCTCAGCGGATTTAGGGTACTTAACAGCGTGGTCGACGACAACCTGTCAAGGCTGCGATATCTTGACCGGTTGACAAACCCACAACAGAATAAGGAAAATCAATAACCGTCACACGATGAAAAAACTGGTACTTATAATATCACTCTCTGTAATCTCACTCGCCCTGTTCAGTCAGAAGAGCCCGGTAGACGAGATTTTCGACAGATACAGCGGGAAGGAGGGATTCACATCCGTCTATATATCCTCCAGGATGTTCAGCCTGCTTGCCAGGATTGACAGTGAGGATGATGAGTTTCGGAATCTTGTGACCCGCATAAAGGGTATCCGGATCCTCTCTATTGACAGCACAATGAATGTCTCACGATTAAATTTTGCCGCGGAACTGCTGCCAAAACTGAACAGGGTCGGTTTCGAGGAGCTGATGACCGTCAGGGAGAAGGATGGTGAAGTGTGGTTCATGATCAGGGAGGTTGGAGGCAGGATCGCTGAACTTGTGATGGTAACAGGTGGTCATGGCAGTTCTGTAGTCTCCATCACAGGCGACCTCGACCTGAAGACCATCGCCAGCCTGTCAGGCAGCATGGGGATTGAGGAGTTGGAAGGGTTGGAGAAGGTTAAGAAATAAGTCCGCAGTCCGCAGCCGGCAGTCTGCAGTCATTGTAAATATCTGGATAATAGAGGACTGAGGATTGAGGACTGAGGACTGAGGACTGAGTACTGGTGACTGAAGACTGGTGACTGAAATTGGTAGGGTTGAACATTTCCTCCGGCATCATGTTACAGGATATAAAGAGCCGATGCAACTGATGACCGGAAACATTAATACCGTAAATACCCCCGACGAGCTATTACAGGCATACACCGCACTTTTTCTGTTTCTCGGGGGATCAGTATCAATGACTCCGGGAGAGAGCGGCCTGCCGCACCTCTGTGACGCAGGACTTCTGAGGAACCTGCCTGTGGAGAGTCAGAACAACAGATTCAGTCAGGCAGGCAGACTCCTTAAGTCGCCCTGCCCATTCAAACAGGAATGTAACCATACCGTTACAAATAACTACGGGGCACTACTGTCATCCGACAACGGAGCTGAAGCTTACCCTGCAGCTTCGCACTGGAGGAACAGCGGCATCACAACCGTGGAGTATCACCATTTCCTGACACAACTATACAGCCGGTACGGGTACAACAGAGCCGTTGATGACGGTCTCGAACCTGACCACCTCGGCATCGAGCTGCTTTTTGTCAATCTGCTGATAGAAAAATACCTGACTGAGGATGACTTCGAAATCAAGGAGATGATAAGAAAGGAGCTGCTTGCATTTATAAGTACTGAGATGCTCACCTGGCTGCCACAATGGGCGGAGCAGGTTTCCCTGAAATCAGTTACCAAATGCTATACAGGCATATCAGGACTGATAGTCGGGGGACTTGAAGATGTCATGGAAATCCTGGGTCGTCAGAAGTTGGGATTATAAAAGCGTTTGATAGCGCCCATATAATACTCAGTCCAACCTTCAGCAATGTTCTTGTAATCTTCAAACGGTATGTTGGTGTGCTCAACCGTGACGGCAGTGTTACCGCCATTGCCGGCGATGGTGATTGTCACTGTGGAGTCTATCTCCCTGTCTCCGAAATACCATTCCTGGACCACCATCCGGTCTGGCACGAGGTCTATTATCTTCCCGCAGATATCCCCGTCCCACATGTTGAACTCCTCTCCCGGCTTTGACGGCATGATGGCCGGATAGCCTGACCAGAGTTCGATTGTATATGGATTTGTCAGCGCCGAGTAGATATCTGAAGGTTCGGCATTGATATGAAATGTTTTCTTGAAATTCCGCATGGTCCGCGTTTGTTTTTCCCCTTGTTGATTATATTTTTATCCTTTTTCGGCGAGATACCTCTCTGCATCTATTGCAGCTCTGCATCCGGTGCCGGCCGCCGTCACCGCCTGCCTGTACACATGGTCCATCACATCTCCCGAGGCGAACACACCCGGCACGCGTGTACGTGTGGAACCCGGCTCCGTGATTATATATCCTGTCTCATCCGTCTCAATCCATGGCTTGAATATCTCCGAATTTGGAGTATGGCCAATGGCAAGGAAGAAACCGTCAATTTTAATGTTGAACTTCTCCTCTTCGGGAGTTCCTTTCTGACGAATAACCACTGCTCCCTCAACACCCTGTGTGCCGAACAGATCCTCTACCTGGCAGTTCCACAGTATCTCGATGTTTGGGGTGTTCATCACCCTGTGCTGCATGGGTTTGCTGGCACGAAGCACGTCGCGCCGAACCACCATGTAGACCTTCTTGCACATACCGGCCAGATAAGATGCCTCCTCGCATGCCGTGTCACCCCCTCCGACAACAGCGACATCCTTTCCCTTATAAAAGAATCCGTCACATGTGGCGCAGGCAGAGACACCCATGCCGGCGTACTTCGTCTCAGCAGGTATACCCAGGTATTTTGCCGTAGCACCCGTAGCGATGATTACGGTTTCGGCATGAATTTCCAGACTGTTGTCAAAAGTGACCTTAAGTGGTTTGCCGGAGAAATCTGTTGAGGTGGCTGTGCCAAACCTGATGTCAGTTCCAAACCGCTCAGCCTGCTTACGGAAGTCTTCCATCATCTCAGGTCCGGTAACACCATCAGGATATCCAGGGTAGTTTTCAACATCGGTTGTCGTGGTAAGCTGACCTCCCTGCTGCAAACCAGTATACATTACCGGCCCGAGGTTAGCCCTCGCAGCATAAATTGCTGCCGTATAACCGGCCGGACCAGAACCTACAATAAGACATTTGACTTTCTCAGTTGAAGCAGGAGTCTGTTTTATCTCTTCATTGCCTGTCTCAAGCGGCTTAAAAAACTGCATATGGCTATTTCGTTAGGGACCCGACAAAAATAGCAATTAATTAAAGACCTCATTCAAAAACTGATTATTATATGATTTGGTGAGATTATGGAAACCGTTGAATCACTGCTAAATGTCTTGGTTTTAAGTGCCTGGGAGGCAGTTTTCCGATGTAAAAAAGCATTTGCAGACTCCTCAGTATTGAACCGCAGTGACGCCAGGGTATCCTGTCCTTTTCGTATCATCAGCGCGCTGTAACCACTCGCCTCTCCAAACTTTTCAACCAGTGATGGTATCCCATTGTATATCCCCAGGGGTCCTCTGACCAGCACTGCTCCCCTCATCACATCCTGGTCTACCCCCTCAGCAAAGAAGCGACCCGGATCAAACGGCGGATCACCTATCTGGTTAATGATCAGGGAAGCGATCTCTCCTGATTTCCTCTGGTCAGCCTCTGACCCGGTGTCATTGATGATGCTCACATAGTACGGGCCTTTTGAAAACTGGAACTGATAAGCTGACCGGCATACATGCTCAGTGAGCGAGGCCCCGTCGTTGCAACGGAACCGTGACACCGAGAATATGCCGAAGGCGGCTTCGGGATCCTTCATGCGGTAAACTTCCAGCTTAAGATCCCTCCCTTCGCATACCAGTTCAGTAACGATAAGGGTGTCGAAACCGTATTCCAGATACAGTTCGGCACCGCCGTTGATGTAACCATACAGTGATGCATCAGTGAATGTCCGGCTATGTGCTTCCTCTATCCCCTGAACCTCTGACAGGGCCCGTGCGATAAATGCATGCTGGGCTCCCGTGGTGAGTGTAATGGATATCAGTAAGGCCGTTATTGCTGTCTGTCTGAAATGCATCTTCTGTTTATTTTTTTTTAACCGGTTATCACTTCTCTCAGATCGATCTTTGATCTGTCTGCCACACCGAGTGAGAGTTTTTCTGCCTGAAGCATGAATTCAAGCGCCGTCGGCGTACCCTCCTTCTGCAATCCTTCCGCAATCCTCTTGGCGAGCACAATGTCATAGCCTATCCTGTCAACGGCTACCGGGTCACTGCCGGTGATTATTGTGTTATAGTCGCAGAAGAACTGCGGGTTGGCTCCCGGACCGCCGTTAAAACATCCTTTTATGCCATCGACGATATTCAGGACCACCTTGTCACGCAATGGTGCAAAGGCACAGACCTGTGCACAGGTCTCGTTCCAGAGTTTAGCATGAAGCCTTCCTGTATTGCTGACTGACCCATAGGCAAGGTTCTTCAGCGCCAGGGTCACTGTGGCACCTGCATTCTTCAGGATTGGAATATTAATTATCTTGTCAAGCTCCTGTGTTATTATTTTTGTGAAGTAGGAGTACTTTCCGCCATTGACCATATAGGGCATTGTATACTCGTCGTATTCTCCCTCCACGTCGGCCCAGTAATACCAATCGCGATCAATCATGTGTTCACCGTAGAGTTTGCCGTCTTTACCATAGTAGAGTCCATCCTTGTCCATCTGCTCAGTACCGACAATCCTGATTCCCGGATAATTATCATTTGTAAAGCCCACATCTGTCAGCTCAAACTCCCGGCGATCCCAGATGGTTAACTGTGATTTCCCGATGCCGCTTTCTTCAAGCTGTGCTATCACTGACCTTACCACCTCATGGCTTGTGGTCAGGCTCTTGCCTGCCACGGGGTTTACCTTCAGTCCGATTCTCTCTCCCGGACCGACGAATCTCCTCCATGCCTTTTTCAGTTTCTTTTCTCCGGTAAGCTCCAGCATTGACCGTGCGATCATGTCATACACCTCCTTTTCAACTATGGCATTGTCGGTTACCGCCCTGCTGTTCTTCACAACGGCTACCCTTCCGGGGAACAGGCCGGGCATTGAGTGTTCATTGCGCGGAACCTTTGCAGCGTCTGCAATATTTGTGTCGGGCTTACCCTGCTGAGAAGAAGGGGTTGGTGTTACCGTACCCATTGCCTGTGCCACGGGTGCTGTGACTGCTGCTGCTGCGCCTGCGCCGGCAAGACGGAGGAAGTTTCGGCGGTTGACCTGGTTCATAGTGGTATCTGTTACTGTTTACAACTGTTTAACGGTTAACAAATATAAATATTTGCTGATTCATCTCCTCGCTCCAAATAAATGCTGCAGGGCATCCCCGAGCTTTTTTTGCATTATCGGAATAGTTAATTAATTTTGCACCGCTTAAAAGCACGGGATGTAGCTCAGCCCGGTTAGAGTACTTGTCTGGGGGGCAAGGGGCCCCGGGTTCAAATCCCGGCATCCCGACTGAGCAAAAAGCTCCTCCGCCGTTTGGCGGAGGAGTTTTTGTTTTTTAGGATCGACGAATAAGCTCGCTGATGGAGAGAGCGCAATCCCGGCCTCCGCCTGAAAGAAAAATACTAACTTTGTGTTCATGAAACAAGCATTAAAAAAATCATCAATTCTTGCACAAACCAGAATGAATATTTCTTTAATACCGTTCCAAACAACCATAAAAAATAAAAAAACACGTATGAAAAAACTTCTTCTTTTCATACCGTTGTTGATATTATTGTCCGGCTGCAATAAAGCGGTCTGCCCGGCGTACTCTGACTACGCCAACAATATGACCAACAGCATCTTTCAGAAAGGCAGCCACAGAGCCGACGGCATCAAAAGGGTGTACCGCGACAGCGCCCAGAAAAAACTACGCTGACTGGCTTCAGAATTTCTTGTGTAACAGGTTTAGTACCAACTCTGAACTAGAACCTTCCGGTCATTCTGGAATTCACACACCCGGTAAAAGACTGACGAATCGTTCTCTATCTGGTAGATCCAGTAGCCGAAAACGCCAGGGGTAACATACTTTCTCCTCAGGTAAAGCCGGTCTCCGGCATTGAACTCACAATCACTGCTGTAGGCCGAGATCTTGCCAAATGTACTGTCCTGCGTGGTTTTAATCCATATCAGATGCGGATCACCGAAGCTGCCGGGAGCCGTGTGACGGAAATCCTCATAATCACCAATGTACCTCCTGGTTACGTAAAGCCTGTCCTCATCAATCTCTGAGTCCGACCTGTTTGAAGTGGTACATGATATGACCACGCTGAATAAAAGCAATAAAAAAGTCAGTTTCTTCATGACAATCCTGTTGTATGTTATTTACCGGCCCGGGCCGAAAATTACTCCCGGACCATATCGGTTAATCTAATTTGCAAAAAAGATGTACTTATAGGTAATCCCGTGCTCATTCAACCAAAGGCACAGCGCCTTGGCAATCTTCCTTCGTTTCAGAAGAACCTTACCGGTAGCTTCTGATGAAATCTCGTAATAAGTTCTCATGTCATTCTTTTTTACTGTTATTATCCTGTCCATCTCCTTTCAGCATTAATCAGTGGTCAGGCGATCATGAACGGATGGCCCGTCATTTTTCTTGAATGAAAATAGGTCACCCCGTTCATCTCGGTCATGCTTATCAGGCTCAGCCCGTTTCTCTCAAGCATCTCTGATACCTTGCTCCTGTTCAGGGCATGGCATTCCCTGATGCCGGAATGAAAAAACCATCCCGCGAGGCCACCATGTCTTCCGGCAGTACCGGTGCCGGCAGTACCGTCTTTGTCCGGTGAAAAGCAGCCGACGAAATTTGTATCCGGAGGCAAGATGCGCGCCAGTGAGTTCAGAAACATCTCGAGATGCTTAACCAGGTTAAGCCTGCGGAGAGTTACCAGGGTTGTGACCCTTTTCAGGTCAGCTGCCCCGAAATTTGCATGGTTATTTCGCGTGAGTATGATAACTCCCGGACCCCGGAACAAACCGGCATTCACAAGATAACGGAAGAGACTCAGTCCACCGGAGACAATCAGC
Organism: uncultured Rikenella sp.; assembly: GCA_964455705.1. Classification (GTDB taxonomy): domain Bacteria; phylum Bacteroidota; class Bacteroidia; order Bacteroidales; family VadinHA17; genus SR-FBR-E99. The sequence continues at coordinate 19,374 of CAYVYM010000017.1, forward strand.
CTTGCCAATGAATGAGCCATGCTGGTATTCCCATCGTAAAAAAGACCTTTTCCTGACCATGACAGCAGAGGAAGCCTCTTTTGCCCGACAGTATACTCTAAAAATGATTTTCCATCCATGGGTTCCCGGTTTATATCCATGTTAAAAGTAATACGGCGAGGAGTTAAATGCAAACTTCATATGTCCATTTAATGGGCTTCTGCATCGTTTATCAGAGTCCTTGTCAACCGGGAAATGAGGTTCGTTTACATTATATGACAACTCACGCCACTCTGGTGGCTATTAGTCAAAAGCCAGCAGGTTTTGACGAAAAGGATCAAAAACAGGACTAAAATTCAGTATAACTACCGGGTATCAGGCTGAGGGAAGCCATGCCGTTTCCTAAAAAAGTACCACAGCATCCCTTATCACATGGGAAGTATCATCTGTTGCGTAGAGCTTCATGCTCACCTCAGGGATGGAATGCTGGAGAATATCGGTCAGTGGATTGAATGATTCCCTTATGTCTGCAGTATCCCTCAAGTCATCATACTCCTCAAGGGGTATATAAATATGGACCATCAGGCGGTAGTCGGGATTGCTTATCCTTGACAATGCCTTGATGATCTTGGATATCCAGAGCATCGAGGATGTGTTGAAATACTCAAGATTAAGCCTCAGATTGGTAACCGGCTGAGGATAAAGGATATAGTCGGTTACCCAATTTAAGACAGGTTCATAAATCCTGGAGGCATTCTCCGGTAGTGATTTGCCTGAAAAAGAGATCTCTCCGCTTGCATGAATCAGTTCAATTTTCGGAGTCTTTGGCGTTTTCTCAATTACAAGTTCTTTAATTTCTTTCATAAAAAGTTCTTCCCTGAAGTCCGGCAAAACAATATGCCGGATTATACAGTTCAAAAATAATTCTTGCCGCACCAAGTTCATAACCATTAATCAAAATATGAAGCATGGTCATCAACTTATTCGCCTGTTCGTCAATGAAACCCGAAAAATGTCATTTCCCTTGGTACTCATCCATCCGGAAAGGCCGCTTTCTACATCTCCGGGAATATCTCTGCATAATCGGCCACCGAGCGTCTAATAACCTCCCGGGCTTCATCCCTGCCATAGATCTCTTCAATGGTGACTTTACGCTCCTCTCCCGGAAGGTTTTTATATGTGAGAAAATAATGCTTCAGCCTCTCAATGGCAATAGGCGGACAATCGGCTATATCATTAAACACACCGTATACAGCATCGTTGTAGAGTACTGCAATTATCTTGTCGTCAGCCTCATTTCCGTCTATCATCCGGAAGCCGCCAATGGGCCTTGCCAGGACAAGTATATCGCCGTGGGTTATATCCTTTTCTGTCAGAATGCATATATCCATTGCATCACCATCGCCCTTAATACTTTTTCTGCCGGTACGCTCCATGCATCTCCCGGCGACGGCGGTGCCGGTCAGTGTCCTCGGGATGAAGCCGTAAAGGGCGGGCACCACATTGGAGTACCGTTGTGGCCGGTCGAGCCGGAGATAACCTGAAAGCTTGTCCATCTCATATTTGACAGTATCAGTCGGGACCATCTCTACATAAGTCATCACTATCTCCGGGGCCTCCGCCCCAATGTCAATACCGTGCCAGGGATGTGCCCTGAAACGGCAGCAATTCTTGTCGGATGTTTTTTTCATTTTTACAATGGGATATTTGGTCGCGGATTGTTATCCAATACCCAGGTAACCGCCAATGAGTTCCTGAGGTGTGTCATCAAGCATTGGCAGGCTGGGGAGCCTGAAGAGGTCTGTGGCAGAGCTGCCCGTCACGTTCCGTTCAGAGGTGCGTATGAAGCGGTAGCCGTGCCTTATTGCTGCCGCCATGATATCCGGATCACCGGCGCCATCACCGTAGGGAAGGGCCAGTGCCTCCACTCTGCCGGTAATATGCTTGTCAATGAGTATTTTTGATCCTCCCAGTTCCTCGTCAAGATATTCAGCAAAAACCTCACCTCCGCCAAATGCCGCCTTCATTGTCATGAGGAACTGATGCGACATTGTGTGAGATCCGAATGTGAATGGCCTTTCACCTTCACTGTTTGCGTAATTGCTGATCAGGGTGACCTCATCCCATGAGAGGAAGGAATCCATTCCCACCTTGCCTGCCCAGAGAAAGAAGGTGGCCTTCATGCGGTATTTTTTAAGCAAAGGTGCTGCAAGAGTAAGCCAGGAGTGATCACCGTCATCGAAGGTGATTATTGCTGCATGAGTGAGGAGTTCCCTCTCTCCCTCCACTATCTCATCAAGCTCACTGAAACCAATGACTCGTATATTGTTTTCTTTAAGGTATTTCAGGTCGCTGTCAAAATCAGCAGCACTGCGTTCATAGAGGTTTCCTGCATCACCCTGCGTGATGCGATGGTACATCAGTATTACAACACGCGGATCGTCAACAGGCGTAGGATCCGGCAACCTGGAGCATCCGGCAAGCAGGACAACCACTGAAAAAAGAAGTATTATTGATCTTTGCATATACAATATTAATATACTGTTCCGTTGATCCGGGAACCGGATCATTAAACTAACGGAGGAATAAAGATAATCTTGTTTCGCCGGCTTCATTTGCAGAGTTAGTCTATAGGTCTGAAGTCTGTCGCCCCGCTCTGCGGGTTACCGTCCATCGGTCTATCGGTCCTGCAGTCTAACAGTTTGATTCTTAATTAATTCCTAATTTATAATTCTGCTTCATCCTACTTTTTATTCATCAGTATTTTCATTCCCTCAATCTCATCCCTGAGCCTGGCCGCCTCAATAAAATCAAGCGCCGCCGCCGCTTTCTCCATCGCCTTGCGGCTCTTTTCCATAGCCTTACCGAGCTGCTCACGTGACATATATTTTATCACAGGGTCGGCTGCCACATCTGCCCTCTCCGGGCCTGTGTAGGCTTTTACCACCACCCCCTTGCTGCTGAGCCCTCTGAGCATGGCTCCTCCTTTCCTGATTATCTGGCGTGGGGTTATGCCCATCTCCTCATTGTACTTAAACTGCTTCTCCCGGCGCCTGTTGGTCTCATCAATTGTCTCCTTCATGGCGCCGGTGATCCTGTCAGCGTACATCACTACGAGACCGTTCAGGTTTCTTGCGGCACGACCGGCAGTCTGTGTCAGCGCTCTTCCTGATCTCAGGAACCCCTCCTTGTCTGCATCGAGGATAGCCACCAGTGATACCTCCGGCAGGTCCAGCCCTTCACGAAGAAGGTTCACCCCCACCAGCACATCAAACTCACCAGACCTCAGTCCTTCCAGTATCTCAACCCTCTCGAGGGTCTCCACCCCGGAATGGATATAACGGCATTTGATGTCAAACCTGCCAAGGTAAGAGTTCAACTCTTCAGCCATCCTCTTTGTCATGGTTGTCACCAGAACCCTTTCCCCCACTGCAGAACGTCGTCGTATCTCCTCCATCAGGTCATCCACCTGGTTGCGGCTCGGTCTGACCACCACGGGTGGGTCCAGCAGGCCTGTCGGCCTGATGACCTGATCGACAAAAATGCCTTCACTCTTCTCCATCTCATAATCAGCCGGCGTTGCGCTCATGTAGATCGTTTGTCCTGTCAGTGCCTCGAACTCCTCCAGCCTCAGCGGTCTGTTGTCAAGGGCAGCGGGCAGACGGAAGCCGTACTCTACCAGAGTCTGTTTGCGCGAGTGATCACCCCCGTACATGGCCCGAACCTGCGGTAAGGTGACGTGACTCTCGTCTATTACCGTTATGAAATCCTTCGGGAAACAGTCGATAAGACAGAAGGGCCTTGTCCCCGGAGCCCTGCCGTCAAAATAACGCGAGTAGTTTTCTATGCCGCTGCAGTAGCCCAGTTCCTTTATCATCTCGAGGTCATATTGAACTCTTTGCTCAATGCGCTTAGCCTCCTCAGGCCTGCCGGTATCATGGAAGTGTTTTGCCTGTAACACCATGTCATCCTGTATCTGACTGACTGCCACATTTATGCGTTCCCTCGTCGTCACAAAGAGATTAGCCGGGTAGATGACATATTCGTCAAGTTGATCTCTGTGCTGCCCGCTCAGAGGATCAAAGGTTGAGACCTCTTCAATCTCATCGCCATAGAAGACAATCCGCAATGCAATATCGGCATAGGCAGGGAAGACATCCACGGTGTCACCCCTGACCCGGAAAGTACCATGCGTAAACTCAATCTCATTGCGCGCATACAGGCTGTCAACCAGCTTCCGAAGCAACAGGTTGCGACCTGTCTTTGCTCCTTTGATAACGTGTACAGTGTTGGACCGGAAGTCGTCAGGATTGCCGATACCGAAGATGCAGGAGACAGATGACACCACAATTACATCACGCCTGCCCGAGAGAAGTGATGAGGTGGCGCTCAGACGAAGCTTCTCAAGCTCATCATTGATCGAAAGGTCCTTCTCGATATATGTATCCGTCCCCGGCAGGTAAGCTTCCGGCTGATAGTAATCGTAGTAGGAGACAAAATACTCCACCGCGTTCTCCGGGAAAAACTGCCTGAATTCACCGTAAAGCTGTGCCGCAAGTGTCTTATTATGACTGAGTACCAGGACAGGCCTGTTAAGCTGCTCAATGACATTTGCAATGGTGAATGTCTTACCTGATCCGGTAACACCCAGCAGCGTCTGGAAGGGTACTCCCTGTGTTAATCCCTCAGTAAGCTGCCTGATGGCTTCCGGCTGGTCACCCGTAGGAGTGAAGTCTGAAATAAGTTTGAAGTCCATGGTCTGATAGCATGACAAAAATAGCAATTCACGGCAATCGGTATACACCGTCGGTAACTTTTTAATATTATGTTCTTTATCAGAAAGTTGTTAATATACTTTTTGCTATTTTTGCTTATCACCAATCCTATGAACCCACTGCGATTCAAATATTTAAATTGGCTGCATCTCTGTACGGTTGCTATGTTCCTGATCAACGTTATTCATGTAACTGGGCAGTCATATGTCCTTACGCAGTATAATTCGAAAAACGGGATAGGTCACGACAATGTCCGTGAGATTGTGGCCGACAGCAGCGGTTTCATATGGATGGCCACATGGGACGGGCTTACCCGTTATGACGGGACTGACTTCATCAACTATTTTCATGACCCGGCCGACAGCACCACAATCCCATATTTTTCAGTTCAACTGGTTGTAATTGATGCAAGTGACAATCTCTGGATCGCAACCGACAATGGTGTACTGTGCAATTTTGACCGGGCCCGGGAGGAGTTCAGGGAGGTCAGAAGTCTGGACAGTCATTCCATGAATGACCTGGTCAGTTTCACCGCAGGCCCTGACGGTAACCTCTACTTCCTGCTGAGAAATGAGTTTTTGAGATACAACCCTGCAACAGGCGAAACATATCCGTACTTATGGTCAGTTAACCTCAAAGAAATTGCACGATTCGACTTCAGCCAGTTCTCCATCGTCTTTGACGGCCCGGATCATCTCTGGCTGACGGGATCTATAGTTATTGAAGTAGGCCTGAAGAGCGACGAAGTAAGAAGGCAAGGCCGGGCAGAGGTTTTAAGTGTCAACACAATTGAAAGAGGGCCCGGGAGAACAGGTCTCTTTTATATTTCAGCAGGCGTTGCACGCTTTACACGTGATACTGACGAAAATTTATGGATGGCTGCCACAACCGGCCTTTTCAGTTTTGACCGTGAGAAGAAGGTATTCAGGGAATACGAAGGAAAGATAAGTGATCTTCAATTCGCTGACACATTACCAGTTGCGTTCTACAGACACGGAACAGGTCTCTGTATCTGGTTCCCGGGGAAAGAAGGTATTATGGCAATTCCACAGAACGTAAGCGGTATGCCCACTGAAGTATTCTCGTATAGTTCTGACATATTGTGGTTTGCACACCAGGGCGAGGGAGGAACGCCGGGAGGCGTGGTAAAAGCAGTATTTACACCTTACGATTTCAGGCATATAAATCCATTCCCGTCGGGGAACAGTGAACTGAATGTGTTCGGCATCATCACTGACAGGGAAGGCGGACTATGGCTCGCAGCACGGGACAGGAATTATTTGATAAGGATCAGCGGAGATGGTAAAACCGAACGGATTAACACCCTTGGAGAAGAAGAGCTGAGGATACAGTGGCACCCCAGATCATTTCTTTCTGACAGCAGAGGTATCTGGGTAGGTTATTACTTTGATAAGCTGATTCACTACAACATAGCCACCGCCCGAATAGAAGAACATTTCCCGGGCAGAAATGTGCACACCATGTGTTACGACAGGGAGGGTAAAATTCTGATAGCTGACCGCGGAGTGATAAGGTACGACCCGGAAACACGAAGCACAGAGAGGCTCTATACGGTGGGCGACTCGCTGAACATTTTCACGTTTCACTTACAGGACAGTATTTTATGGGCAGGCTGCAGCCACAGTTACCTGCTGAAATTTGATATGGCCTCACATAAACCGGAGTTTTTCAAAATTACAAGGGGAATAACCAATATAGAAGACATTTGTGTTGGTGATGATGGTGCTCTGTGGCTTGCCACACTGGGTACAGGCGTCTGCCGGATTGATCCGGCAACGGGAGAGAAATTCTTTTTTACAACAGCTTCGGGCCTCACCAACAACACAACCTACTGTGTCATGAATGACGACAGCGGAAATATCTGGGTGTCAACCAACAGTGGCCTTTCGGTAATCAATCCGGCCAATGGACTGATAAGGTCCTTCGGCGAAAATGACGGTCTGTTGATCCACGAGTTCAATTCTGACGCTTCATGGGTGACTGCCGACGGAAAGTTTCTGTTTGGAGGTGTGGGAGGAGCCGTGGAGTTTAACCCCGAACAGATACTCATTGAATATCCGGGTGACGCCAAACCTGGCATAATTATCAAGGAATTCGAGGTGTCAGCAATGAAGCGGATCCTTGATAGTCCTGTCTACAAGGCTGATACAATCATGCTGGGGAAGGGAGACGATAACTTCCATATTTCCTTTGTCGTGCCGGAATTCAGGCATCCGGAAAAGATCAGATACAGATACCGCCTTGACAGAGGGTCAGACAACTGGTATTACACAGACCACAGCGACAGGAACATCAACTTCTCAAACCTCGACCCGGGTTGGCACAACCTGGAGATCCAGGCCACCGATGTCGGCGGATCCTGGGCTATGTCGAAGAAGCTCGCCATTTATATCAATCCATATTTCCACCAGACTCTGTTTTTCCGGGTTGCAATGCCACTTTTTATAGCAATCCTCATCGCCATCACCATCCTGGTGGCCCTGAAACAGATGAGAGACCGTGAGCGACAGAAGAGGGATACCCTGCATCACCAGGCATTGAAAGGACAGATGAACCCGCATTTCATATTCAATTCACTGAATTCAATCAATTATTTTATCTCGAAGAATGACACCCTGTCAGCAAACCGCTATATCGCCGATTTTTCCAAGCTGATCCGCACCGTACTCAACAACATGAATGAGGAATACGTAAGACTTAGTGTTGAACTAGGGTCACTTGAAGACTACCTGAAGATAGAGTACCTGAGATTTGGCAACAGGTTCGACTACAGTCTTGAGATTGACAATCAGATAGTTCCCGAGTCAATTATGGTCTCACCCGGCATCGTCCAGCCATTCATTGAAAATGCAATATGGCACGGAGTGATGGGATTGGATAAAAGAAAAGGGATGATAAGGGTCACACTGAAGATGGACAACGACATCCTCGTCTGCACAGTTGAGGATGACGGTGTTGGCAGGGCAAGATCGGAAGCCATGAAGGACAGGAGCCTGCCAAACAGGTCGAAAGGAATATCCCTTGCCATGGAACGGCTCAGGATCATCAATAACCTGCAGGACTCAAATTACAGGATAGTTATATCAGATCTCCATTCCGATCGTGTCGAGACCGGTACAAGGGTTAAAATAGACATGCCGGTTATGGTGCAGATATAATGAACAGTAAATTACTAAAGATTTACCAAAGTGTAGCCAGAATGAGTATGATAAGAGCAGTGATCATTGATGACGAACAACCGGCAAGGGAGGTAATTGACAATTACCTGAGAGAATATTGTCCGGATGTTGAGGTCGTGGCCAAAGCCTCCTCTGTCAGCACGGGGTATAATGCCATCAGGAAGACATCTCCCGACCTTGTTTTCCTTGACATTGAGATGCCGGATGGCAAAGGATTTGACCTTCTGAACAGGTTTGAAAGCATCAATTTCAAGATAATCTTTGTTACAGCCTACTCGGAATATGCTATCAGGGCATTCAGGTTCAGCGCAATCGATTACCTCCTTAAACCTCTGAAGATAGACGAACTGATTGACGCAGTAGACAGGGTCAGGAAGGAGGGCAGGTCAGGTTTAAGCTCGGAGATTGTCTCTTCACTTCTTAACAACCTGAGGGAAGGAACTTCCAGGCAGTCGACCCTGATAATTCCAAACATAAAGGGGTTTGAGGTGCTCAGGGTACACGATATTATTATGTGTCAGGCTGACGGCTACTGCACCAACTTCCACATTGCAGGACAAAGAAAAGTTGTGAGCTCAAAAAACCTGAAGCACTTTGACGGCCTCCTTGAGGATCAGAATTTCCTGAGGGTTCACCACTCCTACCTTGTAAATCTTGGTCATATTACAGGTTACACGAGGCAGGGAGAAATACTCCTCACCGAGGGTCTGAAGGTCTATCTGGGGGATTCATACAAGAATGAATTTGTGAGAAAATTTTCCGGAAAATAGGCATCTGTTGGGTGATGTGACCTGTCTGTTGGCTCATCTCAATGGTTTGTCAGTTGCAGCTGTTTTGAATGTACAGCAGATCACTCTTTCCTTTACATTTGACTTGTGATATGAGTGTTTTACCAAGACATCGTATCAGTATGAAGCAGTTCTTCCCCCCATTCCGCCCAAAAGCGGAGACAAAATGATCCGCCAGTTGGCGGATCATTTCTGTTTTACATAAAAATAAATTGGTCCCACCTTCCGGATGGGACCATGCTGTTTTATTACTGGTGGCAACCTTAACCCAGGTAGCCCTTCAGCAGTTTGCTGCGTGAAGTGTGGCGCAGGCGCCTGATTGCCTTTTCCTTTATCTGTCTGACTCTCTCGCGGGTAAGGCCAAACTTCTCTCCTATCTCTTCAAGAGTCATCTCCTGGCATGCTATGCCGAAAAAATAACGTATGATATCTCTTTCGCGCTCGGTAAGCGTTGCAAGAGCACGGTCAATCTCCTTGGAGAGCGACTCATCAATCAGCATCTTGTCGGCTATCGGAGAATCGAGGTTCGTGAGCACGTCAAGCAGGCTGTTGTCCTCTCCTTCAACAAAGGGAGCATCAACCGATACATGGCGACCTGACACCTTGAGTGTGTCAGCCACCTTCTCCTTGGGGAGATCAAGCACCTCGGCAAGCTCTTCGGGTGAAGGAGTACGCTCATTCTCCTGCTCAAAACGGGCAAAAGCCTTGTTGATCTTGTTCAGTGATCCTACCTGGTTCAGAGGCAGACGCACAATCCTCGACTGCTCTGCCAGAGCCTGGAGTATCGATTGCCTGATCCACCAGACGGCATATGATATGAATTTGAAACCGCGGGTCTCGTCAAATTTCTCTGCAGCCTTGATAAGGCCGAGGTTACCCTCATTAATTAGGTCCGGAAGACTAAGCCCCTGGTTCTGATATTGCTTGGCCACTGAGACAACAAAACGAAGATTTGCTTTTGTAAGCTTCTCCAAAGCTGCCCTGTCACCCTTCTTGATCCTCTGCGCTAACTCAACCTCCTCCTCAACCGATATCAACTCTTCCTTACCAATCTCCTGCAGATATTTGTCCAACGACGCACTTTCACGGTTGGTAATGGATTTGGTAATCTTAAGTTGTCTCATTCTCTGTATCCCTTCGAAAAAATTTCCGCAAATGTACTGCTTTTAAAGTTAATATACAAATAAATACTTTAGAAATGGCAGAGGAAATTAGTGAATGGCAACTGCCTGATCTGCCGTATTTTATAAATACCTCAATCTACCTTCTCGTCTGGTATTTGAAGTATGTGCCGTCCGGCGTAAATCCTTCGACTGACGTCAGACTCTTCTCATCATTCGTAGCCCTGCGAATATCTGCAGCACTGTCCACCTTCTGTCCGTTCACGTCAATGATGATTGTTCCCTTCGAAAGACCCAGATCGCGGAACCGGCCTTCAGAAATTGACGTAATCTTTACCCCGTTGGTTATCCTGTACTGCTGTTTGTCGCCAGAGGTTACAGGTGCGAATGTCGCACCATATAACGAAGCGCTCTGTGCCCCCGGAACTACAACGCCGGTACCACCCTCAAAATTGCGAAGAACAACGGTTTTATTGTCCTGCCTGCCCTTGCGCAGGTATGTCACCTCCACCTTGTCACCAGGCTTGTAACGACTAACCTTCTCCTGAAGGTCGGCGGTTGTCTGAACGGGTTCGCTGTTGATGGCAATGATCACATCTTTTGCTGCCAGTCCTGCCGCCCTTGCCGCTCCATTCTCAACCACACCCGTCAGGTATACGCCTCTGACCTCCTTAAGGTTCTCCTCCTTTGCAATTTCATCATTGACATCCGTTATATTAACCCCCATCAGTCCACGCTGAACCTCACCGTACTGTTTCAGATCTCCGTAAACCTTCTGAACTATAGACGACGGTACGGCGAAAGAGTTGCCTGCATATGCGCCGCTGGGTGAAATAATTGCCGTGGTGATGCCTATCAGGTCACCCCGGGTATTGACAAGGGCGCCTCCGCTGTTTCCCTGGTTGAGGGCAGCATCGGTCTGAATGAATGATTCTATGCGGTACTGGTTGTCAAGCAAATTGAGGCTCCTGCCTCGGGCGCTGACAATTCCTGCTGTCACTGTGGAGGTAAGGTTGAAAGGGTTACCCACAGCCAATACCCACTCTCCAAGCCTGATAGCGTCAGAGTTGCCGAATTTTATGTACGGTAGCCCCGTGGCCTTTATCTTAAGCAAGGCGATGTCAGTGCTCGGGTCGCGCCCCACCACCTCGGCCGGGAATGTGCGCTTGTCATTCAGGGTAACATCAACCGCGTCAGCCTCTTCAATAACATGGTTGTTGGTAACTATGTATCCATCCGCTGATACAATGACCCCCGATCCGAATCCCCTTACCTCCCTCTGGCGGTTTGCCCCCGGACCATAGAAAAATTCATACAGCGGATTGGAAGTTGACGAACCAACCGTAGCCCTGGTCTTGACATGTACCACCGCATGAACCGTAAGCTCAGCTGCATAGGTAAAATCATTCACCCCGGACTGTGGCACCATCGATGTGTACCTTGCATTCTCCTCAATCAGCCGTCTCTCCTTTTCAGCTCCCGTAACCACATTATCCCTGTCAAGGAACCTGGTATAGATGAAAAGCCCTGCCAACGCCCCGAAAAGAGCGACAAGCAATGTTGTTATCAGCCATCTGCCTTTCATAATTGTATAATTTTTATTGTATTGTTTATTGTCTGTTCAATATTATCAAAATACGTGCCTCCGTAAAAGATTGGTATCTTTACAACCATAATTGAGCTGAAATGTTTTACAAATTTTCGATTTTTTAACAGACTCTGACGGCCTTCTTTAGATAATTAACTTCAATTTAACGGAATGAAAATACTCTTTAACAAATACGAGGGAACCGGAAACGATTTCATTCTGATCAGAAACAGTCCGCCTGTTATAAGTCATTCCGACAGTTTTCTTATACGGAGTTTATGCGACAGGAGGTTTGGCATCGGAGCCGACGGACTGATGCTTATTGAGGAGTGCGAAGGGTACGATTTCACTATGTTCTATTTCAATTCTGACGGGTCACCTGGGGAAATGTGCGGCAACGGGGCACGATGCGCAGCTCACTTTGCAATGAGGAATTTCGCCGGATTTCACGATCTCACCTTCATGACAGGCGACGGACCCCATACAGCCAGACACCTGGGAGGCGATTTAATCGAAGTCTCCATTTCCGATGTCACCGGCGTCAGGGAAACCCCTGACGGGATCTTAGCAAACACGGGAGTGCCTCATCTTGTAGTATTCACAGACAATAACGAGAACACCGATATGGTCTCCTTCGGCCGGAACCTCCGGAACTCTGAACGTTATGCCCCCGAAGGAGTCAATGTGAACCTGGTAAGTGTAAGGGACGAAAGCCTGAATGTGAGAACCTATGAACGCGGAGTGGAGGATGAAACCCTTTCCTGCGGTACGGGGGTTACAGCATCTGCCATTGCGGCAGCCCTGGCCGGAAAAATTGTCATTGACGAGCCCCGTGTAACTGTCAGGGGCGGGACCCTCTCGGTCAGGTTCAGACTGACCAACAGGGGAGCATCTGAAATCTTCCTTACCGGACCTGCAACATTTGTCTTCAGCGGAGAAAAAGAAATCTAACCAAATACAGAAATGAAAAGGTATTTCCTGAAAATTATCATTCTCATGACGGCACTGACCTCCCCGTCCATGATCATTTCCGCCCAGCCGGGCAACACCGAGCTTTTGAACGCAATCAGGGAGGTTGAAAAGAGTTTTTCATCTCTTGGCCACCGGCTGGACGTCATCGAAAAAAACATCGATGACCTGCTCTGGTTTGAGCGTGTGGGTGATGTCGCCTTCATCGACAAGATATATATCACCGGCCCTCCCCCGGCCCAAGAGAGTAATCCCACCGGTCAGGGTGCCGGCAATCCGTTGAAATTCTGGAGTTATGTCTTTATCCCTCGTGACGCCGACCCCTCCAAAAAGTACCCATTGCTGGTCTTTCCTCACGGCGGCGTGCATGCAAACTTCACCACCTACTACACTCACATTATACGTGAGATGGTGTCACAGGGATATATTGTCGTTGCTGCCGAATACCGGGGTTCAACCGGTTACGGGGCAGGTCTCTATCGCCGGATCGACTACGGCGGGCTGGAGATTGAAGATGTTGATGCCAGCCGTCAGTATATGATCGCCAATTATGAGATCGTTGACAAGGAAAGGGTCGGGATTGCAGGGTGGAGTCACGGCGGACTGATAGGCCTCTTCTGCATCTTTGACCACCCTGAAGCCTACAAAGCATGCTTCGCTGGAGTTCCTGTCAGTGATGTAATTGCACGAATGGGATACAAGGATGACGGGTACCGTGATCTCTTCTCCGCTCCCTACCACATCGGGAAAACCGCCGACCAGAATGTAGCCGAATACCGCAAGCGGTCACCTGCATGGCAGGCAGACCGTTACCGCAACACCCCTCTGCTCATCCACACCAACACCAATGATGAGGATGTAAACGTATTGGAGGTTGAGCACCTGATCAAGTCACTCAAGGCCGCCGGCAAACAGAACTTCAGCTACAAGATCTTTGAGGATATGCCCGGCGGGCACTCTTTTGACAGGATGGATTACAGGGAGGCCAGGCGCATAAGACTTGATATCTATAATTTCCTCAACGCTGAACTGAAGCCTCCCAGGCCTTTCAGGAGTGTTAAAGACCTGGAGAAGGCAGCCTACCGCTTCTGATGACAATCGAGAGACTATTCGGTAAGACGCTGAATGAGCTGGCTGCCATCACGGCAGCAGAATCACTGCCCTCATACACTGCCCGGCAGCTCGCGGGGTGGCTTTATAAGCGAGGGGCGCCAGAAATAAGCACCATGACGGATCTATCCCTGAAGGCGCGCAGCCTGCTTGCAGCCAGGTATGAGACAGGGCTTGCCCCACCGGCATCAGAGACTGCTTCTGCAGACGGCACAAAGAAGTACCTCTTCCGCCTGGGTGATAACAGGTTCATCGAGACAGCCTATATTCCTGATCGCGACCGCGCCACCGTATGCCTCTCGGTGCAGTCGGGATGCCGCATGGGGTGCCACTTCTGTATGACCGGAAAGCAGGGCTTCCAGGGCAACCTCACCACGGGGGAAATCCTGAACCAGTTCAGGAGTCTGCCCGAACACCCGTCTCTTACCAATATTGTCTACATGGGCATGGGTGAGCCTTTTGACAATCTCGGGGAGGTACTTAAGAGCCTTGAGATCATCACCTCCGAATGGGGTTACGGATGGAGCCCTTCACGCATCACTGTCAGCACCGTGGGCATCACTGACAGGGTGAGGGAGTTCCTTGAAGGGACAAAATGCCACCTTGCCGTCAGCCTCCACTCTCCCTTTGATGAGGAGCGCCAGGCCCTCATGCCTGTGCAGAAGGCACATCCTGTCAGGGAGATCCTTGACGTCATCAGGGCATTCGATTTTGGAAGGCAGAGAAGGGTATCATTTGAATACATAGTCTTCAAGGGATTGAATGACACCCCGGCTCACATTAAAGAGCTGGCAAGGATCCTCAACGGCATCCGTTGCCGCATCAACCTGATCCGCTTTCACTCCATCCCGGGTTCAGAATACAGCAGCCCCGGCCTGAAAGAGATGGAGGCATTCCGTGACAGCCTCAACGCCAGGGGGATAACCGCAACAATCCGCGCCAGCCGGGGCGAGGATATCAGCGCTGCATGCGGTCTGCTTTCAACAATGGAACAGAATAAACCTCAATGAATATCAGAACATTCTCAGCCTGTAGCTGTTTAAAGGGAGAGTCGTTGCCAAAACCGGCGCTGACATCCTGCATTAAAGGAGTTGGCTAAAATAGTTTTAACCCGCATTTTCGTTTTAATATACTTTAACATAATGATTTAAATAAACCCCTAATTTTGCGGTTCAGAAAAGTGAATTAACATCATAGATGAAAAAAGGAACAAAAATAGCTTTGTGGATCACCATTCCGCTTGTCCTGGCAATATGGTTCGCAGGCCCCCGGGTCGGACTCTGGGGAGACAGGAACCTGAAGAAAGGTGCTGAAGTTACAGCTGTCGGGGCCCAGGGACAAGGACAAGCTCCGGGGCAGGGGCAAACCGGCGGACAGGGCCAGGGCCAGGGAGCAGGTGGACAGCAGGGAGCAGGACAACTTCCTGTGAATGCCACTATTGCAAAGCCATCTTACCTTACCAGCGGGATCAGGTCATCCGGATCACTGCTTGCAAATGAGGAGGTCGACATTGTCAGCAAGGTTTCCGGAAAAGTTACAGGCGTCTACTTCAAAGAGGGTAGTACTGTAAAAAAAGGTCAGCTGCTGGTCAAGATATATGATGAAGACCTGCAGGCACAGCTCCGCCGGACGGAAATTCAGGAAAAATTATTGTCAGAGAAACTTGAACGTCAGCGGATACTGCTTACAAAGGACGCCGTGAGCCGTGAGTCATTCGACCAGCTGCAGACTGACTATAATGTGAGCCTGGCCGACATCAACCTGTTGAAGGTGAGAATAGCCGAGACAGAAGTACGCTCACCGTTTGACGGGGTGGTGGGATTCCGATACGTCAGTGAAGGTACATACGCCCAGCCTTCCGTGAAGATTGCCCACCTTATTGACCCTTCAATACTTAAGCTTGAGTTTGCCATTTCGGAGAAGTATGTCTCGGCAGATCTGATGGGGAAGAGAATCTCATTCCAGACTGAAGGCTATACCGATGAATTCTTCGCTACAGTCTATGCCGTTGATTACCGGATTGATGCAACCACACGTACAATTGGCCTGAGAGCCCGCTACAACAACCGTGACAGGCGTCTTGTACCCGGGATGTTTGCCTCGCTTACCCTTATAACAGATGAAAACCAGAATGCCCTTCAGATACCAACCGAAGCAATCGTTCCCGAGATGAATGAGAAGATGGTCTGGGTAGCAAGAAGCGGAAGGGCGAGACTTGTACCCGTAGTTACCGGTACAAGGTCGGCGTCGATGATAGAAGTGGTGACAGGACTTGCTCCCGGCGATACTGTGCTGACGACAGGGCTGATGCAGCTCAGGGAGAACATGGCTGTGAGGGTAAACATAACAGATTGAGGCAGAGGCAATAATTTTCCTGCAACCAAACAGAAATAAATGAGTCTATCGTCATTAAGCATAAAGCGACCCGTTCTTGCCACCGTAATGTCCCTTGTAATACTGATCATGGGAGGCATTGGATACACCTTTCTGGGGGTCAGGGACTACCCCAGCGTAGACCCCGCCATCGTGACAGTATCCACTTCATTTCCTGGGGCCAACTCTGACGTCATTGAAACGCAGATAACTGAACCTCTCGAATCAGCCATCAACAGCGTACAGGGCATCCGTTCCATCTCAAGCTCCAGCAGTGACGGATCCTCCCGCATAACCGTAGAGTTCAAGCTTGAAGTCGACATGGAGACTGCGGTGAATGATGTGCGTGACAAGGTATCGGGTGCCATGCGCCGGCTGCCTCAGGATGTGGACCCCCCTGTGGTTCAGAAGGCCGATGCCGACGCCCAGCCTATCTATGCGGTGACCCTGCGCAGTGACACCAGGTCAATAATTGACGTAAGTACCTATGCCGAGATCAATTTCAGGGAGAGACTCCAGACCATATCAGGCGTAAGCGCAGTGGGCGTATGGGGCTCAAAAAAGCTCGCCATCAGGATGAAGATGGACCCAACGAGGCTGGCAGCATACGGACTGACACCTCTTGACGTCCGGAATGCAGTGACCCGTGAAAACATCGAACTGCCCTCGGGAAGGATCGAGGGTGACAATACCGAGCTTACAATCAGAACACTGGGGAGACTCCGGACCATTGACGAATTCAATGACCTGATTATAGCAAAAAGCGGCGACAGGGCAGTGAAATTCAGCGATATAGGGATTGCGGAAATTGACGCTGAAAACATAAGGTCACATCTTCTTAGCAACGGAAAAGCGGCTGTCAATGTGGTGCTTGTACCACAGCCCGGAGCCAACTATATTGAAATCGTAGACAATGCAACAATACTCCTTGAGCAGCTGGAAAAAGACCTTCCGGATGATATCACTATGGAAGTCCTTTTTGACAATACCCTTTATATCAGAGAGTCTATCAAAGAGGTAAAAACCACAATCTTTATTGCGTTTGCACTCGTTGTACTCGTGATATTTCTCTTCCTCCGCAACTGGAGGACAACACTGATTCCCGTTGTTGCAGTTCCCGTGGCTCTGATCGGAGCTTTCTTCATCATGTATATATCGGGGTTCACTATAAATATTCTGACCCTGTTCGCCATCGTTCTTGCAATAGGTCTTGTCGTGGATGATGCAATAGTTGTGGTTGAAAACATATACACGAAGGTGGAAAAGGGAATGTCGCCAATGGAGGCGGCACTGACAGGATCGAGGGAGATATATTTTGCAATTATCGCAACCACCATAGCCCTGGTCGCAGTCTTCTTTCCCATTGTCTTCCTCCAGGGTGTAACCGGAAGGCTCTTCAGGGAGTTCAGCCTTGTGATTGTCGGAGCAGTGGTCATCTCCTCCTTCCTGGCTCTCTCCCTCACTCCCATGATCTCATCGAGGATACTGAAGCATGACGCCATGGAGGGCAGGTTCTACCGCGCCACCGAACCCTTCTTCTCGGGAATGATTAACCTCTACCGGAGAGCTATAACTGCTTTCCTGAAGGTAAGGTACTGGGCACTCATAATTATTGTAGTCGCAGCAGGACTTATCGCCTGGCTCTGGACCATGCTGCCGTCCGAGATGGCGCCGTTGGAGGACCGCGGCTATGTCAGTATCAATGCCAGGGCTACCGAAGGGGCAACCTACGAATACATGGGCAGCTATATGGATGCCCTCTACCCTGTTGTAAAGGAACAGATTCCCGAGAGTGACAACATTATGATGATGGTGGGCATGGGAGGTGTTAACTCTGCCAACATGAGAGTAAGGCTCTCTCACCTTGATGACCGGAAAAGATCGCAGCAGGAAATAGCTGCTTCTCTGTCGCCAGTTCTTAGACAATTTACAGGTGCGCGAACAATTGTCTCGCAACAGCAGACCTTCGGATCACGGCGCGGAGGACTACCCGTACAATACGTTATACAGGCCAAAAACCTCGACGACCTGAAGAGGGTAATACCCGACTTCATGGCAGTGGTTTCTGAAAGTCCCTATTTCTCGGCAAGCGATGTCAACCTCAAATTTACCAAGCCGGAGCTTACCGTACTGATTAACAGGGAGAAAGCCTCGATGATGGGTGTCAATGTCCAGAATATTGCGCAGACACTGCAGCTTACAATGAGCGAACAGCGAATCGGCTACTATATACTTGACGGAAAGCAATACCAGATATTCAGTCAGTTTGACAAGTCCAAGCGAAACGACCCGCGCGACCTCACCAGCACCTATGTAAGAAACGACAGGGGTCAGCTGATACAACTCGACAATATCGTGGAGATGCGTGAGAGCAGCCTGCCCCCCCAGCTCTACAGGTACAACAGGTTCGTTTCGGCCACCGTTTCCGCAGGCCTGGAGGGTAAATACACTCTCGGAGAGGGGATAGAGGAGATGGACAGGATAGCAGAAAAGACACTGGATGAAAACTTCAGCACCACCTTGTCGGGCGACTCCAAGGACTTTGTCGAGAGCACTTCAAGCCTGCTCTTTGCCTTCGTGCTTGCCATAGTGCTTATCTACCTGGTGCTGTCGGCGCAGTTCGAGAGCTTCCGTGACCCTGTGATCATACTGGTTACCGTGCCCCTGGCACTCATCGGAGCACTATTTATAATGGCGGTAACAGGCCAGACCCTTAATATCTTCAGCCAGATCGGACTCATAATGCTGATCGGAATGGTTGCCAAGAACGGTATACTTATCGTTGAGTTTGCCAATCAGAGACAGCTGGCCGGGCTGAGCGGTATAGACGCCGTGCGCGAAGCTGCTGTGGCACGCTTCCGCCCGATCATGATGACAAGCCTCACTACCATTCTCGGCATCATGCCCCTTGCACTGGCATCAGGTGCCGGAGCGGAGAGCCGCAGATCAATGGGTGTGACGGTTGTGGGCGGTATGTTCTTCGCCACATTCCTGACACTCTTCATAGTACCGGCCATCTACAGCTACCTGGCTGCGAGGAAAAAAGTTGAAATAAAGAGCAATGAGACAGCACAGGCTTAGTTTACTTATTCTGATACTCCTGATGCCCCTCACCTCAGAGGCGCAGGAGAGAATGACCCTTGACGAGGCCATTATGAAGGCCCTCCAGAACAATTATTCACTGAAGATCAGCAGGAACGACGAATCCATTGCCGGAAACAACGTAACCCTTGCACCCTTCCTTCCAACCGTTACCGGTGCAGGAAGGCAGTCACAGACAGATAATAATACCAGATCTTCATCCGGCAGTGATGATAAGTCAAGAACCAACCTTTACACGGCAGGGGTAACCATGAACTGGAGGATCTTTGACGGCCTCGGCATGTTCGCCACCTACAGCCGGCAGCAGGAACTGCTCTCAATGAGCAGCCAGAGGGTGAGGATCAACGTTGAGAACCTGGTAATGAGAGTCTGCTCGGAGTACTACAACATCATCGTGCAACAGAACAGAATGGAGTCGGCGCTAACCTCACTGGCCCTATCCAAATCGAGATATGAGAACGCTGAGGAGAAATATCTGCTGGGGGTCATCTCGGGTCTTGACCTTCAGCAGGCCCGCATTGACCTCAATGCCGACAGCTCGGCAGTCCTGCTGCAGCAGGAGACGGTTAAAAGCGCCTATATACGCATGACTAACCTTCTCAATGCCGGACATGTTATCAACTTTAATATAAACGACTCAATCATACTCGCACCCCAGATAGATATTGATATGCTGCGTGAACGGACTCTCGCCCTCAATAATCAGCTCATTCTTGCGCGCCAGGGAGAAAATCTTTCGATGTACGACCTTGACGTCGTCAGGGCGCTGCGCTACCCTACAATCAACTTCAGCTCAGGATATAATATCTCCCGGAGTGAATTTCCATGGGCTGCCAGCTCATACAGTATGACAAACGGCTTTAACTGGGGATTAAACATGAGCTGGAATATCTTTTCGGGGCTTGAAACCAACAGGAGGATTGCAAACGCGAAGATTGAGGCTGAGAGCAGCCGGCTCTACTACCTCGATATCGAGAATGAGATACTGAGTGAGCTTGACCTGCTCTACAATACTTATGAGAATAATATCATCCTCACGGACTTTGAGACCCAGAGTGCCGAGGTTGCGCGGGTCTCGCTGGAGATTGCCATGGAACGCTATCGACTTGGATCTCTGTCAGGACTTGAATTCAGGGAGTATCAGAATAATTATCTCAGTGCCATCAACCGGAGGCTGACTTCCCTCTACGTGGCAAAGATCTCAGAGATCGGCCTGCGGCTTCTTGCCGGGGAACTTACCGAGTGACACTTGTACTGTTACTCTTCCGGGGCCATATATTGAACTACCCGGGTCTTCCTGTTTCTCATCCAGGCTTTAAACGAGATCTTGGCATGTCTTCC
This sequence comes from uncultured Rikenella sp., assembly GCA_964455705.1. Lineage (GTDB taxonomy): Bacteria > Bacteroidota > Bacteroidia > Bacteroidales > VadinHA17 > SR-FBR-E99. Next base: position 39,720 of record CAYVYM010000017.1, read on the forward strand.
TGTTTCTCCTCCAGACCTTTATCCCTTTCCATGAGAGCCATATGACAAACAATGCCCCAAAGGCATACATGATCCAGTCAAGGTAGGGGAGTATGTACTCGCGCTTGTCGTATGCGAAATAGCCTATCAGAGCCAGGATGAGATTCCACAGGCCTGCCCCGAGAAATGTATAGAGCATGAATGAGCCGGGATTCATCCTTGAAAGGCCTGCAGGGATTGAGATCAGCTGCCTCACAGCCGGCACCAGGCGCCCGACGAAAGTTGATGCTTTGCCATGTTTTATAAAATAGGCTTCTGCCCTCTCCACGCTTTGCCGGTTGATCATAAGGGCATGTGCCCAACTGGTATCTGCAATGCGATACAGCAGCGGTCTGCCAAGCCAGACAGCCAGGTAATAATTAATGATGGCGCCCGTCATTGCCCCGGCGGTGGATGAAAGCAGCACCCCTGCCATTGTCAGGCTCCCCTCCCCTGCTTTCCATGCCGCAAACGGAACAACTATTTCTGACGGGAAAGGAATGAATGAACTTTCTATTGTCATCAAAAGAAAGATGGTAAAATAATTCAGGTTGGCCATATACCAGTCAAAAACGGTCTGAAAGATCTCCATGAGATAAGTCTGTAAAGTCCCTAATATTTGCGATTGTCGATTTGCGATTGTCGATTTTAAATAATCGACAATCTGAAATCCAAAATTCCTCTATTGCCTATTGCCTTTCTCTTAAGCATCAATATTAGCATACCTGGCATGTTTCTCAATGAACTCGCGCCTTGGAGGAACCTCGTCACCCATAAGCATCGAGAATATATGATCAGCCTCGGCGGCGCTGTCAATCGTAACCTGGCGCAGCGTCCGCGTCTCCGGGTTCATGGTTGTCGACCACAGCTGCTCGGCGTTCATCTCACCAAGACCCTTATATCTCTGGATGGTTACCGAAGCCTCCTTGCCCTGACCCATCTCCTGAACGGCAGCGTCACGCTCCTCATCCGTCCAGCAGTATTTCTCGGACTTGCCCTTATGCACAAGATACAGCGGAGGAGTGGCTATGTAGATATTTCCATTCTGTATCAGCTCATACATATACCTGAAGAAGAAGGTCATGATAAGTGTCGTGATGTGCGAGCCGTCAACGTCTGCATCAGTCATGATGATGACCTTGGCATACCTTAGTCCTGTCACGTTGAGCGCCTTGCTGTCATCTGCAGTACCGATATTGACGCCGAGTGCGGTAAAGATGTTCTTTATCTCCTCGTTGTCGAAGATCTTGTGCTGCATGGCCTTCTCTACGTTCAGTATCTTTCCCCTGAGAGGCAGGATGGCCTGGAAGCGGCGGTCACGGCCCTGTTTGGCAGTTCCGCCTGCCGAGTCACCCTCAACAATGAATATCTCTGAAACCGCAGGATCCCTGTCTGCACAGTCAGCCAGCTTACCCGGCAGTCCTGATCCCGAGAGGACATTCTTCCTCTGAACCAGCTCACGTGCCTTACGGGCTGCATGACGTGCCGTGGCGGCAAGAATGACCTTCTGCACAATGGCTCTCGCGTCTTTGGGATTCTCCTCAAGGTAATTGGAAAGGGCAGTGCTTACTGCCACATCAACCGCACCCATGACCTCCGAGTTGCCCAGCTTGGTCTTGGTCTGGCCTTCAAACTGAGGCTCGGCCACCTTGACAGACATGACGCATGTCAGACCTTCCCTGAAGTCGTCACCGTTTATGTCGAATTTGAGCTTGGTGGTCGCACCTGAATCTTCGGCATACTTCTTCAGGGTGCGTGTAAGCCCCCTCCGGAAACCTGCAAGATGAGTTCCTCCCTCAATCGTGTTTATATTATTCACATATGAATGCACGTTCTCTGAGAAGGAGGTGTTGTACTGCAGGGCCAGTTCAACAGGAATATCCCCTTTGTCGTAATCGATATATATGACCTTGTCTGTAAGCCTCTCACGGTTTGCATCGAGATACTCGACAAACTCTATGAGACCGCGCTCTGAGAAGAACCTCTCCGTAACGTGATGCGGTTCAGTGCCGTTCTCAATCACCTCACGCTTGTCCGTCAGGGTCAGGAGAATATTCTTGTTCAGGAAAGCAAGCTCCCTCAGGCGGACCGCCAGGATATCGAATTTGAACTCCACAGTCTGAAAAATCGTATTGTCAGGCATGAAGGTGGTAATGGTTCCCGTACCGTCTGATGCACCCACCTGGGCTACAGGAGCAAGGGGTTTACCCCTCTCGTAGGTCTGTCTCCACCTCTTTCCCTGCCTCATCACATCAACGGTCAGTCTCGAAGAGAGAGCATTGACACATGAGACCCCCACGCCGTGAAGACCTCCTGACACCTTGTACGAATCCTTATCGAATTTACCACCGGCATGAAGGACGGTCATAACCACCTCCAGGGCCGAGCGCTGCTCCTTTTCGTGTATCTCCACAGGGATACCGCGGCCATTGTCAACCACGGTTATTGAATTATCTTCGTTAATAGTTACGTCAATCTGTGAGCAGAACCCCACCAGAGCTTCATCAATTGAGTTATCAACAACCTCATATACAAGATGATGCAATCCCCTGACACCTACATCTCCGATGTACATGGCAGGCCTTTTTCTTACTGCCTCCAGACCTTCTAAAACCTGGATACTCTCGGCTGAATAATCATCCTGTTCCTTACTCCTCTTCCTCTGTTCCTCATTAGTCATTACAAGAAATTTTAAATTGTATATGTTTGCTTTTAACAGTTTGATATTATGTTATTTATAAAATCACACAAAGGTAGCAAAATATGTGAATTTTACCCTTGAAAAAGAGATTATTTCCTCAAATAGATATCAACAATCTGCACTCTTTCTCAACTGTTTACAGGCTGTATGAAAATCCTCCCAGAAGCATGAAGTTCCTGGCGGGATAATAGTTCCATTCGTAATAATGGTTATAAGAGATATTGTTGCATTTAACCCAGAACGAAAGTACCGGGGTGTATCTGTACTCGACCCCCAGATTCAGATTCGGATGGAACGGAAGCATGACGGTCTCTTCGGGTGCCCTGACCCTTGCATACCGTTTTCCGGTGAGTGAGAGTGCAGCTGAAGCGATTATCTTGTTCCTGAGGTTGTAGTCTAACTTTGCAGTCCCGTCCCATTTGGGCTTATGCCAGGCATGATCAAAGCCCGAGATGTCATATCCGTAATAATTGCCAAGCAATGAGAGTGTCATCTTAGGGGTAACAGGGTAATTGACTTCACCCCGGACCCTCAACAGGTTACCGTCAGCGTATGCAGGCACGAAATAATTGCCCACGCCAAGGGTGTCATTCATAAAGAGAAGCATGTCTCTGAACATCGTGTAGCTTACGTCAAGAGCGTATGTGGCGATGACATTCATATTTCCGGAGATGCCTGCTGTAATCCTTAGCTGGTTATCTGTGCTTCGCAGGTTATAAAGGGTGTCACCCGGCATCATCCAGGGGTTGACATATGCAGTATTCCGTGCCTGGTTATTCTCAAGCGAACCATCTACGGTAGCGGTGAAACGGAGGAACTTCGGAATAACCCTGAAGGTGAAAGAGACATCAGGGTAGAAGTGCATGTAAAGTTTGGTATCGCCTCCGACAAGGGCTTCATGGTTCTCCTTCAGGTCAGCAGCCAGTTTAATCCCGAAACGGAACCTCCACTCTTCATTTCCCCTGGTGATGTAAGGTGCCAGGCTCAGAAGATTTCTCGTCTTTTGGTCAATCCCCCGGGTAAAAAGGTAGAGATCATATTCCGCATTCAGACCGCCGTAAAAACCGAACATGTCAATTCCCCCGCTGGCTGTAAGGCCGGGATTATGCTGCATACCGTCTCCCTGGCGCGTAAACAGGTTATACCTGATTGTGGCATCCCAGTTGAGATCGCTTGAGTCTCGCTCCATGGTGAAGTACCTTGCTTTGGTTGATACATCATAGTATAGTGACTTTATCTCCTTTTTATCCGGATCATACCCGGTGACATCAGGATCATAACCGTAGGCGTATCTTGTCATCTGCCTGAAATCAAGATCAGAGTCGAAGCGGCTCCGCCTGAAATACTTCTTGCCGTACAGCAGGGCCTGATTGTCGAGAAATCCCCCGTACACTCTGGCATCATTTTCCAGCTCAATCTTGCCGGCTGAGCCATAGCTGCGCGTGAAGAGACCGATGGTTCCGCTCCTTGACCTGCCGTTTGATACGCTTATCTCCATGAAGGGAGAGAGGTATGTTCCCATCCCGAGGCTGACATATCCCTTTTTCAGCTCCGGAAGAGGGTCAGGAGAGAGAACGGCAGACTTAATCGGACTCACCTCATACTCCGGAACAAACGATCCGGGGGTGAAGTCATAGCGGAATGAGATATTTACCGTCGTTGTGTCATCGGCAGCCGGCAGGAGGGCTCTCTTGGTAGCCTCCTGCAGAGTTGGCTTGTAGGGGTTGTACAGTGTTACTGACCTTCTAATGGTCTCATCCTGCGTCTGGCCTGTGGCAAACACTGAGATCAGAAGAACTGCTGCTGTGATGTATATTTTTCCTTTCATTGCTTTCTTCTTTTTGTTGATCAGTTGCTTGATGCTTCCCCGCTGGCCGCTGAACCGCCGGATTCGCCTGCAGTGATGGCAGCAAGTTTTGTGCGTGCCTCTTCAATGATCCCGTCATTTTTCACGTTATAGTAGTCTATCAGGCTCTGCAGCGTGGCTTTGGCCTGGAAGACGTCACCCTTCTTCACAGCAATATCCGACAGAAGCAGGAAGGTTTTCCCGGTCCAGTAAGGATGCGGTGAACTCATGTCAACGAACTCGTTGGCCTCCTTCTCGGCTCCGTTGATGTCACCTGCGAGCCAGAGCAGTTCGGCAACATGATATTTTGCTTCAGCACCATATGCCGTTGAAACCTCAGATCCTACCCTGCGGTAGTCATCAAGGGCTTCGGTATTGTTACCCAGGCGTCGGTTTGCACCGGCCGTCAGGAAGGTGGCTTCCCTAGCCAGCTCCTCGGTCAGTTTCTCGGATTCAAGGACCATCTCTGCCGCTGCAATTACCTTTTCATCATCAGTGAATCCGGAGGCTGAACGCATCATACCCATCCAGGCATACATGCGGTTCTCAGGATTGGAGGCCTCACGGCTGAGCTGTTCGTAGAGACTGTAGGAACGGCGGTAATCGGCCTTGCCATAAGTTATGGAAGCGGCCCCGAGAAGCGACTGTTCCATGAACTGGTTATTGCCCACGCTCACAACCCTGAGGTAAAGTTCAAGCGCCTCATCCATCTTGCCGGCTTTGTTCTGGCAATCGGCAAGGTAGAACCTGGCGTTGGTAGCAAAGTTGCCTGATGGGAACTCTGTAAGGTAGTTCCTGAAGATCTCAGACGATCTTTCACAGTTGCCTCTGACATACTGGTTCTCACCTGAAATATATGTCATTGAATCACGTGTGGAGGCCTCTATATTGCCCAAACCTTCCACCGTTTTCATATAAGCAAAGTACGATTCAACATCGTCCATATCGGTGTACGCGTTCCGGAGTCCGTTGACGGCATTGCGGGCCTCAGGGGTGCTGCGGTAATTCTCAATCACCTTCTTGAACTGGGCAATGGCTTTTGCATTATCCCCGGCGTTGTAGTATATCAGTCCAAGCTGAACCATGGCCGGCGGGACAAACTGGCTGTTTGTGTACCAGGCGATTATGTTGGTGAAGTCAGCCTCTCCTCTTGTGGGCTGTTCAAGAGCCACATGTGCCCGGCCACGCTCAAAAAGGGCATTGGGAACGTAAGCCGATTTGGAGTAATTATTGATCAGCCCGGTGAGCGTCGAAATCTTCGCCTCGTTGTTGTTACTCAGTCCCTGCGCAAATCCTTTCTGGAACATTGCATAGTCCGCATCAAGCCTTGCATTGTCAATGACCTTGTTATAATAGGTTATGGCCGAAGGATAGTCGGCCCTGATATAATAACAGTCAGCTATACGGTTCCGGGCGTCAGTAGCCATTTCAGATCTCGCCTTCTCGTCTACGCTGTTGTTGAAGGCCAGGAAGAAGGGCAGGGCTTTTGAATAATTCCCTTCATTAAACCAGACATAGCCGAGGTTATAATCAATCAGGTCATACTCCGAAAGAGATCTGGCTTCAGGCAACAGCCTGAAAGCCTCCCAGTCATTGACTGCCGCATCAGCCAGGCCCAGGCGGAAGTTTGACTCCCCCCTCCAGTAAAGTGCCTGAGCCCTTAAGGCGGGGTTCATCTCCTTGTACATAAGGGACTTGGTGAAAGTAGCTGCAGCATCCTGGAAATTTTTGTTCCGGTAAAGCTCAATACCCCTGTAATAAGCTACCTTCTGATATGCAGCCTTAAGCCTGTCATCCCTTGTTGTGATCTTTTCAAGTGAATTCAATGCCGCCTGGTAGTTCTTCAGCCTCATGTAGGCAGAAATGAGATAGTCATACGCCTCTGACACATGTTCCGAGTTGGGGTAGGTCTGAATATATGTGTGGAGGGCATCAATCCCCTCGCCGAATGGAGCGTATGAGTTCTCATATGCCAGCTTGGCGAAGTTGAAAAGCGCCTCCTCCTGAACCTCCCTGTCAAAGCTCATCCCCGAGGCGGCTGAGAAAGCCATCTGTGCTCTCTTTTTGTCGTTGCTCTTCAGATAGCATGATCCGAGCATGTAATATGCGTTCTGACTAAGCACGTCGCTTTTGCCAACCACCTGTGTGAATAGCCTCGTGGCATTTTCAGTATCGCCGGTCTGATAATAGCTGTAGGCAAGTTCATACTTGTCATTCCTGTCGCTGAGCTTTGTGTTTTTGATGAATTTTTCAAGGTAGGGTATCGCTTCGCTGTAGTTGCCCTTCTGAAAGTGAGCGTCTCCAATAAACCGATAAAGCTCCGTCTCACGCGACTTCCCCGCCTGGTCTATGAGTGAAGGCCCTGTCTCGAGGATGCCATCATAGTTCTTGTCCATATAATATATCTGCACTATGTAGAAAGGCACCACACTTCCAAAGGTCTCATCTCCCCTCAGCCTCTCGAAACCCTCAAGGGCAGTCCGGTAGAAACCGTTCTCGTATGCAATGGCTGAATAAAAATAAAGCGCCGGTGAGGTATAATCAGTATCCACGTCTATCAGCTCCCCGAAAAGCATCTGTGCCCGCTGCACATTGCCTCTTATGTAATGCGAGTATCCAAGCTTGAAGATATATTCCGGCAGCCTGTTGTCTGCCAGCGCCATTCTGTCTGACTTCTCAAACCATTCTATGGCACAGCTGTAATTGCGCTGCTGATAGCAGTACAATCCTGACTCAAAAATGGCCTCATTCAGCCTCGGGCTCTCACCATTCGATGTAATGAACCTTTGCATCCTGTATTCGGCATCAGGGCTCATCAGGCGCATGGCAGAGAGTGCTGCATGATACTCGGCCTCCGCCCTCTCGATAATGTTCCCTGCTTTTTCAGTGGCAAGCCACTTGTCAAACAGTGCTATGGCCGGGGCATATTTTGCCTTGCCATACATCTCATAACCGTTGTTCAGCATTGATGTCAGCTCCTCCCCGGAAAATGAGTTCTGTCCCCTGACGACACTCCCGGCAGTAAAAACTGCAACAATCATGATCACCAATATCTTTCTGTTCATAACTTTATCTTTTCATGAGCCTCCGTCAACAGAAATAGCCAACAGAAATAACTGTTGGTAATTATCTTATTAACAATATTTTGCGCAGAATTTCCGGCGCTGTTCCATCAGCCGTAAAAATACAATTATAAAATAGCCTAAAAGTCTCTTTAATGCTCATTTTATCAACATCCATGCCACTGATTGTTAATTCTTTTTTAATTTGCACCAAAAGTTACCGGGATGGAAGAGGTTTCGCCGCTTGATACAATCATAGAACTGAAGAGCTGCTCTGTCATGCAGCAGGATCACCTGGTCCTCTCAGACGTAAATCTTAAGGTCGACAAGGGCGAATTCATATACCTGGTCGGGAGGGTCGGAAGCGGCAAAACATCACTGATACGAACGCTGAATGCCCAGTTGCCCCTGACGGATGGCGAGGGATGGGTGGCAGGATTTAATCTTCGGACGATCAGGAGGAGAGAGATACCACTGCTGAGAAGGAAACTGGGAATAGTGTTCCAGGATTTTCAGCTGCTAAATGACAGGTCAGTGCATGACAATCTTGAGTTTGCCCTCAGGGCAACAGGCTGGACTAACAGGATTGCCCTGGAGGACAGGATCAGGGAGGTACTCGAGAAGGTGAACCTGCATAACAAGGGGTTTAAGATGCCTCATCAGTTGTCTGGTGGTGAGCAGCAGCGTGTGGTAATTGCACGCGCACTGCTGAATGATCCTGAGATAATCCTGGCAGATGAACCCACAGGTAACCTTGATCCTGAAACGTCTGAGGATATCCACATTCTGCTACGCAGCATCAGTGATAACGGCAGGGCTGTTGTAATGTCAACCCACAAGCTTGCACTGGTCAAAAAGTACCCGGCAAGAACATTACGCTGCGAGGATGGAAAGCTGACAGAAACAGGATCCGACGACCAGGTAATCGAGCTTCTGTTCTGATCATTTAAAAAGTCTTGCCGGCCATGGGAGGGCATTACGGTAGAGACGCCAGTAGTTCGTCTGCTCTCCCCCGAAAGACTTCATGAAGACTGCAATTGACGGTACCGATGATCCGGCAAAATCAACTATCCTGCCTGTCGCGGCATTGGTTTTTATGATGTGATCAATTACGTGGTAAGCGGTACGCAGCTCACGGCTCTTCCTGCTGCCGGCAGTAAACAGAAGCGTCAGGCGGTCAGCGGTGTCAATGACGAAGAGACCCCACAGCAACTTTCCTTTCGGTGACCTTACTCCCAGAATCCTGCCCTTTCCTGTCCCCAGGCAGTGATCCATCAGGCTGTTCAGGCGGCTGTAGCTGACCTCCCGGATCACTCCAGCCCTCTTGCCAATGTTGTTTCTGAAGAGTGAGATCACTTCCTGTGGTTTCGCATCATCAACGATCTCCTGGGGATAGCGGCGGGCAATGTTGATATTCCTCCGGCAGTCTGATATGTAGTTGAACCATATAGTCTCATAGGGATCATCAAGACGCAGTTCATAGTTATACTTTGGGGTGACAGTGTAACCCGGTAATTGTACCTCCTGTCCTATGTTCAGGTCAATGAGCCTGTAGAACTCAGGCATGAAGGAGATGAACTCCAGGGCGATTTTCTTCCTGTCTCCGTCAGGAGTGAAGAGTCCCAGTTGCTGAAGGAAAACGGGCGTTGCGATATAACTGAATCCGTACTTTTTTGCTTGTGGCAGGGGAAAGAGGGAATTGTAGTCATCATCAACAAGTGCCTCCCAGCCCGGTGACATGATATCGAGATACCATGACCACGGGTAGGGTCTGATACCCGGTATCTCTGCAAGGCAATCGTCCCACTTGCGTCGGTCTATCTCATCGTTTTTAAGGTATGCTATCATGGTTTCTGCAGTGCCAGGGTCTCCTCGAACACCTTCCTCCATCCCTCCCATCCGTTTTTTTCCGTGAGCGAGGTATTATGCCACACTGATACAAAGAGGCCTCCTGCCTTCCTGGTAACGGAGATCAGTGACCTGATGACCGCCAGGGCTGCATCGGGAGACAGGTGAAGATACTGCCTCAGCGTCCCGTCCATTACCTGGAATGGAATGATGGTCAGGGCAGTCCTCCTTTCTTTGGAGAGATCATAGAAGGGGAAGGGGCGCCCTATGCCCGCCCTGAAGCCGGGCTCATCGGCATATCCCATGGTATAATCATACCTGATGCCTGCATCACCGTACGACTGGTAAGTCTCGGGCATACGCAGAAGCAGCCAGTGCTGCCGTGCACGCCCGGCGCTATGCCCTGCTATGTTCCGGTAACGCTCCATCTCCATCTTCAGTGTCTTGGGACGTCCGGCAGAGCGGTATGATGGATGCAGACCGCTGCCGAACATTTTGTCATAGCTGCGGATTATCTCGCCATAATCATGATCACGGTGAGGAGGGTTATGATCATATTCACCCTGATCACCAGTAGGGAAGAAAAAGATGGCATCACTCCCGTTGAGCTTTATCTGCTGCTCAATGTAGTCGAAATTGTCGTATGGATCAACCTGGTTCCCGGTCATGGTTCTGATACGCTCTGCCGGCCTGGCGCCTGTCCCGGCAAGTCCCTTCATCAGCCCGCCCACGCTTCTCAGCAATCCCCTGCTCCTGTAGGCAAATGGCTGATCCACGTCGAAAGTCACTAATGAGCTGAATTCATTGTGTCTGATAGTGAGCACAGGATAGTACTTAACAAGGGCCCCCGCCAGGAATCTTGACCATAACTCCACCACCGGCAACTGAAGAAACCCCTTTCGGTATGCAAGTGACCTTATCCCCTGGAAGCGTCCGTGCACATCCGGTGCGAAGGGCAGATACTCCTCGTACCGGGAAAGCATATAGAAGGCAGCAGAGAAAATGTCAAAGGGTATGCTCCCGTCATCCGAAGGAAAGAGCACAGGAAGGCCATCGATGGCTGAGACCTCCGGCTCCATGGTTGTGACTCCGGATGCGGCAAGCATGCCTGAAGGACGAATTACAAACTGATCCTTCACCTTTTCACCGGAGTAGATGATGGCGGGATTGCTGCCTATCTTCCTCCTGTCAGCCGTGATCTCGTACTCTATACCGAGAACAGATGAGAAGATTATGTCCGCGACATACTCCAGCCGCGGGGTGACATCCGGGGAGTAAATCCTGAGCTTTTTGGTTTCCATATCTGCAAATTTAATAAAAACAGCGGGTAAGAAGCTCTGTCTGAACCACCTTATTTATTAACAAAAAATCGTCCCGGAGACCTAAATTTTACTACTTTTGTCGTCTGTGCTTTTTTATATTAAAATTTAAATTCAATCAGACTATGGGTAAAGGTGATCAGAAATCAAAAAGGGGAAAGATAATCAGAGGTACCTTTGGCGTCCGCCGGCAGAAAAAGGCCAGGAAGAGAGCCGCTGAATCGGTAACAAAGGTTGCCGTAAAAGCAGCTGCGGCTGCTGAGGCAGTATCTGCCGCATCACCTGAAGTAAAAGTCAAGCCGGTAAAGGCAGCCGTTAAGACGGCCAAAACCAAAACTACCGTGAAAGTTACAGCAAAACCTGCTGCAAAAACGGCAGAAAAAGAGACAAAAACCGTCACTGTAAAAGAGACAAATGCTGTCGCTGAAAAAGAGATAAAAGCTGTCGCTGAAAAAGAGACCAAAAAGGTCG
>CAYVYM010000017.1:51084-53994 GCA_964455705.1 uncultured Rikenella sp.
GCTGTCGCTGAAAAAGAGATAAAAGCTGTCGCTGAAAAAGAGACCAAAAAGGTCGCTGCAAAATCAGAGAAGCCTGTGGCAAAGCCAAAGAAACCAGCTCCCAAAAAGGAATAGCAGCACCGCTCAGTCCCTTACCACCAGGTCATTGTAAACAGACGGGTCAACGATTGCTTCGATGATCACACTGCTGCCTGAGACGAGAGCGCTTCCGACTGCTGATTGCATCACCCTTGCATTGGTTGCCCTGATCACTTCGGTCCCCAGGTAATTGTCAGACCCAAACAGCGGGCCCGTAAAGAGTGACGTTCCATAAGGGTTCAATTTCCTCCATGACTGTTTGACCTTTATCAGGTTAAGCTCTCCGTCAGAGAGCACCACTACAATCACCTTCAGCCCGTACCTCCGGGCCATGATCATCTCACCGGCATGCATCAGGAAACCGCCGTCGCCTGTGATGCATACTACCGGGTTGTCGCTGCCTGCGAAAGTGGTGGCCGGATTCTTACGGGCGACGATTGTCTCAACCTGTTTGTCACGATTGTCTGATGCAGCTGCATATTTGTCACGGTTGACGAATGCAGCAGCCAGGGCTGCCGGAAGCCCGAAACCCATTGAAGACCATCCGTTTGTTATGATCAGCCTCCCGGTGGGTGGCACTTCCCACATCTGGCCCAGCAGGTGAAGATGTGATCCAACATCGGCAGTGACGACAGTACCTGCGGGGAGCATTTCCTTCAGAATCGTCAGAGCTGTAACCGGACTGAAATTCTTTGCAGAAGCCCTAAGGCCGACTAAAATCTCCTGCCTGACCTCTGCTGCCAGGGCAACCATCTCCGGTGCACTTCTGAGCACGCTGAGAGCATCAAACCACATTGCAGGCGGCGACACTGACCGGATGGCCCCTCTGATCCGCAGGTCAGTCTCACGGGTATCAAAATGAACCAGGGGCACGTCGGGCATCCACGACTCATAATTATACTCAACCGGGTCATAACCCAGTCCGATGATAAGGTCTGCCTCACTTATCAGGCGCCTGAGCCTGTCGCTAAGCGCATGGAACAGCACCCCTGCATAACATGGATGTGTCGATTGTATTAATCCCTTTGCCATGGGTGTCAACACCACAGGCACAGTGTGAGTCTTTAGATATTCCAACAGTCTCGCTCCGGCTCCCCGGCGCATCGCTGTAAGGCCGGCGACTATCAGTGGCCTCTGTGATGAAGCCAGCAGCACCTTCACCCTCTCTTCCGTCCTGAGCCTCTCCTCCGGAACCGGACTATGTCTGGCAACTGCCTGCTCCTCAATGCTTTTGCCTGCCAGGCCAGAAGGCATCCCGATATGCACAGGGCCCGGATACTCCTCCCCGGCTATCTCGAGGCTCCGGCCAATTATATCTTCCGCATTTGCGGCGTTCAGCCTGAAGGTGGCTTTTGTCAGCGGACCGAAGAGTGCCTGGTGGTCAATGTTCATCTGTGCTGTGCGATCAAGCCATTCATCAGGCATCTCCGACGTCAGCGCCAGCATGGGCGAACGGTCAAGCAACGCACCTCCGACACCCGTGGTGAGGTTAGTAGCCCCGGGCCCGAATGTGGCATGACAGACTCCGGTTACTCCTGTCAGACGGGCGGTCACATCTGCCATGACAGCGGCAGAGGCCTCATGAGAGGTGAGGATGAACTCTATCCCTTTCTCCCTGAATGCCTCCATATAGGGTATCGACGGACCCCCGGGGATGCCAAAAAATCTTCTTACCCCGTGTTCCCTGAGTCTGCGTGCAAGGAGTTCCTCTACAGTCATATTTTTTGTACTTGCACAAATGTAAGCAATCAGCGAAACAAAAAAACCACGATATTTGCTCACTTTTGTGCACCAAATGAGAGATCAGCGCCACGACACCATCTTCTGGGCTATCATAACATGCGTGATGTGGTCAACAGCCTATCCGTTCATCAAGGTAGGGCTTCAGTATTCACCCCCGATACATTTTGCGGCAACACGCTTCATCCTGGCAGGACTCCTGATCCTGCCTTTTACAATAAGGCCCCGGGAATATATAAGGATGATAATAGCAAACCGAAACCTGGCCATATGGGTGACGATCCTTCAGACCCTCATCAACTACATTCTCTTTTACAAGGGAATGGACCGTGTCCCGGGGGCGCTGGGAGCAGTCATTGTGGGAGCTCAGCCTTTTGTGACGGCAATCGTCTCCAGGATAATGATCAAGGAGGAGCGTTTTACGCGTGCCAAGGTTGTGACAATTTTCTTCGGACTGGCAGGAATTGTGCTTGTAAGCGTGGGCAGGCAGGGGTTTCATTTTGGTCTGCCGGGAGAGGTGGCCGGGATAATCATGATTTTCTTTGCCAACATTTCAACCGCAACAAGCAACGTCCTTGTCTCGAGGGATGGCAAGAATATGAATCCACTGGTGCTGAGCTCCTTCTCTCTGCTTGTCGGCGGGCTAATCATGTTCCTGCTGTCATTTGCCGTTGAAGATGTACCGTCAAAACCTGATTTCCCGGTAAAATACTGGCTCGTTCTCGCCTGGCTCACTTTCATGTCATCCTTCACCTTCTCGAAGTGGTATGTGTTGCTCAAAAGGCCGGAGGTAAGGGTATCTGAGCTGAACCTGTGGAAATTCATCATTCCCGTCTTCGGAGCCATTCTCAGCTGGATAATAGTGCCGGGAGAGCACGCCGACTGGGTTACCGTTGCCGGGATGGTTATTATATCCTTCTCGCTGATATGGTTCTTCGGCTTCACCGGCAGGCACGAACGCCGTATTGAGCGCATCCCCGCGGGTCCGATGGCTAAATAGAGTCGAAAGTCCTTAAAGTCCTTAAAGTCTAAAGTCCGAAGGATTTGCGATTTGCGATTTGCGAATTTTGATTAAATCGAAAATCGAAAATC
>CAYVYM010000018.1:0-52558 GCA_964455705.1 uncultured Rikenella sp.
CTCAGCGAGACACACACCGAGCTGCAGAGTGTATTCGGAACCGCAAACTTCGGGTTCAGAAACTGGTTGTTCCTCAACCTGACCGGAAGAAATGACTGGTCATCAACCTTGCCTATTGATAACAACTCTTACTTCTATCCATCGGTTTCACTTTCATGGGTTCTCTCCGATGCCTTCGGGTTGGACTCCAAGGTTCTCTCCTTCCTTAAACTGAGAGCCAGTTATGCAGAGGTGGGTGGTACCGCAGGTGCATATTCACTCAATGGTGTTTACAGCGCCGGGGACCCGTTCAACGGTAACCCGTCACTCGGCTATACCGGAGTCATTCCTCCGCTGGGACTGAAACCTCAGAGAAAACGTTCGAAGGAGGCCGGTCTCGAGATGAGGTTCTTCAACAACAGGCTGTCTCTTGATGCTGCTGTTTACCGTGAGAACACTGTCAACCAGATCATGAACATCGCCGTCTCCCGTACAACCGGGTTCAACACCCAGACCATCAATGCCGGAAACCTGCAGAACCAGGGTATCGAAATCCAGCTGTTGGCTTCTCCGGTGCAGACTACCAACTTCTCATGGGATATGACCATCAACTGGTCAACCAATGAGAACAAGGTGGTTGAATTGTACGGCGACATGAAGTATCTTGAGCTTTACAGCGCCAGCTGGAATGGATTAGTTTACGCAATCCCCGGCCAGGAGTATGGTACCCTCTGGGGCTACGCAATTGTCCGTGAGAATGCAACACCTGTATATTATGATGCAGAGAAGACTCAGCTTTCGCATTACGTCTATTCAGGCAGGCCTCTTGTTTCAACCTCGGGAAGGTATATCCGTTCAGGAGCCAGGACAGACCTTGGGAACATCTATCCCGACTGGTTTGGTGGCATTACCAATTCATTCAGCTACAAGAACCTGAACTTCAGCTTCCTTGTTGACTTCAGGAAGGGCGGGCTTATCCATTCGGTTACCCATATGTTCGGTATGTACACGGGGATTCTTGAAGAGACTGCTGCAATCAATGCCAATGGCAAGAATATCAGGGATGATGTTGCAGACGGAGGCGGTGTCCTTATTGAAGATGCCGTTTACGGAAAAGTTCTCTCTGACGGAACAATACAGTTCATCAACGCTGACGGCTCGAATGCTACGGCTCCCGTAACGAACACCACATATGTCAATGCCAATACCTGGGGTTATGATTTCTATGGCAAGAATGAGCTGAATACCTTCGATGGCAGCTTTGTAAAGCTTCGTGAAGTATCCGCAGGTTATTCATTCAATAACGTCGACTTCCTCAGGAAGATCGGCGTTAGGAACCTGAACCTGTCAGTGGTGGGCCGCAACCTGTGGCTCATCCATTCGAACGTTCCTCATATTGATCCTGAGGTTAGCAACAGTGCCGGTAACACTTCCGTCGGTGCTGAGAATAACGCTATCCCTTCTACCAGATCCTACGGATTCAATATCAGACTTGACTTCTAACCTAAATGAATCTGATTATGAAATACATAATGAAAACACAAAAATTAATACTGGGTTTGTTCCTGATAGTGGGTCTTTTCTCCTCATGTACAAAGGATTTTGAGGAGATGAACAAGAATCCTAACAGCCCGGTGGATGTACCTGCAATAAATATTTTCACCAATGCAGTATATAACTCAATCAACCGCCAGCTTGGCGGCTGGATGCAGCATACTTACCTGGGTAACTGGTCACAGCAGTGGTGCAAGATCCAGTATATTGACGAGGATAAATACATGCCCCGTGACATGTCAGGAGAATTCAATGCTCCCTATACCAGTGAGCTCAAGAACCTTCAGATTGTCATAGACAAGGCAACAGCTTCCGGTGATGATAAGCTGGTGGGAGCTGCCAAAGCGCTGAGAGCATGGGTTTTCCTGTACATTACGGATACATGGGGCGCCATCCCTTACAGTGAAGCCATTCAGGGCCTCTATGTTGACGGGATTATGACCCCCAAGTATGACACACAGGAAAGCATCTATGTGGATCTGCTCGCACAGCTTGAAGAGGCAAATGTATTGCTTGCAGGATCAACACTAAACTTTGGTGGTGGTGATCTACTCTACGGCGGCGACCCTGTCCTCTGGAGAAAGTTTGCCAACTCACTGAAACTCAGGATTCTCAACCGTGCAGCAGGTACGCCGTGGTCTCATACCTATAATATGGCCGGCGGCGGCACCGTCACAACAACTGCAGGTGCTGCCCGTATGTCTGATGCAGATACGAGGATGGCTGCAATACTTGCCAGCCCAACCCAGTATCCGATATTTACATCCGGCGCTGACAATGCAGAGCTGGCATGGCCGGGAATTCCTTACAGGAATCCTATCTACAACACCCTGTTTGCCAGGAAGGACCAGGCTATTTCCGAGACCATGGTTGACTGGCTCAAAGCCAGAAATGACCCGAGACTGCACGTTTATGCAGCCCCGACTCTCAACTCGGTGGCTTTAGGGACTCTAGATTATGTTGGCTTCCAGAACGGCCGCGACATAACTGGTGCCACCTTCCCGCAGATATCAATGCTGGGTACTGCAATAGCCTTTATTGAGGGTGCAACATCAAAGGTTATGACCTATGACGAGGTTGAATTCCTCAAGGCAGAGCATTACCTGAGGACAAGCCAGGACGGACTTGCCCAGGCTGCATACGAGGCTGGTATTGAGGCTTCTATGGAAAGATGGGGACTGGCTGACGGAAGTACTGTTAATCCCTCATGGGGCTTCGCCGGTGCCATTACTGTCGGTGCAACATCTTATCCTGTAAATTACACCACCTATCTCAGCGATCCGCTTGTTGCATGGGCAGGCACAACCGACCAGAAGTTCCAGAAGGTCATCGAACAGAAATGGGCTTCAATCTTCGGCCAGGGCATTGAGGCTTATGCCGAGGTGAGAAGGACTGGTTTCCCGGCAAGAATCTTTGAATATGAACTCGAAGGTTCTTTCTACCCGGATCTCGGTCTTCCAATCAGAATTCAGTATGCACTGAGCGAGCAGACCTACAATACGGATAACCTTACTGCTGCCGTCGCTGCTGAGAAGATCGAACTGATCAATGAAGGCATGTTCAGCACCAGCGGCACAAACAGCCAGGTGTGGTGGCATACCCGCAAGAATCCGATACCTACGACTACTGATGTGAAATAATTTCCGTCAGTATGATAATATGAAAGAGAGCCGAATAGGCTCTCTTTCTGTTTAAATAAAAACTGTAACTTTATGTGGCGCAGTTTTTGCAGCGAACATTCTTTAATTTAATAACTATTTCAATGAAAAAGTTGCTTCTGTTAATGATAATCCTTGTTGTGCCGATATCGATCGGTTCAATTTATGCACAGAACACCTGTAAGGTGCTCCTGCCCCGAATCGGCGATTCTTATACCGGTGAATGTAAACAGGGCCTCGCAGACGGAACCGGGGAAGCCTTTGGTGTTGACCAGTACAGGGGCGAATTCAGGAAAGGGTTGCCTGAAGGGATGGGAACCTATATCTGGCAGACAGGAGAGAGTTATGAAGGGCAGTGGAAGAAAGGCTTGCGTAACGGGAAAGGTACCTTTACGATAAAGTATATGGGAAGGGATTCCCTGCAGGTCGGCATGTGGAAGAATGATGTCTTTGCAGGCGAGGAGAAGCTTCCTGCATATGCAATACAGTACAAGAACAATGTGGGCAGGGTAACTTTCATGAAGATGGGGAACACTCCGCAATATGTCAAATTCAAATTCAGCAGGTCAGGGGAATCATCGATTGCTCTTGTCGTCAGTAACCTCATGACCAGCGGGAGTTCAGGGAGTGAAAGCCTGACGAACAATATGGTCGGATATGAGAATATCGACTTCCCGTTTGAAGGGAGATTAAAGTTCACTGCTCCCAATGCGTTCAATACTGCCCTGCTTGACTGTGAACTGCGCTTCATGATCAACGAACCGGGAGCGTGGACCGTAACTATATTTTATTGATCTTTAACCACGAGCTATGCAAACAAGGGTAATTTTCATAGCAGTAAGCATACTCTCCCTGACCTGGATGCCGGTACATTCACAAGGCCCGTGTAAAGTACTTGCTCCGAAGATTGCTGATTTCTATACCGGAGAGTGTAAAAAGGGACTGGCACATGGTATCGGCGAAGCCTTTGGGGTGGATCAGTACAAAGGCGATTTCAGAAAGGGTCTCCCGCAAGGTGTTGGAACATACATCTGGTATACCGGTGACAGGTTTGAGGGCGAGTGGGAGAAGGGACTGCGTCATGGCTATGGGATCTTTACTATGAATTACATGGGGAGGGATTCAATTCTTGCAGGTGTATGGAAAAAAGATCGCTATATCAGTGAGGAGATTTTGCCCGATTACGCCATATTGTATCGCCAGGGAGTCGGGAGGGTGACATGCATGAAGATGGGGAGAACCCCCACATACATCAAGCTGAAGTTCACCCGGTCCGGGGAGGCATCAAGCGGTGTCATCACTGATCTTCTGCTTACCGGAAGCTCGGGTTCGGAAAGCATCACCGACACGATGATCGGATTTGAGCATATTGATTTTCCCTTCGAAGGGAGGGTCACCTTCAGCGCCCCGAATGCCTTCTACGCAGCCATACTGAGCTGTGATATCAGGTTCGTGATAAATAAGCCCGGAGCATGGACGGTAACCATTTACTATTAATTAAATACCTTTCCCCCTGATTATCGTTCCCAGGGTGTAGAAGATAATTTTGAGATCGAGATAGAGAGAGACATTTTCAAGGTAGAGCAGGTCATAGTCAAGCCTTTCAAGCATTTTATCAAGGTCTGAAGCATAGCCAAGTTTCACCTGGCCCCAGCATGTAATACCGGGCTTAACAGCCAGGACCCTGCTGTAATAAGGTGCCCTTTCCTTTATTTTATCTATGTAATGACGCCTCTCGGGCCTGGGACCTACAAGAGACATCTCCCCCCTCAGCACATTAAGAAAGTTGGGCATTTCATCAAACCTGTGCTTCCTCATGAACCTTCCAAGCGGTGTAATACGGGCATCACCCTCTACTGCCAGCTGCGGACCACCGACCTCAGCATCGTCTTCCATCGACCTGAACTTGTAGATCATAAATGGTTTGCCGTAACGGCCGATACGCTCCTGCCTGAAGATCACCGGTCCTTTTCCCGATAACCTTATGAGCAAAGCGAGCACCGCCATCAGGGGGGAGAGGACAACCAGGCTGGCGGCTGAAAGAGTATAGTCGAGCGTCTGCTTGATCATCTGCTGCCAGTGTGGCATCTCCCTGTAAGATACCCTCAGCAGGGGAGTGGCATAGATGGGACCTGCCTCCACGTGGCCTGCTATTACCTGCCGCATTGACGGCACCGCCTTGACAAGGACATCACGGTAGCATATTGTATTTACGATTGTCTCCACAACATGATACTCACTCTCTTCCAGGGCCAGTATGACTTCGTCAATCTCATGAGTTTCAATGACAGTAACAATATTCCCTGCAGTTCCCAGGTATGGCACCTCTCCGGCCAGAAGCTCTCCGACCGACACCTTTCCGGTCAACACCTCTCCGGCCAGATGAGATCCGACAGGACCATCAACGCTCAAATAGCCTGTCAGGAGATTCCCTGCCGGCATCCTTTCATTCATGATCTCGCTGATAAGCTTCTCCGCCTTCCCGTTACTGCCAATTATCAGTGTCCTGAACCCGGCCTCACGCCGGTGAATTTTCCCGGAGACCCGGGAGGTGATTATAAACCGTGGTATCCATGTGAGCAGGAACACAAGGAGGAACAAAACGATGAATGATCTGTAATAGGTAGCGTAATTGCCCACGGCATCATCAAGTATCAGCGCAAAAAAGATTATTACAACAGAGGCAAGTGTTATCACGAGTGATTTCCCGAATTCAAGCAACCGTGAACGCCGCAGCGGATCGGAGTAGAACCCGGCCATGGTAAACATAAAAAGAAAAAACAGCGGAATGAGAAATATCCCTGACCAGAACTTGTTACCCAGTTCCATCCGGAAATATTCACCGTATAAACGAGTCTCAATAAAGTACTTGCGAAAAAGGTAGAAGAGGCCCCATGCCACCGCCGAGCCGGCAAAATCGGCTAAAATATAGGACAGTCTGATTGTGCGGGCAAATTTTTTCATCAGTGTTCGCGAGGGAGATGCAAAGATATCTGTTATTTTTAGACCAAAATCATGCGGCAATGATTGAAGAGTCATTTGAGGCTAAGGGCAAGAGAAAGAGGCTTATAGAGGAGCTGCGAAGCAAGGGCATCAGTGATGAGAGGGTGCTTGAGGCCATGGGTCGTGTGCCGCGGCACCTGTTCATGGATGATGCTTTCCTGAAGCATGCGTACCAGGATAAGGCGTTTCCCATTGCTGCCGGACAGACCATTTCTCAGCCATACACGGTAGCCATCCAGACCATGCTGCTGGATGTAGGGAAGAGGGACAAGGTGCTTGAGATAGGCACCGGCTCGGGTTACCAGGCGGCTATCCTGGCTGAGATGGGCGTGAAGGTGTATACGATAGAGCGTCAGAGGGAGCTGTATCGAAAGGCACAGCTGATGCTCAGTTCCCTGGGATACAGGATCCATTTTTTCCTCGGTGACGGATATGAGGGCCAACCGCAGTACGGACCATATGACGGCATCATCATCACAGCTGCTACGGCAGAGGTACCTGACAAGCTGCTCAGGCAGCTTCGTACAGGTGGAAAGCTTGTCGTACCGCGCGGCGACCGTGAATCGCAGGTGATGACACTTTATATTCGTCAGGGTGAAGAGGAATGGGAGGTCACCACCCACGGCCATTTTGTATTTGTACCCATGCTTAAAGGCATTGCCAACGGAAACGAAAGAGAGTGAGATTATGAAGATATACAGGGAGGTATTCTCCCCGATCCAGGTCAATACCTACATTCTTGAAGGTGATGAAGGCGACTGCATAGTAATAGACTGCGGATGTTACGGAACCTCCGAGGAGAGAAGGCTGGAGCAGTTATTCACGGCCAGATCACTTAAGCCGGTACTCCTCCTGAATACTCACTGTCACCTTGACCACATTTTCGGCAATGGGTTCATGCTTAAAACATTTGATCTCAGGTCATGGTTCCATGAAGGTGACAGTCATAATCATACAAGTGCCACGAGTCACGCCCTGATGTTCGGACTTGACATGGAGGAGCCCCCGAAGCCGGCGGGCTACCTGGAAGACGGTGAAGTGGTGACTGCTGCAGGACTGAGTCTTGAGGTCATTGCAGTCCCGGGCCATTCACCCGGAGGGATAGCCTTTTACTCAGAAAAGGATGGTGTTATCTTCACCGGTGATGCCCTGTTTGCAGGTAGCATCGGACGATCTGATCTGCCTGGCGGCGACCATGAACAGCTGATGACGAATATCCGCAGCAGGCTTTTTACTCTCCCTCCTGATACAATAGTCTATCCGGGGCATGGCCCTGAGACAACAATCAGGGAAGAGATGAAAAGTAACCCTTTTTTCGTGTGAAACACCCATGATACCAAAACGCACACCCAACAGCAAAAAAATCAAAAATCGGATATCACATCAATCACTGATTTAATTCTATTATGATGAATCATGATTAATATGCTTTTTTTTGTCACTCCCTTTATGCTAATTTCGCTTCGTTCCTCTGAAACAAAAACAAACTCACCTGAATATGACATCTGATCATTTTGTTAACCGCCACATCGGGCCGCGCGAAAGCGAAGCCATTGAGATGTGCAAGACCATTGGTGTTGATTCCACGGATCAGCTGATAGACCAGACCGTTCCGGCAGCGATCAGGCTTGACAGGCCTCTTAACCTGCCTCCCGCCATGAGTGAGAATGAGTATCTCGCCCATATCAGGGAGCTGGGCAAGCGCAACAAGCTCTACCGCTCGTTCATCGGGCAGGGTTATTACGGGGTGGCAGTGCCGCCGGTGATCATCCGCAATGTGCTTGAGACCCCGTCATGGTATACTTCGTACACCCCATATCAGGCTGAGATCTCGCAGGGCAGGCTGGAGGCTCTCCTGAACTTCCAGACCATGGTGGTCAGCCTCACCGCCATGGATATCGCCAACGCCTCTCTCCTTGATGAGGCTACTGCTGCCGGCGAGGCAATGATCATGATGTACAATGCCCGTTCACGTGACAAGGTGAAGGCCGGTGCAAACCGCTTCCTCGTTGACAACTCAGTATTCAGACAGACTCGTGATGTACTCATCACCCGTGCTGCGCCGCTGGATATTGACATTCAGTTTGTTGATTACGCTCAGATTGAGCCCGACGGGCAGCTTTTTGGAGTGCTGGTGCAGTATCCTGCAGCCTGCGGTGAGATACGTGATTACCGTGAGCTGGTAGAGAAAGCACATGGCGCCGGTGCACTTCTGGCCGTTGGGGCAGACCTTATGAGCCTCGCCCTGCTGATACCTCCGGGTGAGTGGGGTGCTGACATCGTTTACGGATCGAACCAGCGTTTCGGTCTTCCGATGAGTTACGGCGGTCCGCACGCCGGCTTCTTCGCCACAAGGGATGAGCTGAAGCGAAATATGCCGGGAAGAATAATAGGAGTGTCGGTAGATGTCCACGGCAACCAGGCACTACGGATGGCGCTTCAGACACGCGAGCAGCATATCAAGCGCGAGAGGGCGACGTCGAACATCTGCACTGCACAGGCCCTGCTGGCTACCATGTCAGGTATGTATGCCCAGTATCACGGCCAGGAGGGAATCAGGCGCATTGCCATGAATATCTTCTCGGCGGCATGCACCCTGTCAAAAGCACTGAAAGGGATGGGATACACCATCAGGCATGAGCAGTTCTTTGATACGGTTCGTGTGCAGGCTGTCACCGGGGTCACTGCTGATATGATAGAGAAGATTGCACTCAGCAAGGGTATCAACCTCTGGTATCCGTGCGCCAACTGCGCTGTCATAAGCACTGATGAGCTCACCACTCTCAGGGATATTAATGACATCGTTGCCGTGTTCGCCGAGGCGGCAGGCAAAAAGGCGGAGGAGGTAACAGAATTGTGTGACTGTTTCTGTGTTGACGATAAGTTCAGGCGTACATCGCCTTACCTGCAGGAGCGCACCTTTAACAGCTATCACAGTGAGACCGACATGATGCGTTACATCAAGATGCTGGAGCGGAAAGACTTTTCACTGGCGAACGGTATGATACCGCTGGGATCATGCACAATGAAACTCAACCCGGCGGCATCGATGTTCGCCATGAGCTGGCCGGAGTTCGGAAACATACATCCGTTCGTTCCTGCCGATCAGGCAGAGGGGTATTATACGGTGATGGAAGAGCTGGGGGAAGCCCTGAAAGAAATAACCGGCTTTGATGCGGTGTCATTCCAGCCCAACTCCGGCGCTGCCGGCGAGTATGCAGGACTGATGGTCATCAGGCAGTATCATATCAGCCGTAATGAAGGCCACCGTGATGTGGCACTCATCCCTTCATCAGCTCATGGTACCAATCCTGCCAGCGCCGCCATGGCCGGAATGAAGGTGGTGGTTGTGGAGTGCGATGAGAAGGGTAACATCAGTGTTGACGACCTGAAGAAGAAGGCCGCTGAGAACCGTGATAACCTCAGCGCTGCGATGATAACCTATCCCTCGACGCACGGTGTCTTTGAGGAGGCAATCATTGAGATGACGGATATAGTCCATGAAAACGGCGGTCTCGTTTACATGGACGGTGCCAACATGAATGCGCAGGTAGGTTTGACGAGCCCCGGGCGCATCGGGGCTGATGTATGCCATCTCAACCTGCACAAGACCTTTGCCATACCTCACGGCGGCGGCGGTCCGGGCATGGGCCCCATACTGTGCAACACGAAGCTTGCAGAGTTTCTTCCGTCGCATCCGGTTGTGAAGACAGGTGGTAGTCATGGTATCACTGCCGTGGCGGCAGCGCCATTCGGAAGCGCACATGTGCTGACCATCAGCCATGCCTATGTAATGATGCTTGGAGCTGAAGGGCTTACAAAATCAACCGTGTATGCCATCCTGAACGCAAACTATATTGCCGCCTCTCTGAGTGGCATGTACAAAGTCCTCTATACCGGGGCAAACAACCGCTGTGCGCATGAGATGATTTTCGACTGCCGGGGCTTCAAGGAGGCAGGCGTGGATGAATCGGATATCGCCAAGAGGCTGATGGACTATGGCTTCCATGCTCCCACACTCTCATTCCCCGTGCACGGAACGCTCATGGTTGAGCCTACCGAGTCAGAGCCGAAGGCTGAGCTTGACAGGTTCATCGATGCCATGAAGAGCATATGGCGTGAGATCGATGAGATAAGGCAGGGATCAGCTGACAGGGAGGATAACGTGCTAAAAAATGCACCCCATACTGCTGCTGCAGTCATTTCCGACAGCTGGAAGCATGCCTATCCCCGTGAGAAGGCTGCCTATCCGCTTACATGGACCATCGAGAACAAGTTCTGGCCTTCGGTGGGCAGGGTGGATAACGGTTACGGTGACCGCAACCTGGTATGCACCTGTGCACCCGTCGATTCGTATCGGTTTGATACTTTTAAATTTGAAACAGATTGAATATTTGACTTGAAACAGGGGCGTTACATACGTCAGTTCTGCTTCAATTCCAAATAATTGAGTATCTTGTAGCCACCCCCTCCCGGGGAACCGGTACATTTAGCTGCCGTGCCCTGGCCGGGGCAGCCTGATTTAACATTTACACACTATGGAATCCATTCATAAGTATGACATGGGAGTGATAGGCAATTGTTCATTTCTTGCCTATATAAACAAGACAGCAGAGATAAAATGGATGTGCATGCCGAGGTTTGACAGCAGCTTTCTGTTCGGATCATTGCTCGACGACGCTAAAGGTGGTGAGTTCTCTATCAAACCGGCGGGGAAGGATTTTTATTCCTTCCAGGCATACCTTAAGAATACGAATATCCTTACAACTGAATTCATAACAGATGACGGCAAGTTCAGGATTACCGACTTTGCCCCAAGATTCTTCCAGTACGACAGGTATTACCGGCCACTGATGCTCATCCGCAAGATAGAGCTTATTGACGGCAACCCGTTTATAACCGTGAAGTGCGAACCGGTAGGGAGCTACGGGGATTTTAAACCTCAGATCGTGGCCGGCAGCAATCATATCCGGTTCCTTAATTTTGACACACAGGTCAGGCTTACAACAAATATTCCACTTACCTATATCATAAATAATCAGCCGTTTGTACTGAATGAAACATGTTATATGGCCTTTACATACGGTGTTCCACTGGAGGCACCGCTGGAGGCAACGGCTGACGATTTTCTTGAGAAGACCTCCAAGTACTGGGGACACTGGATCAAAAATACCTCAATACCCAATATCTTCCAGGATGAGATCATAAGGTCAGCGTTGGTACTGAAGCTTCATCAGTTTGAGGATACCGGAGCCATTATTGCTTCAGGCACTACCAGCCTGCCGGAGGCTCCGGGAGCCGGCAGGAACTGGGACTACCGCTACTGCTGGATGAGAGATTCATACTATACACTTAACGCCTTTAACAATCTCGGGCATTTCGACGAACTGGAGAAATATTTTCTTTATATCCAGAATATCATCCTGTCAGAGAAGCTGAAGATAAATCCCATGTACACCATTGCCGGTACAGCAGTCCCGAAAGAGAAAGATCTTGATCTTGAGGGATATATGGGAAACAAACCGGTGCATCTTGGAAATGATGCCTATTACCAGGAGCAGTATGATATCTACGGCCAGGTTCTTGCCAGTCTCCTCCCGCTCTATATTGACAGGAGGCTCAATTACCTCTCTTACAAGAAGTCGAGGGAGGTCATCTACTGGCTCCTCAGCCGCATTGAGGAGACGATGGAGAAGCCTGATGCAGGGATCTGGGAGTTCCGAAACAGGATGCAGGAGAACTGCTACACCTTTTTATTCCATTGGGCAGGCAGCAAGGCTGCGGAGAAGATTGCCACCTACTTTTCAGACAATGACCTCAGGGCCAAGGCCGGGAAGCTTGCAACCAGGGCCGCGGTGAAGATCGAACTATGCTACCGTCCCGACCTGAAGGCCTATATGCAGGCTATTGGTAACAATAATTATGATGCCGCCACCATTCACCTTGTGACAATGAATTACCTTGATCCTTCAGGCGACAGGGCGCGTGAGCATCTTACTGCGCTGGCTGATCACCTGAAGACCGAGGAGGGTTTATTCTACAGGTATATTCATGATGATGACTTCGGTCAACCTGAAACAACCTTCCTGGTATGTGCCTTCTGGTATGCCGAGGCCCTGGCCAGCACCGGCAAGGTAGAAGAAGCATCCAGAACCATAGAAAAGTTGCTTGAATATTCCAACCATCTTGGGCTCTTCAGTGAAGATGCCGGACGTGACGGGAGCCAGTGGGGTAACTTTCCACAGACATACAGCCATGTGGGACTGATGAATGCCATATATCGGATTGCGGCAAGGCTTGACAGGCCCGTATTCCTGTAAAACAATTGAAATGGATAACAGCAAACTACCGGAATACAAAAGAGCAGTGATCGTTGCCTACAGACTTCCGTTCACCCTTAAAGAGCGAAGTGGTAAACTTACGGCTGTTCAGAACACCGGAGGACTGGTCTCTGCAGTGCTATCACTTACAGACAGGATGCGGAATGCCGGCCGTACTTCCGTTATGGATAAGACAGTGTGGGTAGGCAAAGGAGAACACGCGGCCGAAAAGATGAACTCACTCGATGAGGTGAAGGAGACTTTCGAACTTATGCCGGTGAAGATACCTGACAGTGTCAATGAGAAGTTTTACGGCGGTTTCTGCAATGACCTGATATGGCCCCTGTTTCATTATTTCCCTTCCATGGCGATTTTCGGTCAGGGTTATTTCGAAAACTACCTTAAGGCAAACCAGCTCTTTTTCAGGGAGCTGAAGAAGATAATCAGGCCGGGCGACTTTATATGGATACATGATTATCAGCTGTTTCTGCTGCCGGGAATGGTCAGGGAGGAGTTCCCGGAGGCATCGATAGCCTTCTTTTTGCACATCCCTTTCCCGTCATATGAGGTCTTCCGAATTATGCCGGACGGGTACCAGGCCGCAATATTGAAGGGACTTTTGGGTGCTGATCTGATAGGCTTTCATACCCATGACTATGCCCAGCACTTCCTGAAATCGGTAAGAAGGTCTCTGGGCTATGACATTTCGCTCAACACCGTTATGGCAGAAGATATATATTCCCGGGCTGATGCCTTTCCGATAAGCATTGATTTTAAAAAATTCAATGATGCCGTCATGCTGCCGGAGACGGAAAAATTCATTTCGAGGATACGCAAACAAAAGCGTGACCGCCTGCTCATCTTCTCAGTTGACAGGCTTGATTACACCAAGGGATTCCTCAACAGGCTGGCTGCCTTTGAGCTTTTCCTTGAGCGCTACAGTACAATGAGAGGAAGGGTGATATTCAACATGGTGATGGTTCCGTCACGTGACACCATTGTCCGCTACCAGGAGATGAAGAAGGAGATTGAGTCCATGGTAGGCCGCATAAACGGCAAATACGGCACCCTGGACTGGAACCCTATTATCTATCAGTACAAGTCATTGAGATTTAATGAGCTGGTAGCTCTATATTCTCACAGTGATGTTGGGCTGCTGACACCACTCCGTGACGGGATGAACCTGGTGGCCAAGGAATATGTCGCAGCACAACACCAGCATTACGGTATGCTTATTCTCAGCGAGCTGGCAGGAGCAGCTGCGGAGATGAGCGAATCGATACTCGTCAACCCGTCGGACATTTCGCAGGTGGCTGATTCAATATACCAGGCCCTGACCATGAATGAGCAGGAAAAGGGAGAGCGTATTGAAACGATGAAAAGGAGGCTTCGTGATTATGACGTATTCTCGTGGGCCGATGATATCCTCAGGACAACCGTCAAGGTAAAGGCTGACAGGCAGAGTTTCAGGGTAAGGCTTATCAACCGTGATATCGAAAACACGATCATAAAATCATTCTGTAAAGCGGAAGCGCCTTTACTCTTCCTTGATTACGACGGCACGCTTGTACCGATAAGGGAGTTGCCCGAGATGGCCATACCTGACATGAAGCTGATAGCGCTTACCGAGAGACTGGCAGCGGTGACTGATGTTGTAATCATAAGCGGGCGTAACAGGGATTTCCTCGACAAGTGGTTTTCCAATCTCAGCCTGACACTGGTAGCGGAGCACGGGGCCTTTATCCGGTACCCCGACGGGGAGTGGGAGTCGTCTCTAAATCAGGATGACTCATGGAAGGAGAGGATATTGCCACTGCTCAACAGGTTCACCAACAGATGCAAGGGCTCATTCGTGGAACAGAAGAGGGCTTCACTATCATGGCATTACCGCAATGCGGATCCGGATCTCTCAGCCCTCAGGGCTATAGAACTGAAAAATGAACTTGAGGAATCAATACTTAACATGCCGCTGCAAGTCATTGACGGGCATAAGGTGGTTGAGGTGAAGATGTCAGGGTATAACAAGGGTACTGCAGCAAAGAAACTGACAGCATTGGAGAAGAATGATTTCATTCTTGCTATCGGTGATGACAAGACCGATGAGGAGCTTTTCGGGGCCTTGCCTGACAATGCTGTCTCCCTCAAGGTGGGTAAGGGTCCTACCCGTGCTAAATATAATTTCTCAAAACAACCCGAGGTCACGGAATTTATTACCCGGCTGGTGGAGGCTAAAGAGGCATTAGTTAGGAATTAAGATTTATGAATAAGGCAATAGGCAAGAGAAGGATTTTCGATTTCAGATTTTCGATTGTCGATTAATTAAAATTCGCAAATCGCAAATCGCAAATCCTTCAGACTTTACGGACTTTATGGACTTTCGACTTTCTCTGGACCTTCAGACCCCGATTGGCATGAGAGTGCCGGATAGGGGATCAGAACAAATCTTCGATGACCATTGAGTAGAGGTCAGTCTGCGAGATGCCGGACACCGCGGCCTGTCTCGGAATGATACTCTCCTCTGTCATGCCGGGGATAGTGTTTATCTCAAGGAACTGAGGACCGTCATCGGTCACAATGAAATCGACCCTGACAATACCGCGACAGCCGAGGATGTCATAGATTTCCGACGACAATTCCTGTATGCGTGCAGTCACCTCCTCAGGCAATCTTGCCGGTGTAATCTCTTCAGAAAAACCATCGGTATACTTGGCCTCATAGTCAAAGAACTCCTTCTTGGGTACTATTTCTGTAACGGGCATGACTATCTTTCTCTGCTTCGTCTTTACCACTCCACATGCCACTTCGGTTCCTTTCATGAACGATTCGACAAGCACCTCATCTCCTTCGGCGAAAGCGTTTTCAAGGGCCTTGGCGAACTCGCTCCCTTCCTTGACCTTGGTAACCCCGAAGCTCGATCCGCTGGCGTTGGGTTTTACGAAGCAGGGGAGACCTGTCTGCCTTACTATCCTGATGGCATCATACTGCTGTCCCTTCCTGATAAGCAGTCCGCCCGTCATGGGGATGCCATACTCGTTCAGGTAGAGCTTGCAGGCCTGCTTGTTGAATGTCAGTGCAGAGACGAAGGCATTGCAGCTTGTGTAGGGTATCCCTGTCATATCAAAATAGCCTTGCAGCGGACCGTTCTCTCCCGGATCGCCGTGAATGGATATAAAGGCTGCATCAAACCTGATGCGCTGATCATCGAGCTCCAGAGTGAAGTCATTCTTGTCTACCCTGAAAACGCGGCCTTTGGAGTCCTCCCAGAACCAATCGGTACCCCTGATAGTGATGATGTATGTCTTATATTTTCCTTCCAGTGCCCTGGCAACGCCCCCGGCGCTGCGGACTGAAACCGGGTATTCGGATGAATTTCCTCCCGCAACAATGGCAATTGTCCTCATTACTCTGAAATTTTGCCCCAAAATTACACTATTTAATATCGCGCGATTATGCAAATGAAAAAAACCTGCTTACAAACCACGTGCAGGTGAGTATACTGGTGTATCTTCGATATGGTATTTTATTTAAATTTGTCGCTGAATCAAAAATTATCAAACGGAAAATGGAAAAGAAACCTGTTAGCAGAATTGTGACAGTCGTGATTGTACTTGTTGCCCTTTTACTGTTTATTTCATGGGGTGTGGGGATCTACAACAAGATCATCCCCTTGAATGAAAAGGTGGCCACAGCATGGAGCAATGTCGAGACCCAGTATCAGCGGAGGGCCGATCTCATTCCGAATTTTGTAAATACAGTCAAGGGAGCTGCTGCTTTTGAGCAGGAGACACTGACGAGGGTCATTGAGGCAAGGGCAAAGGCCACGCAGGTGACCATTGACCCTACGAATATCACTCCGGAACAGATGCAGGAGTTCCAGGCTGCCCAGGGCGAAGTCAGCTCTGCCCTCGCCCGCCTGATGGTTGTTGTGGAACGGTATCCGGAGCTAAAGGCCACCCAGAATTTCCGTGACCTGCAGGTTGAGCTTGAAGGCACTGAGAACCGTATTGCCGTTGCCAGGAACAACTTCAACGATGATGCCAGAGAGTACAACACCTTCATCAAGAAGTTTCCAAACAACATGATCGCCTCCATCACAAAGTTCAACGACAGGCCATATTTTGAAGCCAGTGAGGGTACCGAAGTGGCACCGAAGGTTGAGTTCTGAGTATCAGTGTGATGAAGGCTTCAATATTTTTTACCCGCGAACAGCAGGAGGATATTGTCAGGGCCATAGTTGAGGCCGAGCATGCCACTTCGGGAGAGATCCGGGTGCATATTGAAACATCAAATAAAGCCGATGTGCTCGATGAGGCTGCATGGCTTTTCGGAAAGCTGGGCATGCACAGAACGGCCGACCGCAACGGGGTGCTAATCTACCTTGCACTCAAAGAGCGCAGGTTTGCCATCATCGGAGATACGGGGATCAATGCCGTGGTGCCCCCCGGATTCTGGGACAACATACGCGATCACATGAACCAGCGGTTCAGTGAGGGCCGCTTCACCGAGGGTCTGACCGAGGGTATAATCATGACCGGTGAACAGCTGAAGGAGCACTTCCCTCATGCCAGGGACGACATAAACGAGCTCACTGACACAATCTCATTTGACATTAATGACCCGGGGGTATGAAAATGAATAAGCTGAGTTCTGTTTTGTGCCTGTTTTTGTTCCTTCCCGTCACACTCAGCCTGGAAGCGCAGACCCTGCTTGCCAGGCCGGACCCCCCGCGACTGGTGAACGACTATGCAGGCGTCCTCTCTGCCTCCGAAGTACAGTCGCTTGAGAATAAGTTGGTTGCGTTCAATGATACAACATCCAACCAGATTTCCGTGGTGATTGTTAATGATCTTCATGGGTATGACCGGTCGGATTTCGCATACAGGGTAGCGAGGGATTGGGGTGTAGGGCAGGGCGACTTCAATAACGGGGTGCTCGTACTTGTAAAAACCAAGACGGAGAGGTCCTCCGGACAGGTCTTCATTGCCACGGGTTACGGCCTCGAAGGGGCCATCCCTGACATTGCGTGCGCAGATATAATTGACCGGGAGATCCTTCCGAGGTTTCGCGAGAACGATTATTACGGCGGGCTTGATGCCGGAACTGATGTGCTCATGGCCCTTGCTGCCGGCGAATACTCATACCAGAGCTATTCAGAAGGTGTATCCTCACCCGGGGTGCCGGGTATTATCATCTTTATTCTTGTCATCATCTTTATCATGATTGTCTCTGCCGGCAGCTCAAACAACAAGCACCTGAGAAAGAGCGGTTCGGGCAACCTGCCTCTCTGGCTTCTTCTAAGCATGATGGGTAGCGGGCGGTCTCATGGTGGCAGCTGGGGTGGATTCTCCGGCGGTGGCAGCAGAGGCGGCGGAGGGTTCGGTGGTTTTGGCGGTGGCGGATTCGGCGGCGGCGGCGCAGGAGGCAGCTGGTAGGAGGGTCGCTTCGCTCCGTCTGAAGGTCCCAGTGTCTGTCGCTTCGCTCCGTCAGAAGGTCATACTACTGCCTATTGCCTAATGCCTTAATAATCAGTCTCTGCCGGACGTATAACCCCTCCACTTTGCCAGAACAGCTTCCATATCGGGTGGAAGGGGTGATTCGAACGAGAGGCGTTTGCCGGTGACCGGATGATCAAAGGCCAGGGTCTGTGCATGCAACGCCTGCCGCGGGATGAGAGCAAAGCAGTTGCGGACATACTGCTGGTATTTGGTGAAGGTGGTGCCCTTCAGTATACGGTGGCCGCCATACTCCTCGTCATTGAAGAGTGGATGACCGAACCACGCCAAGTGAACCCTTATCTGGTGAGTACGCCCTGTCTCGAGGCGGCACTCGAGGAGCGACACGTAACCGAGCTGCTCCACAACCTTATAGTGCGTCACCGCATGCTTTCCCTGGCTGCCGTCAGAGAAGACCTGCATTATCTTACGGTCGCGCAGATTGCGTCCCACATTGCCTGTGACAGTGCCCTCCGGAGGGTCAGGTGTACCCCATACCAGCGCCAGGTAACGCCGGCCCGTGGTGCGGTTGAAGAACTGCCTGGCAAGCCTGTTGTGGGCATACTCGTTCTTGGCTACTACAAGCAGCCCGGAGGTGTTCTTGTCAATGCGATGCACCAGCCCCGGCCTCAACTCGCCCGACTGAAAGAGGGGGAGGTCCCTGAAATGGTACATCAGCGCATTCATCAGTGTACCTGAGTAATTGCCATATGCCGGATGCACTACCATCCCGGCGGCTTTGTCAACGACTATCAGGTCATCGTCTTCGTAGATGACGCTAACCGGGATATCCTGCGGAATGAGTTCTATCTCCCGTGGGGGGTTGGGAAGAAGTATCTGGATGACATCCAGGGGCTTTACCCGGTAGTTGGGTTTTACAGATGTTTCATTCACCAGTATGTTTCCGGCCTGCGCGGCTGCCTGCACGCGGGTACGTGACACATTCTCTATTCGTGCAGCAAGATACTTGTCTATGCGGAGCAACGACTGACCAGGGTCAACCACATAGCGATAGTGCTCATAGAGCTCCTGCTCCTGCAGGTCAGACAGTTCCTCTTCAGCCATATCAGTTCCCCGTCATTTAACTATTATTACCCTCAGCAGGGAGATTGGCCTTCCGTCACGGGTCCTGATAAGCAGCATGTAATTTCCTGACGGGAGCCTGCCCAGATCAGGACGGTCGGTGCGGTCAAGAGACATAACTACAGCTCCTGATGATGATACAACGTCAATAATAAAATCGTCAGGGGCTCCGTCGGATGGCACCAGTGTCACCTCACCCGATGAGGGGTTAGGGAAGAGATAGAAGAGATCGTTTATATGCGTTCCTCTGTCAGATGATGTAGGCGTGCCGCTTCCCTTCATCACCGGTCGCATCATGATCGTCCCAGGTGCCATGCTTGTCTGCCAGACTCCGCTGAGCATGAAATACTGTCTTCCTGCGGGGAGGGTATTCAGGTCGAGGCCTGCGTTGATGAAGACCTCTGCATCCTGTCTCCATCCTACCCAGAAATAATCCGTCACCCTGACAGGAGTGTCAAAGGTGTATGTTACGAAGCCGTTCAGGTCTGTGCCCGGGTCGGCCACCGGACCTTCAGTGCTGCCGAGAAGCACTCCCGGCTGCCCGTTGTCATCAGCCCAGACCATGATCTCAAACCCTCGCTGGTTCTGATTATTATAGGCATCATTGAAACAGATGTTGATGGCGGTTACCGAATCAGCGATGAAAGATCTGAACCGCAGTGCCGCCATGGCGTTACGCGAGCCCTGACCGTTAATGCCATACCCGGCCTCGGCGGTGCCGTCGTCAATGGCAAAATAGTCGGTGAAGTGCTGCGTGAACCTTATTGTGTCATTGCGTTTAGGGTCAAAGTCGTCTGTGATGAGTGAGACGGTGACCTCGAAAAGAGCCGAGTCGGTAGCGTCGGAGGCATAGGTATAAAGGAGTGGGGCATCATACCTCACATCTGACAGGGGACTGGCGTTTGATGCCCCGGCATTGAAGTTACGCACCACCGCCCCGGTAACGATGTTTTTAATTGAGACCTGTCTGGTGACATTTCTAACGATGGTGTCATTATTGCGGTAATTGATCGGTATCGTGGGGCTCATGGCAGAGAGGTATGCCTGTTTGAAGTGTCGCCAGGGCATCGCCTCGTATTCCTTCAGCAGTGATCTCTGCGGCAGAGTCAGGGCGACATCATGCAGGACCGTGTCATTATATCTTCGTCCTTTATTGAGGAATACATGGTCAATATTCCACTGGTCGGCGTTCCCTGCCTGTGAGGGTTCAGTTACTACTCCGGCCAGCGAGGCATAGTTCTTAAACCTGAACCTGAACCCGTTCATCAGGAACCTGCTGTGCTTTACGGGAATCATTACGCGGCGGAATCCATCCGTCGGGCCGCCGGCGGCGTGCCATATGCTGTACCATTTCTCTTCTCCGGGAGCCCAGAAGCTGAGTGTCAGGCTGTCGTCGCTCTCAGGCATGTCAGCAATGCCGCCGGCTTCATACATGAAGCTAAGCCAGATGCTGTCAGAGGGTGGATATTCCAGGTTGATAGTCAGGGAGGTGAGGCTGTCAGCGGCAAAGACAAGCTGCGATGCCCCCTCGTAGAGCAGGCCCCGCTCATCGAGGCAGTCAAGGGTTGCCACACCCAGTGAGGGCTGCCTGACAGAGAAGGTGTTGTTGATGAATGCCACCATGTCGCTCCATCTGTCAGTGGAGGGGAAGAGGCTGTCTTTAGAGAAGTCGTCAATGAAGGGGAGCTGTATGGGTTCATCTGCAGCAGCTCCCTTAAGCAGGGGCCTGGTTGCGGCTCCTGCCAGCTGAATGTTGCGTGAAAGACCGGTTATAACCTCCTGTGCTGAGATATGAACCGATGTCAGCGTGGTAAGCAAGATATATATGAACCATTTTTGCCTCATCACAGGGGTGCTAAATCTGTTCCCTCCTGAAGAGTACTGCCTTCAGGGTTAAGGGTGTCAGCGCCGGTGGTGTCAGGCATTAACCTCAGGGTGTCGGTTGTAAGCCATATATAGACCGCTGATCCAAGCTGTACCGAGGCATCACGGTGATACACGGGGTTCTGCTTGTAGACGAAGGCGTTGAGAGAGTCATCGGCAGTCAATACGGTGCGATCAAAGACATATGCTCCGAGATTGAGTGATGACCCGAGTATCTCATTCCTGGCCTGCTCCAGTGTTGTTCCTGTCAGTCGTGGCAGGACAGTCCGCTGGCTGCTCAGCCCCCTGCCGAGGACGAGGTCAATGACCATCCCCTTCTGGACTGAATCGCCCGGGGAGACATCACGGCCATGCAGTGTCTGCCTGAGAACGAAGTCGACGGTCAGGTCGGACACATAATTAAGTTGTCCTATCTGAAGGCCTGCCGTTTCAATGAGTGACAGTGCCTGGCGGCGTGGCAGTCCCACGAGGTCAGGCACAGCGACCATCTCGGGGTTGAAGGCGTTAATTGTAGCCTGGATGGTGCGTCCTTTCTTAACGCGGTGGCCCGGGAGAGGAGTCTGTTCCGCAACGCAGCCTCGCGGCACGAAGGCGGTATAGACTGAGTCAATGATCTGTAGTTTCATCCGGTTTTTATTGACCACATGCTTTGCCTCGTTTATGGTCAGACCTCTGATTTCGGGAGTGGGTCTCGACTGACCGTGTCGGGTGTAGATGTTCAGCCATATGATCAGGATGAGGATTATGGCAACGCCGATGACCATTGCCAGAGCCAGCTGCTTCCAGAAGACCCGGCTTTTAAGAAATTCCTTGACGCTCATCGTGTGATGAAGTATTAGATTATTAACGCAGGGTCAAAGATAAAATTATATTGTGAGAGTGCGGGTTATTACCACTCCTTTACTGTGCAGTAGTTTGTATCACGTTCAACCGGTCTGAAGCCTGCTGACCGTATCATGGCTACCAGCTCGGTTGTTGAGAGGCCCGGGTTAAGGTCCTCGGCTCCTGCCATGGAATAGATTCGGGTGGTGTCATCGATGGTACCGTCGAGGTCATCGGTTCCGAAGGCAAGGCTCATCAATGCCGCGTTCCTGCCAATGGCAGGCCAGTAGGCTTTTATATGACTGAAGTTGTCAAGGAAGATGCGAGAGAGGGCGTAGTTGCGCATGTCTTCCGTCACCGGTACCTCTCCAAGCTCGCTCATCCGGTTATTGGCTCTCCTGAACTTGAGGGGGATGAATGCATTGAATCCCCCTGTGCGGTCTTGCAACTCTCTCAGTCTGAGCAGGTGGTCAATGCGTTGTTCCGGGCTCTCGGCGTGGCCATAGAGCATGGTTGCGTTTGATGGTATGCCCAGATTATGGGCAGCCTCGTGGATGGCGAGGTAGGTATCGGCATCAGCCTTCTCCCTGCAAATCTTTCGCCGGAGCGACTCATCGAAGATCTCTGCACCGCCGCCGGGGATTGAGTCAAGGCCATAATCGCGCAGGACCTTCAGACCGTCACTGTATGTCATCCCTGCCTTCCGTATCATATAGTCGAGCTCAACGGCTGAGAAGGCCTTGATGCTTATGTCAGGCCTCATACTCCGTATTGAGGCGAGGATATTCCCGTAATAGTGTATGTCACGCGAAGGATGTACTCCGCCGGTAATATGCACCTCGGTGACCGGAATACCGTCAAAACGCCTTACGATGTCCAGTATCTCGCTCTCCGACAGCTCCCAGCTGTCAGGGTCGCCTTCAGGCTTGTGATATGAACAGAAGCGGCAGTTATAGACGCATACATTCGTTGGTTCAATGTGAAAGTTACGGTTGAAGAAGACGGCGTCGCCGCTCTTTGCTCTCTTGGCTCCGGTTGCCAGCAGGGCCATGAGTGAGAGATCAGCAATCCGGTATAGTGTCAGCGCTTCATCCGGAGTAATCCGCCTGCCGTCAAGGAGGGCCTCTGTTACCTCCCTGATTTCCGGTTGGGCATTTTTCAGGATCAGATCTTTCATTTCGCGAAATATTGACAAATTTACTATCACCGTAACAGAGTAGAAATAAAAAACCGCCCTAATTGTTCATTAAGACGGTCTTTTATTCTGTGTCAGCCTCTCAGTCCTTGTGACCCACCTCGTCAGAAACGGTCAGTTTCTTCCTGCCCTTGGCCCTGCGGGCAGCGAGAACCCGCCTGCCGTTGGGTGTTGACATCCTCTCCCTGAAGCCGTGAGTGTTAGTCCTCTTCTTTCTTGATGGCTGAAATGTCCTTTTCATCTGTTCCTATAATTTTGTTGTGTACTTTCCGGTTTTTAAGACTGCAAAGGTAGTAATTTTTTAAAATAATTAAGGTGGAAGGGATTTTTTTATTTCACCCGGGAAGGTAAACGATTTTTTTTGTCTCGAAGTAAGGTTCGTCAAACCAGCTGCTTATCGGTATTACTACGGCGGAAGAATGAAACGGACTCAGCTCCCGCCCGAGGTCGCCTCCCTTGAGTAAGATCCAGCCGTTCTTAATGTTATTGAATGAGCGGGGTGAGGAGAGATGCCTGGTAAGTTTCACAAACTGTTCCACCTCCGTCACCGCCCTGCCGATGATGAAATCATATGTACCGGTTGTATTCTCCGACCTGACAGGATGAGCCAGTATATTTCCAATGCCTGCGGCAGCGGTTATTTCGCTCACTACCCTTATTTTCTTGGCTATTGAATCGATCAGGGTGAATCTGACATCGGGGAAGAGTATTGCAAGTGGTATGCCCGGCAGTCCGCCTCCGGTTCCGATATCTATCACAGCCGTTCCGGGGAGGAAGGAGTAAAAGCGTGCTATTGCCAGGGAGTGAAGCAGGTGATTAATCTCAAAATTTTCAATATCCTTCCGGGAGATGACATTTATTTTTTCGTTCCATTCTCTGTACAGTGATGGCAGCATCGAAAACTGCCGGCGCTGTTCCTCAGTCAGGGAAGGGAAGTATTTTTCGGCTATTGTGGTCAAATACCGCTTGTTTTACTGCGGACCATGTTCAGTATAAGGACTTTTGCCCTGAAGAGCCTTGCCTTTACCGTTCCGATGGGAAGGCTCAGTTCGCTGGCTATCTCCTCATATGAATAGTCTTCAAAGTATCTCAGTTCGATCAGCCTGCGGTAGCGTGGTTTGAGTGTCTTGACAATCCTGTTAATAGAGGCCGCCGTCTCCCGGTCTATCATCAGTTGCTCGGGTCCTCGCGAGTCAGAAGCGACGGTGGCCTCCATCTCGTCCTCTTCACCTTCATCCTGGTCGAAAGGCCTGGGTGTCTGGCTCTTACGCCTCATGAAGTCGATGCAGTTGTTGGTGGCGATGCGGAAGAGCCATGTGCTGAAAGCGTGTGAGGGAACATACTTCGCAAGGCTGTTGAAGGCCTTGCCGAAGGCTTCTATGGTTAAGTCCTCAGCGTCGGATGGATTGCTTACCATCCTGAGCATGACATAATAGACTGAATCACGGTACCTGTTGAGCAGCTCTGTGTAAGCCCTGCTTTCGCCGTTCAGTGCACGGTCAATGACCTTCAGGTCATGTTGCGCTTTTTCCGATAGGCCGCTTACTACTTCCATGTCTCTCTGCCCTTGCCTCTTCTGATGGTGGTGACGTAAAGGAATGCCGTTACGAAAGGTGCAAAGATATCAAAAAAGAGCGAGATAAACCACAGCCTGGGTTCATTGAATGTTGCGGCGGCCTTGCGAATTATGACCGCCCTCATGACCAGTCGTGCCAATGCGATGAAAAGCACCACGGGCCATGATACAAACATGATCAGTAGCGTTATGAGCAGTCCGTAATAAATGACCCTGCTGAAGGGCTCGAAGAAGAGTCTTATCTTGTCATTCTTTTTATAATAGGCGGCCGCCGATAAGTGTCTTCTCTTCTGTTTGATCCATGCTCCCGGGCTCTTATGTGCTGCCGACAACGTAAAGGAATCATGTGACAGCATCAGGCTGCAGTTGGTGCTTGTGGCGTTCCGGTTGACAAACAGGTCGTCGTCACCTGACATGATATGGTTATGTGGTCCGAAGCCTCCACTGTCGAAGAAGAAGCTTCTCCTGTAAGCCAGGTTTCGTCCTACCCCCATATAAGGTTTGCCTGCCATGGTCATCCCGAAGTACTGCATGCCGATGAACATTGTTTCATAACGGATATAGCTGTTGAGGAGGCCATCCTCCGCGATATACCCACCGTAGCCGATTACAATGTCAGTTTCCGGTCCCGCTGCCGCAGCCACCTCGCGCAGCCAGTTGGGTGATGCCGGACGGCAGTCAGCGTCAGTGAAGACCAGCAGCTCATTCTTCGCTGCCTTGATGCCGATAAGCATGGCAAGCTTCTTGGTGTGGGTGAAGCCTGGATCCTTCTGGATCATTGATACCCTGAGGTGCGGATATCGCGTCATCATTTCCCCGAGGATATCAAAAGTATTGTCTTCTGAACAGTCGTTCACCACCACAACCTCGTACGAGGGGTAGTCCTGCTCCATGACAGCCGGGAGAAACCTTGTGAGGTTCTCCGCCTCGTTGCGTGCGCAGATGACCACCGAGATGGGAGGCATGTTCCCGACGGATTTGGTTTTGTCATCCTTTGCAAACGCTGCCCTGCCATAATACCCAAGCCAGTACCAGCCCTGGATTAATGCCATGATTATCAGCAGCGAAAGCAGTATTATATGTGACGGATCAGTTGAAACGATCATGAAAGTAACATTGTCCACAGCAATATTATAAAGAATTGGATAATGGTTGCAAGAATCTTTTCAACAATTATGGCGCCGTTTTCCCAATTTGATAACCGTCTGTTCATAATAAGACCGAGAAAGCTTACTTTTGTGACCACCAGTGGGAGAATGATGTTCAGCTTAGAGAGGAGAGACGGATCGACATCTGCCAGGGCGGGCGTTTTGCGCACGGCCCACGGCGAAATCCCAACCCCTGTCTTTATGCCTGTCGGCACCGGAGCCACGGTCAAAGGTGTACTTCACCGCGATCTGAAGTCGGAGATAAATGCTCCCGTGATACTGGCCAACACCTATCATCTCTATCTCCGGCCGGGCACTGACATCATCAGAGAGGCCGGAGGCCTGCACCGCTTCATGGCATGGGACAGGGCACTGCTTACCGACAGTGGCGGTTACCAGGTATTCTCCCTGGCTGCCAACAGGAAGCTGACGGAGGAGGGTGCAATATTCAGATCGCATATCGACGGTTCAAAACATCTCTTCACTCCGGAGAGGGTTATCGATATACAGAGAATTATAGGAGCTGATATAATAATGGCGTTTGATGAATGCGCCCCCTGGCCCTGTGACCACACATATGCCCTTAAGTCGATGGAGCTGACTCACCGGTGGCTTGACAGATGTGTTAAACAGCTGAATGCCGGCGAGCCACTCTACAAGGCTGATCAGATGCTGTTCCCCATCGTCCAGGGAGCCATATACAAGGATCTGAGGCGCATATCCGCTGAGAAGATCGCGGCTAAGGAAATGCCCGGGAACGCAATAGGTGGTCTCTCTGTGGGCGAACCGGCGGAGGTGATGTATGAGATGATAGAGGTGGTGAATGAGATACTGCCCGCCGACAAGCCGCGCTATCTGATGGGGGTGGGTACTCCTGCCAACATTCTTGAGGCCATTGCCCGCGGTGTTGACATGTTTGACTGCGTGATGCCCAGCCGCAACGGACGTAACGGCATGCTGTTCACACGCGAGGGTGTAATAAACATCAGGAACCAGCGCTGGGCCTCAGACTTCTCTCCTGTTGATGCCGGATCGGATTCCTCTGTCGGCCGCACCTACTCTAAGGCCTACCTCCGCCACCTGGTCATTTCGGGAGAGATGCTCGGAGCACAGATTGCCACTATACATAACCTCTCATTTTACCTCAGCCTGGTGAGAGAGGCAAGAGAAAAGATACTTGACGGCACATTCGGATCATGGAAAGAAGAGACTGTTCGAAGAATTTCAGAAAGAGCATAAAGAAACTTGCCCCGGGAATACTGGACTGGTATATCATCAGACAGTTCCTTGGCACATTTGTCTTCTCACTGGTACTTATACTGGGTATTGCGGTGATCTTTGACTTCTCCGAGAAGATTGACGACTTCATACAGAAGCAGGCTCCGATGAAGGCGATCATCTTCGACTATTACCTTAACTTCATTCCCTATTTTGCCACACTCTTTGCCCCGATGTTCGTTTTTATTTCAGTGATCTTTTTCACTTCAAGGATGGCCGTCAACACAGAGATCATTGCCATTCTCAACAGCGGGATGAGTTTCGGGAGGCTGCTGCTGCCCTATTTCATCTCAGCCGCAGTAATAGCACTGGCAGCCTTCATGCTGCAGAACTATGTCCTGCCCCATTCAAACATCGCCAGACTTGATTTTGAGGAGAAGTACTACCGCAGCTCCGACTTCAGAAAGATGAATGTCTCTTCCATTCACCGCCAGGTCTATCCCAATGTCTATATCTATATGGAGCAGTACAACAAGATCTCGCAGAGCGGACGCAATTTCAGCATGGAGAAGTTTGACGACCAGGGGAGACTGGAGTCAAAGATGACCGCGAACATGATCAGGTGGGACAGCACCACCAACAAGTGGGGAGCCTGGTGGTACTACATCAGGGAGACAGACAGCATAGGCGAAAGGATATCCTCAGGCAGGCGGATAGACACCGTCCTTAATGTGGGGCCTGATGACTTTACAAGGTCTCCCC
The DNA here is from genome assembly GCA_964455705.1 of uncultured Rikenella sp. GTDB lineage: Bacteria > Bacteroidota > Bacteroidia > Bacteroidales > VadinHA17 > SR-FBR-E99. The sequence goes on from CAYVYM010000018.1 coordinate 27,695, forward strand.
AGTTTGTCTACACAATGACCTATCGCGAGCTGCATGATTACATTGATGTACTGAAGTCGCAGGGCTCTGACGAGATCAAGCTCTATCTGAATGAGAAACACAGACGATATGCGTCACCCTTTGCCTTTTTCATCCTCACACTCATAGGGGTCTCCCTCTCATCACGCAAGATAAAGGGAGGGATTGGGATGCAGATCGGGCTGGGGCTGGCCCTCACCTTTTCATATATCCTTTTCATGCAGTTCGCCTCCCAGTTCTCGCTCAAGGGAGACATGGATCCTGCCCTGGCAATGTGGATCCCCAATATAATTTACACTTTCATTGCCCTGGGTGTTTACTGGAATGCGCCAAAATAGCACACTCTCATTGGTAATGTGCATAAATAAAAATTTGTCTATATTGCGCTGCTTTTTTGAAGATGTGTTTTTAAAGGAATTAGAAGCTAAGATATGGCACTTGAGAAAAAGATAAGGGAACTGAAGGAGAAACGTGAGAAGATGCTTCTCGGCGGCGGTGAGGAGGCTATCGGAAAACAGAAGGCCATGGGCAAGAACACTGCCCGTGAGCGTATCATGGCTATCCTCGATGACGGGTCGTTCAATGAGTATGATATGTTCGTTGAGCATGACGCTCGAGATTTCGGCATGGATAAGAAACACCTGCCCAGCGACGGGGTGGTGATAGGCACCGGGACTGTTCACGGCAATCCGGTTGCAATATTTGCGCAGGATTTTACCGTTGCCGGCGGTTCGCTGGGGTTGATGCACTCGCGCAAAATCACCAAGATAATGGATCATGCCCTGAAGATGAGGATACCCCTCATAGGTATCAATGACTCCGGAGGCGCACGTATACAGGAGGGTGTTAATTCGCTGGCCGGTTATGGAGAGATTTTCTTCCGTAACACCATCTCAAGCGGGGTTATACCGCAGATATCCGTAATTCTCGGTCCGTGTGCCGGGGGAGCGGTCTATTCCCCGGCACTGACTGACTTTGTCTTTGTGGTTGAGAATATATCCAAGATGTTCATCACCGGCCCAGAGGTTATCAAGACCGTCCTGGGTGAGGAGATATCCATGGAGGCCCTTGGCGGTGCGCGTGTGCACTGTGAGGTCTCGGGCAATGCTCATTTCTTTGCCCTGTCAGAGGAAGAGTGCTTCAGCCAGATCAAGAAACTGATCTCTTTCATACCGAAGAACAACGAGGTACGGGCGAAGGTCATTGAGACGCTGCCACCTGATAGCAGCTATGATATTGACAAGATAGTCCCGGGTGATCCGACCCTGCCATACGATGTCAGGGAGGTTATAAGAGCCGTGGCCGATAACTCCGATTTCTTCGAGATACAGGAACTGTATGCCGCTAACATGGTCATTGGCTTCGGGCGCGTGGGCGGCAGGACGGTGGGTTTTGTTGCCAACCAACCCCTGGTGATGGCTGGTGTGCTTGATGTTGACTCTTCGGATAAGGCAGCCAGGTTCATCCGTTACTGTGACGCCTTCTCCATCCCGCTCGTCACCTTCGTCGACCTGCCAGGTTACCTGCCCGGCATTGACCAGGAGCATGCCGGTGTGATTCGCCATGGCGCCAAGGTGCTGTACGCCTACAGTGAAGCAACCGTCCCCAAGCTGACTGTGATACTGCGCAAGGCTTACGGAGGAGGGTACATTGCAATGAGCTCACGCCACCTGCGGGCCGATTTCGTGTTTGCCTGGCCGACGGCTGAGATAGCAGTCATGGGACCGGAAGGTGCCGCGAACATCATTTTCCGCAAGGAGATAACCACCGCAGTAAACCCTGACGAGGTTCGCCGGCAGAAGGTGGAGGAGTACAAGGAAAAATTCGCCAATCCTTATGTGGCTGCTTCACGCGGATATGTCGATGCTGTAATTGAACCATCCGAAACACGCAGGATGCTTCTTCACGGACTTGAGGTATCTGATTCCAAGGATGTGCAGATGCCCTGGAAGAAGCATGGCATACCACCATTCTGATCATCACCGGAAAAAGAGTACCATGGAAAAGAAAGATACTGAGAAGATTACAATTGACCAGACAGTGTATACGACGAGACTGAGCCGCCGCTATACCCAAAGGAAGCCTTATGCTCCGCCGGTGCCGGGCAGGATCTCCAGTTTCATCCCGGGCACCGTGGTAGAAGTGCTGGTTCACGAGGGTGACTCAGTCAACGAAGGCGACGATATTCTCATCCTCGATGCGATGAAGATGAAGAACAGGCTTAAAAGCCATATTTCAGGAAGAGTTGCTTCGGTCAATGTCAATCCCGGTGACAGGGTTGCAAAGGGGGTTGTTCTGGTCGAGATAATCTGAACTGAGAGCCCTGTCAGAGGAGGTCTCCGGTGTTCAGAAGATAGCGGGAGATTTCGCGCGGGAGCACCGGCTCTTCACGGAAGATGCCATAAACGGCCGATCCGCTGCCTGACATCGAGGCGTACAGGGCACCAGCCTCATAAAGGGCATTCTTTATCCTACCCACCTGCGGATACCTGCTGAAAATTTTAAGTTCAAAATCGTTCACCACCCTGCCGCGCCATTCACTTACCGGCAGGTTGAGCAACTGCCTCAGTGACAGTCCCGTGGGACAGGGAACACACCCGGCATAGGCCTCGGCGGTGCTGATGTTGAGGTTTGGCCAGAGTATGGCTATATGGTAGCCGCTGAGGTCAAGGGGAAATTCTGACAGGATATTTCCCACTCCCTCGGCAAATGACGGACTGCAGTCAACGAAAAAAGGTGCGTCGCTGCCCAGCCTGCCTGCAAATGACCGCAGCTCTTCAGCATTCAGGCCGAACTCAAAATAGCGGTTCAGCGCACGAAGCATCCCGGCCGCATCGGAAGAACCTCCTCCGAGGCCTGCTCCCACAGGTATGCTCTTGTGAAGATGGATACGTATGCCGGGGAAATCAAAAGAGCTTCGCATGAGTCTCACCGCCTTCATCACCAGGTTATCCTCCGGGTCAACCTCATTCATGTGGCCTGTGACCCTGAGGGTGTCATGCCTGCGGTTGTCCTTCCTGATAACAAACTCCAGTGCATCTGCAAGGGCCACAGGGTAAAAGAAGGTCTCGATATTATGATAGCCGTCAGGCCGCTTTTCAACGATCCTTAGCCCAATGTTTATCTTCGCCCTTGGAAATACAACCATGTCAGGATACTCTCTAGAAAGATCAAAAATATACGAACCTTTTAAAAATACCTCATATTTGACGATTATATCCGTTTTCAACATCTTTTTAACAATTTTCTGTTTGAAACAAAAGGGTACCTGTGACTCCTTTGCCTGTTGTTATTGTTAAATTTGATCACGGTCAGAACATCTGTTTTCTGAATTTATCTAACTGAAAAACAATAGGATATTAATGGTACAAGTTACATCAAGAGGAAGGCAGGATAAGAAGCCTTCGGTAGTTGTCATACCCGAAGGAGGACGAATCCCCCCGCAGTCGCCTGAGATGGAGGAGGCAGTTCTCGGCGCTGCAATGCTTGAGATAGATGCCGCCAGGATGGTGGTTGACATGCTCAGGCCGGATGTGTTTTATTCTGCTGCACACCAGAAGATATTTTCAGCCATTTCGGAGCTTAACAAGCGTGACCAGCCCATTGATCTTCTCACCGTCACGCAGGAGCTCAAACGTGTCAATGATCTTGAGGAGGCCGGCGGACCGGTTTATCTCACAGAGCTGACATCCAGGATCGTCTCAGCCGCCAACATAGAGTACCATGCACGCATTGTCATGCAGAAGTACATTCAGCGTGAGTTGATACGTGCGGCGACGCTCATACAGAACATGGTCTATGAAGACACTCTTGATGTGACCGAGCTTCTTGACAGGAGTGAGGATGAGCTGTTTCGCATTGCAGAGGGCAACATTAAGCATGAGGTTGCACCCATTCATGAGGTAATCAGGCAGGCTCTGGCCGAGATGGAGGAGCTGGGCAAGAAGGAGGATGCTCTCGTGGGTGTGCCGTCAGGTTTCACCAAGCTTGACCGGCTCACCTCGGGCTGGCAGAAGTCGGAGCTTGTGATCATAGCCGCCAGACCCTCTATGGGAAAGACGGCCTTTGCCCTAACAATGGCACGAAACATGGCCATCAACCATGGCAGGAAGGTGGCCATCTTCTCACTTGAGATGGCGGCCATACAGCTGGTAAACAGGCTCATAGTCTCGGAGACAGAGATTCCGGGAGAAAAGATCAAGAACGGCAAGCTCTCACCGGAGGAGTGGTCGCTGCTTGAATCACGCATCAAGTCACTCACCGAGGCTCCCATCTATATTGATGACACCCCGGCAATATCCGTCTTCGAGCTCAGGGCCAAATGCCGCAGGCTCAAGGCCCAGGGCAAGCTTGACCTGGTGGTTGTTGACTACCTTCAGCTGATGACGGGGCCGCCTGATGCCGGCAGCCGCGAGCAGGAGGTGAGCTCAATCTCCAGGGCCCTGAAGAGCATAGCCAAGGAGCTTGCTGTGCCGGTGCTTGCATTATCACAGCTGAACAGGTCGGTGGAGACGCGCGGCGGCAACAAGAAACCAATGCTTTCAGACCTTCGTGAATCGGGTGCCATTGAGCAGGATGCCGATATGGTGGTGTTCATCCACCGCCCTGAGAAAATGGGGGTGTCACAATTTGAAGACGGCCAGTCGACCAAGGGTCATGCCGACATCATTCTTGCCAAGAACCGTAACGGCCCAACAGACGAGATTCTGCTTTATTTCAAGGAGGACAGGGCTACCTTCGTTGAGCCTGACGAGTTCGGATCGGAAGTCTCATTCCCGGCAACGCCGGCGGGAGGGGTATATACTCTCGGGTCAAAGATGAATAACGACATATCATCAGACTACAGTGATTTTTCACCGGATGACAACGGGCGCAAGCCCTCTTTCTGAGCCTGTCAGTTGAGCCTCAGGGTAAGCCTGAGCCCCACTGACTCGAATGAGGTGTCGCGGAACCCTGCATAAACACCCAGCTCCGCCAGCAGGAATATTTCACTCAGGGCATAGCCTGCCTCATAGTAGTATCCCAGCTCCGGTGTTACCAGCACTGAGAGCCCTATGTTCTCCCTGATGAGCGTCCGGCTCAGTCCCGGCAGTCGCTTCAACAGCAGGGTGGGAGAGGTGTAGCGTATGTGCCCCTCAGCAAAGGTCCCCGGTGCGGAAAGTGAATAATACGGTTTGAGATAGAAGGCGTCTTCAAAATTGTTCAGGAGGACAGGACTGGCCTGTGCATTGAAGAAGTAAAGATCGTGGAGCATTAAATTATGGCTGTTGATGAAACCTCCGCCCCGGATACGCCAGTGGAATTCATTCATACTTCCGTACCTGCTGGTCCGGTAAATATCAGCCGTGATCATATCATAGTGACCTGCGCGTGTATCACTGTAATTGTAGCCGTGCTTCCAGGTTAAGTTGAAAGTAGGGTAATCGGATCCGGCATTTATCTTCGCACTGCCTGAGAGCCGGTAGCGCTGCCTGGGAGTCCAGGTCATGCCGGCAGTAAAAGAGAGATGATTTGAATTGGATGGCCACAACAGGTCATAACCCTCCTCCAGCCCGTTGAGAAAGGGATTCTGCGGCAGATTGTCGGTGTAGGGTACATCACGTCTGAAAAATGAATATGAGCTGTTGTTTTCAAGTGTCCCGCGCCGCTCATACATTGCCGAGAGCGACAGGTTAAGTCCGTTAGCCAGGTCTCCCCGGTGGCCGGCGATGAAGTAGAAGCTGTCATAAAGCTTCATCCAGTTCTCCCTGAAGAAGAGTGAAGAGACCGTATTCACAAGTGAATTAACGCCCGATAATGAGAATTCGTCCGACTGGCTGCCTGCCCTGAGGTAGAGATTGCCTGAGCGCATCGGATCATAGAGGAGGTTGGCAGTTACATTCCACATCAGCCGCTGGCGGCTGAAGGCATACTTCACTGAGGGTGCAAGGGTGAACCGTCCGGCCTCACCGGACTTTACCGACAGGCTCATGCCGGTGCCTGCAGTAAAACCGTCAACTGTATTGAATGAGAAGGATTTCAGGTCAAGCAGGCCGTCGAACTCCAGGATGCTGTTTTTTGATGGCTGCCACCGTTTGCCGGCGGCAAGATCTCTGACAAAGGTTGCTGCAGGGCCCCTCTGCTTTTTCTGCGAACCGGTGCCGATGGTGACCGATAAGGTTGAAGTGTCACGCCTGGCCAGAGGGGTGTCGGAGGCGGTGACCACGGCCAGGCTTGCCGATTCCTCTTTTGTCAGAGGGATGGGTCTTACCTCTTTCCAGTAAGAGGAGTCCTTCTGCGTGGCGTCCTCATCGATGATGAAGGTAGTCTTCTCTTCAATCTCCAGGGGAGGTTTTTCTACACTGCGGTCTGCATTTTTCCGGTTCAGGCGTGCAAGTTTTGACATATCGCGTGACGACAGCTCATCTTTGGCCAGCAGCACCTCAATCTCCCTCTGCTCAGCTGTTTTTACCTCCTCCTCAGGCCCCGCATCAGTGACTGTGGCGTATGCCCGGGGAACCGCAAGTGATCGGTCAGGCTCTACCTCCAGATATTTTACCGCGCTGGTATAGGTTACCCTGGCCTTAACCCCCATGATGGAAATGTCCACGTTAAACTCGTGGCTTACCGGCATCCATATCTGCTGCTCGACGGGGGTATAAAGCTGTCTGATCCTTATACTTCCGGCCATATTCTCATTGGTCAGGTCAAGGGAGTGGATAGCCCAAAGGTCTTCTACAATATATATCACTCCCGAAAAGAGTTGCTGGCTTCTGCGGCGCGGAGTCACACGGATCTTGTCAATGACATAATCGCCCTGCGACGATGACCCGAGGAAGGTGAAGCTGTAGTGTGAGAATGCGTTTGATGCCAGTGGCGATATTGCTACATCGACCAGTACAGGCTGGTAGAAGCTTGCCTCGAGGTAATCCATGGGTGATGCCTGACCCTCGCTGACCGGCATGCTTGAGTTGGAGGAGACAACGCGGTGGACGTACTTATCCGGTGCGGTGAATGTTATTATGTTCAATGATTCTGAGAAGTAGTACTTTCCTTCCTGAAATTCGGCTTCATTGGCTTCGATCTTCATGCGGCGCCGGATCATAGCCGGCAATTTGTCAACGCTTCCGCCGCCCCTGATGTAAACCTCTGCCTGATACATCTTTACCTGGCGGAGGTGGAACGGTGCCATCCCTATAGCCTTGCGCATGATGAAGTAAGCCGGATCCTTTCCGGTGGCTGAGACTCTTACGGGTGGTATCTCAAAGAGCTGTTCGGTAAGGAGGATGTCTGCCGTGATATCCCTGGTGCCGAGTGTGAACAGCTGTGTGACAGGTGTATAACCGAGGAACTGGTAGCTGATTGTGTAGTTTCCCGGTGGCAGGTATATTTCATATTGTCCGTCATTGTTGGTGGTGGTGCCCTGGCGCAGTTCGGCAATATATATTGATGCCGCAGCCATTGGCATTCCGCTGTCGTCGGTAATCTTTCCGCGGATCACCTGCGCCCCGCATTGAAGCCATGGCAGCAGAATCGCAAAGATAATGACCAATCTCCTGCCGCGCATTATCAGACGTTTTCTTCGGAATGCTCTTTCAGTGATAAACCGGCCACCACTATCACGAACTCGCCTCTTGGGGCTTTATTCCTGAAGTGTTCCGCCAGTGAAGAGAGTGTTCCGCGTATTGTCTCTTCGAATTTCTTTGTCAACTCCCTTGAAACGGAAGCCCGGCGTTCTCCCCCGAGCACTGCTCCCAGCTGTTCAAGGGTTTTAACCACCCTGAAGGGCGATTCATAGAAGATCATTGTCCGTTCCTCAGCGGCCAGTTGGGAGAGTCTCTTCTGTCGCCCTTTTTTCTGCGGCAGGAAACCCTCGAAACAGAAGCGTTCGGAGGGCAGTCCCGAGTTGACCAGTGCAGGCACGAATGCCGTTGCTCCCGGCAGTGCTTCCACGGGTATCTCTCTTTCGATGCACCGTCTTACGAGCAGGAATCCGGGGTCAGAGATGCCGGGGGTGCCGGCATCGGAGACCAGGGCTGTCACCGTGCCTCCTTCGATACCATCGCAGACCGCCTCAAGGCTGCGGTGCTCATTGAACTTGTGATGTGATCGCAGGGGGGCACTTATGCCGTAATGATCGAGAAGGAAGCGTGTTGTCCTGGTGTCCTCCGCGAGAATCAGATCCGCGGACTTCAGCACCTCCAGGGCGCGCATGGTGATGTCACCAAGGTTGCCTATGGGAGTGGGCACCAGGAGGAGTTTAGACATGAATGTTGAACTTTCGGCGTACCACGTCAACGAAAGATGACTGTGCAGAGGGGTCCGAACCCATGACGGTGCTCTCATCGAGTATCCTCATGGCCTCACCCAGTGATGCTGCGGCATTGAGCCTGCTGATTGTATCATGGTATGCTATGGTGTCGCCGCTGAAGAGCTCACGTATGAAATAAAACTTGTCATTCATTCCTATGGCGGCACCGATATCGGCTATCGGCTTGCTGTGCATAACCGATGAGATGGCTCCTTCAGGCTTTGATGACTGCATCTTCTCTCCGAGAGTACCCGTGGTGGCGAACCTGTCAGCAAATATCGGCTTTTGTGGGTCCTGCGTTTTCTGGGCCCCGGCACTCTTCGCTGCCGGAATCTCCATTGTCATAGGCCCGACAGTCTGTATCACCGGCTCCACGGTTGTCTGGGGCCCGGTGGCCTGCGTCACCGTTTCAGGGGTCATCTGTGGTCCGGCAGTCTGCATCACCTGTTCCTCTGTCATCCGTGACATGGCAGCCTGTACCGCAGGAATCTCCATTGTCATAGGCCCTACAGTCTGTATCACCGGTTCCTCTTTCCTGGTCTCCTGAACCGGCCTGGGTGCCGTCGCCATGTTAAGGCCGGGTAGGAGCCTGAGCAGCTCTGTTGCACTGCGTACCCTGAGTCGGGCAAGTTCTATCTCTGCAATATTTGGTCCGCCTTCAGCGTAGAGCTGGTCCAGCAATGCAATCGCCTCCTCCAGATCCCTTCCTATTATGCTCACTGCTTTAATGAAATCCATCTCCCTTTGTTTTTTGTAATGATCGTTTTCTTTATTTTGCAAAAGTAATTAATTCTAATCTTTTCATTCCGAAATATTCTCTCTACAATACTGAACGGCGAATTGATAATCTGAAGTATGGAGTTTCTTGAAAATTCGGTTGGCAATGCCGGTAAGCGCGGATCTGTTGAGGTGATTGCGGGCTCCATGTTCTCAGGCAAGACCGAAGAGCTTATCAGGAGGCTGCGGAGAGCCATGTTTGCAGGGCTGAGGGTTGAGATTTTCAAACCGTCAGTTGACACCAGGTATTCGGAAGACAAGGTTGTCTCACATGACGAGAAGTCGATAATGTCGACTCCGGTCGAAAATGCAGCTTCAATACTTCTTCTCGCAAGCGGAGTGGAGGTTGTTGGGATTGATGAGGCACAATTCTTTGACAGCAGCCTGGCAGATGTATGCACCAGGCTTGCTGATGAAGGCAGCCGTGTCATCGTTGCAGGTCTCGACATGGATTTCTCCGGCAGGCCGTTCGGCCCCATGCCGGCGCTGATGGCTGTGGCGGAGTATGTGACCAAGGTGCATGCGATCTGCGTCAGGTGTGGAAATCTGGCCAACTATTCTCACCGGAAGACAAAGGATGAGAAGATCGTGGTGCTGGGAGAGAAGGACATCTACGAGCCTCTATGCCGGTCCTGTTATCTCAAATCAGTGAACAGGTGACACTTAGCGCTCAGGAGCTGGTAAGCATTACGGGCGGGACTCTGTCTGGAGATGCCTCCCTTGAGGTAACCGGCATCATGACTGACAGCAGGGTCCCGGTTGCCGGTCGCGACGTGCTTTTCATTGCTCTGAGGGGACCTAACCACGACGGACACAGGTTTATAGAGCCGCTGTTCGGGCGGGGCGTGAGACTGTTTCTTATTGATACTCTGCCGTACAACTTCAAGGATATGACCGGTGCAGGATTTGTCAGGGTCGATGATACGCTGGAGGCGCTTCAAAGGCTGGCACAATGGCGCAGGGAGAGCTTTGGAGGCAAGGTCATTGCCGTGACGGGAAGCACCGGCAAGACAATAGTCAAGGAGTGGCTGGCCGGAGTCCTGAGCACGACAAAAAGTGTCATCCGGAGCCCGAAAAGCTACAACTCCCAGGTGGGTGTGGCCCTGTCATTGTTGAATATTGACGAGCGGTATGATGTGGCTGTCATTGAGGCTGGGATCTCCAGACACGGGGAGATGGAGAGGCTTGCACGCATCATCAGGCCTGACACAGTAATAATCACAAATATCGGCGACGCCCACGGTGAGAACTTCACCGGCAGGGCTGCCGTCGCCGCGGAGAAGCTCAGGCTGGCGTCAGGGGCCAGGCTCGTAATCTGCAGTGCCGATGATGAGATCATCATAAATGAGATGGCATCACAAAATCCTTCAGTGCTTCTCTTCACATGGTCGCTCTCCGGATCTCCGGCCAGCCTGATTGTTGAAGCCACAGGGATACCGGATGAAGGGCAACTGTTGCGGTGTGCCACGGCTGACGGAACATTTGAAGCTGCGATTCCTTATGCCGACCGTGCCTCAACGGAGAACGCCGTGTCAGTCATCGCCTGCTGCCTGGCGGAGGGCATGCCGTGGCAGGCGATTACTGACGAGGTGGCGGAACTGCCGGTAGTGGCAATGCGTATGGAGGTGAAGCAGGGTACAAACGGAACCACACTCATAGAAGATTACTATAACTCTGATCCCGCATCCCTGGGAATGGCCCTTGATTTTCTCAGGAGTCGTGCAAGGGGCAGAACTACACTCATTCTCTCTGACTTCAGGCAGATTGGGGGGGATGAAGAGAGACTCTACACCGGGGTAGCACTGGCTATTAAGAACACCGCGATAGATCGGTTCATTGGGATAGGGGAGGCGCTCTCGCGTCAGCGGGTGGCCTTTCCCGACGGCTCACTCTTCTTCAACTCTACCTCCGAATTTGCAGAGGCTATCCGCGGCATGGTCTTCAGTGATGAAACAATTTTAATCAAGGGGGCCCGCGTCTTCGGCCTTGAACGTATAAGCGCCCTTCTTGTCAGACAGCTGCACCAGACACGGCTTGAGATAAACATGAACGCCGTGGTTCATAACCTCAATGAATTCAGGCATCTGCTTAACCCGGGGACAGGTATTATGGCGATGGTCAAAGCATTTGCCTACGGTTCCGGTTCAGCTGAGATAGCCTCACTGCTTGAGTACAATGGTGTCAGCTGGTTTGCAGTGGCATATGCCGACGAAGGTGTAACCCTCAGGGAGGAGGGCATCACCTCACCGGTGATTGTAATGAACCCCGATGAGAGTGTGATGGAGTTGATTATCAGGCATAACCTGGAGCCTGAGATTTACAGCATGGAGTCTTACACGGCTTTTGCAGCCCTTGCCAGGAAATACGGTCTGCTTCATTACCCGGTACACCTGAAGCTGGATACCGGCATGCACAGGCTGGGATTTGGCATGAGTGATCTGGATATCTTACTCGGGCTTCTCCCCGGGCAGCAGCACTTAAAAGTTGTGTCCCTGTTCTCGCATCTCGTGGCCAGTGATGAACCGGCACATGATGATTTCACGCACCGGCAGGCCTCATTGCTCATCACTGCGGCGGATAAACTGAAGAATGCCCTCGGCTATGGGTTCAGGCTTCATCTGCTAAACTCATCAGGCATCAGCCGCTTTCCTGAATATCAGTTTGACCTGGTTCGAATGGGTATCGGCCTTTACGGGATAGGTAAATATGAAGGGGTGACGCTCAGGCACACCGGCAGGTTCGTGACAGCCGTGTCACAGGTGAGGGTTGTGCCTGCAGGCGAGCCTGTCAGCTATGGTTACCGCGGCGCATCAGAGCATGAAAGGGAGATAGCGGTCGTCCCGGTGGGGTATGCTGACGGACTGCGAAGGGAGCTGAGTGAAGGAAGGGGCAGCCTGTTTATCGGGGGCCGGCGTGTGCCCATCACAGGAAGTATATGCATGGATATGTGCATGGCTGATGTCACAGGAATGAAGGTCAGGGCAGGGGATGAGGCAGAGGTGTTCGGTGCAAACATACCTGTTGAAGAGATTGCGGCAATATGCAATACGATACCTTATGAGATTCTTACCTCTATACCTCAAAGAGTAAAAAGGATCTATGTCAATGAGTGATCAGCCCATCTGGCTGATCTTCTCAAGCCTGGGAGGGTCAATAATGCAGATCTTTTTTCCGTCAAGTGCAATCACCGATTCTGTGGCAAACATCGAGAGAGTCCTGATAGCGTTGGAGGTGGTCATATTTGAAAAACAGGCCAGGTCCTCGCGTGAGACATATGCCCTGATAGTCTTCCCGTCATTCTCAACGCCGTAGGTATCACGAAGGACCAGGAGAGACTCCGCCAGACGTCCCCTGATATGCTTCTGGGTCAGTGACACGGTTCTTTTATTTGAGAAGGAGAGCTCGAGCGCCATCATGCGCATCAGCTTCATTGTCAGATCGGGATTTCGCCTGAGGAGTTTCATGAAGGCATCCCTGTCAAACCTGCAGACTCCTGAATCTTCAATCACCACTGCCGAGGCCGAGTAAGATGTGCCTGCAAAAAAGGCTGCAAATCCTATCAGTCCCTGGGGCCTCACCATCCTGACGATCTGTTCCCGGCCTCCGATACCGTGTTTGAAAATCTTGACCTTGCCACTTGCCAGGCAATAAAGACCTGCGGGTCTGCCACCCTCATGAAAGATCAGCTCTCCCTTCTTCAGGGTGGCACAAACATGATCATGAAGCAAGAACTCCTTTTCCTTGTCAGGCAAATCCCTGAAAAGTGAAAATGGCCCTTCAAGACACTGTTCCAGGTAAGGATTGTTATAGAGCATCAATGTTTATGTTAAACAACATATACAAAGATATTAAAAAAGTCGGTTTAGGGGAAAATTAACTTTTTTTAACACACTATGATACAAGTAGTTGAGGATGTGAGCAGGGGTCACCTGTATTTTGCAATTATTGGTATTCTCCTGCCACTGCCGAAGGCTTTGGAAGAGACACGGAGGATCGGGGGCGACTGCTTTCTTTTGAACTCGCTGGTGCGGATGAGCCTTATGACATTTTCAACAAGGTCAGGGTCAAATCCTTCTTCGATAATCTGTTCTGCCGATCTCTCCAGGTCTATATACCTGAACAGCACAGGGTCAAGTCTCTCATAGGGAGGCAGCGAATCGGTATCGAGCTGATCAGGTTTCAGCTCTGCCGATGGTGGTTTGGTGATTATGGCTTCAGGGATGACCTCCCTCTGAGCGTTTATCTCCCTGGCGAGCCTGTACACTTCGGTCTTGTAAACATCGCCCAGAACAGACAGGCCACCTATCATGTCTCCGTAAAGTGTCCCGTACCCTGTTGAGGCTTCGCTCTTGTTGGAGGTGTTCAGCACCATAAATCCAAGTTTGTTTGCGAAGGCCATTAGGATGACTGCACGGAGTCTCGACTGGATGTTTTCCTCCGTAATGTCATTGGGCTTGTCGCCGAAGAATGGCTTTACAGTATTTTCAAGCACCTGGCGTGCTTCCTCAATGCTGATTATGTGGAAGGGGATCCCCAGGTTTCTGACCATCAGCAACGAATCGGTCACAGAGTGTTCTGATGAGTAAACAGAAGGCATAAGGAGGGCGAGAGTATTCTGCGGTCCCAGGGCTTCAGAAGCCAGGGCAAGCACCACCGCTGAATCTATCCCTCCCGAGAGACCAATTACAGCCTTCTTCAATCCGCTCTTTTCAAAGAAGTCCCTTATGCCCGTTACCAGTGCCCGGTGAATGTAACCTGTCATATCATCAGGATAAGGTGAAGGGCATGAATATTTCTTTCTGTCACTTCCCTCAACAGGCATCTCAACTATTCTCACCTCCTCGTCGCAGAATGCCAGCCTCTCCAGTATGGTTCCGTCGGCATCGATCACTACTGATGAGCCGTCAAATATGAGGTCGGTGTAACCGCCGGTCTGATTGACCGCAATGAGGGTCATCCCGTACTCTCTGGCGTTCCTGATAAAGACTTCGTCTCTAACCCGTATTCTGTTGTGGGAGAATGGGTTTGCCGCAATATTAATAATTAGCGACGGATTTTCCTTCATGATCTCATCCAGCGGTGTGACGCTGTAGAGTCGCCAGACGCTCCTGTCGCCGAAGGGTTGTTCATCCCATATATCCTCACAGATTGTAAGAGCTATTTCTTCGCCATTAAGGTTGATGGTCTGGAAACCCGTTCCCGGCTGGAAATACCTGTCTTCATCGAAGATGTCATAAGTAGGGAGCAGGGTTTTATGGACCACGGCTCTTACCTTGCCCTCGTGCATGAAAAATGCGGAGTTGTGAAGGCTTTTACCAAAGACGCCGGCATTGGGAGAGGGGCCGCCAACGATGGCTGCTATTCCGGTACAGTGTGAAGCTATTTCAAGAACAGCCGTCATGGAAGCCGTGATGATGTCTTTCCTGAGGAGGAGATCAAGCGGGGGATATCCGGTTACAGCAAGCTCTGAAAAGACGATGAGGTCTGCACCCTGTGAGCGGGCATGATCAATCGCGCTGATGATCTTCCCGCTGTTGCCTGAGACATCGCCCGGTATGTAATTCAGTTGTGCAAGTGCAACCTTCATGACGGAAGACTCAGAACCTCAATCCCAGTCTGATTCTGATCATCCGTAACCCCGCTCTGTCTCCCGGCTGATAGACATCCTCAAGATCCTTGGTGACATCAAAGAAATCCTGGGCATAGCTGAGCCCAACTATGAGGGATAGGTCAATACCCAGCTCGTACTCAACTCCTCCGCCGAGGTGCCATCCTGCGTTCATGCCGTATACTTCGGTCCTTGCATTTTCATTGCTGATCTGCATGGCGGGGATGTCAACAGTCGATTTAAGCAGCAACCTGATGTCGAACCCCAGGTCTGTAAAATAGGTAAGGTATCCTATCTGGTTGGTCTGAAGCCGCAGACCGGCCGGTATGTTCAGGTAACGAAGGTTGTATTTTATCTCGTTGCCTTCCGGTATAAACTGGGTGAAATTATTGAACACCATAGTATGATCTTCAGTCAGGCTCTGTCTTCCGCCGGCGGAGATAAAGCTTATTCCCGACGAAACCGCGTAATTATCAGAAAAAAAGTGGCGGACGTTGAGGCCGATGTCAAACCCCGCCCTGGCTCCTTCGCCAACATATTCAGATTCGTTAGAGCCCATCCAGGATATTACCGGATCGGCATGAATCGCAAATTCCAGTTCCTGTGCGATGCCCCGCATTGAGGAGGCCGCCAGGAAAATGACAGCCAGCGCCTTCAGTGATGACCGGGTGTATTCTCTTTTCATCTTCTCATTGTTTGCCGGGTAAAATTATAAATAAATGTCCTTATTTTGTATGATCAACATGATATTACCTCATATATGACCCATAGTTCAACATTCTTAAGGCTGACAGCGTCACTTTGTCTCCTTCTGGCTGTCACTGCCTGCCATCGTGATCCCTACAAGGTAAACCTTAAAAGCATTGAGTGTAACCTGGCGATACGGGATCTGGGGAAAGATATTTTTGAGACACCGCCAAACGAAATGGACGGCAAGGCAAATTTACTAAGGCAGGAATACGGGGACGCCCTTACCACATACAGCACCGTTATCGGACTGGGCGACCCTTCAGACGAAAGATGGAAGTCGGCCTTCATCCTTTTTGCCACTGACCTGCGCAACCTGGAACTGTGGGACGAGGTCAGGCGAGTGTGGCCGGACACCGGGCCGCTCAGGCAGGAGCTTGAGAGTGCGTTCAGCCATTACAAATATTACTTTCCCGGCAGGGTTGTTCCGGAGATTATTACCTGCATTTCGATTTTCAACAACAGCATAATAATCAATGACTCGCTGCTGATGATAAGTCTTGACCGTTACCTTGGTGCTGATTCAAAATACTACCCTCCGCTGGGCATTTTCAACTACCAGGCGCGCAAGATGACACCGGCCTACTGTGCCTCCGACTGCATGTATGCCTGGGCATCAACGGAGTGGGATTACAATTTTGCCGGATACGGAACCAAGACACTTCTCAATACAATGCTTCATGAAGCCAAGCTGGTATATTTTACAAAAAGGATGATGCCTGCGGTTCCTGATACAATACTGCATGGTTTTACCGGACGGCAGATGAAGTTCTGCGAGAACAGTGAAGGAGACATCTGGCAATATCTTGTCAGCAGAGACCTTCTCTTTTCCACTGACGGGTTCCTGATACGCAAATTCACGGGTGAGGCGCCGTTTACAAGTTACTTCACAGAGGATTCTCCGGGCAGGGCTGTTGTCTGGACGGGATTCCGGATCATTGAAAAATACATGAATAACAATCCCGGTGTGACCCTTGAGGAGCTTATGAATATGACTGATCTCCAGGCCCTTATGACCGGTGCCAGGTACAGACCGGACTAAAAAAAGAAGCTGCCTTACAGACAGCTTCCGGATTTGTTAAATGTAAATGCGGGTTATACCGGATGAATTGC
Source organism: uncultured Rikenella sp. (assembly GCA_964455705.1). GTDB lineage: Bacteria > Bacteroidota > Bacteroidia > Bacteroidales > VadinHA17 > SR-FBR-E99. The sequence continues at coordinate 44,248 of CAYVYM010000018.1, forward strand.
CTCTACAGGGCAAACGTCGGCGCAGGCACCACAATCGGTACATATATCCGGGTCAATCTTATAGATATCACCCTCAGATATAGCCTCAACCGGACATTCATCTATACAGGTTCCGCAAGCTGTGCAATCATCAGTAATTTTGTATGCCATTATTGATCTGTTTTTAAATATTACGGGCGTAAAATTATCCTTTATTTTTATAAGTTCCTATCATATATAAAATAAAATTCACCCTTGTGGATGGGTTATCAAATTCAGTGCCAGCCATGCCAGGGCAGCCGTTCCGGAGGCCATGGCCGTCTCGTCAATATCGAAAGTTGAGGCATGCAAATGCCTTATAGTATCATCTTTCCGTGTGACACCCAGGCGGTAGAGCAGAGAGGGATACCGTTCTGCAAAGAAGGCAAAATCTTCGGATCCCATTCTCTGTGGAATATTGGTTACCCTGTCATTCCCCAGGAGTGATTTGCACAGTCCGGCCGCCCTGACGGTAAGCTCAGGGTTATTGATCATAACGGGGTACCCATCTGCAAAACTTATCTCAATGCTGACGGCATTCCTGGCAGCCAGGTCAGCTGCTATTGAGCGCATCAGCTCCCTTGCCTCCTCTCTCCATTCCCTGCTGAAGGTCCTGAAAGTGCCTGCAATCTCCACCTTCTCCGGTATCACGTTTGTGGCTCCGAGGCCTGTAATCTTTCCAATGCCAATGACGGAAGGGGCTTTATTCAGGGCAGCGGTGGTGACGGCATCTTTCAGGGCGATCACCAGTTCGGAGGCTATCCGTATCTGGTCAGTGTATTCCGATGGTCTGGCTGCATGGCCACCCCTGCCTTTGACAGTGATATAGATCTCATCGGATGATGCCATTGCAGGTCCTGCGCAGAAGCCTGCTGTACCTGACGGCAGCTCTGGTGCTACATGCTGGGCGATGAACAGGTCAGGGCTGTACCTGTCGAGTATGCCCGAGCCCGTTATCAGTTTTGCGCCTCCGGGGGCTTTCTCTTCGCCTGGCTGGAATACCAGCAACACCGTACCGGCAAACTCTTCCCGCATGCCATTGATGATTCTGGAAGCGCCCAGAAGCATCGCCACGTGGGCGTCATGACCGCAGGCATGCATCACTCCGTTGTTCTGACTACGGTAATCAGGCCCCTCGCACTCTGTTACCGGAAGTGCGTCCATATCAGCCCGGAGTCCTGCCGTAAGGCCTTCCCCTTCGGCTTCTCCCTTTATAATGCCAATGATGCCCGTACCTGCCACACCCCTGAGGTGTTCAATGCCTTCATCTGTGAGTATCCGGCTTATAAATGCAGCCGTTTCGTGCTCAGCATAAGAGAGCTCGGGATGCTGGTGGATATGCCTTCTGATCGTGATTATCTCCGGGAGCAGGGCTTCAGCTTCCTGAAGCACTCTTTTTTCTGATAACATCGTGGTGCTTTTGTACTGTCAGAAATCAAGGCTGAAGGAGAGGTAGAAGATTGGCGGAAGGAGATAACCGTTATCGATACCCCATGCGTAGTCAGCTCTCACGAAGTAGCCGAAGATCTGCGCCCTGGCACCGGCTCCGAAGCCCATCACCAGGGGATCGCGCATAGCATCGAGGGTGACCACCACCGGTCCGTTCTGGTAGACCTTATCCTGCCAGTAGTTTTCATTACCCCACGGGTCCCAGCCTGACCATGCCATACCGATATCGTAGAATCCTACTATCTGTAAGCTGTTCAGGAAGTTGGAGCGCAGGGGATGGCCGGCAAAAAATCTTACAACAGGCCAGCGCAATTCGCTGTTGATGAGTGCGAAGTTACTTCCGTTACGTATGTTCTGGGTAAAGCCTCTCATGTTGGTGGCGAGGGCCTGGAAGCCGTAATTTACAGCCGGGTTTACCGGTACGGTCTGGTCGAACATGGGCACTTTATTGAAGAGGTAGCCCATCCAGTTGTCCACGCCACCGAGGTAGTATATCAGCCGCGACGGGCCGAACGATGTGCTTCCGGCAAACCTGTTGGCCCAAATCAGGTCTCGATAGATCTTCTGATAGTGCCTTATGTCGGCTCCCAGAACGAACATGTCCATTTTCTTCTCAGTCACCTCCCGGAAGTATTCTCCGAAGAACTTGAACCTGGTACCGTTGTAGATGTTGATGGTACGCTTCCGGGTGTTGTCATAGATCACTTCAGCCTTGACTCCGGCCCAGTGCCGGTCAAATGACGGAGCCATCAAAGTTGCCTGGTCAGTTGCCTGGATAATATAGTTGTCATACCTGTAGGTAAGGGTCCCTTTAAGTGAGAGGACGGTGCTGAGAGGTCTCCTGAGCGAAAAGTAAGATGTATAACTTTTTATCTTATAGTAGCTTGAGTCATTATAACTGTCGAACGACTGTTTATGGAAGATGACCTGCTTGTCAAACTTGCCCCTCAGCGCCTCCAGGCTGACAAGATATTCGTTGCTGTCAAAGTTACCGGAGAATCTGAAACCTCCTGTAATACGGTAATCCTCAAAGAGATCCAGGGTCCCGATCTTGAACAGCATGTTCAGTCCGGGGTTGAAGTAGGGAGCTCCCCCGTTGTAGGCCTGGTAAGTATTGTTCAGGAAGTTGAAATCTATCTGGGTTGCTGAGTAATTATTATAGAATGCCGGCCTGTAGACCAGGGCATCAGGCATTTTCATGCGGGAGGTATCGAGATTGATATCCATATAGTCCTTCCGCCACTGCAGTTCATAGAAGTTTTCCTTCTCCTTTTCAAAGACATAATTACGGAAGTCTATCGGCTCATTGGTGGCGTAATATTCGTAGAGTGGTTTCTGAAGTGTATCATTCATCCTTGCCCTTTCTGCCAGGAGCCAGTCTCTCAGCTGGTTTATGCTGTCAGCCGCCTGCAGCATGGCCGTCTGTTCGGCACGCCATTTCGTTGTCTTGATATCCTCGCTTCTGACAGCAGGTGCCTCTGCGGTTGGTCCGGTCAGAATCCTGTACCGGTTTTTATCATATATCACGGCAACATCCTGTCCGCCTCTTCTGTCAAATGCTTCAAGGTTCCTGGGGAAATCGGAGGACTGGCGGGTTTTTATGAAGTAGCTGTAATGCAGGGTGGTATCGATAAAGGAGATGGCACTGTCAACAGTGGCATCGTAAAAGTTCACGATACCGTTACCGTTGCCCAGGAATCCGGTTGTGGCAGCCGTTGCTCCAATTGGATTCAGGTAGTCATACAGGGTGCCCTCGTCAAGTCGTGTCAGCAGACCGTTCCGTGCCCTCAGATCATATGTGAACAGGTTAAAGGTCAGCCCGATGCGCTCCTGGGGGTCAGCCCTGTTGCTGAGCGTGTCAGTCAGCCTGTTCGACGAAAAAATCATGGTTTCATCCTTTCCGGTGATGAAGGATGGGTTGAGGTCATCAGCCGCGTCAAAAGTTATCCGCTCATTGGTGCCGCTGATGATTGTGTGTATGAAGATATCCGTCATTCCGTTAATCACGGCAGATACCAACAGCCTTGTCCCGTCGGGTGAATATGATAGTGAAAGGACCTTTTCAAAGAAAGGCATGGTACGTTGTTCAAACTTCTTCTGATCAAGCCTGTAAAAGTAGAGCTCGACGCCTCCCTTCTCCTCATTGGCGAATGTCAGTATCTGTCCCCCGGGGTGCCATGTCAACACGGGATAGGAGTGGTCTATGGTCTGTTCAAATTTGGGTTCGACCGAAAATATCTTCTTCGCTTTTCCGTCAGCAGTGTTGTAGAGCCAGATCCTCCTTTTTCCCCAGTCATTCGATACCCATGCAACATAACGGCCATCGGGACTGATCTTCGCTTCGGTGAAGCGTTCATAGGTTTTTGATTTTTTTATCTCGCGGGGCTTACCGTAATCTTCTCCCGGCTTCACCGCATAATAATTATCATAGTAGCTCTTCCAGTCGCGGTAGGTATCCTTGATGCTTTTACCAAGTCCATAGAGAAATCCGTCCTCAATGTTCTTGTAAATCTTGGAGAGGTATATGATGTTCGGTATGATGGCATCACCGTAAGTTTCACCGATGAATTTCCAGAATGAGTGACCGGCGTAGACTGCCTCTTCATATTCCAGGTTGTCAAGGTTCCTGTATCTGCCGTTCTCAAAGCCGTCCCTGACCCGGTTGTCAGTCTGGCTGTCCCACCCGAAGGCCACATAGTTGATGAGCCCCTTGATGTACCAGTCGGGGATCTGTATCCGGGAGTTACTGGTTACATTGTCACGCATATCGGCATTGTATAGCATCTCATATACTACCACTTCGGCAATGGCTGATGCTATAAGCTTGCTGAACTCCTCCCTGTCGCCGTTGAACCAGAGCATGACCTTGTTCTTGATGACCTTGCTGTAGCCACCCACATTGTAGTCATCCTCTGTGGAGATTAATCCTACGTTGCTCTGCCGGAAGTCGTTCTGCTTGTTATAAACAATCAGTATCAGGCGTTTGTCAAGTGTGTAGTCAAAATAATCCTCTATCTCATTGAGCTTTTCATGAGCCACTTTGGAGGCATATTCAGCTACCTGGCGACCGAACTCGTTATAGTAACAGTCTATTTCGTCAAACCTGAAATATGTCCAGTAGAAATCCTTATGTTGAATCCGGTTTTTGCCGAAGGTCATCTGCATGCCGTTATAGAACTGGCCAGATGCCGGCACTGCCGGCAATAAACAGAGAATTGCCAAAAGCGGTATGAAGAGTTTTTTTCTTCTCATAAGCAAAAGCAGAACGCTCTCATTGGTTCGAGCAAAATCTGTTCCAAATGAGCGGATCCGTGTGACAAAACTAATGGATAAAGCATTAAAAAAACAGAGGCTTATCGAATTTTATTAATTTTGATGCTTTAAATGATGCAATATATGCGGCCTGATCTTTGTTATCTGATTGGAAGATCTGACCATTTTCAGGCCCGATTATTGTTGTCGGTTTGAAACATCAAGTATTAATCCGGTCGGATCTTTGTTATCTGTTCGGAGAATTTGCAGGTTATGCTGCCACACAGGAATAAAAATACAATAGATATGAAAAGAGTTTTTACAGCATTGATGTTTTTGCTTATGGCCGGGGCCCTTTCAGCGCAGCCGAAGCTTAGTTTTGCCAGCACCCGACATGATTACGGAACCATTAAGGAGGCAGACGGCAAGAAGGAGGCTGTCTTCAATTTCACCAATACAGGTGATTCTGTACTTGTACTGACAAGGGTGCAGCCTGCCTGCGGATGCACGGCCTCTGAATATACAAAATCTCCTGTTCCTCCCGGAGGCAAGGGATTTGTCACCGCGGTCTTTGACCCCCGCGGTTATAACAGTAAGTTTGCCAAGAGCATCTCGGTCTATTCGAATGCCAAACCGGCAGTTACTGTACTCATCATTGAGGGGCAGGTAGCTCAGCGTGAGAAGACCGTTGAGGAGCTCTATACCTTTGCAGTGGGACCTGTGAGGTTTGAATCAAACCACCTGGCCTTCACTACAACGAAAAAGACAGAGAAAAAGATAAGGGTGATGCCTGTGGTCAACACATCCAAAGAGCCTGCCACAATTGAGTTTGATGACCTGCCGGCCCACCTGTCACTTAAGGTTACTCCTGCCACCATCAAGCCCGGAGAGAAGGGACTGATAGAGGGCACCTATGATGCGAAACTCAACAGTAGTGTCTGGGGCAATGTGAATGACCTGGTACGCCTGAAAGTGAATGGTAAACCCATGCCCAACATTTATCTCTATGTATCGGCCAACCTGGTTGAGGATTTCTCAGGGCTTTCGAGTCAGGAGCTTGCCAATGCACCGGTCTTCAAACTGGAGTCCAACACGGTTAACTTCGGGACAGTTAAGCAGAATGCTTCGGCTGACGTTGAGTTTGTCTTCACAAATTCGGGCAAGACCGACCTGGTGATCCGGCATGTCAAGTCAGGCTGCGGGTGCACCGCACTCATGCCCACCGAGAATGTCATCAAGCCGGGATCAAAGAGCTCGATAAAGGCAAAATTCAATTCCGGAGGCTACAAAGGTCAGATCTACAAGAATATATTCGTTTATACAAATGATCCGAAGAACTCGGAGGTCATGCTGATGATCAAGGGTGAGGTGCTGGTTGAAGAGGGCGCTTCGAAGTAGGGATCATCTCCGGGGGCAGGAATATAATGAGCAGGGAAAAACAACCGGCCGGAGCTCTTTCGGTACAGAAGGGTATTGCACAGCCTCCGAGCATTAACCCGGACATGCTCAACCGTCTTAAAAAGAACAGGCGGAGGAAATTTACCGCAGACGATTATGCGGATGGGATACTGAGGGGCGACCGTACGATCCTGAGTCAGGCAATTACGCTTATTGAGAGCTCCCTCCCGGAGCATTATGACCTTGCGCAGGCAGTTGTGGAGCGATGTCTCCCCGCCAGTTCGCGATCAGTCAGGGTAGGCATCACCGGGGTTCCCGGTGCAGGCAAAAGCACCTTCATTGACACTTTCGGCACTCTGCTTACTCGTTATTACGGGCGGCGGCTTGCCGTCCTGGCTATTGACCCCAGCAGCCAGCAGAGCAGGGGCAGCATCATGGGCGACAAGACCCGAATGGAACAACTGAGCACTGACCCTGACGCCTTTATCCGTCCTTCACCCTCTGCCGGGACCCTGGGAGGAGTGGCACGCAAGACCCGGGAATCAATAATCCTTTGCGAGGCGGCAGGCTTTGATACCATCCTCGTGGAGACAGTAGGTGTGGGACAATCAGAAACGGCAGCTCATTCCATGGTCGATTTTTTCCTGGTTCTGATGCTCGCCGGAGCCGGTGATGAGTTGCAGGGAATAAAACGAGGCATAATGGAGATGGCAGACACAATAGTCATTACAAAAGCCGACGGAAGCAATGTACGGAAGGCGGAGATAGCCAGGGTGGAATACAAGAATGCACTGCATCTGTTTCCTCCCTCACCTTCAAAATGGAGCCCGAGGGTAATGACCTGTTCCTCTCTTGAGAAAACAGGAATCAGTGATGTGTGGGAGACGATACGCGATTACGTGAGTGTCACCAAGAGCAACGGATGGTTCTGGGAGAGAAGGAGGGAACAGGCTGTCACCCGTATGCACGAAACAATCATTGACACATTGAAGTTTTCATTCTATAACCACCCACAGGTACTGGCCCTAATGCCAGAGCTGGAGAAACGCCTTCGCGAAGGGGAGACAACCTCTTATAAACCGGCATCAATCCTGCTCGACAAATATTTCAGCAGTAACTGCCGGTAACCAAATATTCCTATCTTTGAACCTTCGAAAATTGAAGTGTTTACATATAAAATTCCTCAGATGAAAAGAACAGTAATTTTATTTCTTGTGCTGATTGTAGCTGCATCGTGCGCCAGGGAGCCGAAGTTCAGAATAACCGGTACCATTGAAGGCATTGAAGATGCCCTGATTGTTTTGCAGAAACGTATACCCGGAGGTTATGAAGTGATTGACTCCGTTGCACTGGAAAACGGTGCATTTAAAATGAGCGGAGTAATTGATTATCCCCAGATGGTGAACCTTGCTATCAAGGGCAAGCGGGGCGGAATGAACTTCTTCCTTGAGAACTCAGACATAACCATCCATGGCCATGCCGATTCGCTCCATCTATTATCCGTTTCAGGGTCGCGGACACAGGCTGAGTATGACACCTACAAAGCCGCATTCGACGAGTCCAACAGCGAGATGGCAAAGGTGTATGACCGTTACCGTGAAGCTCGGATGGCAGGGAATGATGAGCTGGCATCTGAGATAGAGAAGGAGCTGGAGGCGCTTGACGCCACGCAGAGTGAGATCAAGAAAAATTTTGTAATTAACAACCCCTCATCTTATGTGGCTCCGGTAGTTCTGAATGAACTCTCGTACGGGCTTGAGGCTGATGAGATGGAGGCCCTGTTAGGAAAGCTCGATACTTCATTCAACGAAGTTCAGCTTGTAGTCAATATGAAGGAGAGGGTTGTTCAACTTAAGTCAGTGTCTGTTGGTCAGAAGGCTCCCGATTTCACTCTCAATGACGTCGATGGCAATCCCGTGTCACTCTACTCAAAACTGGGTGGAAGCACGAAGCTTCTTCTGGTCGATTTCTGGGCTGCATGGTGCCCGCCCTGTCGTCAGGAGAACCCGAACATTGTTAAGATTTGGAAGGAGTATAACAAAAAGGGATTTGACGTCTTTGGCGTGTCACTTGACCGCAGCAAGGAAGACTGGGTGAAGGCCATAAGTGATGATAAGCTGACGTGGACACATGTGTCTGACCTCAAGTACTGGGACTGCGCACCGGCAAAGCAATATGCCGTCAATTCGATCCC
>CAYVYM010000019.1:0-50906 GCA_964455705.1 uncultured Rikenella sp.
TGCAAAATCCGATGACTTTCATCGGATTTTTTATTTTCCCGGACTCGGTGAATGCTTGCTTTCGTAAGAGGAGGGGAAAATAAAATGTAAGGTTGCGACAGCAACCTGATTTTGCAGGTCTTGATCTGGTAACCTCAGGATGAAAGGGTCCGACCGATGCGCCTACCGGCGCAGAGGTCATTCCCGTCCGTACAATCAATGATATTTATCTGTATGTTACAAGATTATAACGCTTCCGAGTAGACAGGATGTATATCTCTGATTAGAATTACAGGGATATCCCCTCCTCAATGGCAGTACGTAATCTCTATATGCTTATCGTTAAACCGGAAGGCAACAGAGGAACAATGGATTGCTCTGTCTTAGGTGTTCGTTTATTTAATTTTAATCCATTTCAGATGTTTTTTCTTTCTTTTTTTATCCTCATCATTAAAAATTTGTTCGTATTGAATGAAGTTGCGACAATTATCAATCAATCTGTACTCATCATAAAAAGCATTTGAAAAACCGATCATTGAAGCAGCAAGAATTATAAAAATCCAATTAGGTATCCATCTAAAACGTCTTTTTCTTTTCCATTTGAATTTCTTCTTAGAATTACCCATCTTCTTGAAAGTAAATGTTTATACACTTTATTTCCTGTACCGTTTGAGCTAGTAAGAATTTCTTCTCTCATGCAGGAATTGGTATAATCATCTATGGATAATCTTGGAAAATGCATCCTTTTTTGGACCAGGCTAAATATGATTTGATAATTAAAAATTTTTATTTGTGATAGAAAAACTACTGATAATATTTGCCCATATAATATGATTGACTCTATAGACCAGGGAAGAACAGTTATGTTTGAGGCTCGATATTCCGAGTGATTGTAGTAATAGCATCTTGTCCGCTTTCCTGATTTATTTTCATAAGTGACCCATTCTGTTTGTTTTATAGTATTTACATTCGGAATAGAAATAGGGTAACAGTCACAAAAACCGACTAGAATCAGTAATGCAAAAAAGGCAAATAAATATCCAGGTTGGACCCTCATTTTATGTTGTAATGACAACCTAACTCGTTCATAGGAATATATCCACTATGGTTATGAATAATATAGGTAGCTGTAATTTTCAATCATCTATTGCCTGGCCGACAAGCTGACGAAATTTCCAGCCCGTTTCGTCACCTTTGATATCCTGGGTTTGCTTCATCAGTATCCCGACAATGTTTTCTTCAGGATCAGCAAAATATTGCGTATTGAAATAGCCTCCCCAATCAAAAGTGCCAATGCTGCCTCTTCCACCCATGTTTTGTCCTTCCTGATTAATGACACCAAAAGCTAAACCATAATCTGCTCCGGAACCACCAAGCAGATCTCCAATTTGATTCGCCATAATAACTTGTACTGTTGTTCTGCTTAGAAGGCGTACTCCATCTAACTCGCCATTATTCAAATACATCTGTAAAAAAGTAGCATAATCTTTTGCTGTGCTTGAAAGACCGGCACCACCTGCAAAGAAAGTTTTAGAACCTTTGATCGGATAATCTGCATCATAATATGTATTTGTATATCTGACCCAATTATTATCCTTGAGGGTTAAAACCGGTACCAGTCGGGAACTTTTTGAGTCGGGTAAGTAAAAGTATGTATCATTCATGCCCAGTGGTTCAAAAATTCTTTCCTGAAGAAATTCATCAAATGGTTTACCGGACAAAATCTCTATTAAATATCCTAAGACATCAAGACCCTCACTGTATGTAAATTTGGCTCCGGGATTATGATGCAAAGGAAGTTTTGCCAACTTTTTAATATTATCTTCAATAGTTACAGGTTTTGTGGTGAATGCATCAATGATTCCTGCTTTCTGGTAGATTTTTCTAAATTCATTATTATCAATAAAACCATAACCTATTCCTGATGTGTGAGTTAACAAATGTCGAATTGTGATTTCCCCCTTTGCAGGACTTGTGGTGTAAGTTGTATCAACTTCATTCATTGAGTCAAGAATCTGTGCATTCTTAAACTCTGGGATATATTTTGATATCGGGTCATCCAGTCTGAATTTACCTTCTTCCCATAGCATCATCACTGCAGTAGCTGTAATTGCCTTGGTTTGTGATGCTATTCTAAAAATATCATCACGTTTCAGATTTCTTTTTGTCTCATTCTCAGCCATACCGAAAGCCTTATAGTAAACAATCTTTCCATTTCTGGCAACCAATGCAACCGCACCAGGAATTTGATTTTTTTCGATGGATTGTGTTAACATACGGTCTATTACCGCTAATCGCTCTTCAGACATTCCTGCACTTTGAGGAGAAGATTCGGTTAGTGGGGGTGTCGATTTTATCGATTTCGTTTGAGCATTTACCGAAATCATCAGGGTGATTGAGAAGAGAAATGCAAGTGTGCGTTTCATAATTATTGATATTTTAGTTTGTATGACCAGCGATTGATAATATGTATACTAAAGGTAACCATAATTGACAAATTAAGAAGCTTTATCCCAGAATGGATTAATTCCTGCCTAACAAAGCATGAAATTTTCTAAATGCCCTTGATATAAACCGGTCATAATGAGGAGATTTTAGCTTGCTTAGTGCTTTTCTGTATTCAGGATGTGCTGAGTCATGGGCCACATTACCCTTCATTTGACAGGATATCGCTCCGGAAACACATACAATTTGAACAGAGGATAACAAATCTGTTAGCAATCCTTCTCTGAAACATGCTTCTGCAGCTTCCTGTAAGACTGCCGTACCTGCAAGACCAAACACCTTATCATTGACTTTAATAAGCGGTTCTTTTACTCTAATGGACAGTAATCCATCTGCAACTTCAAATCCATGAAACTCTGCCTGGAAACTGTTGAGTTCTACATTTTGCAATGCCTTTTGAGCAGCTTTTAAAAATATAGGGTTTTTGGGAATACTAATTATCAGCCACTGGCAAAAGTCATTATTGATACCCAATTGTGTAACATACCTGGCTCCCGGCTCTATCCATTGACGTAATGGATTGATGCATCGACAGTCCAAATCTGCATATACTCCGCCGTATTTATACATTATCAAATATCGCCACAGATCAGCCTTGGATGCACCATATTTTATCTTTTTATAGGCTTCCAGATACGCAGGAAAATCGCTGCTTATAAAGTCAATCATATCATCATCATCACAGAATCTGTATTCATATTCCGGGTTATTATCAATCCAGGTGTCTGCATACTCTTTCATAAATGCAGGTACCTGATTAGATTTCATAGTTTGCCAGATAATCTTTGGAATTTCCTGTTCATACTCCAGTTTCTCCCTGGGTGGCAGTACTTTAGGTATTGTTGAATAGTTTGACTCCATGCTAATCTATTGGTTTTAAAAGACCTCTCTCAGGGGTTCATCTTTCAAATACTGACAATCCAATTTAAGAAAATATTCCCTGTTCTTAAAACTCCACCACAACTCCCGACTCGATTAATGTGTTAATTTGTTCAACATCAACCTTATTCTCTCTCAGATCAGCATATTCGAGCATTGGCAGTTCGAAAAGAGGCGAAAGGTCTTCGATATAATTGCCTGATAGCAGGATACTCTTCAGATTTACCAGATTACCTATTCCGTCGAGATATCCAATCTGGTTATCAGAAAGATTTAATTCCTCCAGCTTTGTCAGCCCGAAAAGGGGTGTAATATCTGATATCCTGTTGTCTGATACATCAATGGTTCTGGCATTGATGCAAAATTGTACACCAAAAAGATCGTTGACATCAGAAGACGATAATTCAAATTCCTCTGTTTCTTCGAGATAAATTGAAGGATATTCGATGTCCGTATGCCCATACTCTCTGATTTTGATAGCATCGTAAAAGGAATAGCCGACTCGTTTTGTATTTGTTTTTGTTTTTAAGATTTCGGCGGGCTCACTATCATTAATAATTGTAAAGCCCTCTGCCTCAAAATCCCATTCATAAACAGGAGAATAGTCGATATCTTCATAACTATTCAGTGCCACAGCAATCTCCTCAATCCGCTCAAGCTTCAGTATATGAGAATACTCCAGCAATCTGTCAAGATTATTCTCTCCTGCGAGCCTGTTAATTTCATTTAGATGATACCCCGCCCTGTCTGGATGATAAAGCATCATAAGTCTGGAGAAACCTTTCCCGTCATCTTTAATCGTAATATCCACGAAGTCGCTAATGAGTTCTGAAATCTTTTGCAGGGTCGCAAAGTTGCCGGCCCGGTACAGATTTATCAGGGTGAGAGAAATGTTATTCAGATTTCTGACGGAATATGCTTCCTGAAGTTTATGTTGTAGTTCCTTCGTATGCATTTTTCCTTAATGAGGTTTCAGTTTTATTGCTTGTCGCTTGAAAAAGAAGCCAGCAAATTAATACACAAAGTATCAATATTTCTCATCTTTCTTTTGAATCTGGAAACATTTGAAAGAATAACAATTCCTGTTTCATTTTTAATGTCAATCACCACTGCTGAGGTGTAGTCACACGAAGAATGATTTTCAATGTTTATGATGGCGTTATTCTGTCGTTTAAGTCCATAGAAAAATACCCGGTCATTATTTAAAAAAGCAATTGAGACTTCAGTACCCTCCGGAAATCCCTTCGCAATTTCAAATATTACATCGACTTGCTCGGCTGTTATACCATCTGTGCAGGTCATTTTGTTGGTGACACCTTGGGTTCCAAATTTATAACTATCATTTCCAGTTGATGGAACAAAAGGGAAGTTAAATTTCCGCTCATTACCATGGTTCGGGATTCTGCCCTGTTCACGATTGTTCCGGAATTCAAATGATGTATACCCGGTAAATCCATAGCAGGATTCATTATTTAAACCTTGCGCAATGCCACCAACGGAGATCATTGAGATCACAGTCAACACAAGAAGTACTTTTGTTTTCATTTTTTAAAGTTTTACGGGACTGAACTTACAATCATATGAAACAAAAATACTCACCACCAGAAAGTCAAAAAAAGATAATGTTATGAGAGTGTTAAAAGAGGGTATGAGAGTGCGGGAGATATTGTTGAACAAGACTAATGATCCTCCCCTTTATCTGCAAGGTATCTAATCATTAATCCACTTCCTGAAATCCGCGGAGCGATCAATACTGACCACAGTATCGAGTTCATCATCGGCTTTGGGTTTGAGTTCAAGTTTAACACGCGAACGTGAGTAAGCCACCATATTTGCTATTGATCCGATATTGACCATGTATTTCCGGTTAATCCTGAAAAAGACTTTTGGATTAAGTATTTCTTCTAGTTTATCCAGGGTGAAATCCACATTATACGAATTCCCCTGGAAGGTCCGGAGATATATACCCTTCCCGAGGGAAAAGAAATAGGCAATTTCAGAAACCTCAAACATCTTTATTCTGTTGCCAACTGATACAGAAAAGCGTTCCCGGTACTTGTTATCCTTATTGATCAGAAGGTTGTAAAGCGATTGCAGATCAACCGAATTTGGGTGCAGTCCGCTGAATTGTTCATACTTTTTAAGAGCGGCCACCAGTTCTTCATGAACAATAGGTTTCAGCAGGTAATCGATACTCTTAAGTTTAAAGGCCTTGATTGCATACTCGTCAAAAGCAGTCGTAAAGATGACAGGACTGGAAATATTCACCTGGTCAAAAATGGCGAAGCTGAGATCGTCCTCAAGGTGAATATCGAGAAATATCAGATCGGGCTCGGGATTTGCCTTAAACCACTTAACCGATTCGGCAACCGATTCGAGTTCGGCCAGAATTTTAATCTCGGGATTAAAATCATGTATCATCTTTTTCAATCGCAATGCTGCAAAGGCTTCGTCTTCTATAATTACAACTTTCATTTTGATAATTTTATTCAGTTTCAGATTTTTCAGATTTCAACAGGGGAAGCCTGGCAATAAACTGGTCTTTCGTTTTGATGAACTCGGGGCTCTGGTCAGAAACAAGAGCATATCTTCTGCTGATGTTTTCAAGACCTACTCCGGTGGAAGCAAATGTTGTTTCCCTTTCATTGAGATTATTTACGATGTTAAGTCTGTGCTGCATGTCAACATATAACCCGATCTTCAAAGGTTTGGCTTTTGAAAAAGTGTTATGCTTTATTGCATTCTCAATCAACAGTTGTATGGCAATCGGGAGGATCTGAAAATCGTAGTACGATTTGTCAATGTTTATCTCAATGACTATTTTATTCATGAACCTGATCTCAATAAGGAAGAGGTAGGCAGTCAGGAATTCCAGTTCAGTGCTGAGAGAAACCAGGTCTTTCTCCTTGTTCTCAAGCACATACCTGTAAACCTTGGAAAGCCTCTCGGTAAACGATTCAGCCAGATCAGGGTCTATCTTAATAAGCGATGTGAGAACATTCAGACTATTGAAAAGAAAGTGCGGGTTAACCTGTTGCTTAAGCACTTCAAATTGTGACTGCAGGTTTTCTTTCTGAACCTTTAGAAGCTGCGTGTTGGCCTCTGTCAGCTGTTTGGTCCGTTCTGTCACACGCTGTTCCAGAGTGTTGTTAATCCGTTCCAGTTCCTCCTTCGCTTTAAGCAAACCTATCTCCTGCTTCTTCCTTTCAGAGATATCAATAATAATCCCCCTCCGTCCAATCACCGTGTTGCCACGTATTATCGGAGATCCGTAAATCAAAACCGGACACAGCGTTCCGTCAGGCCTCTTGACTGTGTATTCATTCGGAGGTGTGAAAATGGCCTGGTTTGATTTCCTGATATTCTCAACTATTTTAGGAATATCTTCATCAACCATAAAATCAAGTGCAGACACTTTTTCATCGGGGTTTTGAGGTATTTGGATTCCGAAGAACTCCTTCCCCGAACTGTTTAATAACAGTATGTTACCCTTTATATCGAGCTCAAAAATTGGTTGAGGAAGAAAATCCATCAGTTCCTTATAATTCCGCTCACTTTCAGCAGCTGCTAGTTCAGCCTTCTTTCTGCGGGTGACATCAATAATTATTCCATCGAGGAATACCAGATCATCATTTTCGTCATATATACCTTTTCCATTCTCGTTAACCCATATAACATCACCGTTCTTGTGAATGATTCTGTACTCAAATTCATAATGAGTTTTTCTCGAGGTAGTATCGCTTATCATTTTTCTGCAATACTCCTGATCATCAGGGTGAATAATGGAAGCAAAGGTGGTTACATCTTTTTCAATAAATTCTGAAGCGTGAAAACCTGAGATATCAAAGATCTTCTCACTTATGTATTTCATAGTGTAATGCTCGTCAAAAAAGCATCGATAGGCCGCACCGGCGAGGTTCGATAGGATACTTTGAAGCTGCTCACGGCTTTTCTTAAGTTCTAAGGCTATCTCTTCACTCTTTTTTATCTCCATTTCCAGACTCCGGCTTTGCTGCTTCTCCTGATCAATCAGCTTCCGGGCTAATCTGTTCTTCTCTTCTTCCATAATCATCTGTGTCTCGATCATTGCTCTGTCCGCAGCTTCCCTGATAAGATCCTGTTGCAGCTTTTGAGCCGCCTGCTGTGACTCGGCACTTTCATCAAAGTAGATTCCTGCTTCAAGAATAATCATTAGAAACAGTGCAAGAACCACAAGGTAATATGCGTTGTTTACAAGTATCGGGAAGTCAATCTCCAAACCAAAAACCCAGCTGACAGGCAAAATTATTATCGGAGTAACCAGTAAACCACACAGAACGGCAATCGGAAGCTGGATCACAAACCTTTTAAACGCATTTCTCCTCCACGGCATCCTCTTATTCAGATATCGAATCAATGCAATGAAGGGGTAAGCAAGTATGACTCCACCAAAAAAGGTCATTACTGTTCCTCTCACCAAGCGGACAACCACCTGTAACGGTTCGCTGAACAGATCTGCTTTAAAAAAATACATTTGCGATAAAACTATAAGTTGAAGACCAATTGACAGAAATATCAAAAGTCTCAACAACCTTGGATTGGGGAATATGCCTTTTAACTTCATTTCATAAATTTCTTCTGAATATTATGCGGTAAAATATAATTCATAAAAATAACAGAAGTACGTTCGATTATTAACGATGAAAGAGCAATATGTTTTTGATTAACATATCGCTCCTTCAAAACAGTTGGTTTAAAACCTTTTCATGATCCCGACTCGTGCAGATATATACTGATAGTCAAGCTGTCCTGATGCCCCTTCAAACTCCGTCTCTCTCGACAGGGAGTTAAACTTTATCCCGGGAGTGAGACTCCAGCCCGAACCTAAACTGATATCAATACCTGCTGCCAGTTGATAACCAGGTCCATGTCCTGTATCTTCCAATATGTCACCGTTAGTATTTTCAACCTCTACATGGTTGTAAAGTGCACCTGCCCGCAGGAAGAAAGAGGAACGGCTTCCTTTAAAAGGATATTTGAATTGCAGTCCCAGAACGTATCCCGTCTCCTCGTAGTCCCTGTTTGTGTCTGAAGATGAGGTTTCGGTGCTGAACCAGTTTTCTCCCCAACCTGCATAGACCCCGGTAAAAGGCATGAACCTGTAATGAATGGTGCCTTCAACGCCGTAACCCATTCTAAGTCCCTCGGCAAACTCCCTTGTTGCAAATGACGGTCCTCCGCTGACTTCGAGTCCAAACCTTTTCTCGTTTTCCTGTGCATTTGTTGTTGTTGATAACAGTGCTAACATTGCCAATGCGATAAATACTTTTGTTTTCATTTCTTTCATTTTTAAGTGTTGATTAGAAATTCATTGCAACAAAAGTATTGCTGACAAAAAGGATGTTAAAGTAAAATGGGATGAAGGTGTAAATGTGGGGGCTGAAGGTGTCTTAATTAAAACTGAATGTAATTCAGAAGGTAAAACCGACTACAAGGAACATCTGTTCACTGTCGGGATTAAAGATCAGCTGTCCGGTGACGGGAACGGTGAAGTGATCGGTAATGACAATCTCCTGAGATACCTCCAGCCCGAGGTTGCATACGTTGAAGCCGCCGGCGGCTGTGTGCCAGCCGTTGCCAGCCCCCATGAAGAGACTGAAGTATTTCAATGAGAAACCTGCTTCAAAGTAGAGGTCGCTGCCATATGACCCTATCCCGCCCGCCTCATTGATGATATAATTACCACTCAGCCAGACATTATCCGACTCCCAGCCGAGGTTTATCTCAAAAGCGTGGCTGCCATCCGCAGCAGAGTAATCAAAATAGCGTAACCCGGGCAGGTAATAATCCACCATGCCAATTGTAAAGCCTCCCGGAATCTCAAAGGCAAATGAGAGATCCACCTCCTCATAACCATTAAAGTCAAATGAGCCCCATGCTCCGGCGGTAAAAGAGCCTCTTGAATACTCAATAGCCGGCTGAATATGCGGTCCGCTGCCGAGTCTCGTGCCCCTCCAGATGTAGCTGCTGTAGACATCAGCACCGGCAGACCAGGGGGAAGAGTTTTTCTCCAAAGCAGAAGGAGGTGTTATTGAAGGCAATAGAGATGAGCTATCCTCCTGTCCTGATAAAGGAGAAGCGGTGACCATGAGAACCAGCAATGACAATAATAAGGAGATCTTACGGGTTGACTTCATCCCATAAAAATAATAAAATATCTCAAAACCTGCCGCTCAGGCGGAGGCTGAAGTTGCGGTGGGGCTGTATGTCTCCGGGTCGACCCATGTATTCGGCGTTGGTGGCGTTCTTAAGGGCTGCAGATAACTTCAGGGTTTCGCTCAGGCTATAGCTTATATTGCTGTCAATCAGGAAATAGCCGGTGTTGTTCTCCAGCCAGTACGCATAGAAGCCGGGAAGAATCTCCTCACGGGTGGTGGGATTAAGAAAAACGTCATCAATGTTTAATGTCTTCGATCTCAGATAAAGATCAGACCCTATCTCAATCCTGCCCGCAGCTACCGTCAAACCCAGTTTGGCCGAGTGCTGTCTCCTGTATTTCAGGAAAACCTCAGTATTCTGATTGGTGTATGCATTGTATTCAACGGGATAAATATATGTGTAACCGCCCGCCAGTGTTGTATTTACCTTACTGAAGGACCTGCTGATCATTATCTCCATCTCGCCGCCGTAAATCCTTGACTGCTCCACATTCGTGGCCTTGAAGCCAAGGTCCGACAACCCTGAGACAGGATCCTGATGTACCCCAAAAATGTATTCGATCATGTCACTGTTCTGCGAGAAGAAAAACGACAGGTCACCCTCTCCCCTGAACTCACCTATCATGAATCCCTGCATCACCCCGATCTCTGTGTTCCAGCCCGACTCAGGCTCAACGGCCGGATTGGGAAAGACCCGTACTGATCCGAGCGTTGTGGTGGCATACTTCTCGGCGATTGAGGGATATCGATAGCCCTGGCCGAATGATGCTCTCAGAAAGCTAAATTCAGCCGCCTGCCAGTTCACCCCGGTCCTGAAAACGGGAACAAGCCGGTCTCTCTCCCCGTCAAGGATATTCTGTTCCACACGCACTCCGCCAATGATCTTCAGCCTGCTTACCGGCCGGGCCTCAAGCTGGGCAAAACCGGCAATGTTAAGTCCGCGATGATCTCCAAAAAAATTGGAGGTGATGTTGCTCCAGCTCTCCGAGAAGCCTGCGGTGAGATTAAAGTGATCAGAAATCCAGTACCAGAACTGATACTCTCCGTAGGCTGAAAAGGAGCCTGCATTGTTAGCCGTTCTGACCGGAAACCTGTTTTCCGACGATTGCAGACGCATGCGAATGTCATGCTTCACCCGTCCGTTCCTGTTCAGGGAGACATACGGGTCGGCTGAAAAAAAATAGCTATGCAACCTCGACACCGATGATGTATCCTGTTTCAAAGCTCCAAACGCCGCATCCTCCCAGAGAATGAAGTCGGTCTTATATGTCTTGCCTCCGCTGATATTCAGCCCGTATTTCAGTCCTTGCACCCTGCTGCTGTGATGCTTCAGCCTGATACTTACCCTGGCCAGGTTCTCATCATTGTACTTCCTGTATCCCCTGTCGGCAGTGACGTTAACGCCGATACCCAGGTCAGTGCTCCCGAATTTCTGCAGGTGCGAGAATGATAAATTCCCAAATAGCCTCGGGGTGTCCCACCATTTCCAGTCCTTGTTCCGCGGGGAGCCGAAGAATCCTCCTTCAATAAAAAAGGTGGTCAACGGTACATTCGATGCATCGGCAGTCCTGAAGTTGATAACCCCGTTCAGGGCTGATGAGCCATAGAGTACTGATGAGGCTCCCTTTATTATTTCAACCTGCGACAGGTTCTCAAGCGGCAGGAAGTTCCATTTAATGCCCCCGGCGTCAGCTGACATCATCGGCAGCCCATCTATAAGGGCCAGCACACGGCTGCCCACCCCGTAACTGAACCCGCTGCCTCCCCTGATAGATGCCTGCCCATCGAGTACCTCTATACCTGATACTTTGGTTATGAGTTCCTGGGCATCGGTAATGTGAGCGCGAAAAAGGTATTCTGACTTTATTACATCCATTGAGACTGTCAGCTCTGATCTCTTCTGCTCCATCCGGTCAGCGCTGACCACTATCTGGTCAATAAACTGCGACTCCGGATCCATCATGACATTGAGTTCAAGAGTCTCACCTGCATTGATACTCAGAGTCTCAGTGTGAGACCTGTAGCCAATGTACTTGAATTCCACGGAGAGGGTGCCGGCACTTGCCGGAAACGAGTAAAATCCCTTTTCGTCGGTGCTCGTGCCCTTTCCTCTGCCGAATATTACATGAGCTCCCGGCAGAGGCTCGTTACTCTGGCGGTCATATACAGTTCCCCTGACCACGGCCTGGGCCCCGGCAACACATGGAAGCATAAAAATCGCAGCAGCCAGCAGCAGAAGGCAACGATGCATCATTTTGGCTTGAAAGTCATTCTGATGTTGGTAGGGGTCGCCCCCGGAAAGGTGAATGTGACCTTAAGCGACGTTGTGGTCAGCTCAACTATATGTGTTGTAAGAGCAAAGGGCAGATCAGGAGAGGTTATGGCCACGTTGGTCTCATTGTCGGTAAACATCCATGTACCTGTATACTGACCGAATGTGCCTGTACCGTCTTCATTGAAATCAGCGTCACCCTTGAAAAGGGCAAGCATCTCACCCGGACCACTTGCATCCACGCCGTTTGCCAGCAGGCTGTCACTGGTCCAGGTATGAGAGGTGAGAAGGGTAAATCGGTCAGATACTTTCTCCTTGTTGCATGATGAGGCCATAATAGTCGTCACCAGCATAAACAGCAGAAGAGGTCTTTTCATCGGAATCATTTTAGTTGTAATTGTCATTTAACCTGTCTGAATAACAAAAGTACCCAAAGTCAGTTCACTGACCGGATTACCGCCAAATATAATAAACAATGTGTTTCATACACTTGCCAAAACTTTTTGTAGATTTATTACTTCAATTTTAAAACGTAAGTCAATATGAGTGAGAAATATTCTGTCAGTCCGAACGGTGAAAAATTCGCTCTTCCTAAACCCGAGGATTACAAAGCTGAGTTTGAGAACATTAAGAAGTGTGTTAAACAGGAGCGCGCCAAAGGCCGCGAGATAGTTGTGGTCATGGGCGTTGGCTTCGTGGGGGCGGTCATGGCGGCCATCGTTGCTGATACCGTTGACAAGAAGGGCAAGCCTTCAAAGTTCGTGATTGGCATGCAACGACCCAGCGCACGCAGCTTCTGGAAGATACCGCTGCTTAACCGCGGCGTCTCTCCCGTCAAGGCTGAAGACCCTGAAGTGGATCCGATGATCTCCCGCTGCGTGCTTGAGAAGAAGACACTGATGGCCACATACACCTATGACGTGCTTAATCTGGCTGATGTAGTGGTGGTTGATGTGCAATGTGACTATATTAAGGAAGAACTGGGGAACGTACGCAACGGGCAGACAGACATGGCAGCGCTGGAGGCATCGCTGGGAGTCATTGCGGAGCATATCCCGCCTGAAGCACTGGTGCTGATTGAGACTACTGTAGCTCCGGGGACCACTGAACAGGTGGCATATCCCATCATGAAGAAGGCATTCAGGAAGCGCGGTATAAAGAGTGACCCGCTGCTGGCACACAGCTATGAGAGAGTGATGCCCGGCCGTAACTACGTGGCCAGCATACGCGACTTCTGGCGGGTATGCAGCGGTATCAACGAGGAAGCTAAGAAGCGCGTTGTAAAGTTCCTCACAGAGGTGCTGAACACCGAAAAATTCCCTCTCACTGTCATGGACAGACCCATTGAATCCGAAACCGCCAAGATAGTTGAGAACAGCTACCGTGCAACCATACTTGCATTCCTTGATGAGTGGAGTCTTTTCGCAGAGCGAAACGGCGTTGACCTTGTCAAGGTGATCAAAGCCATAAAGGTGAGGCCCACACACAGCAACATGATCTTCCCGGGACCGGGCATAGGCGGATACTGCCTGCCAAAGGACGGCGGACTGGGAGTATGGGCTTACAAGCATATTCTCGGGTTTGAAGATGATATCTTCAGGATCACTCCCATGGCTATTGATATAAATGACACACGTGGACTGCATGTGGGACAACTCACACGTGACGCACTGCGTAACATGGGCAAGCCAATAGCAGCATCTGACGTGCTTGTTCTCGGAGCCGCCTATCGTGAGGATGTGGGAGACACACGCTACAGCGGCTCGGAAATCGTGATTCGAAAGCTGGCGGAGATGGGGGCCGAGATCAGGGTGCATGACCCGTATGTTGAGCACTGGTGGGAGTTTGAACAGCAGGATACCTACCCTGCAGAGGGTCAGAGCAAGGCTCAGTTCTTCCGCAACCAGGAGAAGCTGAAGGAGATAAGGATCGAACAAAATCTCAATAAGGCTCTTAAGGGTGCTGAGGCGGTGATAATGGCAGTGCCTCATTCAGCCTATCTTGATCTGGACCCCGACAAGGTGGTGAAGACGATAGGACAACCTGCTGCCATTATAGACTGCTTCGGGATACTCACCGACGACAAGATACGCCGCTACTTCCAGCTCGGATGCGAGGTCAAGGGTCTGGGACGCGGACACATCCAGAGAATAAAGGAGGAGACCCGCAAGTCTTGATCCTGTTTTTATTAGCAACCATAAACCATAACCAGTAATCATGACAAAGAAAGTGAACGAACTGTACGATGAATTCCGCTCCGGCAGGGTGAACCGGCGGGAATTCATGAAGAAACTGGCCTTAGCCACGGGAGGCACAGCGGCTGCTGTCATCATCCTTCCAGGCTGCAACGGAGCGGCAGCGTCAGCTCAGAAATCCGGATCTGTCAGCCTTATCAATGAGTTCATCACCTACCCCGGCGCCACCGGCGATATGAAGGCTTATCTCTCTATGCCTGAGGGAAAGAAGAAACTGCCAGGGGTGATTGTCATTCACGAAAACAGGGGTCTTGTACCACACATACAGGATGTGAACAGACGGATGGCAATGGAAGGATTTATCTCACTGGCACCTGACGCTCTTTCACCTGTCGGAGGAACGCCGGAAGATCAGGATAAGGGACGTGACATGTTTGGCCAGCTCAACCGCGAAGAGACCGTAAAAAACTTCGTGGCTGCGGTGAAGTACCTGAAGACCCATCCTCGTTCCACCGGCAAAGTGGGATGTACAGGCTTCTGCTGGGGCGGAGCCATGACCAACCAGGTGGCGGTGAACGCGCCTGATCTTGATGCTGCAGCACCCTATTATGGCTCCACACCGGCGCCCGAGGATGTGGCAAAGATCAAGGCCCAGGTTATGGCACACTATGCCGGCAATGATGAACGCATCAATGCCGGGATACCGGCGTTTGAGGAAGCACTGAAACAGGCAGGGATAGAATACCAGATATTCATCTATGAAGGGACGGAGCACGGATTCAACAATGACACCGGCACAAGGCATAACAAGGAGGCCTCTGATCTGGCCTGGAGCAGAACAGTTGGGTTCTTCAGGGAAAAACTCGGAGGTTAACCTCCGCTCCTCCACATACGGGCTACCTCATTCACAAAGGGCCTGCAGTGATTGAAAAAATACCTGTACCCCTCGCAGAGGTAATTCAATCCGGGCTCACCTGTCGGCGCAGTTATGAACCTGTTCTTCGGACATTCCCCGTTGCACATGTCAAGCACCTCGCATTCAAGACAGTAGCGTGGCAGGGTATCTCTCTTGGCCTGCCCGAAGGCCTTCTGGCGCGGGTGATCAAGAAGCGTATCAAGGGGGGAATCTTTTAGATTGCCAATCAGGTGTTCAGGAGTCACAAAGTGATCACAGGAGTAAAAGTCGCCGTTCATCTCAACCACAGGAACGCCTCCGCAGACAGGCTTAAAGATGCAGAGAGTGTGATCCTGGTTGAAAGCCGTCCGTAACGCCTCTTCAAAGAGCTGTACCTTCAGGGTGCCGATATCATTTTCAATCCACTCGTCAAAGATCGCCGAAAGGAATTTCCCGAAATCCAACGGTCTGACGCTTCGTGTACTTACCTTACCGTTGCTTCCAGCCGACTTCTCAACCATGGGCAGAAAGGTAATATAAGCCGCCCCCAGCCCCCTGAAAAACCTGTACAGCTCCAGCGGAGCATGAATGTTATCATTGCTTACCACGCACAGAAACTCATGTGGTACGTTGTGCTTCCGGATGACATCGAGACCTCTCATCACATCCGCGAATGTACCTTTCCCATCGCCCCGGGTTCTGTTGAGATTGTGATACTCCTCCGGTCCGTCGAGACTGATGCCAATGTAGAAGCCCTCACGACTGAGAAAACTTCCCCACTCATCCGTGATCAGGGTCGCATTAGTCTGGATGCCATTCATTACGGTGCTGTCTGCCGGCCTGTACTTCTTCTGCAACTTTACCACTTTCCTGTAAAAACCGAGGCCGGCCAGGAGGGGTTCTCCCCCATGCCATGAGAAAAATATCTCCGGCTCCGTCGATGCTTCTATATGCTGGCGGATATAGCGCTCAACGATAGCATCGCTCATTATTACTCCCGGCGATGAAGAAACAATATCCTGCTTTTCAAGGTAATAGCAGTATGAGCAGGCCAGGTTGCACCTGGCACCGACCGGCTTGACAAACACCTGGAACTCACGAAATCCCGAACTCATGCGGCGCTCAAATTAGCTATCAAAATTATTATTCTATTACCCCAGTGAATACCTGTCCGCCAGATATTCCGGAAGATAACCATATCCTGATTGCATGACAACGGCATCCTTCTTACCGGTCATAAATCCCTTGAGACTGTCAGGCATTTCCGTTGACTTTCCGGTCAGGGGCTCCACTATATCATTGAATTTGGCCGGATGCGCCGTCTCAACAATGATGCCCTCTGACTCTGGATTCTCCGTGAGATAACGATCAAGTCCAAGACTGGCCACAGCGCCATGAGGATCAAGGATATAGCCTGTGCGTGAATATTCACTGGATATGTGGCCTCTGATCATTTCGTCGTTAAACCAGTAACCCGAAACCGCAGCTGTCAGTGATGTGAAATCCCCTCCAAATATCTCTCTCAGCCTGTCCAGGTTGTTTGGATTCCCGACATCCATGGCATTGGCAATTGTCTGTATGCTGGCTGCCGGAGCATAATATCCTGTTGCCAGATAATCAGGCACCACCCTGTTTATGTTTGTCGCAGCCACAAGATGCCCGATATCAAGTCCTGATCTCCAGGCCATTGCTGCGGCGGTTATATTGCCAAAGTTGCCGCTCGGAACTGAGATCACGATATTCCTTCCGGCGCGGGCCGCTGCATAGTAGTAATAAAAGCTCTGCGGGATCAGACGGGCGATGTTTATCGAGTTAGCTGAGGTGAGCCTTATCCTGCCACGGGTATTCAGCCCCGTGAGCGCCTCTTTCACCATATCCTGGCAGTCGTCAAATGTTCCTTCAACCTCAATGGCCGTGATATTCTGTCCCAGGGTTGTCAGCTGGTTCTCCTGCAGCATGCTGACCTTCCCGGAAGGGTACAATATTATTACATCAACCCCTTCGACACCCAGAAAGCTCGAGGCTATCGCCCCGCCGGTGTCGCCTGATGTTGCCACAAGCACTACCGTCTTCTTATCGTCATGTGAGGCAAAGTACCTGAAGCATCCTGACATGAACCGTGCACCGAAATCCTTGAAGGCCGCAGTGGGTCCGTGAAAAAGTTCCAGGACCTGTTTCCGGTCATCGATCTTTTGCAGGAGAACAGGAAAATCGAAAGCTTCTTCGCAGATGCGCCGGAGTTCAGGTAACGGTATATCATCACCGGTGTAGAGGGTCCCTACTTCGATCGCTATCTCAGGTAGTGACAGTCCCGGCAGCCGTCTGAAGAAATCAGGTTCCATTACCGGGATCCGTTCAGGCATGAAGAGCCCCATATCCGGAGAGATACCGAGCATGACCGCATCTCTGAATCCGGCAGTTACTCTATGGTCTTTAATATTATAATAGCGCATTGGTCTGTACGAAATCTGTTTTGGTTTCAGCAAATATGCGCTCCTTTATCACTGACAGGTGAGAGATAGGCTTTGAACGCAACCCCTTCGTTCCTCATTACTTCCTGCATGTTTCCCAATACCCTGGCCGCCACAGCCTCCCCACGGCATAGTGCAAAAACAGAAGGTCCTGACCCGGAAATGCCTGCACCAAGCGCTCCCCCGGCCATGGCACTCTCTTTCATCTCACGGAACCCGGGAATCAGACCGGCCCTTTTTGGTTCCGCCACAAAATCTTCAAGCGACCGGCCAATGAGATCATAATCCTCACGGTAGAGGCCCGCCACCAATCCGCCGACATTACCCCACTGTCTCACGGCAGTCTCAAGGAGAAGATGACGGTCAAGAAGGCCTCTTGCAACAGACGTTTTTATCTCAATCTCAGGATGAATGATTACACAAAAAAGCTCCCGGGGAATTTTAAGCTGCACTATATCAAGAGGCTCATAGCTGCGGACCAGAGTTATACCACCGAAAAGTGCCGGAGCCACATTATCGGCATGCGGAGCGCCCGAAGCCAGCCTCTCCCCTTCCATGGCGAACCGGACCAGTTCATCTGCGGAGAAAATATTGTCAAGAAGTTGATTACCTGCAAATGCTGCTGCAGCAGAACTGGCTGCACTTGAACCTATTCCGCTTCCCGGCATTATCCCCTTTTCGATAATGATGCTGAACCCGGTTTCCAGACCCGCGGCAGCAATCATCGCATTAAGCACGGCTCCGACTACATTCTTTTCAGGATCGGTGCTCAGGGAATCACATCCCCTTATTTCTGCAATGACAACTCTCCCCGTACCCGTCAGTTCCAGTTCAACAATATCATAAGGCTCGTTGACCGCAAACCCGAGCACATCAAATCCGCAGTTCAGGTTTGATACTGTAGCAGGAGCTTTAACCCTTACTCTTTTGCCCATCAGTTCAGTTGTTTATTATTGAGAGTATATCTGCAAATATACCTGAAGCCGTGACATCAGCGCCTGCTCCGGCTCCTTTTATGATCAGCGGCCTCTCGGAATAACGGTTCGAAAACAGCGATACTACATTGTCATTCCCCTCAAGAATGTAGAAAGGATGTGCCTGGCCAACCGCATCAAGTGAAATACCCGCCTGACCGTTGCTGTACCTGGCAATGATCCTCAGCTTCTCATTCCGATCAGCCAGACCCTCTCTTTTCATCTCAAAAAAGTCGTCATAGTCTCTCATCCGCGAATTAAAGGTTCCCGGATCAAATTTGTCAGGCAGTGGATGAGGCAGATAGTCGGTGAGCTCGATCTCTGAAGCCTCAAGCCTGATGCCTGCCTCCCTGACCAGTATCAGCAGCTTTCGGGAGATATCTGTTCCGCGGAGGTCTGTCAGCGGGTCCGGCTCGGTGTAACTCCCCAGGATGGCTTTCTCCACCGCTTCACTGAATTTCATCCCATCGCAAAAGCTGTTGAAGATGAAATTAAGGCTTCCGGAGAGCACTGCCTCAATCCGGATGAGCCTGTCACCTGTCTTTATCATATTGTCAATCGTCTGAATGACAGGCATTCCCGCACCAACATTGCTTTCAAACCTGAAATGAGCTCTCTTGGCAATCGCCAGCTTTTTAAGATTTTTAAAACTGTCATAAGCTGACGAGGCCGCAATCTTGTTACAGGTAACTATTGAGATGCTCCTCTCCAGAATCGACTGGTACAGTCCGGTGACTTCAGGGCTTGATGTATTGTCAATAAAAATTGTATTTGGAAGATTCAGGTCAAACATCTCTGCAGTGAATTTCTGAAGGTCCGTTGAGCGTTCACTCTCCATCATCTGCCTTTTCCATTCCGGGCCTCTGATACCCTTCGCCCTTATTACCATCCTTCTTGAATTCGCCAGCCCTGTTATCCTGAACTCCGTCCTGTACTCCCTTTCGAAGTACCCTGATTGTGTCAGCACCTGTTCAATGAAGGCAGTACCCACATTTCCTGCACCCACTATAAAGAGGTTTATCAATTTGCCTGCTGAACTAAAGAACTCCTGGTGTATTGAATCGACAGCCTTTCGGCAATCGGTCATCTTCACCACGGCAGAGACATTAAGCTCGGATGAACCCTGAGCTATGGCGTGGATATTAACGCCGTTTCTACCGAGGGCTGAGAATGCCTGTCCGCTGATACCGACGGAGTGTTTCATCCCCTCTCCCACCATCGCAATTATTGAATATCCGCTCTCAAGGATTACAGGTCTTACTCTTCCGGACCTTATCTCAAACTCAAATTCATCATCTATCACCTCTTTTGCTCTCTCACCGTGCAGTTCATCAATTGCAATGCAAATCGACTGCTCCGATGAGGCCTGGGTGATCAGGATTACGTTTATGTGATTTATAGCCAGAGCGGAGAAGAGTCTTGAGGCAATTCCCACAACACCGGCCATCCCACTGCCAGAAAGTGACACCAGGCAAATCCGGTCGGTTGACGATATAGCTTTAATGATATTTCCGTTAGATGAAGCTTTCTCTGTGATCAGGGTCCCCCTGTCGGAAGGCGCAAAAGTATTCTTTACAAGCACAGGTATCTTCTTTTCCATTACCGGGTGAATTGAAGGAGGATAGATCACCTTTGCCCCGAAGTGACTAAGCTCCAGCGCTTCAGCATAGGAGAGCTCCGTGATGGGGTGAGCGTCTTCAGTATATGTCGGGTCAGCTGTATATATGCCGCTGACATCAGTCCAGATCTCAAGCAGTTCTGCATCCATCACGGCAGCTATCAGGGAGGCAGTCTGGTCCGATCCGCCTCTTCCAAGGGTGGTGGCATATCCCTTTACTGATGTAGAGATAAACCCTGAAGTGACAATGACCCCCGGGTTAACTGACAGTTTCTCCCGTATGGCTTTGAGAGTGGTCGTCATGTCTGCCCTCTCCTCCCCATTGACCATCCTGGTAAAGATCATTTCCCTTGCATCAACATGGGCTAAATCGCCAAGCCTTTCTGATAGTGCTTTATGAATCACCCTCATTGACATGAGCTCGCCAAAACCAAGAACCATGTCTGATGACCTGGTGGTCACCTCTCCTATGTTGGATATCCCGTTGAGAATATCTGAAAGCCTGGCCTTCAGGTCCCTTATTTGTGCAGCAACTTCTGCCGCATCTCCCGGTCTCAGCAGCTCCAATGCCGTGCTGACATGTCTGTCCTCTGTCTCATCGAGAAGCCTGTGGTATCCGTTATCTCTCTCCGATGCCATCTTAAGGCAGCTATTCAGCTTGTTCGTAACCCCTGAAAAAGCAGAAAAAACAGCAACCAGCGGCCGTTCCCGGACAGCAATGATCTCAACAACCGCTCTTATGCTTTCAGCATTACCAACAGATGTGCCTCCGAATTTTAAAACTCTCATTTTAAAAAAGTATTAATTACATCATTAAGAATAAAACTTCCCAATCCGTTAAGACGGACTGTGGAAAACTTCCACCTGCGGATGATATGTGATTTTCACTCCCTAACCGGGAGTGGTGGTGAGAGTGATGACTGTAATCCGTAAAAACGGATCATTGGACATCGTAAGCGGATCATGGACCCCTGACTTGCCTGATGATATTCCGGCTAAACAATACAACTTTTTACATTTTAAGCCGTAAAAATATAAATTATTAATGAGTTTGAGCTATTGAATTAAACAAAATTACCGGAACCACTGGAAGGCACCTGATATGTTATTACATCGGTCATGGAAACGGAAGGTTGCTTATGTCAGTGGATTAATGCTAATTTTGGACCATTGCGTGGAATCCTCATGAGAAGACTCTGTTTTAATATTATCGTGCTGCTGATATTATCAGTATCCCTTCAGGGTCAAATCCTGACTGACAGCAATCTGCCTATCGTAATGATTACCACTGATGGGGGCGCCACAATACCCGACGAGCCCAAGATCAAGGCTTCCATGAAACTCATAGACAGGGGACCCGGACAGAGAAATTACGTTTCCGATCAGTATAACACGGCTTATCTTAATTATAACGGTCGTATCGGAATTGAACTGAGGGGCTCTTCTTCCCAGGAATCCCCAAAGAAGAATTACGGCTTCACCACTCGTATGGCCGATGATGTGACAAACAACAATGTAAGCCTTCTGGGTATGCCGGAGGAGAACGACTGGATACTGGGGGGAATGGTATTTGACACCGCACTCATACGCGATTACCTGTGCCACAAACTCTATGGCAGGCTGGGCAACTATGCGTCGCGTGCCTCCTATTGCGAGGTTATCATCAACAATAATTACATGGGGCTTTATATGTTGCAGGAGAAGTTGAAGGCCGACGACAACAGAATTGATGTTATTAAGATCAAGACTACAGACAATATACTTCCTGATCTCTCGGGGGGTTATATAACCAAGGCAGACAAACTGACCGGAGGGGACACCCGGGCATGGATCATGTACTCATTCCAGAATTCCATAGTTGATTACATACACCTTTTACCCAAGCCTGAGGATGCAACCCCTGTCCAGACCGGATATATAAAGGATGAGTTCTTCAGGCTGGAGACAGCGGCGAAAAACAACAACGTCTCCGTGATCAACGGGTATCCTGCGATAATCGATATCCCCTCTTTCATTGATTACATGATCATTAATGAATTCGCGTCAAACCCTGATGCCTACCAGTACAGTACCTATTTTCACAAAGACAGGAACGGCAAGCTCAGAGCAGGACCGGTATGGGATATCGATCTCTCTTTCGGCAATGACCTCTTTCAGTGGTATCTCGACAGAAGCAAGACATACCTTTGGTACTTCGAGGATTACTATTACAACAACGGTTCAACATTCTGGCGCGACCTGTTTCATAACACCCAGTACAAATGTTATCTGTCAAAGCGCTGGAACGAGCTCATCCAGCCTGGTCAGCCATTGAATCAGGCTGCTCTGAATGCACTCATTGACAGTACAGTATCAGGTATTTCCGAGGCTGTCACCAGGGAGTACCAGCGATGGGGAAAGAGCGGGAGTCACTCCCAGCGTGTTGCAGATATTAAATCGTTTATGTCAGCCCGGACGGATTGGATCACTTCAAACATAGGCCCCTACGGCGCCTGCAGCAACGTGACCGTGCCACAGCTGACGATCACCAAGATCATGTACCACCCCCAGGCCACGACACAGTTCCCCGATGAGGATGACCTGGAATACATTGAGATAAGGAATACCGGAAGCACACCGGTCAACCTCAGCGGCATCTATTTCCGCGGGACAGGGTTTGTCTACCAGTTCCCGGCAAATGCAACACTGAGTGCCGGTCTGTGTGTGATAATAGCCAGTAATGCTACAGTTTTTCAGTCGAAATACGGATTCGCACCCTTCGGAGAATTTACCCGTCACCTCTCTAACAGCCGTGAAAAACTTGTTCTCTCGGATGCCTTCGGGAACCTTGTAGATTATGTTGAATATTCAGATAGCAGCCCCTGGCCCGATGCCGACGGCAATGGCTATTACCTCATGCTTGCCGGTCTGACTCTTGACAACAGCCTGCCGGAAAGCTGGACCGCGTCAAATGATATTATTACTTCATTTGATAATCCGGCTGCCGAGATTAATTTCACAATTTTCCCCAACCCGGTACGGGATATTCTCAGCATCAGCTCAGAAACTGAGATAAGCAGCATAAGCCTCTATGACCTGAGGGGCAACCGCATTATGGTACTGAGATATAATGACAGCCATTGTACAGTGGATGTCAGCGGTCTCGTCAGAGGCACCTACATTATCAGGATCTTTACCGCCACAGGCAGCCAGGCTGTCAAGTTCGTAAAAGAGTAAAGGTGAGGCTGTACTGCGCGCGTGCGACGTACTGTTACTGATAAACCCTTACGTAATCAACCACCATCGTACGTGGAAAAATTGTATCATCAATGCCCATGGCACCTCCCCAGTTGCCTCCCACAGCCACGTTAAGGAGCAGGTGAAAGCGTTTGTCAAACGGCCATACTTTGTATCCCGTTCCCTCATTCTTAAATGTAAAGATCAGCAAATCATCAACATATACCTTATACTCATTACCCATCCATTCCAATGTGTAAACATGGAAGTCAGAGTAACAGGTCTGAACCCTGGCTTTCCCGCTCTTGTGTGTTCCGAGGGTGTGGTTATATGACTCTGTGTGGGCGGAAGCTACAATGATGTAGGGGTCATACCCCACATTTTCCATTATGTCAATCTCACCGCTTTTTGGCCAGTCTCCGTACTCCCGGTCGGTTGGCAGCATCCAGATCGCCGGCCACATGCCCCTTCCGTCAGGAATTTTTGCCTTCACCTCAATCCTGCCATAGTGCCAGTCTCCTTTACCTTTGGACCTCAGCCTTGCAGACGTATAACCCGATCCTTCGTAGCCTTCCTTATGGGCCGTGATATGGAGGAACCCGTCCTTTACCTCTGCATTCTTCAGCCTGTCAGCGGTGTAGTACTGTGCTTCATTATTTCCCCACTTCCAGGCATTTCCCTCAGTGTCGAAGCTCCACTTTGTAGCATCAGGAAGCCCGGTGTAGTTGAATTCATCACTCCATACAAGAACCCTTTCAACCGGTTCAGGTTTTTTTGGTTTCGTGGCCGGGCTCTCTGTCTTGACACAACCCGGTGCCAGGAGTGCAATTGTCAGGAAAATCCATCCGATTGGTACCATATTCTTGATTTTTTGGAAAATTCTACTCAACTATAAATTCGGCGTGCAGACCCTCGTCAGAATTGGGACCAATCCATATATCAAACTGTCCGGGTTCTGTAAGTGTCTCTTTACCGTTGAAGAATGCCAGGTCAGATGCAGAGAGGGTGAACTCCACCTCAGCTGTCTCACCCTTTTTGATATTAAGCCTCTTGTAACCTTTAAGCTCCTTTATCGGACGCGTTATGCTGCCTACCCTGTCACGGATATACAACTGAACAATCTCATCGGCATCCCATTCACCACTATTGGTCACCCTGGCCTTAACCGTTATTGATCCGGCTGTGTCCATGGCATCATCAGAGAGGCTGAGATCGCTGTAGCTGAAGGTTGTATAGCTTAGCCCGTAACCGAATGGCAGCAGAGGAGTGTACCCGTAGTCAAGATGAAAAGACCTGTAGCCGAGTGAGCTCTGGGGGTTCTCAACGGAAATGCTGTCGATGGGAGTCCATGACTGCGGTGTCGCCGGCCTCCCGGTGTTCTTCCTGTAATAATAGAACGGAATCTGTCCCTCTCCCCTGACGAAGGTCACCGGCAGCTTACCGGAAGGTGATTCCATCCCGAAGATAAGGTCCGCAAGCGCGGGACCTGCCATTGTGCCTCCGTGCCATGCATAGAGAAGAGCATCAGATTCATTCAGCTCATCTCCGATTGCAAGTGGCCTGCCAGCCATAATTATTACCACCAGAGGCTTGCCTGTCTCACCCAGGGCTGAGATCAACTCGCTCTGAGCACCCGGCAGATCAATCCTGCCTCTCGACTGGCCCTCTCCGGAGAGTATCCACTCCTCACCTGCAAAGAAGAGGATGGCATCTGATCGCCTGGCGGCAGCAACGGCAGCGCTGAACTGATCTTTATTTCTATCGCGACTGTATTTGAGTCCGGGAACATAGTTAACTTTTTTGTCTCCGAGCAGGTCCCTTACAGCCTTTAGCGGAGTAACGGAGTTCTCTGCCCTGCCGTCAAAGCACCATGTTCCCAACTGGTCACGTGGAGCATCAGCGAGAGGACCTATTACTGCTACGGAGCTGATCTTTTCAGCTGAAAGAGGAAGGGTGCCATTCTCGTTCTTGAGCATCACTGTACTCTGTCTTGCCACCTTGCGCGCATGCTCGAGGAAAGAGGAATCAAGAATCTTATTTTCTGCCGCGCTATCAACATAGGGATTGTCGAAAAGCCCGAGCAAGTATTTGACCCGCAAGATGTTTCTCACTGCATCATCTATCTGGTCAATTGCAATTTGCTTTTCTTCAAGGAGAGCTTTAATATGGTCAAAATAGGTTGTTGTTGCCATCTCCATTTCAACGCCGGCAATAATACCCCTGGCTGCCGCATCCTTGTCATCTGCAACATAGCCATGGTTGATCATTTCAGGTACTGAACCCCAATCGCTCACAACAAAACCGTCAAAACCCCACTCCTCACGCAGTATCTGCCTGATCGTAAACTCATTTCCTGAAGTGGGAACTCCGTTCAGATCATTGAATGCCGACATGAATGTGAGTGCACCTGCATCTTTAGCAGCTTTGAAAGGTTTAAGTACCACATTCCGAAGAACCGGTTCCGATATATAGGTTGTACTGTAGTCACGGCCGGCCTCGGCAAAACCATAGCCCACATAGTGCTTTGCACATGCAGCCAGTGATGTGGGATCAGTCAGGCTGTCTCCCTGTATTCCTACAACCATTGCCGCAGCCAGTGTTGAGGCGAGATAGGGATCTTCACCACAACCCTCAGCAATCCGTCCCCACCGGGGATCCCATGTGATGTCAATCATTGGCGCAAAGGTCCATCTGATTCCGTGCGCTGAAGCTTCAACGGCAGATATTCGGAAAGCCTTGCTGACTATCTCGGGATTCCAGGATGCTGCCATACCAAGTGGTATCGGGAAGATTGTGCGGTATCCATGGATGACGTCCCTTCCTATGATAAGAGGGATTCCCAACCGGCTCTCTTCCAGGGCAATCCTCTGGATCTCATTAACCTGCTCAGCTCCGAGGAAATTGAGAAGCGAACCGCATCTTCCGTCTCTAACGGCATTCTTAAGCTGGTTTGTATCCCTGAAAAAACCGATATCAAGCTGAGACATTTGCCCTATCTTTTCATCGAGGGTCATCCGGGCAAGCATCTTTTCAGCCTTAACGTAAGATTCATCCCTGTCTTTGTCTGACCGGGTACATGAAAACGTAAGCAATGAAAGGCATACAGCCAGTATCACCAGTGAATTATTTACAGAATTCATAAGTATATATTTATGAGTAACTATTAAATAAAGATTCCTGTTTGCCCGTCATTCAGGCTGACAATTGGTTGCTAAATTAGCTATTTATAGATACTAACACCATAAGGCACTGGCAAGAATTTGAATTAAACATCGTCCGGATAGCAGTTATTTTTAATTTTAGGTATATTTGCCTGTGCCGTTTTACGGCCGGACTTAACGTAATTATTGAGAAGCAAAATGGTAAAGATTGCCAACAACAGGATTCCCAATGAATTTTTCGTAACGCAGGGCTCGGGATGCAGCGAATATGCTATTCATCCCGGATCATACCACATGGCGCTGCATGATGCAGGCATTGCAGAGTACAATATCATGAATTACTCGTCAGTACTGCCAGCAACGGCAAAGCTTATGACTCTTGATGAGGTAGACATGCCGCCTTACGGGTCTGAGCTTTGTTCAATCATGGCAGTGGCCAATGGCTATTACGGCGAACATGTTTCTGCCGGAATAATCTTCGCATGGATGTACACTGATGACACTTGTGAGGAGAAGGTTGGCGGTCTTGTCTGCGAACTGGCAGGCTACTTTGACATGGAAGCACTCGAGGAGAGACTCTACACCGTGCTTCATGACCTGCATGACCGAACCTTCGCCAGGTACTACCTCGGTGAACCTACTGTCATAAGGGAGTCTCTCACTATCGACAAGCGCTATGGAACAGCCCTCGTCGCAATGTGCTTTATTAGTTTCCTGTAACCCCTCGCAACCCCGTGAACCGGCGGGAGGGGAAATAACACCCTGAAGATCGGAAAAAGGCACCTCTGTGAGCAAACCCTGGAAACTGATCAGCTTCTTCACCCCTCCTGTAAACTGGAGAGTACCCGTGATTGTCATCCTCGGAGCCTTTACAGGACTGTTTTTCTTCCTGCTGAAGATATCAAATGCCACCTCCTACATTTCCGATGACCCGAGAGCCTGCATCAACTGTCACATAATGACCCCCCAGTTTGCCACGTGGTCGCACAGCGCACACCGGGGCATCACCGACTGCAATGCATGTCATGTGCCTCATGACAGTTTCATAAGGAAATACTACTTCAAGGCCAGCGACGGTCTACGCCATTCGACAATCTTTACCCTTCGGAAGGAGCCGCAAGCCATCTACATCAGGGAAGCCGGAAAGCGGGTAGTCCAGGAGAACTGCCTCCGCTGCCATGCCTCCCTCTTCAGCGACGGTCCCGGCATGCCATACGAGGCCATGGCTGGCAGACGTGACCGGCAATGTCTTGAATGTCACCGTCATACGCCTCATGACAGGGTGAACAGCATCTCTTCAACCCGGTTCGCAATTACACCGACAATTAAAGACAACCTCTAGAAACCCTAAACCATTACATATGTCATTCACGGAATTTATC
Source organism: uncultured Rikenella sp. (assembly GCA_964455705.1). Lineage (GTDB taxonomy): Bacteria > Bacteroidota > Bacteroidia > Bacteroidales > VadinHA17 > SR-FBR-E99. The sequence continues at coordinate 27,745 of CAYVYM010000019.1, forward strand.
TCCAGAAAACCATTGTACGGCTGGCTCCTCTTCCTGGCCACCGTCGCCGTCGTGTTCCTGCTTGGCATGCTCGCCTCATCCATAGTAGAGAGACGCAGTGAGGCGAAGTATGCCTACCGGCCGCCCACCGACCTTCAGCTGTTCGAGAGCGACAACAGCGTATGGGGTAAATTCTATCCGCGCCAATACCAATCATGGCTTATGACTGCTGACACATCGTTCCGCAGCAGGCATGCAGGGAGCAAACCACTGGACCTTCTCTCCACTGATCCCGAGATGGTCATTCTATGGGCAGGCTACGCATTCTCAAAGGATTATTCGCAGGCAAGGGGACATTATTGGGCCGTGGAGGATATCAGGAATACCTTGCGTACAGGTGCACCCATGACCCCCGAAGCCGGCCCCCAGCCAGCAACATGCTGGGCCTGCAAGAGCCCTGACGTACCACGTATGATTGAAAAGATGGGAGCAGAGGACTTCTACAAAGCCTCATGGGCCTCACTTGGACCGGAGATTACAAATCCCATCGGGTGCGCTGATTGCCATGATTCTGAAAACATGACCCTCACAATCACGCGGCCGGCGCTGAGAGAAGCATTTGAGAGACAGGGCAGGAATATCAGTGACGCCGGACACCAGGAGATGCGAAGCCTGGTTTGTGCACAGTGCCACGTTGAGTATTATTTCAAGGGTGAAGGCAAGTATCTGACCTTCCCCTGGGATAAGGGGATGAGTGCAGATGCGATGGAAAGTTACTATGACAGTTACGAATTTTCCGATTGGACCCACTCAATCAGCAAGGCTCCGATGCTAAAGGCACAGCATCCGGACTATGAGCTGTTTACAATGGGTATCCATGCCCAGCGGGGTGTGGCCTGCGCCGACTGCCACATGCCTTACATTGCCGAGGGAGGCGTCAAATATACCAGCCATCACGTACAGAGTCCCCTTAATATGATCTCATCAACCTGCGCTGTATGCCACCGGCAGAGCGAGCAGGAACTCATGAACAATGTCTATGAAAGGCAGGACAAGATTGCAGCACTGAGAAATTATCTGGAAGACATTCTTGTATCTGCCCATTATGAGGCAAAAGCAGCATGGGATGCCGGTACAGAGGAGTCAACAATGAAACCCGTCCTTGGTCTCATCAGGCAGGCACAGTGGAGATGGGATTTCTGTGCCGCCAGCCACGGAGGCTCCTTCCACGCGCCTCTCGAAATGGCCTCCGTGCTGAGCAACGGAATAATGAAGGCACTGGAGGCAAGAATTGAGCTCACAACCATACTTGTCGCCAAAGGAGTAAAGAATGTTATGATGCCTGATCTGTCATCAAAGGGAACTGCCCAGAAATCAATCGGCCTCGACATGGAAGCCCTGAAGAGGGAAAAGGAGGAATTCAAAAAGCAGATCCTGCCCACGTGGGATAAGAGCGCTGTCTGAAATGGCTATATTTGCAGGTCGAACAACCAACTTTCCGGCATGAAATTAACATTCTACGGGGCTGCCCGCGAGGTGACAGGCAGCAAAATCCTGGTTGAAACAGAACACGGTAAAAACATCCTCCTTGACTGCGGACAGTTCCAGGGGAAGGGACTTGAGACTGATGAGATGAACAGGGCTCTGCCCTTCTCCGCTGCCTCAATTGATCACATTATTCTTACGCACGCCCATATTGACCATTCGGGGTTGATACCCTTCCTGCACCGTCACGGTTTCACAGGGTCAATTATATGTACCACTGCAACGCGTGATCTCTGCTCAATTATGCTGGCAGACTCCGGCAAGATACAGGAGCATGATACCTTCACCTTTAACAAAAAGAGAGCAAAGAAAGGGCAGCCTCCGGTTGACCCTCTTTACACCCAGGCGGATGCCATCTCATCATTGAAGCTCTTCATCTCAGTAGCATATGACCGTAAGTTCAGGATTGATGAGCATACCACGGTCAGGTTCACCAACACGGGCCATATGCTTGGCAGCGGAGTGATCAGCCTGGAGCTCAAAGAGAAGGAAGGTATCAAGAGGCTGGCCTACACTGGTGATATCGGAAGGCCTGTAAACAGGATTCTCAAAAGCCCCGAGCCATTTCCCCAGGCAGACTTCCTCATCACGGAATCAACCTATGGTGACCGTCTCCATCCGGACATGATGGAATCCGACGTGGAGCTCTTCAGGGTGGTACACAGAACCTGTGTTGAGAAGAAAGGCAAGCTGATAATTCCCGCCTTCAGCGTTGGACGGACTCAGGAGATCGTTTACTCACTCAACACGCTATATAATGCCAACCGGCTGCCCAGGGTTGACATCTATGTAGACAGCCCGTTGTCAGTCAACGCGACCAATATTTTCAGGATGCATCCTGACTGCTTTAATGAGTATGTGAGGGAGGTGATGCTCACTGACCCTGATCCGTTCGGTTTCAATTCCCTCTTCTACACCACTTCCGTTGAGCAATCGAAGAGCCTCAATGATATCAGGCAACCTGTGATCATTATCTCATCATCTGGTATGATGGAAGCCGGGCGCGTGAAACATCACCTGGCAAACAACATCAGCAATCCCGCCAACACGGTTCTTGCAGTAGGCTACTGTGCCCCATCGACCCTCGGTGCAAGGCTCCTCAGGGGAGAAAAGGAGGTCTCAATCCACGGCACTAAATACCAGGTGAATGCCGATATTGAGAGAATTGAATCTTATTCCGGCCATGGCGATTACAGGGAGATGGCTGATTATCTCTCATGCCAGGAAGCGGACAAGATCAGGACTACCTTCCTGGTGCATGGAGAATATGAAACACAGATAAATTACCGTTCCTTTCTGGAGAAAAGAGGAATCAGCAATATTGAGATCCCGGCCTATGGGAAATCTTATACTTTATGATTTATATGATATTTCTTTCACACTCGAACCGAAAGTCTATTTTTGCACAAAAATTCCTGAGACATGTTCATCTTAATTGTTGTTCTCTTCCTGCTGGGTTACCTGGCAATTGCTCTCGAGCATCCTCTCAGAATTGAGAAGGCTGCCAGCGCTCTTATCCTGGGGTCCGTTCTGTGGGCTCTTTATGCTCTCTTCAATGAAGAGATTCTGGCTCTCGGCTTCTCCCCCTCATGGGAGGAGCTAAAAATGATGGCGCAGCAGATCCTTCAATTCATCGTTCCCTCGATGAGTTCCGATCAGTTTGCCACCTCCCCCTTCCGTGAGACAGTCGAGCTTGCAAGTCATTCAAACGCATTTGTAAAGGAAGAACTGGCTCATCACCTGGTCGATATTGCCGAGATACTTTTCTTCCTCTTCGGCGCCATGACAATCGTGGAGGTCATTGATCAGCACCATGGTTTCACGGTGATTACAGACAGGATCAATACAACAAACAAGGTCCGACTGATCTGGGTGCTGGGTTTCATCACCTTCTTCATGTCAGCCGTTCTTGACAACCTGACCACAACTATAGTAATGATTGCCCTTCTCAGGAAGCTCATTGCTGATAAACCTACAAGATGGCTCTTTGCAAGCATGATTGTTATTTCTGCCAACGCCGGCGGTGCATGGTCTCCGATTGGCGACGTCACAACAATCATGCTCTGGATCGGAGGACAGATAACCACGGTAAACATAATACTCAAGGTATTCCTGCCAAGCCTTGTCAACATGATCGTGCCACTTGCCATTCTTTCATTCATGGTCTCCGGCGAGATCAGAAAACCGGACAAGAGTTGTCTGTCAGACGCCCTCACCACGCCGTTTGAGAGAGGTTTCATGCTTATCCTGGGTGTCTCCATGCTTCTTTTTGTCCCGGTCTTCAAGACTCTCACCCATCTTCCGCCTTATGTCGGCATGCTCTTCGGACTTGGCGTACTGTGGCTGGTATCAGAGATAATGCACCGCAACAAGGAGGATGAAGTAAAGAAGAGACTGACTATCTACAACATTGTAAAGAAGGTAGACACTCCTACAATTTTCTTCTTCCTGGGAATCCTCTCTGCCGTCGCTGCCCTACAAAGTGCGGGGCACCTGAGTCTGCTTGCCGGGTGGCTTGACGAGAAGCTCCATGACATCTACCTGATCAACCTGGCTATTGGAGCCATCTCAGCAGTGGTTGATAACGTTCCTCTCGTTGCCGGAGCAATGGGCATGTATGATGTGGTAACCCCTGATATGCTTCGCATGGCTGCCGACCCGGTCTATGCCAGTTACTTCGTGCAGGACGGGCTGTTCTGGGAGTTTCTTGCCTATTGCGCAGGAACAGGCGGAAGCATGCTGATCATAGGCTCGGCTGCCGGTGTGGCTGCCATGGGCCTCGAGAGAATTGATTTCATCTGGTATATGAAGAAAATATCATGGCTGGCACTGGTCGGTTATCTGGCCGGTGCAGCCGTTTACTGGGCCCAGACACAGATTCTCCATGGTTAGCATACAGTTTATTAACAGCATTAAAAAAGAGAGGCCGGAAAATTCCGGCCTCTCTTTTTTAATTTCATCATCCTAGTATCTCGGCTCACGATCCTTGTCGCGGAAATCGCGGCGCGGTCTGAAAGGCTTCTTTTCTGCCTTGGGCTCAGATCTCTTGACGATAATCTGACTACCATCAAGCTCTGAGTTGTTAAGTTTTTCAATAGCTTCATAACCTGCACGGTCATCTGCCATCTCTACGAAACCATAACGCTTCGAAAAGCCGGTTTCACGGTCCATAATAACTTTTGCGGAGATCACCTCTCCAAACTTGCTGAAAAGTTCCTGAAGGTCTTCTGCTTTGGTTACAGAGCTCAATTTGGCTACAAAAATGTTCATCTGAAAATAAATTAAAATGTTAATATAAATATCTAAATCAGCAGGTTAGCCCATTGTTGACAAAGTCAGTAAATCAGACCTGCACTGCCAATCAATACAAAGATATTTAATTTAATTTAACATTTCCAAATTTATTTAAATATTTGAAAATGACGCTATGAGAGGGCGACTAACCCGTATCTAAAGGTCTGCCGGTACAACGTCAAGCCACTTCCCGAGCTTTGAAAGAACAAGCTCTTTCTGTTCGTCCGGAAGGTTATTTATCCTGGTACCATGAGAGCCCTCCGGCATGACAATTTTCACAACTTTTTTGTTTTTGCCCGGATCAGCTGCGGTGGCAGACCATGGATCATACTCTCCATAGAGGAAAATGAAATTCCTGGCCCTGGTTTTAATGTATTCGTCCACTTTATGCGCGAACTCGTAATCATAATCGTATGTGACCCCCTCCGGGGCTGAAAAAAGAAATTCCGGACTGCCGTCGTCACCGGCATGCTTCAGATGACCGCCGAACCTGTCGAAATCATAGCCGTAATAGCCTATCTCGGTCATGGCCTGGTAGAAGAAAGGCTCAAAGTAACCCAGACCCTGATCTGTGAAATAGTTAAAGTCTCCCAGTCGTGCCAGGTGACTGAACACCTTTTCGTCACTCCCGTCCAGGGGAATCGAGTCACACGGTACCCTGCCCCATTGCCAGAAGGCAAATTCGTATTCGAGTACCGTCATTTCATAAGCCCGCTCAGCCCCGCCTATCCTGTTAAAGGTCCACCCCTTTTGCTCTGCCAAGGCAAGCAGCATGGGGAACAAAACATCAAACTTATCCAGTGCCAGCTTCTGAAAGTCAAACACCCGCTGGCGACAACCCGGTGTCCCGACATTCTCGAGAAAAGGTTTAAAACGTGAATCCTCAGGCCCGAAATTCAGCGGAGCAACGTATGGAACCCTAACATTGACATCGTCTGGATAGTAGTAACTGTGAAACATTACGGTCTGTCCACCCTTGCTTATTCCGGAAGTAAGCCATTTGCCGGGGAAGACCGGTTTGAAGAGCTCTATTATCCGGTGCTGGTCGGTTGCAGCCTGCCATGTAGTGAGATACTTCCACTGCATGGTGTCAGGCTTTGAATCTTCAAAGTAACGGTGTTCAATGATGATCTGGTTGCACTGAAGCATCCTGGCGAGCTCACCTTTGCGGAACCTTGCCGAATAACCCTCGGTTTCAACAACCACAGGCCTGTCAGCCCCGGCAAAACCCAGGAAAACCTGCTGGGTGAAGCCCGGACCGTCGGGATTATTATGGTCAAGAGGCTGAAAGATATTGATCTCGTAAGCCTCAGTGAACAGAGTATCATTATCGATCTTTGTGACTGTGGCTCCGGGGAGGGTTGAAAGCCTGTCCCCGAGAGGCATGGGATCCTTTCCGCATGAAGCCAGCAAACCGGCGGTCATGGCGATGATAATAATAAAAAACTTCCTCATTGATATGTTGTTAAATTCTGATTACCTGTCTGTTCTTTTTATCGGGCGCGTTTTTCCCCATAGATATCTCCTTTCATCATCCGCCAGCCCGGGAGACAGCTCCGACCAGACTTTCTCATGATAACTGTTCAGCCAATTAAGCTCCTTCTCATCAAGAAGGGATACCTCCACCAGAGATGAGTCAATATGGCAGAGTGTCACGGTCTCAAATTTAAGGAATCTGCCGTGGTCCGTCTCACTGTCATCAACGCACAGTATGAGGTTTTCAGTCCGGAAGCCGTACCTGCCCTCCCTGTAGAGGGCCGGCTCGTCTGATGTGACCATGCCGGGTTCAAGCACTGTCTTCAGGTCTCCGGTGGCAGCTGACCCTATTGTCTGCGGGCCCTCGTGCACATTAAGGAAGCTGCCCACACCATGTCCTGTACCATGCCCGTAGTTCAGACCGTTATCCCAGAGGGCCTTCCTGGCCAGCACCTCAATCTGGTAACCTCTTGTGCCGTAAGGAAATTTAACGGTGGCAAGGCCAATTGTTCCTTTCAGAGCCAGGGTAAAATCCCTCTTCATATCATCATCAGGCAGACCCACGGCAATTGTCCTTGTCGTGTCAGTAGTTCCACCGTAATACTGTCCGCCGGAGTCGAGGAGAAAGATACCTGATGTGCCGAGTACTGTATCGGTTTCAGGTGACGGCACATAATGGGGAAGAGCCGCATGACCATTCCAGGCAGCAATTGTGGCAAACGATGGCCCTGTGCACTTCTCCTGTTCCAGCCTGAATGCCTCCAGTCTCGCCGAGGCTGACAGTTCCGTCACAGTGCCGCTGCCAATGCTTTTCTCAAGCCAGTAAAAGAAACGTGTGAGAGCCACGCCGTCACGAATCATCGCCTCAATGAGATTCCTGATCTCGCTCTCATTCTTTATTGCCTTGAGACGGGTGGGAATGCTCACCTCCCCGGTGACCCTGGCGCCCCCGGGCAGAGCCGTAAAAAGCGCTGCAGAGGTTGTTGCCGGATTTAGCAGTATAGAACATTTTTCCGGCAGAGAGCTGAGAACCGGCCCGGTCATATCATAAGGGAGCAATACCACTCCGTCATCATCAAACTCACCTTTCATGGCGGAAGGTATTTTCTCCTCAATGGCAAACAGCAACACCTGCCGGGCACTGATAATGGCAAATGAAAGGAGAAGCGGACTGTAGGTTATGTCGGCGCCCCGGATATTGAGAAGCCACATGACGTCATCACATGATGTGAGCAGATGATAATCAATCTTCATCACCTCCATCCTCTGCCTCACCCTGGTGATCTTATCACTGCGGCTTTCCCCGGCGTACTCCACGGGATGCGAGAATGCCATTGCAGCTGGCAGAGACGGTCTGTCATTCCACAGCCGGCTCACCAGGTCTCCTTTCAGGGTCAGTTTCACACTCTTCTCCGCCAGACATGCCTTCAGGAGGCTCATCTGTCCTGCGGAAATCAGCCTCCCGTCAACGGCTACCCTGTTGCCCCTCTTCATTGTATCAGCGATCCACCCGATATATTCCGGCATGTGAGGCACCTTAAGTCTCACCAGCTTAAAGCCGGAATCCTTTAACTGCTCTTCGGCCTGGATAAAATATCGGCTGTCGGTCCAGAGACCGGCAAATGACCTTGTGATCACCACATTCGCGGCAGATCCCGTGAACCCGGTCAGCCACCTTATCACCCTCCAATGGTCCGGTACATACTCACCGAGATGAGGGTCTGATGATGGTACAATGAGTGCATCAATCGCTTTTTTTTTCATCAGTGACCGCACTGAGGCGAGCCGGTTCTTGAAGAGGTTGGCAGCCATAGCCTTCAGTCCTAAAGGTCCTCCTTGCCAATGAAATTCTTCAGCCAGAATTCATTTCCCTCATTGGTCATGAAAACCCGTTTTGGTCCTCCCCAGCCGTGACGCTCACCCGGATAGATCATCATTTCAAATGGCTTGTTGAGATCCTGAAGAGTTGTTACCAGCCATATTGTGTTCTGTAAATGTACGTTGTCATCTATGTCTCCGTGACGTATCAGGAGCCTCCCTTTCAGCTTCCCGGCATGTGTTATTGCCGATCCATCCTTGTATCCGTCAGGATTCTGTTCCGGAGTGTCCATGTACCTTTCGGTATAAACATTGTCATATAACCTCCAGTCGGTGACTGAATAATCAGCTATGCCATGGGTCCAGTATTCCGAACCTGCAGTAAGCGCCATGCAGGTCACGTAGCCACCGTATGATCCGCCGGTTATGCCCATGCGTGAAGAATCAACCCATGGTTGATCCCGGAGCCATTTCACTGCATCGGAATAATCGGAAATCTCCCACTTTCCCAGTGACCTGTGCATGTAATCAAGTCCCTTTTTGCCAAAAGTGCCTGACCCGCGATGGTCAACATTTATAGTGACAATACCGTTCTCTGCGTACCACCGGGGCTGGTATCCCATCCACCTGTTCCTGATGCTCCCGGCATCCGGACCGCCGTAAATGGTGAAGACCACCGGATATCTCTTTGCAGCGTCAAAGCCAACCGGGTAGGTTATCATGGCAGGCATGTCAAACAGACCGTCAGAGGTTTTTATTCTTACCAGCTCCACCCTGTGATGCTTCTGAGGATCCCACTCAGGCTCCTCCTCCCGGTAGATATTCCTCGTCACCTTCCCCTTCCTGTCAATGAGGTCTATCCCGCCGGGACTCTCAAGGCTGGTCCGGTTATCCAGAGCCCAGGAACCACCGGGTGATACTGATGCTGAATGGTAACCTTCACCTGTTGTCATCTGGAGAAGCCTGGTGCCGTCAAGCCTCACCCTGAACAGATGGTTATCCAACGCCTCCGGACCGGTGCCATTGAAATAAACCTCTTTCCTGGCCTCGTCAACCCTGACAATCTCATTGACTTTCCAGTTGAAGTTGGTCACCTGAGTCTTCAGAGAGCCGTCCCATCCATAGTAGTAGAGATTGTGCCAGTCGTTTCTATAGCTCCTTACAATGAATCCGCTCCCATTTTTCAATACATGGATATCTTCAAAGAAATCTACCCATGTCGGCCGTGTCTCCCTGTAAATTTCCTTAAAATCCCCTGTTGCCGCATCTGCGAGTATAAACCTCATATCGTTCTGGTCACGGTTCAGTACCTGGACCATCAGTTTCCTGCTGTCGGGGGTCCATGACGGCCATGCAATATACTGGTCAATATCCCCGTCAGTCTTTACCCAGGTGGTCCTGGCTGTCGAGAGCTCAACGATGCCCATCTTCACCCTGGGATTCGGATCTCCTGCTTTTGGGTAATGTGCTTCCTCAAGCTGGCCACGCGGACCGTCACTATCCTCGAGCCTGTTGAGGTACCAGATGGGAACAGGATTGTCATCAGTATTCAGGTAGGCAATTCGTTCAGCGTCCGGGGACCACCAGAATGCGGCATACCTGGAGGCTCTGCCAAGAATCTCCTCATAATAGACCCATGATGCCCAACCGTTATAGATTTTATCAGTGGCATCAAAGGTGAGCCTCGTCTCCTTTTTCTGATCAAGGTCATAGAAATAAAGATCCTTCTCCTTCGTATAGGCTATCTTTCTGTCGCCGGGGGCAAATCTCATATTCACTTCTTTTTCCGGGTCTGCGGTCAGCTTTATGCCCTCAGGGTTTGCGACTGAATAGTACCACAGGTCATTGTCGCGCATAACTACTACAGACTTCATATCCGAAGCAACGGCCATGTCAGGCCCCGGTGTGACTCCCCCGGGTAGCAGATCACTCAGCTTCTGCATATCAGTCCGGTACGCTTCCACCTTCACTGATTTACCCGTTCTGCAGTCATATTCCTTTGTGATTAGATTCGCCTCATCCCTGATTACAGGCTTCTGTTCATCATCGTATAACCTTATCAACATGCGGTTATCATCGATCCACTTAATTAAACCCGGCTTGTATTCCTGTCCTGGCCTCTGTCCGGAAAGGGTCACGCTGGAGATCAGCAACAGCGAGATCTGAAGAAACATGAACATCTGTTTCATAATAATGATTTTGTGATTATGTTCGGTTTATTGCTAACAAATATAGCAAAGTTAGGAGTGGCTCCTCCCGAAGATGTCTTGCAACACATTATCAAAAGCCGGAAGATATGTTTACTTTTACATTTCTATCAGAGAAAAATGGGGAGAGAACGGGAAATTCATCCACCCAAAGAATGGATGAAGCTTGACAATGCGGCAAAAATATATCCTGCCATCACCGGGTCAGAGCTGACGGGTGTTTTCCGCATTACGATATTCCTCACATCGCCCGTTATTCTTCCTGCGTTGGAAAAAGCATCGAAGGAGGCCTCTGCACTCTTTCCCTTCTTCAGTGTTGAGTTGTGCAAGGGTTTCTTCTGGTATTACCTGGAATACAACGGGAACACACCCAGGGTACTGGCCGACGCCGGACCCAGGTGTCAACCCTTTCCAAGAACCATGAAGGGTGAGCTGGTCTACAGGATTCTTGTCCGCGGAAACAGCATCTCAGTCGAATTTTTCCATATTCTGACTGATGGCGGCGGAGCAATATTTTTCCTGAAAACCCTTATGAATTACTATTACCATAATGCCTATGGCATAACTGAGGTTCCATTTCCCGAAGTCAAGGATGGTCCCATGCCTGACAGCACTGATGACCTCTTTGCCAGGCACTACGGCAAGGGGATGCCGAATCCAGGTATAATGGCCAGAGCCTGGCACCTGCCATACACACTGCGTCAGGTGCCACGCTTCAGGGTAACGACGTTTGAACTGCCAGCCGAAAACCTGGCATCGATAGCCAGGGAAACAGGGTGTACAATTACCGAATACCTCGCATCCACCCTGTTATTCATACTCCAGGAATTAAGGCTTGAAAGGGGAACGGGGTCACCTCACATAAGGGTACAGGTGCCTTTCGACCTTCGAAAAAGATATAACGCGAATACCCTCCGCAACTTCTCCCTCTTTGCCATGCCTTCAATCGATATCCGCATGGGGCATTATACATTCGAAGAGATCCTCAGGGAGGTAAAGATCACCATGCAGATGATGACTGATGAAAAGAGGATCAGGCAAGTCATCAGCCGGAATGTGTCAGGCGAAAAAAATGCCCTGATACGGATCATCCCTCTTTTCATAAAAAGCCCGGTGCTGCGGTTTATCTATAACAGATTCGGACCCAGCCAGTTTACAACCACCATCACTAACATGGGAAGGGTAGTGCCGACAGGACCAGCGGCAGAAATGATGCAGGCCATGTCTGTTACACCGCCTCCCCCGCACCGCCAGATAAAGATCACCGGAGGGTTGATCACGCTGGGGAAAAATACAATTATCACATTTGGATCACTCACTGACAACCCTGAGCTTGAAAGCCGCTTCGTAAAGAGGCTGACAGCAGCAGGACTGCCTGTGAAACTCCGTACAAATGAATAAATCCATCCGGAATGTCAATATGTAAAAACTGCGGCGTCGATCTCGGGGAAGGAAATGAGATTTGTCCGCTCTGTGAACCGTCAGATATCTACAAGAACAGGGTAGCCTCTCCGGCCGACCTCTTCAGGCTTTCAAGGATCCAAAACTCCAGGCACCTGTACGAGATATTTATGCTGATACTTGTATCAGGAGTTATCATCACAATCGCTATTGATGCCGTATTCGGCAAAGGCATGTCGTGGTCACTTGCCACCACAACAAGCATCGGTTACCTTATTGCTCTGGTGTCAGGGGCATACCTCCTCAGAGGCAAACCATATCTTATAATTGCCGTGATGACCCTGGCAACACTTATCTTTCTCCGGCTCACTGACCATTTTACCGGTGACAGCGGATGGTCCGGTGCCGTCGGTATCCCAATGGCAATATCAGGAGCCCTTCTGACCGTTGCAGTGATATTCCTCAACTCCCTTTCAAGGTACAGGGGTCTTAACCTGCTGGCAACCATCCTGGTTGCCCTTGCATTTTTTACAGTCATCATCGAATTCCTGATTGACAAGCGTGTGGCGTCGGTATTTACACCTCAGTGGTCTGTGGTAACTGCAGCCTCTCTTATCATTATAGCTATGATATTTATCTTCATACACTACAGGCTGAAGCGGGGTCGAAGCCTCGGAAGGCTGTTCCACATCTGACAATCAAGTCGAAAGTCTGTAAAGTCTGTAAAGTCCATAAAGTCGAACGTCCTTAAAGTCCTTAAAGTCTGAAGTATTTGCGATTGTCGATTTGCGATTGTCGATTATAAATAATCGAAAATCTGAAATCGAAAATTCCACTGCCTACCCTACAATCTGACTGCTTCTCCGCCAGATGGCGGATCGCCTCTCTATTGCGAAATCTGGTTTGAGGTTTGCAAATTTTGATTAATCGGCAATCTGAATTCGAAAATGTATATTTACATCTGTTAATCCTCTCCTATGAAAAGATACTTTCTCACATTCTTCATTGCTGCCGCGGTAACGGTAACTCTTGCATCCCAGGAACTGAAGTCTCCTCAACAATTCCTGGGTTACCCGCCGGGCGAGCAGTTCACTTTTCAGAATACTGTCACAGACTATTTCAGGCATGTTGCTGATGCCAGCCCCCGGGCCGTGTACCTGAAGTACGGTGAGACATGGGAAGGGCGGCCCCTGAGTGTCTGTATCGTCTCATCCCCGGAAAACCTTGCCATGCTTGAGCAGATAAGGCTCTCGAACCTTAGGCGCACAGGGCTGGCTGAAGGCAGTCCGGAAGTTGAATCATTGCCCATTGTCTGGCTTGCTTACAGTGTTCACGGGTCTGAGCCGGCAGGGGCTGAGGCTTCGATGAAGGTGCTCCATGCACTGGTAGCTGAGGAGTATGATGGTGCGGGTGAATGGTTGAAGAATATGATCATCATCATCGATCCGTGCCAGAACCCTGACGGACGCGATCTCTTCACTTCCAGGTATTTAAGAGCAAAGGGGTGGCCGCCCAGCAGTGACCCCAACGCCTGGGAACATAACCAGGGATGGCCTTCTTCACGATTGAATCATTACCTGTTTGACCTCAACCGCGACTGGAGCTGGCATGTGCAGAAAGAGACACAGGCCCGCATGAAGCTCTACAACAGGTTTATGCCTCATGTTCATGCCGACTTCCACGAGATGGGATCAGGCAGCACCTATTTCTTTCCCCCTGGCGCAGAGCCGTGGCATGAGGTAATCACCCCCTGGCAGAGAGAATTCCATGCTCTCACCGGGAAGAAGGCTTCCGGCTTGTTTGATGCCACCTATCGTCTGTACTACACCAAAGATAATTTTGATCTCTTTTGTCCCAGTTTCGGTGACACATGGCCACTATTCAACGGCGCCATCGGCTATACCCTGGAACAGGGTGGCGGTGCTCAGGCAGGCCTGTTGCTACGGCGTGATGACATTGACACCCTTACGCTGACACAACGCGTTGAAGGTCACTTCCTCGCATCCATGGCCGTGCTCTCTGCCGCAGATGAGAACCGCGAGAGACTTCTCAGGGAATTTTATGAATTCTTCCGTAGCGGTATGCAGAAACCGCCTTCAAAGTACAAAACAATCATTATCAAGGGAACCGCTGACGCCGCTTCCATAAAATCATTGAAACAGCTGCTTGCCAGCAACCAGATAAGGTATGACACCCCGCGTGTCACGGGAAAGAAGATCTCCGCCTGGGACTACCGGGCTGGCAGGCCGGGAAGCCTTACAGTTGAGAAGACTGACATCATTGTAAGTGCATACCAGCCTCAGAGCAGGCTGATGCAGGTATTATTCGAGCCGGAATCAAAGTCATCTGATTCAATCAGTTACGACCTCACGGCCTGGGCACTACCCTACGTCTACAACGTCGAGGCCTACGCTTCAGAGGAGAGACTGCCCTTAGCCGATGCTGAAGAAAAAGCAGCGGTCACTGAAGATGTACTGCCCGACACCCTGCGCCCCTACGCTTACGCCGCCCCGATGAGCGGCTTCAATGAACTGAAGTTCATGGCGCAACTGTACAGATCAGGACTAAACGTTCGATTCTCGCTCAAGCCCTTCACTGCAGAGGGCACTTCCTTCAGCCGGGGATCGGTCATAGTGGCACGCGGAGATAACAGAAACAGCCGGCAGTTTGATGCAGAAGTAAGTGCCGCCGCTGCCGCCAGTGGCGTGATACCACAAAAACTTGCCGGAGGCATGGTTACATCGGGAAAGGACCTGGGCTCCGACTACTCGCCTGTGAAAAACGGGCCGGCGATCGCACTCGTTGGTGGCCAGGGTACATCACAGGCATTCGGGGAGATTTGGTACTTCATGGAGAGGGAACTTGAATACCCGGTGACGGTGATAGACGGCTCAAACCTTAAAAATGCCGTCCTTACCGATTACGATGTAATCATACTACCCGGAGGAACACTCACGGAGTCAAAAGAGAAGATAATGGCCTTTATCTCCGCCGGAGGAAGGGTGATTGCCATGGAGAGCGCAATTGAGCTCTTCAAATCGGAGAAGACCACCAGTCTGGGAAAGGCCTTTGAAGCAAAGGAGGCTGAGGAGAAGAAAAGCATAAAGTACACCGCGAATGACACCACACTCCTCAGGAAATATGAAGACCAGCGCCGGATAACTGCAACGGAGAGGTCCGCAGGAGCAATATTCAGGGTTCGGCTTGACGAGACCCACCCCTTTGCATTCGGGATGGGAAAGGAGTGGTTCATGATGAAGAGAAACGAAGGTCTGCCGTACCTGGAAAAGGGTGCCAACATCGGGTATATTACCGATAATCAGCCCGTAGCAGGCTTTGCCGGATACAAGTTCCGGCAGAAGGTGAAGAATACAGGTGTCATTGCCTCGGAGAGCATAGGCAAGGGAACAGTGGTGTACCTCTCAGACGACCCCTACTTCAGGGCATACTGGAAGAGCGGAAGGGTACTGCTGGGAAATCTCATTCTCAGATGAAGTGAACTGCCACCCAGACGGACGATCCCCTGATTCCCGATACCATGAGCTTAGTTTAACTTATGAACCAATAGATTACGGATGCAACATCTCCTGAACAGGTTTCTTGATTATGCCCGCTTTGACACCAGTCCTGATGAAGCAAACTCTGCATCACCCTCATCTGCCAGACAAATGCTCTTCGCTGAGCGGCTGGAGCACGAGCTGGAACAGACCGGGCTCTCTGACGTAACACTTGACGGAAACGGCTATTTAATGGCAACACTTCCTGCGAATACGCAGTCAAAACACCCCGTTGTGGGTTTTATCGCCCATATGGATACCAGTCCGGAGGCTCCGTCGGGAAACGTCAATCCATTAGTACACACTGACTATGACGGAGGAGATATTGTACTTAACCAGGATCCCCTGACTATCCTGTCGCCGGAAGATTTCCCGGAGCTTGCCGGTTACAGGGGGCAGACCATCATAACCTCTGACGGGATGACTCTCCTCGGAGCGGATGACAAGGCAGGTGTTGCAGAGATAGTAACGGCCATGGAGTACCTTGTGGCACACCCGGAGATGAAGCACGGGACGATAAGAATCGCTTTCACCCCTGACGAGGAGATTGGCAGGGGAGCTGATCACTTTGATGTCAGGGCCTTCGGTGCCAACTATGCCTACACCCTTGACGGCGGCGGTATTGGTGAGCTGGAATATGAGAATTTCAATGCTGCCGTCGCCACCGTGACCGTCAGAGGTCGCAGTGTACACCCTGGTACAGCAAAAGGTACCATGATCAATTCCATCATGCTTGCCCGGGAACTTGATGCCCTCCTCCCCCACGGGGAGAGACCAGAGCACACCACAGGCTACCAGGGCTTCTTCCATCTCTATGACATCAGTGGGTGCGTCGAAGAGACCGTCATGAAGTATATCATCAGAGATCATGACCTGGTCAGGTTCAGTGACAGGAAGAAGATTCTAAACGACGCTGCCGCGGAAATAAAAAGGAGACACAGGGGAGCCGAAGTAATCGTTGGCCTCAGGGACCAGTATTTCAACATGAAGGAGATCATTGAGGCCAATTATCACATCGTGGAAGAGGCCGTCAGGGCATACCGCAAGGCCGGTATTGAGCCAATAATAAAACCTGTCAGAGGTGGTACTGACGGCGCCAGGCTCTCATTCATGGGCCTCCCCTGCCCAAACCTCTTTACAGGCGGACATAATTACCACGGGCGGTTTGAGTATGTACCACTTCAATCAATGGAAAAGGCCGTTGAAGTAATAATAAATCTTTGTACCTCAGCTAATAATACCGAAGAATGAAAAACCTCATCTACCTGTTGATAGCCCTGTTTATCCTTGCCACCTCCTGTGCCGGCGGCGATGAGCTCAGAAGAGCCTCAGAAACCATTACCGCCGATGAACTGCGAGAATACACCAGAATCCTGGGAGCAGACTCTTTCATGGGACGAAAACCATTCACTCCCGGCGAGGAGGTAACCGTAACCTGGCTCTCAGGGGAACTTGAGAGGATTGGCTTCCGGCCTGCCTTCGGCGATAGCTGGTATCAGGAGGTGCCAATGGTGGAGATCACCACTGTAGTCGATGGAAAGGTGATTGTCTCCTCCGGAAAGAAAAGAATTGAGCTCTCAGCCCCTGATGACATTGCAATCGAATCACCCTCAATGAAGCAGGTTGTTGTGCTTGATGAGATACCCATTGTCTTCTGCGGATTCGGCATCGTGGCTCCCGAGTACGGATGGAATGATTACGCCGGTGTTGACGTCAAGGGCAAATGCGCAGTCGTACTGGTCAATGACCCGGGACTCTATACTGGTGACACAACCCTGTTCAAGGGTCGCACGATGACCTACTACGGGCGCTGGACCTACAAGTATGAAGAGGCGGCCAGGCAGGGTGCTGCGGCAGTAATCATAATTCACGAGCCTGCAGGCGCAGGCTATGACTACTCAATCCCGAGGAAAAGCTCCATCTCTCCCGGATTGTATATGGAACTGGCTGAGGGAGATATAACCCCATGCCCTGTGACCGGATGGCTCAGTGCTGCGAGTGCATCACGGATAATGAGTGCTGAGGGTTATGATGTTGAAAAACTGAGAGACCAGGCATGCCGGGCTGGCTTTGTGGGATTTGAAACGGGCTCTTCAATATCCATGAAGCTCATGAACAGCCAGGTGAAAAACAGCTCGGTAAATGTTGCAGGCATCCTGCCTGGCAGGAAACACCCTGAAGAATGCGTGATTGTCACCGCACACTGGGACCATTTCGGCATCGGTGAAGCAGAAAACGGTGATTCAATATATAACGGCGCTGTGGATAACGGCACTTCAATGGCATGGGCTCTGGAGATCGGGGAGGCATTTGCCTCAATGAAAAATCGTCCGGAACGGTCAGTGATTGTCCTGTTCCCGACAGCCGAAGAGCAGGGACTGCTGGGATCATCATGGTTCGCTGCAAATCCTCCCGTTGAACCTGAAAATATCATCGCATGCTTCAATAACGATCTTTTGCTCCCCATCGGCAGGATGAATGATATCATGGTAACCGGCTACGGCCAGTCGGACCTTGATGATATGCTTGCAGAGGCTGCAGCTGCACAGGGCCGTTACCTCATGCCGGACCCCAATCCTGAGACAGGAATGTACTTCAGATCAGATCACTTCCCTTTCGCACTCATCGGAGTACCATCACTCTTTGCAAGAGGCAACTGCGACAGCAGGGAGTCCGGGAAAGAGTGGGCCGCCGAAAGAGAGAGGGAATACCTCACAAAAATGTACCATAAACCTGCCGACAATTACTACCCCGCAATGAACTTTGATGGTATTGAAGAAGATGCAAAAGCCATATTTGAGGTAGCATGGAGGATTACAACCAGTAATATCAGGCCAACCTGGAAACCTGGTTCAGAATTCGCAAATATCAGATCTTCAACTAAATAAACGACTAAATCAATTAATAGTAATAATTCAATCTTTTTTTCTGTTATTTTATTAACACTGTTATTATAATAACATTATTTATTATCTTTACGCCGGAATTGATTGGCAGGAGGTTGAATACAACTGGGATAATAATCTCAGAAGACTATATGACAAATATTAGGAATTTAGTAACTAATCTGGGGTAATTTCGCGACACAATCTACTCGAAAACAGGTAATACAGCATAAAATATCACTTGAAATGGAAAAACTCAAATCACTGGCAGACTTAAATAGAGTTCGTGAAGAAGCACGGGCCAAACTTGATCTGAGAGTCAGGGGCGACAGCCCGGAAGGACTCGTTCAGGTTAGGGTTGCCATGGCCACCTGCGGCATCGCATCAGGAGCCAGACCGATAATGGATTTTTTTGCAGATGAGCTGGACAAGAGAGGTATCGGAGCCGTGGTAACCCAGACAGGCTGCATGGGTTACTGCTATGCTGAACCCACCGTAGAGGTGCAACTCTCCGGACAGGAGGCTGTCGTTTTTGGTTTTGTAGACAGGAAAAGGGCCGATGAGATCATTGAGAAGTATGTCAAGAACGGGGAACTGGTTGAGGGGATAATACCGGTTAATTATGAAAAAATAGACTAATAACAGGGAGGAAAAGAGTAATGGCAAAATTCAGAATGCACCTTCTTGTCTGTGGCGGTACCAGCTGTCGAGCCTCAGAAAGCAGTCTCATAGCAGAGAACCTGACGAGGGAACTTGAAGAAAAGGGCCTCGCCGGTGAGGTACAAGTAATAATGACCGGTTGCTTCGGCTTCTGTGAGAATGGTCCGGTTGTAAAGGTGATGCCTGACAACACATTCTATGTACAGGTCAGGCCCGAAGATGCTCCGGTCATCGTGGCCGAGCATGTGATCAAGGGTAAGGTGGTACAGAGGCTGCTTTTCAGTGATCGTAAAAGTAAAGAGCCCGTAAACGACTCAAAGCAATTAGGTTTCCACCGCAAGCAGATACGCATTGTACTTCGCAACTGCGGAATCATCAACCCGGAGAACATTGATGAGTACATAGCCCGTGAGGGATATGCTGCCCTTGGTAAGTGCGTCGGGGAACTCACTCCTGCCGCCGTCATTGACGAGATAAAAAAGTCAGGGCTGCGCGGACGCGGAGGCGCCGGCTTCCCAACAGGACTGAAGTGGGAGATAGCATCAAAAAACCAGGCTGATCAGAAATATGTTGTCTGTAACGCTGATGAGGGTGACCCGGGAGCATTCATGGACCGCTCTGTCCTTGAGGGCGACCCGCACTCCGTGCTCGAAGCAATGGCCATATGCGGTTATGCCATAGGAGCATCCAAAGGACTTATTTATATAAGGGCTGAATATCCGCTGGCCATCCAGCGTCTGAAGGTTGCTATAGACCAGGCGCGTCAATACGGCCTGCTTGGTAGTGACATCCTGGGAACCGGATTCAGCTTCGACATTGAGATGCGATACGGTGCCGGAGCATTCGTCTGCGGCGAGGAGACAGCTCTTATCCATTCCATGGAAGGAGAACGCGGCGAACCTACCAACAAGCCTCCGTTCCCTGCCGAGAGCGGGTTCATGGGCAAACCCTCAAACGTAAATAATGTTGAGACCTTTGCCAGCGTCCCGGTGATAATAAACAAGGGATGGGAATGGTTCTCATCAATCGGTACTGAGAAATCAAAAGGAACAAAGGTCTTCGCTCTGGCCGGTAAAATAAACAACGTAGGCCTTATTGAAGTGCCTATGGGAACTACCCTCCGCGAAATCATCTTCGAAATCGGCGGTGGCATAAAGAACGGCAGGAAGTTCAAGGCCATACAGACAGGAGGCCCATCCGGTGGCTGCCTTACAGAAAATCACCTGGATATTCCCATCGACTTTGACAGCCTGATCGCAGCAGGCTCAATGATGGGCTCAGGAGGAATGATAGTAATGGACGAGGACGACTGCATGGTGTCAATCGCAAAATTCTTCCTGGAGTTTACTGTCGAAGAGTCATGCGGCAAGTGTGCACCGTGCCGGATAGGAAACAAGAGGCTTCATGAGCTCCTCGAACATATCACAAAGGGTAACGGCGCAATGGCCGATCTTGACCGGCTGAAGAACATGTGCAATGTAATTAAGGATACCTCGCTCTGCGGTCTGGGCCAGACATCACCCAATCCTGTGCTCTCAACCATGGTTAACTTCATGGATGAGTACGTGGCACATGTGACTGAAAAGAGATGCCCTGCCGGGTCATGCCGCGACCTGATGAAGTACTCCATCATCGTCGACAAGTGCGTGGGCTGCACGGCGTGCGCACGAGGATGTCCCGTCAACGCAATCACCGGCGAACGCAAGGGGCCGCACTTCATTGACCAGGAGAAATGCATCAAATGCGGCGCCTGCTTCGAGAAATGCAAATTTGGCGCTGTGCTTATCAACTAATGAGAGGGAGACTGAAGATGGAAACAATAAAACTGACAATAGACAACAAACCGGTTGAAGTTGAGAAGGGTACATCAATTCTCACTGCTGCAGGGAAAATGGGTATCGATATTCCCACACTTTGCCACATGCAGCTTCATGACCTGAATATTGAAAACAAACCCGGCGGCTGCAGGATATGTGTCGTCGAAGTACATGGCCGCAGAAACCTCTCTCCGGCCTGCATTACCAAATGCGATGACGGGGCGATTGTCCGCACCCACACTCCCAGGGTTCTGAATGCCCGCAGGACGGTGATGGAGTTCATCCTTTCCGACCACCCGAAAGACTGCCTCATCTGCCCCAAGTCAGGTCACTGCGAACTGCAGGATATGGCCAACAGACTTGGTATCAGGGAGATACCCGGCCAGGATATAGCGGAGATGTCTACCTACAGGAAAGACACCTCTCCCTCTATCATCCGTGATCTTGACAAGTGCATCATGTGCCGCCGTTGCGAGATGATGTGCAATGAAGTACAGACAGTTGGCGCCCTCTCTGCCGTCAACAGGGGCTTCATGGCAGTCGTTGCTCCGGCCTTTGAGCAGAACCTGGAATACTCACCCTGTACATACTGCGGTCAGTGTGTTGCCGTCTGCCCAACGGGCGCCCTGACAGAGGTAGATCATACCCGCGATGTACTCCGCGCTATTGTTGACCCCGCCAAAACGGTGGTGGTGCAGACAGCTCCTGCAGTACGCGCAGCCCTGGGTGAGGAGTTCGGAATGAAACCCGGTACCCTCGTGACAGGGAAGCTTGTTGCGGCACTCAAAGAGCTTGGATTCGATTATGTATTCGATACCGACTTCGCAGCCGACCTCACCATCATGGAGGAGGGCACTGAGCTGCTTAACAGGCTGGGCAGGTTCCTGAAGGGTGACAGAGATGCAAATATCCCTATACTGACATCATGCTGTCCGGGATGGGTCAACTTCTTTGAACACAATTTTCCTGACTTGAAGGATGTTCCCTCAACAGCCAAATCACCCCAGCAGATGTTCGGAGCAATAGCCAAGACCTACTTCGCCGGTAAGATCGATGTTAAAAGACAGGATATGGTGGTTGTATCAATCATGCCATGCCTTGCCAAAAAATATGAAAGCCAGAGACCGGAATTCTCCGTAGATGGCAATCCTGATGTTGACTTCTCTCTCTCTACACGAGAGCTGGCTCATTTCATCAGGCAGGCTAACATCGACTTCAACAACCTGCCCGATATGGACTTCGACAAGCCACTGGGTGAATCAACCGGTGCAGGTGTCATCTTCGGCAATACCGGCGGAGTGATTGAAGCAGCAGTTCGCACTGCCTATGTTCTCCATACCGGTAAGAAGCTCAGCCGCCTCGACTTTGATGAGTTAAGAGGCATGGAAGGGGTAAGACAGGCAACTATTGACTTTGACGGATTCCCTCTGAACATAGGTATTGCTCACGGCCTGGGCAACGCACGCAAACTGCTCGACGAAGTGAGAGCAGGAAGGTCAAAGTTCCACGCCATTGAGGTCATGGCCTGCCCGGGCGGATGTATCGGCGGAGGCGGGCAACCTCTGCACCACGGTGACTCATCAATACTGAAGGCGAGAGCGACGGCTCTTTACGAGGAGGACAAAAACAAACCCATCAGGGTATCACATGAGAATCCTTATATCATCAAGCTCTATGAAGAGTTTCTTGGAGAGCCTAACAGCGAAAAGGCGCATCACCTGCTCCATACGCATTATTTTGACAGGAAGGCGAAGATCATCATCAAGCAGTGAGATCTGAATTATTAACATAAAAATCAAAGAGATGTCAAGTATAAAGATAGAACTGAGACAACAGGATGTTGATAAGATCAACGAGATATGTGACTCATTCAATAATGATTCGGTGGAACTGATAAACGTACTTCACAAAACCCAGGAGCACTTCGGTTATCTTCCGGCAGAGGTGCAGGAGGTTATTGCTGATAAAATGGATATATCAACTGCGAGGGTGTATGGCGTGGTAACATTCTACTCATTCTTCACAATGACGCCCAAAGGCAAGCATCCCATCAGCATCTGCATGGGTACGGCCTGCTACGTCAGGGGAGCAGAGAAGGTGCTTGATGAATTCAAAAAGGAGCTGGCGATACAGGTCGGGCAGACTACCGGTGACGGCAAGTTCTCACTCTCGAGCCTCCGCTGCGTGGGAGCCTGCGGCCTGGCACCGGTGGTGCTCGTAGGTGAAAAGACTTACGGAAGGGTTGCTCCCGATGATGTCAGGACTATACTCAAGGAATACGAATAGAAAAAAGTCCTTAAAGTCCTTAAAGTCCTTAAAGTCCATAAAGTCCTTAAAGTCTATAAAGTCCTTGAAGTCATAAAATCCTTAAAGTCATAAAGGATATTGAGCTAAGTCGAATTTTAACTTCAGACTCTTATCTTTTGACTTTCTACTTTTTAACTTTCAAACTTCGACTTTTGACTTTTGACTTTAAAAAAATAATCCTTCTGCCGGCGTTTCTCTGCCAGGTCACGGGCCACA